>NZ_RZGS01000029.1 GCF_003989745.1 Legionella septentrionalis
CCAATGTATTAAATATCATTTGCCAGATTCCTTTCTTGGACCAACGTATAAATCGTTTATGAACTGTAGACCACTTACCATATTTCTCAGGCAATGACCTCCATTTTGCACCATTCCGAGCTATCCACATTATACCTTCTACAAAAAGCCGGTTGTCTGATCCCCTCCGACCAGGATCCCCCAACTTACCTGGTAAGCAATCTTTAATCCTCTTCCATTCATCATCTGTAAGCATAAAACCACCTTGTCATTTCTATCGCAGATTATACACAATCATCAATGTCGACAGAACCTAAATAAAAGCTGTTTTATTTCAAGTATTCGACAAGCTCTAAGAAGCTCGTGTAAAAGCATAAAGGTGGGCTATCCCAGAATGACTTCATACCACCTAGATCATTTTGTGAGCAGGTAATCCTTATTATCGGCTGGATAATCGCATGGAGAATTATTCATTGTGGAGGTTAATATGGCATAAAGCAACCATCCTGGGTCAAAGCCGCGACAATATAAATATCGCGGCCGAGAGTCTAAACGACGCGAGCTCACAAAAGTTAAGATTTGCGATGCTGCGCCAGTGCTGAGAAAAACTCAGGCTTATTTAATCCCATGGATGCAAATATTTGCGGCACTTTATCCCAACTGTTTTCCTGATCAATACTGGCCACAATTAAATCAAACCCTTTTTTCTTATCAGGCTCAACACCCCAACCGTTGATGTAACATAAACCATGTAAACGCTTTGCTTGTATATGTTGCAACTTCTCAGCTGCTGTTAAATAAGCAAGGGCTTCCTCGTATAGCTGCTTCATGCGCCTTTCATTGCTGGTGCTTGCAAACACTTCTTCTTTTTGGAGTTGTTCGCGCAGTTTAGCCTCTTCTAAAAGGTTTTTTCCCAAAATATATTGGGCGACAGGATCATTTATTGTGGTGGCGGCACGGTAGCATTCCAGAGCTTGTTCACGTGCAAAAGGATATTTCTTCTTACCCTGCAATGACTCATATAACGCAGCCAGAGTATGATATAGAGAAACTTCTTTTTGCAAAGCTTCATCTGTAGGTTGATTGTGCAACCGGCTTTGTTGCAAGACTCTTATTTTTTTTATCAAACGTTTAATTTGAAATTTTGTTAAAAAAAGCATCACCGCTCCTTAATCAATTGGGGTAGCTGCAGGTACATAAATTAACCATTGCAGCAAAATCGCCCCAATAAATATAAGTATAACAACAATTATAATCTTTGATAAAATGCTTGCCGTTTCCTTGGCTTCTTGACGTATTCGCGACGGGCCTTCCTCGCCTTCCTGCTTTATATTAAAAATACGATTTTCAATGCGATTGGAAGCTAAATAAGCTGCAAAGGCTGCCAGGGCCGCCAGTAAGAAAAAAATAAAAAAAACGATCAAGCCCGCAGCGCGTGTAGTAATTTGGTATTTATCCTCAAAAAATTCCCGCAGGTACAAAATAAACTCGGGTACATCATAAACAAATCCAAACAACAAGAACGGCAAGAGATAAAAACAAAATGCAAACAAGACAAGACTTAAAATAAGCGATATCATGCCAGTAATATACCATCCATGACTTTGCTGGTAGCGATCTTTTTCCATAAGGATTTCCTCCAACCACTTGATTTTAAACAACATAGCAGATAAGACCTATAATTGCCATGTCAGGCTTAACGAGAATGGAAATGAAACGATACATTTTTATGGTGTCAGACGGCACCGGGATCACTGCAGAATCTTTAGGCAACAGTTTGTTAACCCAATTTGAGCAAATACAATTTGAAAAACAAACCATTCCTTATGTTGACTCTATTGAAAAAGCAGAAGCGGTAATAAATAAAATTAACCATTGCTATGAGGAAACCGGTATAAAGCCCATTGTCTTCTTGACATTGGTCAACCCGGAAATCAGTGCCCATATAAAAAACTCCAAAGCCAGTATATATGATTTGTTTAATACTTTTCTTGCACCTCTGGAGCAGGAATTGAATACCAAATCTTCTTATACGGTGGGACGCACGCATGGAGTGAGTGATACGCAATCCTATAACCAGCGCATTGAAGCGGTAAATTATACCCTGGCTCATGACGATGGCATAAAAATTAAAGATTATGACAAGGCTGATATCGTTTTAATTGGAGTATCCCGCTGTGGTAAAACTCCAAGTTGTTTATACATGGCGCTGCAATTCGGTATACTGGCTGCAAACTATCCTTTTGCCGAAGAAGAGTTGGCTGACTTTCGCCTGCCGGATGTGTTAAGACCCTATAAACATAAATTATTTGGCTTAACGATTGATCCGCAACGTCTGCAGCATATTCGTACGGAACGCAGGCCCAACAGCCAATATGCCTCCACAGAGCAATGCCGCCGTGAAATTGCTGAGGTAGAAGCCATGTACAAACAAGAAAATATTCCTTTTATCAATTCCACCCGTTATTCAATTGAAGAAATTACCACAAAAATCATGGCGACGGCGGGCATTAAACGAAAAATTTGAGAATAACAGCATGCCTGGCGAAAAGATAAGGCCCAGTTAGAGCAACAGCAATAACCGGGCTAAAATATTCTACTTGGCAAAAGCCCACATAGCCATAAAATCCACCACAGACATTGCTGCCAAGGAATTGGTGTCGCTCATGGCTTGCATGATTTTTTCCACTTGAGCCGCAGAAAAATGAGTACTTACATTATGTTTAAACTTAGACAAGAGGACAGGTATCCCTTCTTCCCGGCGCCTTCTATGCCCGATGGGATATTCCACGGTTACCAATTCACTCTCACTGCCATCGTTAAATACAATTTTCATGCTGTTGGCAATCGAACGCTTTTCTGGATCATGATAATCGCTGGAAAACTGCTTGTTCTCGGATACAGTCATTTTTTCGCGCAATAGATCAATGCGTGGATCAGAAGCGGTTTCATCCTCGTAGTGTTCGGCACGCAGATCGCCATGTAAAAGAGCCACAGCGACCATGTATTGCAAACAATGATCCCTGTCTGCAGGATTATGGAGCGGCCCTTGTTTGCTAATAATACGAATAGCCGACTCATGCGTAACTAATTCGATGCGGGCAATGTCTTGCAAACGGTTTTTCAGTAAAGGATGTAAGGCTGCCGCACATTCCACTGCAGTTTGTGCATGAAATTCTGCAGGGTAGGAAAGCTTGAAAAGGACGTGCTCCATCACATAGCTCGCATAGGGCCGCTGAAATTGAAACGGCTTTCCTGCAAATAGCACATCGTAAAAGCCCCATTTGGGGGCGGTTAATGCGCTAGGATAACCCATTTCACCCGTTTGACTAATAAGAGCCAATCGTACAGCACGAGCGGTAGCATCTCCCGCGGCCCAGGATTTACGCGAGCCTGCATTTGGGGCATGCCGATAAGTCCTTAAGCTTTGACCATCCACAAAAACCTGCGAGAGCGTGCGCTGTATCATGTCTTTATCGCCACCCAGCAAAGCAGCTGCAACGGCGGCACTGGCTGTTTTGACCAGGAAAACATGATCAAGCCCCACGCGATTAAAACTGTTTTCCAATGCCAGGCATCCCTGGATTTCATGTGCCTTAATCATGGCAGTCAGCACGTCTTGCATAAGCAAGGAAGGTTTTCCTTTTTTTAAATTTTGTCGGCTGACGTAGTCGGCAACAGCAAGGATGGCTCCCAGATTATCCGATGGGTGTCCCCATTCAGCTGCAAGCCAGGTATCATTAAAATCAAGCCAGCGAATGATGGTGCCGATATTAAACGCAGCTTGTACCGGATCCAATTCGTAATCCGTTCCCGGCACCCGCGCACCATTCGCCAAGAATGCGCCCGGTACAACAGGGCCTAACAGCTTGGTACATTCCTTGAAACTTAGGGCCAATATGCCGCAGCCTAATGAATCCATTAAACAAAGACGTGCTGTTTCAAATGCTTCGTGACTTTTAATCGGGGTATGCAGCACATAATCGGCAATGTCATTCATTACTTGGTCGTAATTCGGTTTGATATTATCTTCTACAAATGTGTGCATCAATTTTACCTCGCATCGATGGCAATATAAGGACGCGCTTCCGGCCCGGTGTACTCTGAAGTTGGCCGGATCAGGCGATTATCTGCTCGTTGTTCAAATACGTGTGCTGACCACCCCGTAATCCTTGACATGACAAAAATGGGTGTAAACAGGCAGGTTGGGATCCCGCAAAAGTGATAAGCGGAAGCACTATAAAAATCAAGGTTCGGGAATAAATCTTTCTCACGTCGCATAACTGCTTCAATACGTTCAGAAATTTTAAACAGCAATATTTCTTCTTGGGATTTAGCCAATTTTCTTGCCCATTCCTTGATGATATCGGAACGAGGGTCGCAGTCTTTATAAACACGGTGCCCAAACCCCATGATTTTAGCTTTATTGGCGAGCATCACCATTAACTGCTGCTCGGCTTCATCAGGGCTTTTAAAGCGCTCAATAAGCTCCATCGCGGCTTCATTGGCCCCACCATGCAACGGCCCTCTTAATGCACCGATGGCACTGGTGATGGCTGAATAAAAATCGGATAGGGTAGCCGCAGTTACGCGTGCGGCAAAGGTGGAGGCATTGAATTCGTGCTCGGCATATAAGATTAATGAAACATTCATCATATCGCGATGCAAGCTAGGCGGATTTTTTCCATGCAACAAAGCTAAAAAATGCCCACCGACACTTTCTTCATCACTTTCCCCGCTTATCTCCTTACCGAATTGATGATAGTTATACCAATAGCACAACATACCTGGAAATATAGCCAATAAACGATCAGCTATATCATACTGCTCGGAAAAATCCTTTTCAGGTTCCAGGGTCCCCAGCATGGAACAGCCGGTGCGTAAAACATCCATGGGATGCGTCTGTTTTGGAACCAGTTTCAAAACAGATTTTAAATGCTCAGGCAAAGAACGCAGACTGATTAACTTATTCACATAAGTAGCCAATTCGGTGCGGGTGGGTAACTGCCCATAAATTAATAAATAAGCCACTTCTTCAAAAGTTGCATTTTCGGCCAAATCTTCAATGGAATAGCCACGATAATTTAATCCAGCTCCTGCTTGCCCTACAGTAGCTATGGCAGATTGACCTGCAATCACACCTTCCAACCCTGCTGATTTATTTGCCATCCTGCTCTCCCTTATACTCATCCAATTTTTTTTCAAAATCATTGTACTTTAACACTTGATAGAGATCATTACGCGTTTGCATTGAATTCAATACGGCTTGTTGCGTCCCTTGCCCCAGAATAGTTTGATAGACGTTTAATGCCGCAAACGACATGGCTCGGAAAGCACTCAATGGGTACAAAATTAACTTTACGCCGGCATTTTTTAATTCTTCTTTTGTAAACATTGGGGTTTTACCAAATTCGGTGATATTCGCAAGGATGGGAACTTTCACCTGCGTGGTGAACTCACGATAATCGTCCAGACTCGGTAATGCCTCCGCAAAAATCATGTCCGCACCAAGTTCTGTATAAAATTGTGCACGTTCTATGGCCGCTTGCAAACCTTCATTTGCGTAAGCGTCAGTCCGAGCCATGATGACAAAATTTTCATCCAAACGGGCATCGACCGCTGCTTTGATTCTATCGCCCATTTCATGCATGGACACTATGGATTTATTGGGGCGATGGCCGCAACGTTTGGCGGTCACTTGATCTTCGATATGAACGGCAGCCACTCCGGCGTGTTCCATCATTTTAATCGTGCGCGCGATATTAAATACATGCCCGAATCCAGTATCGATATCAACGAGGAGGGGAAGCGAACAAGCTTGAATGATGCGCCCTGCATCTTCAAGTATTTCTGCAAGTCCGGTCATGCCTAAATCCGGCAAACCATAAGAGGCATTTGCCACTCCTGCACCGGAAAGATAGAGCGCCCTCGCCCCGGCTGTTTCAGCCAACATCGCAGCATAAGCATTGATTGCCCCTAAAATTTGCACGGGTGGCTGCGTATTGACTAAATCCCGAAACTTCTTTCCCATGGAAGCTGACATCGATTGCTCCTTGCAACGCGTGAACAGCATTTTTAACATGGTAACGAACTAAATGGCAACAGCAAATAAGGCCGCTATCTTAGAAAACTTTCCTACTATTCTTTAAAAGCGTGTGATATTTTTACTGCGATAAAATTCATATTCATACCTTTATGACCATTTTAGTATTTGACATTGAAACCATTCCTGATCTTGAAAGCGGCCGTAAACTCTACGGGCTGGAGAATCTTGCCGATAGCGATGCCGCCCGTGCATTATTTGCATTGCGCCGCGCGAAAGTAGGCCATGATTTTTTACCGCATTATTTGCAAAAAATTATTGCGATTTCATTGGTGCTTTGTAATTCTTCCCAGTTAAAAGTCTGGTCATTAGGCGATGTGCATGCTGATGAGCAGGAATTGATCCAACGTTTTTTCAATGGGCTTGATAAACACACGCCTACGCTGGTCAGCTGGAATGGCTGCGGTTTTGATCTGCCGGTTCTGCATTATCGCGCTCTGTTTCATGGCATAACTGCATCCACGTATTGGGAGGCGGGCGACAACCAGCAGGAATTTCGCTGGAATAATTATTTGAACCGCTATCATTATCGCCATCTGGATTTGATGGATGTTTTATCCGCTTACCAAATGAAAGCAAGCGCCCCTTTGGATGAAATTGCCACTATGCTGGGTTTTCCCGGGAAAATGGGAATGAGTGGCGAGAAAGTCTGGGAAGAATATTTGGCAGGAAACATCCAAGGCATCCGCGATTATTGCGAAACGGATGTACTCAACACGTATTGTGTTTATCTGCGCTTCGAACTCATGCGCGGCTGCATCACCAAACCAGAATATGATAAGGAAATAATGCGGCTAGGCAATTATCTTGCTGCAGAAAAAGATAAGCCGCATCTCCAAGAATTCTTAAAATGCATGCCCTAGGCCAGGGCAACGAAAGTTGTCATTGGCTAGGGCAACATGCTTTGTACTACTTTATCCCGATCAATAAAATAGTGTTTCAATGCACCTGCCACGTGCAAAATCACTAACGCTATCAACACCCACGCAATGGTTTCATGAACGCCATTCATTGTTTTGGCCAATTCTTTATCGGGCGAAATAGGCAAAGGCACTGAAAATAAACCAAAGTACACCGGCGTTCTGCCGGCAGCAACCGACATAATCCAGCCGCTTAGCGGCATTGCAAATAAAAACACATAAAAACTGTATTGCACGCCCCTTGCCAGTAGTCTTTGCCAAGCAGGAACCGTTTGCGGCAATGGCGGTTTACCTTTATACAAAATCCAAAATAAACGAAGCACCATTAAAAATAATACTGTTAGACCCAAGGATTTGTGGATCATATAAGCAACAGGCTGGTATTGCTCCGGCACATCTTCCAGGAAAAAACTAACCGCGAGCAAGATAATTACGAGACTGGCAATTAACCAATGCAGCCACTTTGAACCCGTTGAATACCGAACATATTCTTCCGGATTGCTATAGTCTTGAGAAATTTTACTTCGATGTTTAAGCACGTTTACTTCCTTATAATGACACACTCAAAAGAACTTATCTTACTCATTTTAATGGTTATAGACAAACCCAAGCGCTAGACAATGTTGCACCCTGCCACACGCCTATGTAAGCCCGGATAACCGCTAACGCGCAGTTATCCGGGAAACAGACAAGATTAGGCTTCTTCCAACAGAGGCTTTTTCTCAGACGTTTGGATAGTGGTTTGCGTCAAATCCAACAATTCACGTATGGCAACGAAAAACATGGTATAGTTAAGTCCGCCCGATGAACGCAAATTAGCTAAAACTTGATGCCATCTCTCGATAAGCGCCGTATGACTTTCAGACCAGGATTGAATCAGTTTTGCAGAATCTTTCTTATTATCTGCTTGAATGATACTGGCTGTTAACTGACGTTGTTGCCAATCCAAATCGTCACGCAAGGCTTCTCTGGATAAGACTTCCCAGTGATTTTCTGTTGGATGAATAATTACTTGTAAACGTATCCATTCCAAATCCAGAAAAGAACCAATATTGAAATAGACTTCTGCCACTCTGGTGATGCTCGTATCCAGCTGATGAGCTACCTCAATAATATCCATTACGGCAAACAAGCCTTTGGTTATGGTTAACTCATGAGCCAGAAATTCCGAAATGCCCCATTGTAAATATTTCTGATAAGTATCGTCATACAATTTACGATCCTGCTCACCGAGAACTTTCGGCAGAGCGGCTTTTATTTCCTCAAAACCTGGCGCATACAATTTGACGGTCTTGCTGATATCCAATTTCATCCGGCGATTACGCAAGAACCAACGCGAAATTCGACGCAGTAATCTTACATAAAGCATCATCATTTCAGTCTGCTTTTGCGCATCAACGCGGCCATCCAGTGCTTCAATCTCCGTCCAGATGGCATTCATATTAATAACGCTTCTGGCTATCATGTAGGCACGCACAATAGCAGAAATTGGGGCCCCGGTTTCATCCTGTAGACGGTAGACGAAATTAAAGCCCATTTCATTGAGAATAATATTGCTTAATTTTGTGGCAATGATTTCTCGCTTCAATGGATGCTGCTGCATTTGCTTACTAAAGTTTTCTTGCAGCGGTTTGGGAAAAGACTGCAGCAAGAGTTGCTTCAAGAAAGGATCTTCAGGCACATCGGAAGCCAAAATAGCTTCTTTCAGCACAATTTTGCTATAGCAGAACAAGACTGCAATGGCAGGACTTGTTAATCCTTTGCCAGCAGCTTTTCGCTCGACAAGCGCCTTCTCATCCGGTAAAAATTCAAGCGCCCTGTCCAATTTACCTGTGCGCTCCAGTTCATGGATATAACGGCTGTGCAACCCGAGCGAGCGAGCAGCTTGGGTTGCCATTAAACTGATAGCACGTGTTTGTAAATAATTTTCCCGGAGCACCAGCTGCGCAACTTCATTCGTCATTTCACCCAGTAGCTCGTTACGCTGCTTCGTCGTAAGATCGCCCGCAGCCACGACCGAATTAAGCAGAATTTTGATGTTTACTTCTTTATCGGAGCAACTGACCCCAGCCGAGTTATCGATAAAGTCGGTATAAATCAATCCTCCATGCAGGGCATACTCCATCCGCCCTAATTGGGTAAGGCCAAGGTTGCCGCCTTCCCCAACGACCTTGCAACGAAGCTGTTTGCCGTTGATGCGGATTGCGTCATTGGTGCGATCGCCAACTTCTGCATTGGGTTCGGAGCATGCTTTCACGAATGTACCGATGCCTGCGCTCCACAATAGGTCCACTTCCGCTTGCAGCACAATGCGTATTAACTCATTAGGCTCAACGGCAGCTTGTTTAATGCCAAATAATTGCTTCATTTCCTTGCTGACGACGATTGATTTGGCATTGCGGTTAAACACGCCACCACCTTTCGAAATCAGTTTTTTATCATAATCCGCCCAGGTTGAACGCGGTAAATTAAATAACCGCTGGCGTTCTGCAAAACTCAGTGCAGGATCAGGGTCTGGATCGATAAAGACATGCATGTGGTTGAACGCAGCAACCAATTTAATGTGTTTGGATAACAACATCCCATTTCCAAACACATCGCCTGACATGTCGCCAATACCAACCACAGTAAAATCTGTAGTTTGAATGTCTACGCCCATTTCGTAGAAATGACGTTTTACGGATTCCCAGGCCCCTCTTGCCGTGATGCCCATTTTTTTATGGTCATAACCAATAGAGCCGCCGGATGCAAACGCATCTCCCAGCCAGAATCCATATTCTGCCGAAATTTCATTGGCAATATCAGAGAATGTAGCGGTACCTTTGTCTGCTGCTACGACCAGGTAAGGATCATCCTCATCATAAGTGATTACATCATTTGGCTTGATGATGAGACCATCTTTATAGTTATCAGTAATATCCAGCAAACCGCGGATGAACAAACGATAACAATTGATGCCTTCTGCCAATATTTCCTCGCGTGTGGCATTAACCGGAAATTGTTTAACCACAAAACCGCCTTTAGCACCACTTGGCACAATCACAGCATTTTTAACTTGTTGCGCTTTCATCAAGCCAAGGATTTCTGTGCGGAAATCTTCTCTCCGATCCGACCAACGAATTCCACCACGGGCCACTTTTCCACAACGCAAATGCACGCCTTCGAATTTTGGAGAATAAATAAAAATCTCGAACATGGGATAAGGACGAGGCACCCCGGCAATGGTCTTGCTGTTTAACTTGATAGATACATAATTCTTAGGCTGGCCTTTTTTATCCAACTGGTAATAATTAGTGCGCAGAGTCGATGTAATTGCCTGCACATACTGGCGAATAATTTTATCTTCGTCCAAATTATCCACAGCATCCAGATCCGACAAAATTTCAGCGACCAGCGCGTGTATTTTCTTTTCCCGGTCTTTTATTGTTTTTGGATTGAAATGCAATTCAAATAATCGCACCAATTTTTTAGAAATCAATGCATTATTATTTAAGGCTGAAATAATGTAATTCTGGCTGAAGGTAAATCCTATCTGCTTGAAATAGCGAGCATAAGTGCGCAATACCGTCACTTGCCGCCAGTCAAGCCCTGCCGCCAGTACCAATTGATTAAAGCCATCGTTTTCTGCATCGCCGAACCAAATCTTGGTGAATGCATTTTGGAATAAATCGCGAATATCATCAAAATTGAATTCGCTGTCGCGGGTATAATGCAATGCAAAATCATTAATCCAGGTAATTTTTCCATCGTTAAATTTAAGTAAATACGGACGCTCGCTAATGGCGCGCATTCCTAAATTTTCAAGAATGGGTAAAACATCAGACAATGGGATGGTGGTGTCATGCTGATAGATTTTTAATTTAAAGCTGCCCGAAAGCTCATCCAATGGACGATAAAAATTCATCCCCAATGAATTATCCACCGACAATTGCTCAGTGTGCTTGATGTCGAAAACTGCAGTCCGGGCTGAAAAATTCGTCATGTAAACTGCCGGGAAAGCATCTTTGTAACGTGCATAAAGATGGTTGGCTTCTTCTTCTCCGAATGCTTCGTACAAGTATTGCTGCAAATCATCAGTCCAGGAGCGACCCACTTCGATTAATTTTTTCTCGACCGCCTTGAAATCAAAGTCTTTGCTTTCGTGCGGATTGATACGAATAATAAAATGAATACGAGCCAGAATAGATTCGGAAAACCGGGTAGAAAAAGTGATTTCCTGCGCATTGAAGCTTTCGCGGAGAATTTCCTGCATTGCTTCTCTAAGCTCTGTATTGAAACGGTCTCTTGGTACAAACACCAAGCATGAAATAAAACGACGGTACACATCCACCCTTGCAAACATGCGGATGCGGCGACGCTCTTGCATGTGGAAAATACCCATGGCCATTTGCAATAATTCTTCATCAGTTGCCTGGATTAAATCATCGCGTGGCAAAGTTTCAATAATATTTAACAATACTTTGCCCGCATGGCTGCGTGGATTTAATGAAGAATTATTCATTATCAAGGCCACTTTATGCCGTAGAAAAGGAATATGTTTCGGGTTGGTATTGTATGCAGCAGACGTATATAACCCGATAATTCGGTGCTCACCTACTACTTCACCTTTTTGATTGAAGTATTTAACTCCAATATAAT
Source organism: Legionella septentrionalis (assembly GCF_003989745.1). Classification (GTDB taxonomy): domain Bacteria; phylum Pseudomonadota; class Gammaproteobacteria; order Legionellales; family Legionellaceae; genus Legionella_A; species Legionella_A septentrionalis. The sequence goes on from NZ_RZGS01000029.1 coordinate 11,641, forward strand.
CGGTGTATGCATCCCGGTGTACACTGGCTAGGGTATTGGTTTTGGACATTACCAAAATTCGGGGCGATAAGGTAAGTTCGCGGGCTTCGGGCGTCATCGCTGAAATGCTGCGCGCACTGGACTTGCTCAAGCCTGATCTTAATACGCCTAAACCTGTTTCCGGTATGGCTTGCAGGATAGTTTCTTTATCTTTATGAATTAATTCATAATCCCGTATGCCCAGGAAAGTGAAATGGTGATCTTCAATCCAATGCAAAAAAGCTTTCGTTTCTTCTACTTCGTTAGGATCCAGATTTTTAGGAGCTCTATCCAGCTCTTCAATCATGGATTTCACTTTTTTACGCATAGGCAACCAGTCTTCAACCACAAGACGATTATCCTCAAGGACACGCTCAAAATTTCGGTGCAGTTCATCCAAAACTTTCGGATCGGTCTGCCTATCAATCTCCATCAATATGGTGGAATCAAACTGAACATCGTCCGAAGTTTCGCCATTTTGCGGTAAAATAGCGGTTATTTCATTATTTGCTGCCCGTTTTACACGCAAACCACCAAGATGCATGATCAAATGAGAAGCCAATCCCATACGGTTGACGACCATACGAATAGAATCCACCAAAAAGGGCATGTCTTCACAAGCGATTTCCACTACAGTGTGAGTAGTCTGCCAACCATGGCGCTCAAAATCAGGATTATAGATGCGAATTTTTACTTCGCCGGGCGCACGGTGTTGGATGAGGGGCCAGAAATTAATTGCAGCACCGTACAGATCGTCAATGGTCCAATCTTGTAAATCCTCCAAGGCCACTGTACCAAAAAACTGCCGTATAAATTCAGCGCACAACTTGGCTTGATCGCTACTCATTTTTTGTTTTATCTTGTTAACGACCGCGTCGATGATTAAATCTTTACCTTCTTCAAATTTATAAGACATGCATCACCCCGTTTAGCATGATAATAGTAATTCATTGTGGCGAATTATATACCCATTGTAGCTGGTTTTGCGATATTTAAGAGCATTTTGTTTATTTGCATTAATGCCGGAAATGGTTCTACTGGTTTTTGCATATTTTTTATTCAATACACACTACGCTACCTACTTTAACCCAGAGGGATAACTCGATAATATCGGCATTATTCATGCGTATGCAGCCTCTGGAGCCTGGTGTACCTAAAGGCGTGATATCAGGAGTGCCATGAATGTAGATGTATCGTTGCAAACTGTCTACGCTTCCTCCTTTATTTCTTCCAGGCTCCAAGCCATCCAGCTGCAAAATTCGGGTCAAGATCCAATCTCGACCCGGATATTGCGCCGCCAGTTCTCGGGTGTATATTTCTCCTGTCCACCGACGCGCAATGAATACACTGTTTACGGCATTGTCCAAGCCGATAATGCTGTGAATTTGGTGCCAGCCGCGTGGCGTACACTCGCTGCCCTCTTGTTCGCCCAAGCCATTTTTACCCGTAGATACCGGATAGGTTTTATGGAGGTCATCACCAGCATAACAACGCATGGCTTGTTCCTTTGCCGAGATAAGGATAAGTTGATTATTAAATAATTTCACCTGATACTAACCGTTTTAATATTAACAAATTCCAAAATTCCCTCCTGCGATAACTCTCGCCCATATCCAGAGCGTTTAATGCCACCGAAAGGAACTCTAGGATCAGAAGCAACATAAGCATTAACAAAACAGCTTCCCGTCTCAATTTCATGAGTGGCCATTCGCTCACCGCGTTTAAGGTCACGAGTAAAGATAGCGGCTCCTAGCCCATAACGGCTTTGATTGGCCAGGCGGATCGCATGTGCCTCATCTTCAGCCTTGGTAATAGCAATGACAGGGCCGAACAATTCATCGTCAAAAGCCGGCATGCCCGGACACACATCCGTTAACACGGTGGGGGGATAATAAAACCCCTGGCAATGAGGTATTTCACCGCCAACGATTACCTTTGCACCTTTTTCTTTGCTCTCCATCACTTGCTGATGCAATGTGTTGCGCAAATCTTCGCGTGCCATGGGACCAAAATTGGTAGAGGGATCCAGTGGATCTCCCATTTGATAGCCTTTAACGCGCTGCAAAATTTTTTCGAGTATAGCATCGAATACTTCGTGTACGACGATAGTTCGTTTTGCTGCAATACAGACTTGGCCACTGTTGTTTAAACGCGAAAGTACAATATTTTCCGCTGCCAAATCCAGATCTGCATCAGCGAGCACCAGATAGGGATCATTGCCGCCAAGTTCCAGGACTACTCTTTTTAAATGTTTCCCAGCATTGGACGCAACGATACCGCCCGCTTGTTCGCTGCCTGTTAACGTAACTGCCACGATTTTTTCGTGAGCAATGACTTTGGCGGCCAAGTCATTGTCTAATATAAAGTGCTGAAACAAATGCTCAGGAAAACCCGCTTGCAAAAATAAATCTGCAATGGCGTTTCCGGCACCGGTAGAAATCGGCGCATGTTTTAAAATAGCCGCATTGCCTGCCATAATGGTTGGCGCTGCAAAGCGAAAAACCTGCCAAAATGGAAAATTCCACGGCATGATGGCAAATACAATACCCAAAGGCTGATGGCTTACTATTGTTTTTTGCATCTCTGTTTTAATAGTACGCGCAGCCAGGTAGGATTCTGCTTGCTCGGCAAAATGCTCGCATACCCAGGCACATTTTTGCATCTCAGCCTTACCTGCGCTTATGGGCTTGCCCATTTCTTTCGCCATTAATTCAGCATAACTGTCTTGCTTTTTCCGCAATAGTTCAGCCAAAGTCAGCATGCGTTGCTTACGCTGTGCAAAATCTGTTTTCCGCCAGGAGAGATAGCAAAGGTGGGCAGCATCAATATAGGCGTTCACTTGATCCGCCGTAAACAAAGGATAGCTTTGCAATGGTTTTTCAGTTGCCGGGTTCATCGTCGTAATTTGCATGGTAACTCCCTTTAGTCGCCTGGTAAAAGTGTAGTTTATTTTGCTGCCGAGCAAACGCTAGATATAAACTCAGCATATTTCATGCTGTTTAAAGCATGCATTCCTTATTTTTATACAACTGATAACTTATAATGAATAACTTGCATTAAACTACAGCAGCCAACCGGTTTTTATAAAAAATCAAAGCATAAATTAATTGCTGCACATTGTTAACCGGCTTTGCAATTGTTGCACATGACTTTTGATTGTTGTTACTATTCCTTGATTTTCCTGATTCTGCCTTGCGGAACTGAAAAAATACCAACCATCCCAGTAGGATAACTGATGAATAATAAGAAAAAAAATTCTTACTTTTGGCATTTCATAGCCTGGTCTGTGCATGTATTTACAGCAAGTGCAGCGTTCATAGGCTTACTCTCTCTCTATAAGATTTTTCAGCATGAATATATTGACGCTTTATGCCTGATGGCTATTACCGTTTTTATTGATGCAGTAGACGGAACTTTCGCCAGGCTTGTAGGTGTTAAGGAAATTTTGCCGCAAATAGACGGAGCACTTTTAGATAATATTGTAGATTATTTAAATTATGTAATTACTCCAGCTTTTTTCTTGTTAGTTAAACCCGGGATGCTCCCCGAAAACTATGCTTATTGGATCGTTCTGGCAGTCACGATTACTTCTTCCTATCAATTCTGTCAGGCTGATGCAAAAACTGCGGATCACTTTTTTAAAGGCTTCCCCTGCTATTGGAATTTTGTTGTGTTTTACATGTTTATTTTTAATACTAATATGTACACCAACACCCTGATCTTACTCATTCTCAGCATTTTAATTTTCGTACCTATAAAATATGTCTATCCTTCGCGTTTGGATTATTTAACCGAATCCAAAACATTAAAAATAATTATGCACACTTGCTCACTGTTATTTGGCATAAGTTCTATTCTTCTATTGTGGCAATATCCCTATAGCCACCCTTTATGGCTGACGATTTCCCTGGGATATGTTGCCATGTATTTAATATTAAGCGGCTACCGCACTTACTCACCGATGATTATGGCAAAAATTGCTGCCCATAAGGATTAACTTTTGGATTCCTTTTAAGATTAAGCAAGTAAAGCTTTTTCCTTTTTCCAATTTTAATTAAAATAGCGCCTTTCCATGATTTGAGGCTTAAAATGGGCAACAACATAAATAAAATATTCGTTTCTTTTTTAATATTGCTTTCATTTAATGATATTGGTTTCGCTGCCACCTTTCCGCATGGATGCGAAGTCACGGGTTTTGGATTTAATACGAATTACCTTGTCTTAAATGAAAAAGGAGATCAAACCTTTTACTTAATTCAAAACCGCTCCAACATGCAAATTGAACTGGAGCGTTATGAAATACGGGATGTGTTCATGAGTCCAAAGCTGCAAAGTAAAATTGATGCACAAAATTGGTCTGCGTTTGCCTCAGATGTCCAAAATTTACACTTTAAATGTTATGCGCACCAGGATGCGAATAATACCTCATTGGTAAACTGCAGCGATGTTCTTGAAGTATGCCAATATCCGCGCGTTAAATTTGCCCTGAGCAATATGGGCAATTACTGGGTTTCAACGAACAAACCACAAAATCAGGTGATTAAAGATGCCGCTGCCAAGGGAATTTTACTCCGCTGGTAACTTGAGTGTGCAAACAATCAAGCCAATTTTTTTTATTTTTTTAGGTATCATTGGTGCACTGATTATCTTGTTAGGTTTTAAACAACCCCCTACCGCCGCACAGATTTATTACGTTGCAGGGGCAAGTTTATTATTAACTACCGCAGTTTACTTTAAATTGACCTATTACATAGCCCTCGAGCTTATTCTTCTTGCCGGGCACGGGGCTATCTTGCTTGGCATTGGGCCAGTTCTGCAAGCTAGTCTGCCCATCATGCTATCGCTGCAATTATTAGTTTATTATTTATTAAGTGGCGAATTGCGTATTTTTAGACTCATTGGCATTACCGGAATCGCTTTGCTATCCATTGGTTTTTCATACGCCGATCCTTGGATTTTTTTCTTTGGCAGCCTAAGCATTGCCGTATTTGCAATGTACAATGTTTATCAAGGTAGACACATCGCGCTTCTATGGGCTATTTTGAATTTGGTATTTACCTTTGGTACTGCCTTTAAGATTATTTTTTAGTTTGTTGTCATTAATCAAATCGGGAGAGTTATGGCCAGGACAGAATCTTCTATGTTACCGTTGGGAACACAAGCACCGCTTTTTTCTTTATTGGATGTCACAAGCGGTCAAAAAATCAACTTAAACGTTGATTCAAAGTATATTGCTACTGTCGTCATGTTCATTTGCAATCATTGTCCTTTTGTTAAACACGTCAACCAACAATTGACGAAATTAGCATTTGATTATATCCCCAAGCAGGTGAAATTTATTGCTATTAATTCCAATGACGTGGAAAGTTATCCGGATGACTCACCGGAAAATATGCAAAGAGTTGCAAAAGAGCAAGGTTATCCCTTCCCTTATCTATTTGATGAAACGCAGGAAGTTGCTAAAGCTTATCATGCTGCTTGCACTCCGGATTTTTTTGTATTCGATGCCGATCTTTCTTTGGTTTATCGTGGCCAGTTGGATGATTCCCGCCCGGGAAATGGCGTTGCGGTCGATGGCCATTCAATACGCAAAGCTTTGGACGCCTTAATTGAGGGTAAATCTGTGTCGGCGGAACAAAAGCCCAGCATTGGCTGTAACATTAAATGGAAATCCTGAGGTTTTATGAATTATCAATTAATTTTCTACGTACCTGAAGCAAACCTGGAAGAAGTAAAACAGGCATTATTTGAGCTTGGTGTAGGAAAATTGGGGAATTACGAGCAAACCTGCTGGCAATCTCTGGGACGCGGACAGTTTCGCCCTCTGGAAGACGCCAACCCTGCAATCGGGAAAAAGCAAGAGCTTAATTTTGTGAACGAATACAAAGTAGAAATACTTTGCAGTGATGAATTAATTCATCTGGCCGTACAGAAATTAATTGAAGTACATCCCTATGAAGAGCCAGCCTATGCGGTCATCCGCTTGGAACCTTTTTAACACAGTTGGGCTGAAGAATTTAAAACGCCTGGACTATTGCCTAGCGCTCCGGAACTTGTGCCCTGACGCAAAAGGCGGTGCTTGATAAGGATATCTCAATTTGTTTGTTTTATGCATGACCAGTTAGAAGATGGCCGTAGCTATCGATTATTCAAAGCTTGTAGGAAAAAACAGAACCTTATGACTGATAAGAAATGACGTTATTTGGGTTGAAAGTGTTTCTCGTAATTCTTCATAACTTTTTCAGCGTCATCCTTTAACAAGCATTCTCTAGCTGCATTTTTAAGGGAGTTGGCATGAGAAGCTATTCTATTTTTATGCTCCTGATTCTTGCTGATTCCATGCAAGACACCTAGCATGTTCATCATGTGGATGGAAGCATTTCTGTCTTTACAAACATAAGGTTGGATGCGACTAAAAATCAATTCACAAAACTCAGAAAATGCAATCGGTTGAGCAATTACGCGCAATTGATTCTCTGTATCATAACGATATGCGGAAGGCAGATTAATGTCTGATAATTTTTGTATACTGGATTGTAACCAGTCCATGCATGTTATGGCGGTAAAAGGGTCGTTAATGCCAGGTGATAAAGCGCGCGCAATAATCTCAACCAACTCGTCCACTAGAAAAAGAGGGTCTTGTTCTGGATTGCGCTTCGTTCCTAACGCAAATACATCAAGGCATTGCTTGTGCATAGCGTCATTAATTAGCTCTTTGGAGTAAATAGTAAGTAGATGTGTATTATTGGTTATAAAATCACCGCAGCGTACCTCAAGCTGAATGATTAAACCCTCCTTTTTCGCAATATTCAGCAAAGACTTACCATCTATTATACGAATATATCCTTGTTGAGTTGCTAATATAGGGGTAATTTTTGGATAAAGATGATTAAAAGAACATTGTTTATTTGAACATTCTATTCCTAAATTACCTGGAAATATACACTCTAACTGTTCATTTAATTCCCCTCCTACTCGAGCTATAACGTTGGACATATTAATACTTTCGGGAATATGATGAAAAAAATAGATGAGTACAATGATGCTGCTTATGCTTAATAAAATTGCTACTAGCAGAGATATTTGCGGAATAAATATTCCGTTAAGCTCAATAATTCCATTTTTATTCGCATTAAATAATGCCAATAAAATAAAAAGACAATACAAGAATGTGGCAATAAATATACCTAAGGTAATTTGATTGATTCTATCGCGCATAAAATTTGTGGTAAGCTGGGACCCACTTGACTGCCTGCGAAGGCAACAGCCACTATGGTCATTGAAAAACTCACACCTGCTACCGAAATCATTGAGTTTGCTATAGTAGATAATATAGCTCGGGCGCCCTCTGGGTTGCTGGCATGAAACCAACCCATGTACTCTAGCCAATGCCAAACAAATAGACGATCAAGTCGTAAGGTGAGCATGGACAGAAGCAAGGAAAATATTGATAAGAGTAAAGGAATATACCAATAACTGGTACGAAGTTCTGAAAAAAAATTGAGTAATTTTGAGTGCATTTATTGTCCCTTAAAAATGTCAGGATACCCAGGATGTTATCTAGCCTACTAGTGTAACGTTTTTTTTAAAACTAAAAACCCTAATATTCCCGAGGCCAATGAGCCAATAACCACTCCAATTTTTACCATAGGCATCAAATTAAGATCATTGTATTGGTATGCTAAAGAACCGATGAACAAACTCATAGTAAAACCAACACCACAAATTAAAGACACGCCATAGACTTGTCGTAAGGTAATATGTTCTGTTTTAAGAAATTTTCTAAACGTCATAAAATAACTTAATGATAAAAATATACCCGTTTGCTTGCCCAAAAATAATCCTAAAGCGACACCGAGAACAATAGGATGGACAAATATCGAGGCATGCAACCCTATAAATGAGACGCCTGCATTCGCAAAAGCAAATACCGGTAGAATTAAAAACACTATCCAGGGATGCAAACCTTCCTCCAGGCGTGTCAGCATTCCGTTTTTGTCCTCATCAGGTATAGTCATGGCTATCACTATACCTGCAAGCGTAGCATGGACTCCTGATTTCAAAACAGAAATCCATAGAACCACACCCACAACCATGAATAAAGAAAGATGTCGACATTTAAAATAGTTTAATCCAATTAAAATTAAGGTAAATAATAAAGCAAAAATGCAAGCAGTAAGGGATAATTGATGGGTATAAAATACAGCAATAATAACAATCGCTGCTATATCATCGAAAATAGCAATGGCAGTAAGTAAAATTTTTAAAGAAAGCGGAGTTCGAGAGCCTAATAAAGACAAAATTCCTAGAGTAAATGCAATATCAGTTGCTGTAGGGATAGCCCAGCCTTTTAGGTAAAGCGGATTATGAGCATTAAAACCGTAAAATATTAATGCAGGAATGAGCAAGCCACTAAGCGCAGCAATTATAGGAGCCAACAAATTCTTTTTATGACTTAACACACCACGGCGCATTTCTCTTTTTATTTCCAGCCCAATTAGCAGAAAATATACAGCCATTAATCCATCATTAATCCATAGAAGCATCGGTTTTTTTATAAGAAATGATCCAATTCCAATACTTCCTTTAATCTCAAATAAATGGCTATAAGCTAGATGGTAAGGAGAGTTAGCTATTATTATTGCGATGAGGGCCGCTGCAAATAATAGAACGCCACCCAGTGTTTCTAATTTATAAAAAGAATCCTTTGCCATGTGGAGTTACTAAATAGTAGAAATTGGTATATAGAGTATGTTAAAAAGTAAGGAAGATACAATTAGATTAAGGTAATATTACCCCTTCATCAATGAAGGATGCTAAAGTTGCAGTTAACTTTTGCGTTACAGTGGAGTTCCGGAGCGCTAGGTCTACTAAAAATTACCCGGTTGCTGCTTAATGCATAACCGGGCATATACATTATTACTTGGCAGCAACAATTTCAATCTTTAAATTGGCAATGACATCGCTGTGCAAATGAACTTCAACAACGTATTCGCCTACTGAATGCAGCGGTCCTTCAGGTAAAACGATTTCACGTTTGCTGGCTTCAATGGATCGCTCTGTTAAGGCGTCTTTAATTTCATTCACACCTACAGAACCATACAACTTACCTTCATCGCTTGCCTGAGCCGAAATTACCACAGTGATATCGTTTAATTTTGCAGCTCGTTGCTCTGCATTGGCAAAAGCTTGTTGGGCTTTTTTCTCCAACTCAGCGCGGCGCTCTTTAAACATTTCAATGTTTTTTTCTGTGGCAAATACCGCCTTATTCTGGGGAATAAGGTAATTTCTACCATATCCGGGCTTTACAGAAACTTTATCGCCCAAATTACCCAGACTTCTAACTTTCTCCAATAAAATTACTTCCATCGCTAACCTCTCATATTCTCTTATCTGCTTGATTTGATATATATAATCTGACATTAAACAAACTATCCAATGATCCGAATAAAACGAACACGGGCACGATCACCAACGGTACCAAAAAAATAGGAACAATTAGCAATAAAGCGCCTATTGGTTTCCTGCCAAACAAAGCAAATCCCAAACTCAACCCTGCAGCCAGAAAATAAACAATCAATGCGGGCAAAACATTCATAGCCAGAGCATTCCCCTGACTGGCCGCCCATAAGAAGGCTGCCAGCAGTAAAAGCCCTATTTTTTCCGCACGAAAACCTAATATTTCCTGTGAAAAACCACCCGGATAAAAAAGTTGAGATTGCACAGAACGTGCCAGGAATAATGATAAAACGGCTGAAAACAAGACCCCCACAGCTTGCACGCCTAATAAGTAATTGGCAAGCAGCAAAGGACTCAAGTCGTTATCATTAATGAAATCCAGAAGCACGCTTTCTGTTTGCATTTCCTTAATTGCTGTGTATATGTAGTGATATTGCGCCAGAATAAAATCTGGTGCACAGATTTGCAAAAGCAGCATCACTAAAAATACTTGTAGAAAAAATGCACCTGCAACAGCGCGCCAGCTCGCCGTTAACCGTAAGACACAAGCCCCCAGGTAACAAGGCAAAAAAGTGAGCAAAGAACTGATTGCAGCATTTTTATAAGACAGCGTAGTTAAAGAAATAAAATAGGCAAGCACGGTAACAATCAGTACAAAACCGCCGTCACGCACTCCGCGCCTTAAGGTAATCAATGCTATTATAGCCACGGATAACCAAGCCGTGTAAGGAAGCAATGCAAGAGCGATTGCAGCTATCAAAGCATGCCAGTAATTCTCTAGCAGAAACTTCCCTTGATTACGTATTAAGCGACTTAGCCGAATCATTTTAGTTTTAATTATTTATGGCTATCGCAGTAAGGCAACAAACCAATATATCTTGCGTGTTTTATTGCTTTAGCTAATTGCCGTTGAAAGCGGGTTTGCACGCCAGTAATGCGACTGGGAACAATTTTACCGGTTTCACTAATGTAGTTCTTCAGCGTGGCAATATCTTTATAATCAATATTGCTTACATCTTCAGAAAAACGACTCATTTTTTTACGACGAAAATAGGCTGACATAAATTATTCTCCCTTAGGCTGCACGTGTTTCTTTTTCTTTTTTCATCATGACAGACTCGGTGGTAACTGCATGTTTTTGCTTGATTACCAAATATCTTAATATGGCATCGTTAAACTTAAATGCAGTTTTGAGTTCGTCTAGTGCAGCTTGATTACACTCGATATTCATTAAAATGTAGTGGGCTTTATGAACATCATTGATGGTGTATGCCAATTGTCTTCGGCCCCAGTCTTCCTTACGATGAATAATGCCTTCCTGCTTCTTGATAATGCCCTCATAGCGCTCAATCATCGCTGGAACTTGCTCGCTCTGATCAGGGTGTACCAGAAACACAATTTCATAATGTCTCATGATTTCTCCTTGTGGATTAAAGTCTTCCGCTTATGGATTAACGGTAAGACAAGGTTAAAAAAACGCTCAATCATAACCTATTTAAGACACAGGAGCAATTTTTTTGGTCAAAATGAGGGGGAGAAAATAGACTAAAAGAGGCGCTCGCTTATTTTATTGAGATGACTATTCAACTGGATGGTTTAAATCCGGAAGGATCATTACTTTTTTCTTTTTCTAAACTGTTTACAAAATCTTTGCTTTGCGTACTAACCCGGGCAAAAAACGTGATGTTGGATTCTTTCTTATATATTTGCTGAGGCTTGACATCAATTCCCTGACTTGCATTTTTTAGTACTTCATCAATCGCGGGCTTTATTTCATCATTTTCAATAGCGGATAGCTTATTTAAAGACTCTGCCAAGGATTCACTATAATTTTGTTCAGCTTTTTTAAGCTCCTGCTGAAAATCCTTTATTTTGTAAAAAGCGCCGACCTCCTCGGACCAAAATTTAGGCAGCCACTTAACCAAAAGGGTCTGCAACCGCAGCAGCCATGTATCATGTTTTTGGATAAATAGGCTAACCTCAGTATCAAGATTTTTAACCTTTGCCAGGCTTGCCGAATTTTGCTCAATTTTTTCTGCCAATTCTTTAAAGGAATTTAAGGCGTTTATCTGTAGTGAATTGGCTTTGATGGATTGCTCCAATGCTTCTGTTGCATCATGTTGGGCTTCTCCAAGCATTGATTGGGCCTGTGCCAATTGTGAATCTATTCCTTGCTGATATTGACAAGCTATGGCTTCTAGCTTTTGATTGACAATCGTCAGAAGCTCTCGCCTACACTGTTTTTCAATTTCAACAGGATCATGCTGCACTAAAACATTTACAATTGTCTGGGCAGCGTCAAAAACGAATTGTTCACATTGATTCATTGTTTTATCAAGGGTGTTAGCAATCCCGGTGAAAATTCCCCAAAATGTCGTAGCGGTTTCCGACGGTGAGATTAAGGGATTATTGGGTGCATGCTGAACTGCTGGCTTAATCTGCATAATTTTATTATGCAATTGCTGATTTCTCTTTAAATCGGCGATTTTCCTATATTCTTCATTATCGTTTAGCAATGAATAAATATTTTTTGGAGAGTTTAACTCTGCTTTAAACTGATTAAGTTTATCTATTTCTTCATTTTTTCCAGAAAACTCTTTAACCCAACTCAGGTATTTTTCATCTGCTGATGACGGATTCTTTAAGGCATTAATAAATTGCTGGATATTGGATTTTTCTTCTTCAAGGCGTTTTATCTCATTAGCCTTATCCAATACTTTAGCTCGATTGTCGTTTTCTTGTTTTAACAGGGTAATGATCTCGCCTGCTTTTGCCGAAATTGTTTTGTCTTGTTGCTTTAATATCGCTGTAGATTGTTCTTTAAGTTCGTCTTGACTGAGAAATTTAACCGACAACAACTTGAGTGGAGGAACTTCTTGCTCTTTGGGCTTCTGCAAAGTTTCCTCTGGGCTTGATAATTCTTGTTTTTCAATGCTGATCTTTGTACCAGCATCTTGTTCACCGCTTTCCTGCGGCATGAACTCTTTAGGCTCCTTATTTGGCGAGTGTTCTTGAGCAGCCAGGATTTTTTGAACCCGATCAAGCAAAGTATCCATTTGCTTAAAATCAATCGCCTTACCTGCAGACCATTTGATTAAGCGCGGCAAAGAATCAATATAAAGTTTTATAAATTTCAATACCGCAAAAAGAGATTTGAACAATTCCAATCTCAGCGCTTTTTTATCATCATTGACATTGGCGTATTTATCCAGCCAATCATTACATTGTTTAATCAGAATGGGAATTAATCTTGGTCCGTCGGTAATTAAATTCTGATAGAGTGGGGTAAAAGTATCTTTTACCTTGTTTAATATCGCCCGTTCTTCGCTACTTTCTGCAAAAGCATTTGCATGTTTATCTAATTCCAGGAAACCATAGGCAACCGCCCCTCGTAAAGGTTCCTTATATTGATTAATTCCCATAAATACGGAAGATTTTTCCGTAAGGCTCACCATGTTTTGAAATGAATGGCTTGTCACATAACCATCAATTAGCTCGACTGTGTTAAATACCGTTTCTTCGCTTGCTGCTTTTGCCTGACGCCAATTGTTAAATCGCTCTTTTAAGTCTTTGTCTGGCATATGGCCTCAATGTCATCTTTCTTTCATTAAATTATAACATTAGAGCAAATTTATTTCTAATAGAACCAAAAAAAGACAATAATTTACTGATATCAGCCCTTTTTAAAACTGAAAAAGCAAGAAAAAAATACAATTACATTTGCATTTGTGTTATCAATAAGTTATAAGATATTAAAAAATAAAGAGGTTTTTTCGTATGCGTATTGTCACAATCCCTTTTGAAGAACCCTTAATAATCTGTATTGACGGCGAAATTGTACAGCTTATTGCTTTTCAAACGCAGGAACATGGCAATATAAAATTTGGAGTAAATGCACCTCGCTCCATCAATGTGCACAGAGAAGAAATTTATCATGCCATAAAGCAACGGGAAATTTCGGTAGAATAGTCCCACCTGCGATTATAGAATACACTTAATAAATAAAACGCGTGCAAATTCTTAAGTAGGTATGTTTTTTAATGCATATAACACGTTCTCGATGCACCTTGTATGCGGCTGCCCTGCTCATGGTTCTATCGCTGCTGGCGATGGGAGTTAATTTCTTTTATTACCGCTACCCCGGCAACAATTATTTCCCTCCTCATACTCCTGTTATTTTTCTAACTTTATTACTCGTCTATAGCGGGCTTTCCTTACAATTCGGGAATTCAACCAGATTAACACGGCTCTTAAAAAAACTTAAAGAAGTCATTTTTTACTTATTGGTTATTTTAATACTCACGTTTGCCAGTAATGCAGTTCAGTATACTCCCTTTCCCCCCATTGATGAGTACATTGTATTTTTAGAAACCTCGATGGGCATAAACCTGGTTGAATGGATGGCATGGACAAGTGCGCATCCTGCTTTTAAAGCCATGCTCAATTTTCTCTATTATAATTTACTGGATCAAATGATTGTTTTTCCGCTCATCATCATTGCTGCGGGGCGGTACCATCTAATTCGCGAATATTATTTTTTTTTGTTAACAAGCGCCATCATAGGCCTTACTTTTTATTATTTCTTCCCTACCACAGCGCCAGCCAGCGTCCTTAAAAGCCCATATTTTAACCAATTCCAACAAGCAACTGGCTTGAAATTTTGGGAAATTCATCACCATATAAAACCATCAACACTGGAAGGTGGCTTAATTGCGCTGCCTTCCTTTCATGTCATTTGGGCTTGGTTTTGCTTGTATATGCTACGTGAGTGGCGCATCTTATTTTATATTTTTGCACCCATTAATTTCTTTTTGTCACTTTCCTGTGTCCTATTGGGCTGGCATTATCCGATCGATTTATTGGGTTCTGTAATTGTTATCTTAATCACTCACTTTCTTCATTATCTTTGCCATAACTTCAGGCGCGAGTCCAAGACGTGACAAGAGTCTACTAAAGCTCAGCCCCATGCATCCGGTTTATGCTGAAATCCTGCTTTGTGCCGAGGGATATTAACTATCTTAACCGGCGTCCCTACAGGCACCTTGCTAAATAAATATTCCATGTCTTCAGCAAGGAGGCGGATGCAACCTGCAGTACTGCGTTTTCCAATGGCATACGGATTGTTGCTGCCGTGGATGAGGTATGAAGGCCAACCTAAGCGTAAAACATGCATCCCTAAGGGATTTGCAGAGCCAGGAGGAAATGTTTCCGGGAGTAAAACACCATTTTTAGCATTTTCTGCGCGTAATTTGGAAGAAGGCCGCCAAGCAGGCGCACGTTCCTTGGCGATGATCTTGGTTAAACCAGTAGGAGTGTTCCATCCTTTACGTCCTATGCCGACTGGATAGGTAAGTACAACATTATCCTGTGCCGGGAAAAAATAAAGCCTGAACTCTGCCAAATTAATTACCAGAGCCGGACGGGAAATTTTAGGCAAAACAAATCGTGAGGGAATCATGATGCGAGTATTTGCCTGTAAGGGGGCGTGGGGAAGTAACCTAGGATTTACCCGCACAATTTCATGATAACCTATGTCATGCTGCAATCCTATTTCCTCAAGGGTTTCTCCAGCTTGCGCACGAACATACTTTATCTCCCCGACTGCGTTTTCATTATCGTGGACTATAAAAGTGAGTGCAAACATTGCTTTACAATGCAGCAGGGAAACCATAAAGCAAAGATTCGTAAACAATTTCTTGAAGTTAAAATTATTCATAGGGGCTTAACAGGAATGATGGGCAATTCTTTGATTGCCCATCCTGATAGAGTATTAATTTAAATTAACGTCTACCTTAAAACGATCCCCGTACTGGGTTTCGAGCTTAGCAAACAACTCATTGAGTTTATCGTGCCCAAACTGTTTTGCATAATGCATGGGCCCACCGCGAAATGGAGCAAAACCTGCACCAAAAATCATACCGCCGTCTAATAAATCAGCATCGGCAACTACACCCTCGCGTAGGCAAGCAGCAGCTTCATTCACCATGCGTAAAATTAATCGATCGGCAATTTCTTGATTACTGCTGGACTGGCTTATTTTCTGCTTAACGGGTTTTCCATTTTTATAACGGTAAAACCCTTCACCGGATTTCCGGCCCAGCTTACCAGCTTGCACCATGTCGCGCAATTTTTGCGGAACGGTTCCTCCAAAATGCGCAGTCAGGTTTTCTGCGACGGCAAGGCACACATCCATACCAACCGTATCAGCCAATTCCACAGGCCCCATAACCATGCCAAATGATTTCGCCGCCTCGTCAATGACTTCCGCACGGTAACCCTCATCCAATAACTGCACGCACTCCATTAAATAAGGCATCAGGACTCTGTTTACTAAAAACCCGGGGCTCGATTTAACCGGTAAAGGCAGGCGCCCAATTTGGCCGACAAATGTGCACGCTTGTTTTTGTACCAATTCTGCAGTGTTCAAGCCACTGACTATTTCTACTAATTCCATTTTTGCAACCGGGTTGAAAAAGTGAATTCCTACCAACCGCTGCGGATTTTCCATCACTGCACTGATTTCATCCAAGGGAATGCTCGAAGTATTCGTAGCAATAATTGCTTCAGGCTTGGCTTGTTTTTCTATTTGCTTAAAAATTTGTTGTTTCACATTCAAATTTTCAAACACCGCTTCAATGATGACATCAGCACGTGATATGCCAAATCCATCCGGATCAGGTATCAGGCGATCCATGGCTGCTTGAATAAGTCTGGGCTTGCGCAGTTTCTTCTTAAATAAAGCATGAGCCCGCGCAATCGCCGGTGCCAGCTGCTCAAATGATCGGTCTTGTAATGTTACGCGCAAACCACGCAAAGCACACCAGGCAGCAATGTCCCCACCCATTACGCCAGCCCCTATGACATGGACATAACGGGCATGAAAATCATTGTTTTTGGCAAAGCCTTTCATGCGTTCACGTAATTGGAACACACGAATCAGGTTCGTAGCAGTGTCATTTTTCGTGATCAATTGCTCTACAGAATCCGCTTCTTTCAGGTATGCCCGATCGTCAAACCCACCTTCCTTCTCCCATAAATCCACTACAGCATAAGGAGCAGGATAATGTTCTTTCCTTACCTTTTTAGCCAATTGACGCCTGAAAACTTTGGCCAGGAGCATGCGAGCCCAAGAATAATTGCTTAAAGATTGCCAAAAACTGGGTTTGTGCTTACGGGGCTTCTTATTAATAAAATGAATGGCTGCACGTTTTAATTGGCGAAGCGGCACCACATCATCCACAAGCCCCAACGCTTTGGCACTGGTAGCCGAAAGCGAAGCGCCGGGTAATATGACTTGCGACAATGCATGAAAGCCGCCAATTAATTTGGGTAGACGCACTGTACCGCCCCAGCCGGGGTGAATACCCAACAATACTTCTGGCAATCCCAACCGCGTATCCCTATCATCCGTTGCAATGCGATAATCGCAAGCCAATGCCAATTCAAGCCCTCCCCCCATGCAAAAACCGTCAATCATAGCAATGGTAGGGAATGGCAGGGCTTCGATACGGGAAAAAACAGCCTGACCCTTTCGCAAAAAATCCACTGCACGGCCCGGATCACTGAATTTTGAAAATTCATTCACATCGGCGCCGGCAATAAAGCCCTTTTTCTTTGCTGAATAGATGATCAAGCCTTTAGTAATATTTGTTTGAGCGAGTTCTTGCAGCAAACCATTGAGTTCGTCCAATACTTCATCATTTAAACTATTTACCGTCGTATCTTTTCGATCCAGTCCCAACCAGACAATGTGATCATCATCATGAGATACTTCCCAATGTTTATAATTATTCATGTCCTATCACCTCAGTCACCCGCTCCAGATACATAGCTCCGCCCTGCCCCCCGCCAATGCAAATGGCAGCCATGCCACGTTTCCCATTATGCTGCTCTAAATTTTTTAACACATGCAAAACAATGCGCGCGCCACTGGCTCCAATTGGATGGCCGGCAGCGATTGCTCCACCGTCTTTATTTAAACGATCTAGGGAAGGCGAGCCCATGACGTCTTTTAATCCCAGCTGCGTGCGGCAATATTCCTCATCATCCCAAGCGGCCAGACAAGCCAATACCTGTGCGGCAAACGCTTCATTGATTTCCCAACAGTCAAAATCATTCGGCTGTAAATTATGCCGCTGCATGATGGGAGTGGCTGCATGCACAGGACCAAGCCCCATTTGTGCAGGATCCAAGGCAGCCCATTGGGAATCGACTATGCGTCCCAACACCGGCAAATTGAACTTTTTAACCGCTTCAGCGCTTGCAAGCAGTAATAAACATGCGCCATCGGTAACCTGCGAACTATTCCCAGCAGTCACCATCCCGTACTTATCAAAAAATGGTTTTAATGTAGCCAGCTTCTCGACACTGGAATCGGCACGTATGCCATTGTCTTGCAAATATAATTTACCAGCAGGATCAATCATGGGAGTAACTTCAGTCATACGGCCTTCTGCATAAGCATGCGACAAACGCATATGGCTTTCATAGGCAAACTGATCCATTTGTTCGCGAGTGATATTGAAGCGATAAGCTAGTTTTTCTGCAGTTTGTCCCATATTAAGACCAACAATGGGATCCGTTAGCCCACGCAACAGGGCGATAACAGGAGCCAGGTAGGAAGGGCGAAATCGGGTAATCAAACCCAAGCGCTGCTGCACATTTTTAGCTGAATACCATTGTGCAAGCCATGCAGCCATTTTTTGATTAAACAGTAAGGGAGCGTGGCTCATGGCATCTGTCCCGCCTGCCAATATTAAATCACTACGCCCGCTTGCAATTTGCAGGGCGGCATTATCCAGCGCTTGCATTCCAGACGCACAATTCCTCATTACTGTAAATGCCGGGACTCTCTCACCGCAGCCTAATCTTAAGGAAGCAACCCGGGCAATATTCGCTTCATCTGGCCCAGGCATAGCCGAACCAATGATGACTTCATCTAAATCGGTTGGCAAGAAAGGCTGTCGATTTAATAAAGGTACGCCGGCCGCTACTGCTAAATCTGATCCGCTAAAAGGGCCAACACCCTTTGCCTTCAAGAAAGGCGTGCGATTGCCGTCAACGACATAAACCTCTCTTCCATTCAAATTTGACTTCTGCTTCATTACTCCTCCTGATACGTCCCTACTGCAAAACTGCCATTTTCGTGCCAACTAAAGATAGCAGCAATCGCATGGTTTTGGAAACTAAAAAACGGTTAGTAATATTCATAAAATTCATCTAAATTTCAATTCGGTGTTGACGGCAAGTTAATACCTGCTATACTTCGTCACCATTGAACGGAGAGATGGCCGAGTGGTCGAAGGCGCTCCCCTGCTAAGGGAGTATGGGACAAAATCCCATCGAGGGTTCGAATCCCTCTCTCTCCGCCAAGAAAAACGCGCCCGTAGCTCAGTTGGATAGAGTATCTGGCTACGAACCAGGGGGTCGGAGGTTCGAATCCTTCCGGGCGCGCCACTTTTAAGTCAAGCATGACAATCACTTCATAGCATAGGCCAGTACACTGATGTGCATGGCCCAGAAGTGCTCTAGTCCAAAAAATATCATCAATGCCAATTCTTGGGTCTTCCCCAAATCCGGGGGCACTTCACTTATCCGCACAGCACTCTAACTCTCAACCTATAATTTTCAAAATTTCTAAATCCGTAAGCTCTTCTCTGAATCAATTTCATCTTCCGATGAAACCCTTCAGTTATTCCATTGTTCTTCGTAAAGCGAAGCATTCTAACGACTTCTTCTCTCCATTTAAATAATGTATTACCTAATGTTTTAAGTGATTGAAAGGGGCTCTGCCTTAGTTCTTTCACCATTTCCAAGAATTGTGGTAGCAAACGCTTGCACTCTTTAGCCGTACAATGCTTCTTGGTTAATAGTTGATGCAGTTGTTGTTTAAAATCATAAATGGCAGCAATGGCGGGCTGCTGTTCCAAATAGCGATTACGTTTGTTTAAGCGCAATGGTGATAGATTTTCGGGCTTGGTTTTCAAGGCCATGAGGGTACCTCTTTGATACTTCATGGCAGGGTCAATCTGATGAAAGGTTTGCATACTAAGTTGGTTAATTAACCGTATAACATGAAATCTATCAGCCACAATTTTGGCATGAGGGAAAAAGCGTTTGACTAAAGCACGATAGCTACTGCTTAAATCAATACAAACCACGCGGACACGCTCCTTACCCTCCAATGCTTTAAA
>NZ_RZGS01000003.1 GCF_003989745.1 Legionella septentrionalis
GGGCATCATCATACTATCAAAGCTCCTATCGCGGGAGAGGGGGTAGATCGAAGTGAAATAGAAAAATTTGTGCTCAATTTAAGATGAAATCTTGTCTAAAAAACTTTAGGGACGTTGCCTAATCAAGGATTGGGCACAGATTTTTAATCTCGCCTCGTTCTACCTCTTCCCGCTATTAGCCTTTGAAAGTAATGGTGGTTTCTCGGGAGAGCGAAGAGCGATTAATTTGAAAAATCCCTGCTCAGATTCAGCCTGGGAAAGCTATGAGAAAACTTCAGGGACGTTGCCTGGTGGGTTTTAATTGCTGCAATAATTGTTTTGCCGCCTGCTGCTCTGCTTTGCGTCTGTTGGCTCCATGTCCTTGGGTTTTTAGCTTAAGCTTTGCAACTTCACACGTTACATAAAATATTTGATCGTGTTCTTCGCCATCAATTTTTGTCAGTGTGTATTCGGGGAGGGGATACTTTTCCGCTTGCAAAAATTCCTGCAGCTGAGTTTTGGCATCTTTCAAATTATTATCCAGATTTTTGTCGTTAAGCCGTGATTCATACAGCTTTAAAATCACTTGCTGGCAAGCGTCAAGGCCGCCATCAAGAAAAACAGCTGCAAATACAGCTTCCAGAGCATCGGCTAAAATGGAAGCACGCCGAAAACCACCACTTTTTAATTCGCCTTGTCCTAGGTACAAATAATCTCCAAGCTGTAGTTCCAGAGCGATTTGTGCCAGCATTTCTCCTTTTACCAAATGGGCGCGCAAACGGCTGAGTTGGCCTTCACTTTGGTCCGGAAATTTTTCAAATAAGGAATTGGCAATAACAAAACTCAATATTGAATCACCCAGAAATTCCAAACGTTCATTATTGATCATGCCGGCGCTGCAATGAGTCAAGGCTTGAATTAGATAGGCCTGGTTGTTAAAGGTATAGTTCAGGCGCCTCATGAAACGCGGTAAATTATTATTTGCCAATGTTCACCTCTTTAGATACATCAAAATTAAATAGAAGGCTGGCGTTACTCACCACGGGTTTTATCACTTGATATTTAATTTTAACCGTAAAATTTCCACCATTCCCTGGAATAACCTGAATTTGGTTTTCCGGTATTTCTACCCCATTTACATACAATTGGTTCATAAGTTTACTTTTTAAAAGTTGCGCGTTGGCTGATGGATCTGCTGAGAAATCCTCGGCTGGTATTTTTTTTAGCGCATCGATGGAACGGGTTATCGTATAATTTTCTATGTATACTGGAATAACCCGCATAACGAGTATCCCCAAAATAACGATTACCGCTGCGGTCAATAACATGCCGATTACAGTCATTCCTTTTTGCGTATGCATAATACCTTCCTGGTGATGTGTAAGGTTTAAACTTAATATTAATGAATCAGGTTTCCTATTTTCGACCAGCGGACGGTGTCTTTCTTACCATTCCAGCTCATCCACACAATGAATGCTTTCCCGCGCAAATATTCATCAGCAACGAATCCCCAAAAACGGCTATCCGCGCTGTCATCACGGTTATCACCCATCATAAAGTAATGACCAGCAGGCACTTCCACGGCAAAATCGGTAGCTTTTATGTCCGGTCGGATAAAAATATCGTGTTCGATGCCGTTTAGGTTTTCTCTATATTTTGCTACGGCTTTTCCTGAGCTTTCATCCGTTGTGTATTCAACAAATGCTTGTTTGACTTCCTGGCCATTGATGGTCAGTACTTTGTTGCGATATTCAATCTTATCACCGGGCACGCCAATGACTCGTTTAATGTAATCATAGGATGGATCAGGCGGCCAACGGAACACGGCTATTTCACCACGTTTGGGGTTTGCGATGGAAATGGCTTTCTTTTCCCAAACGGGCAAGCGCAACCCGTAGGCAAATTTATTTACGGCTACGAAATCGCCAACCAGTAAAGTAGGTTCCAGGGAGCCGGATGGGATGCGGAAAGGTTCCACCAAAAAAGAACGCAACAGTAAAACAATTAAAAATACTGGGAAAAACGAGCGCGAATACTCTACAATGCGTGAGGCTTGTTTGCCAGGCTTGCGTTTTTTTGCCCAAAATAACACATCCAGTAAATAAATAACCCCGCTTAGCAGGGTTAAGATGACCAACATTAAAGCAAAATTCATGCAGAATTACCTCTAAAGTTATTTTTTCCTATCGGTTTGAAAAACAGCCATGAATGCTTCTTGGGGAATTTCTACATGCCCCACTTGTTTCATACGTTTTTTACCAGCTTTTTGTTTTTCTAATAATTTTCGTTTGCGCGTTATGTCGCCGCCGTAGCATTTTGCGGTTACGTTTTTACGTAATGCTTTTACTGTTTGGCGGGCAATGATATGGCTGCCCAAGGCTGCTTGGATGGCCACATCAAACATTTGCCGGGGGATTAATTCGCGCATTTTATCGACCAGCGCTTTTCCACGGCTGTGGGCGGTGGCACGATGCACGATTACCGCAAGCGCATCCACTTTTTCGCTGTTGATAAGAATATCCATTTTTACCAAATCCGCTTCCTGGAAGCGTAAGAAGTTATAATCCAAGGAAGCATAACCTCGGCTTACGGATTTTAAGCGGTCAAAGAAATCTGAAACCACTTCACTCATCGGTAAATCGTAAGTTACCGAAACCTGCCGGCCGCTGTATGTCATATTCACTTGTACGCCGCGTCTTTCAACGCATAAGGAAATGATTTGCCCAAGATAATCTTGTGGTACTAATATATTGGCGCGCACAATGGGTTCAAGCATTTGCTTAATTTGCGGGGAAGGTGGCAGCCGTGATGGGTTGTCCATCATCAAGGTTTCACCTTTGGTGGTGATAACTTGATAAATAACGGTAGGAGCCGTTGAAATCAACTCCAAATTATACTCACGCTCTAAACGCTCCTGGATGATTTCCATATGCAGCATGCCAAGAAAACCGCAGCGGAAGCCAAAGCCAAGTGCGTCGGAAGATTCAGGCTCATAAAAAAGAGAAGCATCGTTTAGGCTTAATTTCGCCAAGGCTTCACGGAAGGCTTCAAAATCGTCTGAACTGATGGGGAAAAGACCGGCATACACTTGCGGCTTTACTTTCTGGAAACCGGGTAATGGTTTTTCCGCTTGATTTTTTTCCAAAGTCAGCGTATCGCCTACAGGCGCACCATGAATGTCTTTAATGCCAGCAACGACATAGCCGACTTCCCCGGCTTGCAATGCGTCTGTCGCTGTGCGCTTAGGTGTAAATATACCCACTTGATCCACTTCATATGCCCGGCCGGTAGACATAACCCGCAATTTATCGCCTTTGCGCAACGAGCCGTTTACGATGCGTACCAAAGAGATGACGCCTAAATAACTGTCGAACCAGGAATCTATGATTAACGCTTGTAAGGGAGCTGCAATTTCGCCTTGGGGTGCTGGTATGCGGTTGACTAGTGCTTCCAGTACGTCCTCGACACCCAAACCGCTTTTGGCGCTCACGCGAATGGCATCATGAGCTTCAAGACCGATGATGTCTTCAATTTCCGTGATTACGCGCTCAGGCTCTGCTTGCGGCAAATCAATTTTGTTCAGCACGGGAAGAACTTCAAGGCCCTGGTCAATGGCGGTGTAACACACGGCAACGGTTTGTGCTTCTACGCCCTGTGCCGCATCCACAACCAGTATAGCCCCTTCACAAGCAGCCAGGGAGCGCGATACTTCATAACTGAAATCCACGTGTCCTGGAGTGTCAATAAAATTGAGAAGATAAGTTTTGCCGTCACGGGATTTATAATTTAACGAAACGCTTTGGGCTTTGATGGTAATGCCGCGTTCACGCTCGATATCCATAGAATCCAAGACTTGGTCGGCCATTTCCCGATCGGACAAGCCGCCGCATAATTGGATAAACCGGTCAGCCAGAGTCGATTTGCCATGATCGATATGGGCAATAATAGAAAAGTTACGAATACGCGTTAAGTCGCTCAACTGAAAAACCTGCTGGTAAATTGGGCTATTTTAACGTAATTATTGGTATCCAGAAAGAGGATAAGGATATTTGCCGAGGCTTTGCTGCAATTATTGCCAGTGACAAAGAAAGCGCCCAGGTTCTACGCCACTATGTGGATGGCACGGCCCGAGTGAGCAAGGCAGCGGTTTGTGCTGAATTTAAGACAGGTGAAGATTGCAAAATATGGCGAATCCATGGATGATCAAGTCCAGGTTTTTTGAGAGGATAATTCATGCGAAATATGGGTAAACTTGTTTTAATGTTTTTTCTAATGTGCTGCTCTATTGCTCATGCAGATGAATCTTTGCTCAAACGTAAAGACGTGCAACGATTTGTAAGCGACATGGTACGTCATCACGGCTTCGATAAACGGCAACTTTTAGCTATTTTAAGGGAAGCGCAATATCAGCCCCAAATCATTGAATCGATGAATAAGCCCTTTGAGAAAAAGACTTGGGATGTATATAAAGCCTTGTTTTTGACAGAAGAGCGCGTGCAAAAAGGAATTGAATTTTGGCGGATGAACCAGGCTGCCCTAGAAAAAGCGCAGAAACGATTTGGAGTCCCTGCGCATATCATTGTGGCCATTATCGGCGTCGAAACCCTTTATGGTGAACGGCAAGGGAATTATCGCGTCCTGGATGCCTTGTCCACCTTGGCATTTTATTACCCGAAACGTGCGGAATTTTTTACCAAAGAGTTGAAAGAATACTTATTGCTTTGTCGCGAACAAAGAGTTTCTGTCACAGAGTACAAAGGATCTTATGCAGGCGCTATCGGTAAACCGCAATTTATGCCGAGCAGCTATCGGTTTTATGCTGTGGATTTTACCGGAAATGGTAAGCGCGATTTAGTGAATGACGATCGAGATGTCATAGGCAGCGTTGCCAATTATTTCCATAAGCATGGTTGGAAAATGAATGAGGGCGTTGCTGAGCCTGCCATCGTGAACGGCAGTTCCTACAAGCAAATCCAGAGCAATGCCAGAAAGGCGGAGTATGATTATTCACGTATTGTTGCGGCGGGAATAACACCTGTGGTGCAAGCGGCAAATCATCCGCACAAAGTAGGTCTCATTGAGTTAACAACGCCGGAGGGGCAAGAATTTTGGCTGGCTTATCCCAATTTTTATGTCATTACGCGCTACAATACGAGTCCGCAATATGCATTGGTGGTTTATTTGTTATCGCAGCAGCTACAGCGGCAGTGGGCAGCTATCAAAGCCAGCTCTGCCACGAATTTAACTTAACAAACAAGGCAGTATAAGGGATTAATGTGGCCACTTGTTTTTTATTCATCCAGGGGATGGATGACGAGAATTGCTTGAGCCTCCGGCTTGGAGAAGATGGGGATGTGGATGTCCCCCTTAAGACCCGTTCATTTTCTGAAATAAAAAGCCTGCAAAAAGATGCCAGGACGTTTGTCATTTTGCCGGCTGAAGTGAGCAGCTTGTATGAGGTGGAATTGCCCTGGCTTTTAGAGCGCAAGGCACGGGCTGCCATTCCTTATGCCTTGGAAGAACAATTGGCCCAAAACGTAGTGTCGTTGCATTTTGCCTATGACAGACGTCACTATCAGAATGGCCGATACCTGGTCGGCGTTATTGATAAAGACTATTTACACAATCTATTGGCGAAGCTTGCGCAAGCTGGGCTAGCTTTCGATGCAATCACCTTGGACTGGTTTGCATTGAAAGACGATGAGGCTTGCATTTCCGAAACCAGCTTGCTCATCCGTGAGGAGCATTTTAAAGGGGCATTAAGTTTTGCATTGGCAAGCCGCTACCTAATGAACAAACCCGCGTCGTTAAACCTCTTTTCTTTTTCCGATAGCCCCGATTTGGGCTATTCATCCGCAAATAAGCTGGATAGCTCCTCCCAGCTGTGGATTGCCAAGCGCTTGTATGAAGTCCCATTTTTAAATTTTTGTCAGGGAGAATTTCAACTGCGCTCCGCACAATATAATAACCGTTATTGGTATGCGGTTGGCGCCGGTTTGGCAGGAACTTGGTTAGTGGTCTGGTTAGTAATGAATATTTTCAATTTGTATTTTTTGAGTAAGGAAAATCGCAAATTGGACGAACAAATTGCAGTAATTTACAAGCAATTTTTTCCGGAAGCACGGCAAGTGATTAGTCCAAAATTTCGCATTACCCAATTGCTGAATTCCAAAACGGGGGATGACAACCCATTATGGCCGTTACTAGCCAAATTGACGCAAGCATTTAACCCGGACGAATTTAAAATCCAGCAATTCCGTTTCCAGAATCAAGCGTTGACGGTCACTTTGGCCAGCAAGAATTTTGCGGCGCTGGAGCAATTACAGCAAAAATTGCAGCAAGCTGGGGTAACGGTGAAACAAACCCAAGCCGCATCGTCTGAGCAGGAAGTATTAGCCACCCTGGAGTTAAACTTGTGAAGGCATATTGGAATAACTTAAATGAGCGTGAACGCTGGTTGTTAGGCGTTGGATTTTTGGTATGTATTTTTTATTTATTTTATTTATTATTGTACTCACCGCTGGTCAATGCCATACAAAGTAAAAAACAACAGCTAGCCGAAAAGCGGGAAACCCTTAATTGGATGCAGCAAGTGCGGCAGCAGCATAAGGCAGGAGGACGTCCGGCAGAAAGGTTGAATAATACGCAATTATTAACTGCTGTGGCCAATCAATTAAACACATCGGATGTCAAATCTTATACGCATCAATTGCAACAAACCGCTAATGGAGATGTGCAATTGAGTTTTGAACGAGTACCGTACGCGGTTTTTATTCACTGGTTATGGTTATTGAATCAAAAATACGCATTGACCATAAAGCAATTCAATGCGGAGCAGAATGATACACCAGGAATCGTTAAAGCCGTCGTCATCTTGTCGGCGCAGTAATCTAAATTGCACCTTGAATTTCATTTAAGCTGGTGCTAGGGTTCGTGATGAAAAATATGATAAAGGGGAAAGGTGTGAAATTAACAAGCATTTTAACAGCAGGAGCGTTGGCCGCGGTTATAGCATCACCGGTTAGTGCTGCAGAAACCATGTCAGCCGAACAAAAAAAAGAAATTGAACAAATTATTCATGATTATTTAGTCAATAATCCGGAAGTATTGGTAGAAGCTTCACAAGCTTTGCAACAAAAGCAACAGCAAAGCATGCAAGAACAAGCAAAAGGCGCCATTATTGAAAATGCCGAGCAATTGTTCAACGAAAAGTTGGCTATTGCTGGCAATCCCAAAGGGAATGTGACCTTGGTCGAGTTTTTTGATTATCAATGCATCCACTGCAAGAAAATGAAGCCTATTATCAGTGCACTCATTAAGAAAGATGCTAATTTACGGGTGATTTACAAAGAATTTCCTATCTTTGGTAAAAGTTCTGAATTAGCTTCGCAAGTTGCATTAGCGGCTGCCATGCAGGGTAAATACCAACAAATGCATGATGCCCTGTTAGATTTGAACAAACGTTTGGATGAAACCATCATTATGGATGCTGCCAAATCGGTTGGGCTTGACTTAGAAAAATTGAAAAAAGACATGGAAAGCAAGCAGGTGATGGATGCCTTGAATGCCAATCGTGAATTGGCGGAAAAAATGCACTTGATGGGAACGCCTGCATTCATCATTGCGGCTACCCCGGGTGGTCAATTCAAAAAGGACAGCGAACCTGCTTTCATTCCAGGGGCTGCCAGCGAAGAAACGTTACAAGACTTAATTAAAAAAGCTGAAGGTTAATAGATATATAGCGCGCCTGGCGGTAGAGTGACCCAGGCGCTAATCCTCGTGATAGTTCGCATCAACTATTAAACCAATTCTGTTGTAATCCGAGATACAAATGACAAAACCGAGCACTTTTCAGGATATTATTTTAACTCTGCAAGAATTTTGGGCGGCTCAAGGTTGTGTAATTTTGCAACCTTTGGATATGGAAGTAGGGGCAGGCACATTTCATCCTGCAACCTTCTTGCGAGCCATTGGTCCTGAGCCTTGGTTTGCAGCATATGTGCAGCCTTCACGCCGGCCTACAGACGGTCGCTACGGGGAAAATCCGAATCGAGTACAGCATTATTATCAATTTCAGGTAGTACTAAAACCTTCCCCCCTGGACATCCAGGAAAAATATTTGGATTCCTTGCGTGCTTTAGGGGTTGATCCTTTAGTCGATGATATTCGTTTCGTCGAAGATAACTGGGAGTCCCCTACGCTTGGTGCTTGGGGGTTGGGTTGGGAAGTATGGCAAAATGGCATGGAAGTGTCACAATTTACCTATTTCCAGCAAGTGGGCGGTTTGACTTGCAAGCCTGTAACCGGGGAATTGACATACGGCCTGGAACGTTTAGCCATGTTTATTTTAGGTGTGGATAATATGTTTGATATGCCTTGGAGTGAAACAGCCATGGGCATGGTCACGTATGGGGATGTATTTCATCAAAATGAAGTGGAAATGTCGGCCTATAATTTCGAACATGCCAATGTCCCTGCTTTATTCAAGCAATTTGATTATTATGAAGAAGAAGCGCAAAAATTAATCGCCTTGCAGCTGCCATTGCCGGCTTACGAAATGGTAATGAAAGCTTCGCATACGTTTAATTTGTTAGACGCACGACATGCTATTTCAGTAACTGAGCGGCAACGCTACATTTTACGGGTACGGCAATTGTCCAGAGCTGTGGCTCTTGCCTATTATCAAGCACGTGAAGCGCTTGGTTTCCCCATGCTCGCTAAATAATATTGGTTGCGATCCGAAGCTTGGATTGCGAAGGTACAGGTGTATAAGATGTCCAATAATTTATTATTTGAATTAGGAACAGAAGAATTACCGTCTGCATCCGTATGGCCTTTGGCAGATGCGTTGGCTAATAATTTGATTACTGGTTTGGCACAAGCCGAGCTTAAACATGGCAAAGTATCCCGATATGCTACTCCGCGGCGTTTGGCAGTTTTCATTCAAGATGTGGAAACCTTGCAGCAGACACAAAAAATTTCCCGCAAGGGCCCGGCTTATCAAAATTCACTCAATGAAAAAGGTGAGCCCAGTGCCGCTTTGCAAGGCTTTGCCAAATCTTGCGGCGTCAGCGTGGCAGAATTGACCCGCCTGCAAACCGATAAAGGAGAATGGTGGGCTTATGAGACATTAAAGGAAGGGGCGCACACTGCTGATTTGCTGCCGGATATGATCCGGCAGGCGGTAGCGGCATTGCCTATTGCCAAATTAATGCGTTGGGGAGCAGGTGATGCTGAATTTGCACGCCCTGTGCATTGGGCGGTTTTATTATTCGGAAATAAAGCGATTACCACCGGATTGCTTGGCATCACAACCGGCGCTCAAAGTTTCGGACATCGTTTCCACCATCCTCAGGCAATCACTATTTCTTCGCCGGACCTATATGAAGCCTTGCTGCAAGATGCATATGTGATTGCAGATTTTGCGAAAAGACGCAATATGATTAAGCATCAGGTAGAAAATTTAGCACAAAGCATTGGTGCCCAGCCTGTCATGCCAGATGCATTACTTGATGAAGTGACTTCCATTGTGGAATGGCCGCGAGCCTTATTAGCCAATTTTGCAGAAGAGTTTTTGGAAGTACCGCCCGAAGTGCTGATTGCCTCCATGCAATCCCATCAAAAATGTTTCGCATTGCGCGACCTTCAAGGTAAATTATTACCGCACTTTATTACCATCAGTAATATTGAAAGCCAGCAGCCCGCACAAGTCATTTTGGGCAATGAAAAAGTGATGCGCGCGCGGCTTAGCGATGCTGCCTTCTTTTACCGGCAAGATAAGAAGCAAGCGCTACATACTTATCAGGAAAGAACCGCACATGTTATTTTTCAAGCACGTTTAGGCAGTTTACAGGATAAAGCCCAGCGAATACAAAGATTGATGGATTATCTCGTACAGCCATTACAGCTTAAGCATACCCAGGCTTTGCGCGCAGCAGAACTTAGCAAATGCGACTTGATGTCCGGGATGGTGGGAGAATTTCCTGAGCTGCAGGGGCTAATGGGTTATTACTACGCGCACCATGACGGGGAAGATGAAGCAGTTGCGCAAGCCATTAATGAGCAATATATGCCGCGTTTTGCAGGCGATATATTGCCGGCATCAACTTTAGGCCTCGCTTTATCCTTGGCGGATCGCATCGATACATTGGTTGGTATTTTTGCAATTGGGCAAAAGCCCACAGGCATGAAAGATCCCTTCAAATTGCGCCGCCATGCATTGGCTGTAGTGCGTTTGTTAGTGGCAACCCCTGCTGCGTTAAATTTATCCACGCTTTTAGAAGAAGCAGCCAATGGGTATGAGGAGTCAGTAAAGGCGCATGACATATTAGCAGAGCTACGTTTGTTTATTTTGGAACGTATGCAGTCTTTTTATCAAGGGCAAGGAATACCGGCAGAATTGGTGCAAGCAGTACGGGCAGAGCAGGACGATTGGCTTTATGATGCCGACAAGAGGATAAAAGCCCTGTTGGATTTTATCCTCTTGCCAGAAGCAGCTAGCCTGTCGGCAGCTTGTAAACGGGTGAATAATATTTTGCAACAATCTTCACCCAACGCAGAGATAACCTTGGACCCGAATCTATTTACGGAAAGTGCAGAGCAAAATTTGTTTAATTCTTTACAAAAGATGGAAAATCTTGTGTTTTCCCTTTACACAGAGGGGGATTACAAGGCTATTTTGAACCAATTGGCCAGTTTGCGTGAACCTGTAGACGCTTTTTTTGATCAAGTCATGGTGATGGTAGACAATGAGGCAATAAAAAAGAATCGCCTGGCACTGCTTGGTAGACTAAGATTATTATTGCAGGGCGTGGCTGATATTTCCTTGCTGCCGCAAGCATGAGTAATGCCGTTGCAGTAGGTTATGCAAATGCTTCTTTAAAAGAAGAAGCTGGAATTTTGGCGGATAAATTACAACTTGCGTTGGACAATGCATTATTTCCGCAATTATGTCTAACTGAAGACAAGCTTGTATTACTGCTTACTGGTTTCTCGCCATTGTTTGCTGATTTTTCTGTTAAAACCTTGCAGAGGAGGCGAGATGCTGGAAAGAAACAAGGATTGGTAAAAGCATGCAAGCCTTTTCCAGGTAAACGTATTCTCGACGCTACAGGCGGGTGGGGTCGAGATGCTGCCATACTTGCAAGTTTTGGCGCTCAGGTATTGCTGATAGAGCGCGACCCCGTCATGGCAGCACTGCTTGCCGATGCCTTGCAACGGATCCCGCCTGAATCTCGATTGCGCCATTCATTATCATTGCAATCTTTGGATGCCAAATGCTATTTGCAGGAATTATCACCCAATGCCTATCCGGATGTAATTTATATTGATCCCATGCATCCAGTACGGGAAAAATCTGCTTTGGTAAAAAAAGAAATGCAAGCTTTACAGCAAATACTCGGGGCAGACGAAGATGCGTTGGCATTGCTGCAAACAGCATTACCGCGTGCACGCGAGCGTGTCGTAGTGAAATGGCCGCACCGTTTGGAACCGCTAATGCCGCCAGATCTCAGTTTTGATGGAAAAACGGTACGTTTTGATGTTTATTTAACGAATAAAAAAGCGGCAGGGAAGAAAACTTCATGATGCCGCTCCAAGGGAGCGGGCTTGCTACTAATTCAACTAATAATAGGATTAAAAATCTTCTTCTATTTCTTTAAGCAAACGTTTATGGTCTTCAAGTTCTTCGATGCGTCTTCGCCTTTGTCCTTTTGTTGTTAAGCTGGTAGGGTTTTCATCAGAATCAATGAGTTTATCAAAGCTTGTTTCATATTCATCAAAAGAGGGAGCAGACATGGCTTGTTCTCCTTGTGCAGCCTATTATCCTGGTACGGGTTTCCACCCATCGATAACATACCAGAATTCATGCTTGAGAAACAGAGCCTAAAGCGTCCTTGCTCTTTATTTATTAGATAGTCGGAGCGGGAGGTTGCTCCTCGGAAATTTGTTGTGCCGCTTGTTTTGTCTTATATTCTTCGAACGATTTTTTAAATTCCTGACATTTAAGTTTAGGATCCACGCTTTCGCTGATTTCATGCCGGGCCTTGGCATAAGTTTCAGCTTTGGATTGGATGGCTTGCAGCTTAGAGGGTGAATTCTTGAAAATTTCATCGATGCTCATATCCTTTCCGTTTACTTTCATTTGCTTTGGGTCGGTGCCCGCTTCACGGCACGCAGCATACATACGTTGTGCCAATTCAATGGCATGTTTTTCTTCCTTATGAGAAATGACCCATTTTACATTATACCCGGAAATTTTGGCGGCTTGCACAAGCGATACCATATCGGCTTGGGATTTGCTATTCCAACCACCATAGTAAAACGGGCTTATGATGCGGTTTGGCAATTGTATGGCAAAGCCATCATCTTGTTTTTGGATGGGTAGTCCTGTTACTGTCTGGAAAGTTTTAAGATCAGTTAGTTTAATACCTTTTAGCAAGGCAGATTTTTTATCGCCGTCTACTGCAATGGTGATGCCTTGTTCTTCTTCTGGCGTACCCTTTTTCCTTTTCTCTTCAATTATGCGATCAATTTCTTTTTGCATAATCTTATTTTTATCGTAAAGGGCAGCTATAAAAGTAATTTCATCGCGTCTTTTTTGCGCTGCAATGTGCAAGTCATCAATTGGTTTTTTCATTTCCTCATCGAATTTTTCCAATTGTTTTTTATTGGAATCTTGCAAAGCACTGAGCATTTGTTCCTTAATTTGCGGAATCTCGCTCTCGTTTATTTTCAAACTCGTAGTTAATTGCGTGCGAAATTCCTCTGAATCAAATTGTTTGCTTAGTTTATCGACCTGGGCTTGCATTTCATTTTCAATAGCCCTGCGTGCATCGTTTTTAACTGTATGCAGATAAGAAACCAGGCCATCGGGATTATAGGCACTGTCAGGATCCATAATAAATTGATTAATGGATTCCAATTCTTGATTAAACTTTTCCTGGGCTTGTGTGGTTTTTTCATCAAATTTTAATGCTTCCTGCAAAGACTGTTTAAATCCTGCTATAGCTTCAGCAGAATCTTCTTCGGCCTCTGCTTCTGCATTAGGAGCTTGTTTCAGTCTTTCCTCGAAGGTTTTGCCGTCTTCAGTTTTAAGCATTGAAAAACCTGAAAAATCCTTGATGCGGTTTTGTGCGTAATTATTGAAGGCTTCCTTGTTAATTGGATTTTCGCCTATATCCATGCTGTCGGCGTATTCTTTAAGGTATTTTTTCTCATCTTCAGGGGTTAATCCTGGAGGGGGGCCTGCTATTTTTTCTTTCAAAGATGCCACACCGGAATTAAACAAACGTGTAGCGGCTTCTTTACCAGCATACCCAAGAACAAAGGCACCAGCGCCAAGAATGATTGGAAGCATAATACGTACCTAATGATTACGACTAACTAAAGTATAACATTAAAATCATTAAGCAATAATTAAGGGATTGTGTTTAAAACATATCGAGTAAATTTTTTACAATGCTTGCATTGGAGCTTTTAAAAACCCGTTACTACATCTTACAACGTATCTTTTTAGTCGGACTTGAAGCATGCAAAAGCATCAGCTTCATTTGCAAACAATTCCTCAAAGCTGCCCCGCGAGGGGCAGCCTTAGGAACGGCAAAGTCCGCAGGCTTTATGCTATTTCCAGGCTGGTATAGCAGCGTCGCCGAACAATTCCTGCGCTTTTTTCTCCACTTCCGGGGAATTTAAGGCTTTAACAAATAATTCCAATTGCGGGTTTTTCGTGCTGTTACTGCGGACTACAATGAGGTTTGCGTAGGGTGAATCTTTATTTTCAATAAAAAGGGCGTCCTGTTTTGGACTAAGCCCTGCCGGAATGGCAAATGTTGTGTTAATGATGGCTGCGTCCACATCAGGTAAGACGCGGGGAAGCTGCGCGGCATCTAATTCTTTAAAACGCAATCTTTTGGGGTTCGCAGCAATATCCTGGATGGTAGCATTTTGTTTTTCATGTAAAGTAATCAATCCTGCTTTTTGCAATAGCAAAAGGGCGCGCGCTTCATTGCTAGGATCATTGGGCAAGGCGATTAAGGCGTGCTCTGGCAATTCTGCCAATGATTTGAACTTTTTAGAATAAATCCCCGTGGGGTAAATAAACGTTTTTCCAATCACTTTAAGATGATAACCGTGCGCTTTACTGGCTGCTTGCAGGTAGGGGAGATGTTGATAGACATTGGCATCTAAACTGCCATCCTGTAAGGCTTCGTTTGGCAAATTATAATCATTAAATTCAATGATTTTTATATTTAAATCGTAGCGGTTTTTGCCTACTTCTTGTGCTACTTCGACCAGCTCAGTCTCAGGTCCGGAAATCGTCCCGATGGTTAACGTATTGGGTGAGGGTTTACTGCAGGCAACCAATGCCAGCAACAAAGAAAAAACACAAACAATGCGCATGTACATCTCCTAGTAAGTAATTGCAGCCTCTTAATGATGAGAGAAACGGCGAGCCAAACGATCGCCTCCCATTTGCAACAGTTGCACCAAGACAACTAAAATCGCAACGGTTGCCAGCATGACCATCACATCAAAGCGTTGATAACCATAGCGGATGGCTAAATCCCCTAGACCACCGCCACCTACTGTGCCCGCCATGGCTGAATAATTGACCAAGGTAATCGCCGTTACTGTCGTTGCATGAATCAAGGCAGGAATTGCTTCGGGCAACAAGATGAAGCGAATCATTTGCAGGGTACTGGCACCCATGGCATGGCCGGTCTCAATTAAACCTGCAGGCAAACTTTGATATATATTATCCACCAACCGCGCAAAAAAAGGCGTGGCGCCCAAAGTTAGAGGAACTATGGCAGCGTGTAAGCCTATGGAAGTCCCTACAAGTAAACGGGTAAAAGGAATGAGCGCCACCAGCAAAATGATGAAGGGGATGGAGCGGCTAATGTTAATAACTCCTGCAATTAAACGGCTAATCCAGGGATTAGGTTTTATTTTTTCCGCAGTAAACAACAAAGTACCTAATGGTAAACCCAATAGCACAGCCAACAGAGTGCTGAGTGCAACCATGTAAATCGTTTCGCCTGTGGCAGTTAAAAAATCATAAAGCATGGTCGGCGACATACCCTAAAACCTCCACAGTTAGGCCAAATTGTTCACAACGTTTGCTGAATGTTTGCAGCAATGTTGCATCCGCTGATAATTCTGCGATGAGTACACCGCAAGTGACTGTATCATAGCGGTCAATATTCGCGAGTAAAATATTAATATCCAGATGCAATTCGCGGCTGGTTTGGCTGATGAAAGGAACGGTTGCTCCTTCGCCTTCAAAAAATAAACGCACCAAAGGCTTATGATTGGCTACCTCGGTTAAGTGACTGCTAAGGCAGATCGGTAATTCCGGGCTCAATTCCTTATAAAGCATGGTGCGTGCGATGCTGTTTTTTTGTTTAAAAACATCGGCAATGGCTGTGGTTTCAATGATTTTACCCGCTTCCATTACCGCCAGGCGATGACAAATGCGTTTCACCACATCCATTTCATGTGTAATGAGAACGATGGTAATCCCATAAAGGCGGTTAATTTTTTTCAAGAGGGCCAAGATGGCATCGGTTGTTTCAGGATCAAGCGCCGAGGTTGCTTCGTCGCAAAGGAGAATCTTAGGGGAACAGCTAAGAGCCCGAGCGATTGCTACGCGTTGTTTTTGCCCTCCGCTCAACTGGCTTGGATAGGCTTGTACTTTGTTGGTTAATTCCACCAAAGGTAGAAGTTCATCGATTTTTATTTTTATCTTGTCTTCCGATAAGCCTTGAATGCGCATGGGTAAAGCAATATTGTCGTATACGGTTTTCGAATTGAGCAAATTGAATTGTTGAAAAATCATCGCCATTTTATGGCGCGCGCGCCGGAGTCCGTCGCTATTTAACTCAATTAAATTTTCTCCATCGATAATGACTTGCCCGCAATCAGGACGCTCCAGCAAGTTAAGGCAGCGCAATAACGTTGATTTTCCGGCACCGCTTTTGCCGATGATGCCAAAAATTTCATTTTCCTGAATGAATAAATCAATGTCATGCAAGACCTTATGGCCTGCGTAGGATTTTGATAAAGCAGATAATTCTATCATTTTATTCCAAGCTAATGCAGCAGGCGGGAGACTGAAGGGGGTAAATGCTGGATGCCCGCTTTAGCCGATTTTCAACAGTTCGTTGAGCGCCCGCAAGCTGAGAGTTCAAATCGGCGCATTGAGATTATACCGCAAAATTTCATAAACAAAAGTAATAATGATAGGTCCTGAGCGCTTGCATCCTTGTTTTTTCCTGCAGGTTAAGTTATCAACACCATGCATGGGAGCAGGATGCAGCATATCTAATGTCAGAACAATAATTCTTCCCGGTCTTTAAAATCATCCAAAGCTTCGGGATTTGCAATCGATTGCAAATTATTAATTGCTTGCCCATGGATGATTTGACGTACCGCCAGTTCTACAATTTTGCCATTAATGGTCCGCGGGATGTCTGTAACTTGCAGAATTTTGGCTGGGACATGTCTTGGCGATGCATTATTACGGATGGTTTGACCAATGGTTTGCTTAAGATGTTCATCCAAAGTCATGCCCGCCTTTAATTTCACGAAAAGGATGATGCGAACGTCATCTTGCCAATCCTGGCCTATGACGAGACTATCCAATACTTCAGGAATTTTTTCCACTTGTCGGTAAATTTCTGCAGTCCCTATGCGTACGCCGCCAGGATTTAATACCGTATCGGAACGCCCATAAATGATAAGTCCGTGGTGTTTTGTGATTTCGGCAAAATCACCATGCGCCCAAATACCGGGGAAGCGTTCGAAATAAGCGCGACGATACATCTTTTTATCTGCATCGTTCCAAAAGCAAACAGGCATGGAGGGAAATGGTTTCGTACAAACCAGTTCGCCGCGCGCTTCGCGCACCGGTTGCCCTGCCTCATCGAATACATTCACACTCATACCTAAACCAATGCACTGCAACTCGCCACGATAAACCGGCAGCAGGGGATTTCCCAGGGCAAAGCAAGAAACAATATCAGTCCCGCCTGAAATCGAACTCAACTGCACGCCAGGCTTTACATGCATGGAGACGAAATCATAATTTTTAGGCAGCAAGGGCGATCCTGTCGAAAGAATACAGCGCAAGCTTGCCAGTGAACACGCAAGACGGGGTTTAACTTCTGCTTTTTCGATGCTGGAAATAAATTTGGCACTGGTGCCAAATACCGTGATGTGTTCATCATCAATTAATTGAAATAAACGATTGGCTGTGGGAAAGGTGGGTGAGCCTTCATAGAGCGTTAAGGTAGCACCTAAAGCAAGTACGGACACCATCCAGTTCCACATCATCCAGCCGCAGGTAGTATAAAAAAATAAATTATCATGGGTGTTGATGTCGGTATGTAATCCTAATTCTTTAACATGTTGTAAAAGCACGCCGCCGGTGCCATGTACAATGCATTTTGGTTTGCCGGTGGTGCCGGAAGAGAAAAGAATGTATAAAGGGTGGTCAAAAGGAACGGATACAAACTCAAGATGATTTGCAGGCTGTAAAAATTCTTCCCAAACCATGGTCTTAGTGGAAGAGGGTATGGACTCCACTGCATTTAATACCGGACAAACAACCACATGTTCAATGCTTGGAATAGTATCTTTTAGCTTAATCTTATCCAGATCGCTGTGGGTTTTTCCATGGTATTGATGGCCGTTGCTGATAAATAAAACTTTAGGTTCTATTTGTCCTAAGCGGTCAAGGATGGCATTAGTACCAAAATCAGGCGAACAAGATGACCAGATGGCTCCAAGGGAAGCTGTGGCTAAAAAGGCAATGATTGTATAGGCAACATTGGGTAGAACCGCAGCGACGCGATCGCCTTGACCGATCCCTAATGCCTGCAAGCCGGCCGCACAAAAAGCTACTTGCTGCTTTAATTCTGCATAACTAAGGCATTGGCGGCTGCCCTGTTCATCGATGCTGATGATAGCAGGGTGTTCATCGTTGCGGGACAATAATTGCCGGGTAAAATTAAGGCTTGCGCCGCTAAACCAGCGTGCGTCAATCATGTGCTGATAATCATTAAGAATTCGCGCGGCAGGCGTAGCAAATTGTATACCAAAAAATTCTTGCAAAGTGGGCCAGAATTGCTCGCAGTTTTCTACCGACCAAGCATGTAGGGCTTCGTAACTGCGGAATTCTTTTTGATATTTTTTGCCGGCAAATTGCATGAATTGCCACATCCTGCTGTTTTCTGGGTTCCTGGGTCCCCATACTTTGCTTTCCATCCTTTATCCTTATTCATCTGGATTAGCCATCCGGTGCGGCTGTTGTTGTGTAATGCAATGAATGCCGCCGCCGCCTGCGAATACATCCCGCGCTGCCAATTGCATGATTTTATGCTGTGGGAAGAGTTCGGTAAACAATGTGTAAGCTGCTTTATCATAAGCATCATATCCAAAAGCGGGCATAATGATGCCTTTATTCGCCAAGTAAAAGTTTATGTAGGACAAGGTCAAACGCTCACCATCAAGGTAAGTGGCTGGCGGTTGTTCAATGGTAAAGACTTGCAGGGGACGGCCTTTTGCATCCGTTGTGGTATTTAAAATTTCAAGATTTTCCTGCAAGGTTGTAAAATTAGGATCATCCTTATCGTGGGTAATTAAAGCCAGCGCTTTTCCCGGAGCGACAAAGCAAGCTATTTCATCGATGTGGCCATCAGTTTCATCCCCTAAAAGGCCTTTATTTAACCAGATTATTTTATCTGCCCCCACATATTCGTATAAATAATGCTCGATTTGGCTTTGGGATAAATGGGGATTACGGTTTAAATTCAGCAAACACTCGCGGCTGGTGAGTACAGTTCCCTCTCCATCTACGTGAAAAGAACCACCTTCCATAACCAAAGGCGCATGGAAGTATCGCGCTTGTACCTGATGAATCACGTGTTCAGCAATTTTATTGTCAAGTTCGTATTCGGAGTAATTGCCTCCCCAAGCATTGTGTATCCAATCGATGCCGGCCAATTCGCCTTGTGCATTTAGCAAAAAGGTTGGGCCTGTATCTCTGGTCCAGGAATCATTGATGGGCAGTGCCAGCAACCGAATGGATTCATGGCCACATAAACGGCGCGCAGAATCCATGTCTGTTGGATTAACCAGCATATTGACTGGTTCAAATTGCGCAATTGCTTTGGCTACTTTCGCATAAGCCATGCGTGCTGCTTCCATCCCTATGTTTGCCCATGTTTCCTGATGGCAAGGCCATGCCATCCAGCATGCCTCATGCGGGTACCATTCGGGAGGCATAAAAAAGCCTGCTTGTCTTGGTGTCATAAATAACCCTTTCTTAAAAACACTTACCATGAGAATTAGGCTGGGTGCTGATTCTCGATATATGAATTTCCATTTAAATAAGTCAGCTGTGGGAATATACTGCGAAGTTCATTTAAGTATTGCTGGATTTTTTCTTCGGGTAATTCATTATTAACCAATTGTTTTTCATAGGATTGTAGCAATTTTTTAGTGTCGAAATGTGCATAAGTCAATACATTCGCGACTGTGTCGCCGCTAACCAAATCATTAATTTCAAAACGGCCATCTTCTAATAATTTTACATCCAAAGAATTGGTATCTCCGAAGAGGTTATGTAAATTTCCCAGAATTTCCTGGTAGGCACCTACCAGGAAAAATCCCAAGGCATAAGGGTTTTGTGCATCATAGGCTGGCAGCATTAGGGTAGAATTAATGCAACTTTGCCCGGTATATTGTTTCAATGTGCCATCAGAATCACAAGTCAAATCTTGTAAGATGCTGTGCATTGTTAGTTCTTGCCTCAAATGGGAAATAGGCGCCACCGGGAATATTTGCCCTATCGCCCAAGCATCGGGTAAAGATTGAAAAAAAGAAAGATTGCAAAATACCTTGGTTGCCAAACGCTCATTTATTATTTCCAACAGCTCTTTGTCCCCTGGGTTGTTTTCATCTAATTCCTGCCGAATTTCTACGCAAATTGCATGATACAATTGCTCAACTTTTGCTTTCTCCGTAAGACTGATGACCCCATGCTTGAATAAGGAATTTGCTTCTTTAAACGCATGCTCCGCATAATGGTATGTTTCCGTGGGTGAGTTTTTATTAATTCGATGGTAAGCATCCCAAATGCCGTGGAGCACACGTGACTCATGGGGTTTAACCGTTGGTAAAATAGAAATTGCCCCAACGGTTTCAATACCGGTTATATTGGTAATCAGAACGGCATGGTGAGCGGTCAAGGCGCGGCCCGATTCGGAAATGATATTGGGTTCGGGCATACCAGCTTCTTGACATAAATCGCGTACAGCCAAAAGGATATTGGTTGCATATTCCTCCAGGCTGTAATTCATGGAACAACCCGCATTAGAGCGCGTGCCTTCATAATCTACACTAAGCCCACCCCCCACATCAATGGTATTTATGGGCGTGTTAAGACGGCGCAATTCAATATAATAACGTGCCACTTCCTGCATACAATTGCGGATATCATGAATATTGGCGATTTGTGAACCCAGATGGCAGTGCATGAGTTGTAAACAATCCAACACACCACGAGATTCCAAGTAGTTTATTAAGGAAAGTACTTGCTCAGCATGCAAGCCAAATTTAGATTTTAAACCGCCGGTATTTTCCCACTTGCCGGCTCCTTGGGTAAGCAAGCGAATACGTACCCCAATGTTTGGTTTTATTTGCAATTGCTTTGCTTCCTGCAAAATAATCTCAATTTCAGAAGGCTTTTCGATCACGATGAATACTTGATGCCCCATTTGCTGGGCAATCAAGGCTGCACGAATATAACATCTATCCTTATAGCCATTACAAACGATGGTAGAGGGTTGCTCGCCCAGCAAGCCCAGGACAGCCATTAATTCAGGTTTGCTGCCAGCTTCAAGTCCTACAGGGTATTGTGGGGCTTTTAATAATTCACGCACTACACAATATTCTTGGTTCACTTTAATGGGATAAACCAATTGGTAAGTTCCCTGGTAATTAGTTTCCCGGATAGCCAAGTTAAATGCCTCGTATAACTTTTTCACCCGATCATGCAGAATATCGGTAAAGCGGATCAATAAAGGAAGGTGCAAACCTGCGCGTTTAGCGGCGTGAACAATTGAAAGTAACTCTACGCCCGCCTGGGAAGAATGTTTACATATTTCAATATTACCTTTTGCATTAATATTAAAATAGCCTTCCCCCCAAGTATTGATGTTATATAAATTTTCATCGGAAACAGCATTGTGATTCATGACACGCTCCATTGGCGTCAGGGTGAAGGGATAACCAAGTGATGGTATGTCGCGGGCTGGCGCTGCAGTGGGAAAGGAAATAAACGCCCCCATAAATCTCGCTTGGAAAAATCTAGTTCGGCTACCAGTACTGCGGCTTCATGGCGCGGAGCTTGGGCTAAAATTTCTCCCATAGGGGTGCTGATAAAACTGCTGCCATAAAATTCCAAGCCATCTTCACAGCCAATGCGATTTACAGCGATGATAAATGCATTGGCCATAATGCCCTGGGCAACCATGACTTTTTGCCACATGGGTTGACTGTCAAAGCCTGGAGCAGTTGGCTCAGCCCCAATAGCCGTTGGGTATATTAAAATTTCTGCCCCTTTTAAGCCATAGATCCTTGAAAGTTCGGGAAACCACTGATCATAGCAAGTGGGCAGGGCCACCTTGTGTTGAGCAAGAGTATGCACAGGATAATTTGAATCACCTGGCTTGAAATAATAATTTTCGTGGTATTTTTCGCCGCTTGGGATGTGTTGTTTACGGGTATAGGCAACCAGTTGTCCGCAATCATCGAATGCGACTGCAGTGTTATAACCAGCTTTTTCAAATAATGAAGCGGTGATCCAAACTTTGGCTTCTCTTGCGCACTGGCTTACAAATTGAGCGGTTGGACCTGAATGCAGCTCCTCGCAATAAGGGGTGCTGTCAACATCAGGGCGCGTGCAAAAATAGGGGGATAGGGTTAATTCCTGCAGGCAAACGAGTTTTGCTCCTTGTTTGGCTGCTGAAAAAATTCCCGTAGCCAGCTTGTCACGGTGCACTTGAGGATTTTCATGCCAGCGTTCTTGCACTAAACCTACTTTTAACTGCAGTGCAGACATCGTTTCTTATCCTTAGGAAAAAATTACTTAAGTATATATTTCTTAAATTAATTTTCACACCCATAATCCACATAATTTTATGGTAAAAAAAATTAATTTTTTGTTGAATTCTTAATCAATTCTTAAGGTGATTTTTGCTACACTTTCAGGAGAAAAAGAATTAATTTATTTAACCAAGAAGGCAGCCATGTTGTTTGTTGTAATTGAATTGCCGCTTCGCATCAGTTTTAATCCGTTTTGTTCGCTGCACGATGATTTATTTGCTTTTTACAAACAAATCAAGCATTACGAAGCGCAAAAACGGATGCCACTGACGTCTTATTTCACTAATTATCATCATGCCGCAGAGCATACGGATGAATTGTCGAGACGTTTATCTCGGTACTTGGTGCTGGAAATGGTCTTGAATAATCGTTTTGAAATCAGCAATCGTCCACTACACTTCACGCGTTCTTTGGTAAGTGCCACCTTCCATTGTGGTGGCTTGGAGACTTATATTCAAAGAGAGCGTATCGAGAATGTATATCAGCCTATCCATGCAGTTAAGCCGTTTTCGCATATTCCAACTCAAGAGCCAAGCCTTGTTGCAAAAGCGCAGGAAGTTGCCAAAGAATTGGGCGAAGATTTGCCGGAAGAATTTCTCGACCCAATAACTGCAGAATTATTGCATGATCCGGTGGAAATCAATCATCGCGTCTATAATCGCCAATCTGTCGAACACATGATAGAAGAAGGGAAGTTCAAAGACCCATTTACTCGACAAAAAATTGACCCAGCGACCATGAAGTCGGCTTCCTATATGCTGGAAGCCATGGTAGCGCACCAGGAAGTTGTTGCAAACAAAAAAGAACCAGCCTTGATGGAAGCTTATAAACAAACTAAAGTCTTGCCGTTAAAAACATTGTTTAAACACTGGGAAGAATTGATCCATAATTCCTCCATGCAGTTGCGAAGCTAATTTTCCAAAATTATCAGTTAAATTGTTTGCGCTTTAGACAAACCGTACGGTGATGGCTTAACCCATTTGATAGATATTGGTGTCAAGCACTGCGCTTAAACCATCTAATTTTTTAGAAGAATCTGTTTTATTGAAAAAGAAATTTCTGTTGATTAAAACGGCAACAAAATATAGGACACCAAATCCTAGGATTGCGAGTGCAATATTGGCTAATATCGGCTTCCATACTTGCCGGTGTTTATCGAGCTCTTGATGTGCCTTGTCGATTTCTTGCTCTGCATTTTCTTTAAATTTGACATAGCCATGCTCAGTAGGATTGGCGAAATAAATTTTCGAAATCTCGGTTAAGTTAGTATGGAGACGCTGAGCTGCTTCGGCCGCAGGTAGGTAATTATTTTTGCGTAAATCAGCAGCTTTTGCCCTAATGATGTCTAATTGCATAAGGAAGTCGGCTTTTTTTTCTTCCAGTTTCAGTGAGAACTCCATTGCATGCGCTTCTTTTTTTAAGAGTCCCTGTAACCAGGATTCCGGATAGCCTGCAACGGAAATCTTCCTGATTTCATCAGCTTCCTCTGCTGCTTTTAATGGGGATTGTTCCTCCCCTATAGTCATTAAAGTCCAGGAAGCAAAGGCTCTATACTTCTTAATTTCTGAAAGCATTTTCTTAAGAAGCTCTTCCCTATTAGGGCATAATGGATCATAAATTAAGATGAGTTTGGTAGTGGTGACACTCGGATTTGCTGGTTCGATGGATGAGAGAAATTTAATGATATTGTCAAGGCCCTGAACCATGCTAAAGCCATCAGAGCTATTCACGTCCAAGTCACCGGAGGCATGATTGAGTTTAGTATTTTTAAATCTTTTTTCTATTTCACATAGTCTGAAATTTTTTTCATCTGCGTCAATCATTATGCCAATAACATTAACACTTATGTGCGACATAGAGGTACTACCTGTGTGATGGTTTTGCAGAATTGGTATTTTTCAGATCAAATCATCCGAATTGCGAAATTTACTTGAATTATCCGGGGTTTGCAAGTAAAGCATTCGCCACTTTAGATTGATTTTTCTTGCCCATTTTTTTACAAATCATATCGCCGATGACTGCGATTTTAAAAATATCCACCCCAGTTTCAATCCCTAATCCGTGCATGAGATAAAGCACATCTTCCGTGGCGACGTTGCCTGTTGCCCCGCGCGCATAAGGGCAGCCGCCAAGGCCTGCAACTGAGCTGTCGAAGCGGTGAATACCACACTGCAGGGCAGTATAAACATTTGCTATGGCTTGCCCGTAGGTGTCATGAAAATGCATGGCTATTTTTGAAAATGGCATATTGCTTTCAAGCGCATCAATAAGATTTTTGGTTTGCCTTGGCGTGCCGACACCTATGGTATCGCCGAAGCTAATTTCATCCACGCCCAGCAATAATAATTGTTCGGTAACCGCCAATACCTGCCGTGGAGTAATTTCTCCCTCATAGGGACAACCTAAAACACACGAGATATAAGCTCTCACGCGGATATGATGGTGTCTTGCTAATGCCATGACAGGAGTAAACCGTTCGATACTTTCTGAAATGGAGCAATTGATGTTGCGTTGATTAAAGGTTTCACTGGCGGCAGTAAAAATAGCTATCTCTTGCACTCCTGCTTCCAAGGCTTTCTGCATTCCCTGTTCATTCGGTACCAAAGCTGAA
Organism: Legionella septentrionalis; assembly: GCF_003989745.1. Lineage (GTDB taxonomy): Bacteria > Pseudomonadota > Gammaproteobacteria > Legionellales > Legionellaceae > Legionella_A > Legionella_A septentrionalis. The sequence goes on from NZ_RZGS01000003.1 coordinate 24,761, forward strand.
AAATGCACCCCGGGTTTTTTCTCAATGCCCAAGGCTACCGCTTCGTGATCGGCAAGTTGGGGGATGGCTTTTGCGGAAACGAAACTGGTGATTTCAATGTGCTGCAAACCGCTTTGGCTTAATGCATTGATCAACTCGATTTTAATGGGGGTAGGAACGAATACCGTTTCATTTTGCAGGCCATCGCGTGGTCCAACTTCAATAATCGTCACTTGCTGTGGGTAATTCATGGCAATCCCTTATGTAAAGCGAATTTGACAGTTAACTGCCGGTTAGCCAAGGCATGCGGTTTTGCTTTAATCCAAGGCTTCCATCGCCACCAATTCTGCCCCTTCGTTAACTTGAGCACCAATGTCATAAAATATTTCAACCACTCGCCCGTCTGCAGGAGCTTGAATGGTATGTTCCATCTTCATGGCTTCCAGCACAATTAAACGCTCCCCAGCCTTAATTTTATCACCTTTATTTTTTAAAATCGCTACTATGGTGCCGGGCATGGGAGCAGTCAACTGGGCTTTGCTGTGGCTTGTATCAGCGCTGGCTGTGTCCCAGTTAAAGCGATCCACCGTAATGGGCCCGGTTTCCAAATAAAAAATCATTTGCGGGGCTAGCTCTTCCAGCCACACCATCCAGGTTTCCTTGCCATCGCTTAAGCGCAATTGCCCATTGCACCAGCTTGCCTGGAGCTCACGGGTGGTTTTATTATTTAACTTAAGCACAAATTGTTCCAGACTTTTGGGGGAAATGGTTACTTCATAAAGCTCGTCCTGGATCCGATAGCGCCAGCGCCACTCGCTTGGTAAATGCATTTGCCAGGCAAAGGTGTCTGCTTGTAAGCCAGTTTTGTCCGTAGGGACAATGCGCAAATAATCGACACTGGCTGCCAGATATATTGCCAACCTGTTATCGCCTAGAGGAAGTTCAATCGTTTCCCGCTCCAGAAAATCAGTGCTTAGCATGGCTTCGGTAAATTGCCGATGCTTGGTAATTGCTTGTAAAAAGGCAATATTGGTTTTTACACCACCGATGTGATAATGCTGCAGAGCTTGTTGTAAACGTTGTAAAGCTTCATGGCGGTTATCTCCACAGGCAATCAGCTTGGCAATCATTGGATCGTAATAACGCGTAATCATAGAGCCGGCAATGACCCCGCTATCGATGCGTATCCCTGGCGAAGAAGGCTCTTTCAACAAACGTATTTGCCCAATGGAGGGTAAAAAACCATGTGCAGGATCTTCGGCATAAATACGGCATTCAATGGCGTGACCCTGCAAGTTGATTTCTTCCTGGCGGCAAGGTAAAGGCTCATTGGCAGCGATGCGTAGCTGCCATTCCACCAGGTCAAGTCCGGTTATAAGTTCGGTAACAGGATGCTCTACCTGCAGGCGGGTATTCATTTCCATGAAATAAAAACATTCATTATTTTCTACCAAAAATTCCACGGTACCGGCACCGCGATAATCGATGGTACGGGCAACCGTAATGGCAGCATTGGCCAAACCTTGGCGCAGAGCTTCTGACAAATTCGGGGCAGGGGCTTCCTCAATGATTTTCTGATGGCGGCGCTGCATTGAACAGTCGCGTTCAAAAAGATGCACAATGTTCCCATGATTGTCCGCCATAATTTGTATTTCTACATGCCGTGGATTGCGGATTAATTTTTCAATGAGCATGGTATCGTCTGCAAAACCGGCTGTTGCTTCCCGGCGCGCCCCTGCTAGGGCATCAAAAAAATTTGTTTCATCAAACACAGCGCGCATGCCTTTGCCGCCACCACCTGCAGCGGCTTTAAGCAACACAGGAAACCCCAGACGTTTGGCTTCAGCTAATAAATATTCGTCGTCTTGCCTCGTCCCATGATAGCCGGGTGTTAGGGGAACTGCGGTATTCTCGAGCATTTGTTTGGCAAGCTGTTTTGAGCCCATAGCTTCCATCGCTTGTTCACCAGGACCTATGAAAATGATCCCGGCTTTATTACAGGCTCGTACAAAATCGGAATTTTCCGACAGAAAGCCATATCCAGGATGGATAGCTTCTACTTTTGCCTGTGTGGCCACCGCAATGATTGCCTCGATATTCAGGTAACTCGCAATGGCTGCGGGTTCTCCTATACAAAAGGCTTCATCAGCCAAAGTAACATGCAGGCTGTTTTTGTCTGCAGTAGAGTAAACGGCTACCGTTTCAATTCCCATATTCCGCGCAGTTTTAATGATGCGGCAGGCTATTTCGCCACGGTTGGCTATTAGAATTTTTTTAAACATGAAATTCTTTTCCTGTTTATAATGAACCTTTTGACTAATCCCAAACGGGCGTCTCTTTATTAAGAAAAGCTTGCAAGCCGCGTTGTCCTTCTGCAGAAACGCGCTTTTTAGCAATGAGGGCTGCTGTTTTGTGCAGCAATTGTTCATTGATGGATTCATCAGCCACCTCGGCAACCAATGCCTTCGCTGCCTGAACTGCAAGCGGAGCCAATTCCGCAAGCTTTTGAGCATAATCTAGCGTATAAGCATAAAGCTCGCTTTCTGGAACGCAATGTTGTATCAAATTAAGCCGCAGTGCTTGCTTGGCATCAAACATTTCCGCGCTCATAAATAACCAGGCGGCAGCGCGTGCTCCAATGGCGTTGATGACATAAGGGCTTATGACCGCAGGAATTAATCCAAGCTTGACTTCAGAAAAGCAAAACCGGGCAGTATCTGCTGCTATGCCGATGTCACAGGCAGCAATCAAGCCTGCGCCGCCGCCAAAAGCAGAACCTTGCACCATGGCTATAGTGGGTTTAGGGCTTTGATTTAAAGTAAACATCAACCGCGCCAAAATAGTCGCATCGGCCAAATTTTCAGCCTCACTGAAACCTGCCATGCGCTGCATCCAATTAAGATCCGCTCCTGCAGAAAAATGTTTGCCGTTTGCTTTTAACACAATGACGCGGACTTCGTGGTTATGCTTTGCCTCATCCAGGAGCTTTTGCAATTCTTCCAACAGCAATTCATCGAATGCATTGTATTTATCAATTCGATTTAAAGTTATGAAGAACACACGCCCTTGCAGTTCACTTAAAACATCACTCATGTAAATTCCTTTCTTAATTACATTCTAAATACGCCAAAATGAGTTTTCTCAATAGGAGCATTAAGAGCGGCTGACAAGCTCAATCCCAAAATTTTACGGGTATCGACCGGTGCAATAACCCCATCATCCCACAGTCTGGCACTGGCGTAATAAGGATTTCCTTGAGTTTCATATTGTTCGCGAAGGGCTGCTTTGAATTGTTCTTCTTCAGCAGCCGGCCATGCAATTCCTTGTTTTGCATATTTATCACGATTGACTTGAGCAAGGACATGGGCCGCTTGTTCGCCTCCCATCACGGAGATGCGTGCATTTGGCCAAGACCATAAAAAGCGTGGATTGTAGGCGCGTCCGCACATGGCGTAATTTCCTGCGCCAAAGCTTCCCCCTACAATCACGGTGAATTTGGGCACTTGCGCGTTTGCAACAGCAGTAACCATTTTTGCCCCATGCTTTGCAATACCCGCTGCTTCGTATTTGCTGCCTACCATGAAACCGGTAATATTTTGCAAGAACAGTAATGGAATTTTCCTAAGGCAACAAAGTTCAATAAAATGCGCGCCTTTTAATGCGCTTTCACCGAATAAAATGCCGTTATTGGCAAGGATGCCGATGGGGAAACCATACAAATTGGCGAAGCCGCACACCAGACTGGTTCCATACAAAGCCTTGAATTCCTCAAATTCCGATGCATCAACAATCCTTGCAATGATTTCCCGCATGTCGAAAGGCTTGCGTGAATCGGTTGGAATAATGCCATTTAATTCAGCCACATCGTAGAGGGGTTCACGGCTGGCAATCGTCACCAGTGCTTCAGGCTTGCGGCGGTTAAGCTGTCTTACTATGCCTCTTGCCAAATGCAAAGCATGCTCGTCATTTTCGGCATAATAATCAGCGACCCCGGATTGCCGGCAGTGTACATCGGCTCCGCCTAATTCTTCGGCGCTGATTACTTCGCCAGTAGCGGCTCTCACTAAAGGTGGGCCGCCTAAAAAAATAGTCGCTTGATTTTTTACCATAATGGATTCGTCCGCCATGGCAGGCACATAAGCGCCGCCAGCTGTACAAGACCCCATGACCACGGCAATTTGCGGGATATTTTGCGAAGACATGGTGGCTTGATTATAAAATATGCGTCCGAAATGATCCCTATCGGGAAATACTTCATCTTGTCGAGGTAAAAAAGCGCCTCCGGAATCTACTAGATAAATGCAAGGTAAATGGTTGATTTGCGCAATTTCTTGGGCACGTAAATGCTTTTTAACCGTAAGAGGATAATAAGTGCCGCCTTTAACTGTGGCATCATTTATGACAATCATGCACTCTTGATTTTCAATGCGCCCAATTCCTGTAATCAGACCCGCAGCAGGCACGTTGTCTTCATAAACTTGATAAGCCGCGAGCTGAGACAATTCAAGAAACGGGCTGCCTGGATCAAGCAGCTGTTGCAAACGTTCTCTTGGGAGTAATTTCCCATGCTGTAAGTGACGTGTGCGTGCTTTTTCATCGCCGCCAAATGCAATTTTTTCTACTGTGGTTTGCAGCTGTCGGACCAATGCCTGCATTGCATCCTGATTGGCTTTAAACTCGCTGCTTGCCGTGTTAATTTTGCTCGTGATTTTCATTGGACTTCTCAAATAAGAATGTTACTGAGTACGATAATCAGCCATAAAAGCCATGTAGCCAAAATAAAATAGGGGAGGGATTTTCCTTTAACCAGCCGGTAAATAAATGCGGGCACAGCTACGATGCAAACGGGTATGAATACCAGCGTAATGATTTCACGGATCATCACGCCAAGCTTGCTTGAGCTAAAGACAGGCATTAGTTTTAAATTCACATAAGTGTAAAACATATCCACATAGACGATTAACAAGTGGGCATATTTAGCACAAGCAACGAGCAAGATGCTAAACAAAAGATAAAGAGCGCTTTGTTTAAGTAACATAAACTTCCTTGACAAGCTGGGTGTTATGCCCGGATAACGCGAAGCGTATCCGGCTTTTAATTGCTGCCTGGCGCGAGCCATGCCGCAATTTTATCATATTAATTCAATGGCTATGGCAGTTGCTTCGCCGCCGCCAATACAAAGAGCTGCCACACCCCGACGTTTTTGTTGTTGTTTTAAGGCATGGATTAAGGTAACCAGAATGCGTGCGCCGGAAGCGCCAATAGGATGCCCTAAAGCGCAGGCGCCGCCATGAATGTTTACTTTTGCAGCATCCAATTCCAAATCTTTAATGGCAGCCATGGCAACTACAGCAAACGCTTCATTGATTTCATACAAATCCACTTCGTGTGCCTGCCAATTTATTTTATTTAATAAATTCCGTATAGCGATAACGGGTGCGGTAGTAAACCAGGCAGGTTCTTGTGCATGCGTCGTATGGCCTATGATCCTTGCCATGGGGTTTATGCCTCGTTGCTCGGCCCATGCGGTGCTTGTTAAAATTAAGCTGGCTGCTCCGTCTGAAATGGAACTGGAGTTGGCGGCCGTCACGGTACCGTCTGCTTGAAATGCCGGGCGTAAATTAGGGATTTTTGCAATTTTTTGCGCATCAGGCCCTTCATCGCGGTTTACGGTCAATGTTTCTTTCCGGCCGCTGCTGGTAACGGGAGTTATTTCCTCGCGAAAGCTGCCGTCTTCTTCTGCCTGTAAAGCAAGCGTCATGGAGCGGATAGCATAAGCATCTTGCTCTTCGCGCGAAAAATTATATTTTTTAGCTGTGGCTTCGGCAAAATACCCCATAAGCTTGCCGCGATCATAAGCATCCTCAAGCCCGTCCAAGAACATGTGATCTTTTAATTCGCCATGGCCCAGGCGGTAACCGGCACGTGCTTTAGTAAGCAAATAAGGTGCATTACTCATGCTTTCCATGCCGCCTGCCAAGATGACATTAGCGGAGCCCGCCTTAATGGCATCGTGAGCCATCATCACCGCTTTCATGCCTGAGCCGCACATTTTATTGATGGTTGTCGCACCCTTGGAGTCAGGGATGCCGGCAAGTTTTGCTGCTTGGCGTGCAGGTGCCTGGCCGATGCCGGCTTGTAAAACACAACCGCTTAATACTTCGTCAATTTCAGACGGCTGGACGCCAGCTTCTTGCAATACGGCGCGATGGGCTGGTGCAGCCAATTCAGGAGCAGAAAGTGAAGATAAACTGCCTAACATATTGCCCATAGGGGTGCGTTTGGCTGCAACAATAACAATATCATCCTGTTTCATGTGAGAATCCTATTAATTTTTTGTGTCGTTAAATAATTCACGCCCAATTAACATGCGCCTGATTTCCGAAGTGCCGGCACCGATTTCATATAATTTTGCATCACGCAACAATCGTCCGGTCGGGTATTCATTGATGTAACCGTTTCCACCCAGGATCTGAATGGCTTGCAGAGCCATTTGCGTTGCATTTTCTGCAGTATATAAGATGATGCTTGCCGCATCTTTCCGGCTTACCTTGCCTTGATCGCAAGCGCGGGCAACAGCATAAAGATAAGCGCGGGAAGCATTTAAATCCGTATACATATCAGCCAGTTTGCCCTGGATGAATTGAAACTCTCCTATGGCTTGATTAAATTGGCGACGTTCATGCACATAGGGAAGTACTACGTCTAAGCATGCTTGCATAATGCCTACCGGACCTGCTGCCAGAATAGTACGCTCATAATCCAGGCCACTCATTAATACTTTTACACCTTGGTTCAACTCGCCAAGTAAATTTTCCGCAGGTACTTCACAATCCTCAAAGACCAATTCACAAGTATTTGAACCACGCATACCGAGTTTGTCGAGTTTCTGGGCAGTACGAAAACCTGCAAACCCTTTTTCAATAATAAAAGCGCTTATCCCTTTGCTGCCTGCTTGCTTGTCGGTTTTGGCGTATACCACGAGAACATCAGCGTCTGGACCATTGGTGATCCACATTTTTGTGCCATTGAGGATGAAAAAATCACCGCGCTTTTGCGCGTTTAACTGCATGCTAACCACATCGGAGCCTGCATTAGATTCGCTCATGGCAAGTGCGCCAATGTGTTCCCCACTAATGAGTTTAGGTAAATAACGGCGTTTCTGCCAGTCATTGCCATTGAGATAAATCTGGTTCACGCACAAGTTGGAATGTGCGCCATAGCTCAAGCCTACGGAAGCGGAAGCACGCGAAATTTCTTCCATTGCAATGACATGCGCAAGATATCCCATGTTTGCGCCACCGTATGCTTCGCTAACCGTGATGCCCAGCAAGCCCATGTCACCTAATTTTTTCCATAAATGATTTGGAAAAGCATTATCTACATCAATTTGGGCAGCCAAGGGGGCTATTTCATGACGTGCAAATTGCTTTACACTGTCACGCAATAAGTCATACGTTTCACCAAGACAATGTTGTAGACCGAGATGCATAGACGACTTCCTGTTGCTCAGACAAATACGTTAGACTATACCTCTCATAGTTGCAGTTGTGAAGATATGGAGAATACCTGATGCGTGAACTGGTTTTATGGGGACACCATGTGGATGAATATCGGGAGATGTTTAATTTAACTGCGGCAGATTTTAATTCCCGCATACTGGAATATGGTTGTGGTCCTAGCGCAATCAATGCAGAATTGCATGAAGTGACACACCATATAATCAGCTGTGATCCTTTGTTTACGTTGGACAAAGCCACTCTCTCAACCAAAGCTTCCCTTATTTTTGAAGACGTAATTTCTAAAATAAGTATGGAAAAAGAGAAATTTGATTTTAGCCGATATGGAGATTTGCAAGGCTTGATCCGTAAACGCAGGCAAGGTATGCAAGAATTTTTTAGGGATTATGAGCGTGGTCGTACAGAAAAACGTTATTTACCCGTTCATGACTACCATTTGCCTTTTGCCGATTTCTCTTTTGATTTTGCATTGAGTTCCAACTATTTATTTGCTGATTTGGAAGAACAAGACGTCGAATTTCATCTGCGTATTTTGCGTGAATTGGCAAGAGTTGCCAAAGAAGTACGGGTCTTTCCCTTGATCGACAGGCAGGGACAACCTTCTTCTTTCCTTGGTCCGGTTCTTTTGGGGTTGCAGAAAGACAATTATGGTGTGGAAGTTTGTGAAGTGCCTTACCGGTTGCAACGGCAAGGCAATGCCATGTTGCGCGTTTGGGCACAACAATGCCCGGTTGAATAATAGCAAGCAATCTTTGGGTTTGCCAATATTCTCCCTCACTGTTTAAGGTTTTTATGTATTCATTACTTAAGCATTTGTTATTTTGCCTGGAACCTGAGAGGGCACACCGCGTTGCGCTTTCTCTATTGCATTATTCTCCTGCGGCTTTCTTTCCAAAGCCTTTGCAAAAACCGGTTGAAGTATTGGGTTTGTCGTTTCCCCACCCGCTTGGTTTAGCTGCAGGTTTTGACAAAAATGGGGAGCATTTGGCTGCATTAGCTAAATTAGGCTTTTCGTTCATCGAAGTGGGTACTGTGACGCCCAAACCGCAGCCGGGAAATCCTAAACCCCGCTTGTTTCGTTTGCCTAAAGCGCAAGCATTGATTAACCGCATGGGTTTTAATAATGGTGGAGTTGATGCGCTGGTAGAGAATATAAAAAAAACCAGTTATCAGGGAATTTTGGGCATTAACCTTGGCAAAAATAAAGATACGCCGCTTGCGCAGGCAGCAGATGATTATTTATACGGTTTACGTAAAGTTTATGCGCATGCTTCTTATGTGACCGTCAATATTTCATCGCCCAATACTCCGGATTTACGCCAGTTGCAGCAAGGCATTTATTTCAATCAGCTGATAAGTGCTCTTCGAGAGGAACAATTGTATTTAGCGGATTTGCATCAGCGTTATGTCCCTTTGCTGATTAAATTGTCGCCTGATGAAACAGATGAAGAATTAAAAACAATGGCTGATGCGATTGTTTCCTGTGGGATAGACGGTATCATCGCCACGAATACGACCTGCACACGTGAAGCGGTTAAACATTTACCGCATGCTGAAGAAAGCGGCGGTTTGAGCGGATGTCCGCTGGCTAAGCGCTCTACTGAATGTCTGCGCGTGTTAAAACAAATCGTAGGGGATGAAGTCACCTTAATTGCCGCAGGGGGTATTGATTCAGCCGAAGTGGCGCAAGAAAAACTTGCAGCCGGGGCGTCATTATTGCAAATTTATACAGGATTAATCTATCAAGGGCCGCGTTTGATTAAGAGCATAGTCGACACCATCGATTGATTAGTTCGTGCGCTTGCTAACCCTACTATGGGCCGTTATGAATACACTTAAAATAGGAATTATTTGTCTTTCACTGTCTTATGCCTGCAATCTTTATGCTGCAGAAAAATGGCCGGAAATACTTTTGTACAAGGATAAGCCGGTTGATTCCTTATGCCTTTTTGAAGGAAACGAGGAAGCAGAAGGGGAAGTGAGTTTAGCGAAATGCGGACTTCATGCAGAAGCTGCGCGGAAAAAAACTGGAGAAAATCCGGATCTTATTCAGCAAGGATATGCTGGCTATGATTATACGTGGGAAGTAGAAGATGCAGATACGCAAGGGTATAGCTATTACAAGCCTTTTGCCATGACTGGGAATGCCGCCGTTGTTTTAACCAGAAACAACAGTGGCGGTACCGGCCAGTTTTCATCGTTAATTTTGGTAGCGCGGAATGCAGATCGGCTTAAAATTACTGCTTTTGCTGGCGGAGATCGCTGTAACAATGGCATTACCGATATGAAGCTTGAGCAGGACGCACAAGGTAACTCATATTTAGTATACGGGGTTAATTTAACAGCATTTGATTTCTTGGATTTGGCCAACGATAATCCACATCACCTAGAAGCTTATGCGGATTTGGATGCTTGCGCGGCTTGCTGCAAAGCAAGTGCCATCATGCAGCGCAGTTTGGATGAGAATTTTGCCAAGGAAAAGTTGTTATACGTTGATTTGTCTTCGTATGCTGCCAATGCAGAGGAAGCTTCATCCGACATAAAATATCAGGCTTGTTTTGACAGCTTGTTTAACGAATATGTGAAGAAAAATAATTCTCGATTGAATCCGCAAGCCCTGGCCCAATTCACGCAGCGGTTTAATACGCAATGCGTGTCAAAAAAATAATTCGGTTTGTTGCTGCAAAACTTAGGTATTCAGCAACGCACCAGAGGCAGTTCAGACCATTGCGTCGTATAGTTTGGAGACTTTAATTGCTTTAATGCTGCCCAAGGTTGCTGACAGCCCTCGGCAGCGAGATGGATGGTTTGCCGCCCAAATTTGGCATTAATCTTATCCATCAAACCCATAAATTGTTCTGTTTTTTCTCTTTCTTTTGCAGAGGCTGATAAAAATAAATCCAACTGCGAGGTTTCTCTAGCCACCAAATCGCCCAAACGGATCCCTACTTTTTTGTATTGGATCCCATTGCGGTGTATTTTTTGCAAAGCCAGTTTCGCATAATGGGTGATTTGCCGCAAATCGTCGGTAGGGGCGGCCAGCTTCATCTCTATCCAATTATCATATTGTTCTAAATCGTTACGGAAGCGATTGGAATAAACAAAAACAGTCACATGCTGTGCCAATAAGCGGTGTTCACGTAATTTCTCACAGCTTCTTCTGCAATGGAAACTAACTGCCTGCGCTATTACTTCATACTCTGCTTGCATAACCCCAAAAGAGCGTGACGAAATAATGCTATGCTGGGACTCTTTCACTGTGAGATTCGCACAACGGGTGCCATTTAATTCCATAACCGTGCGTTGCAACATGACCGTAAATAAATTTTTCATATGATGCGGATTAGCTTCTGCCAAATCCATGGCTGTATAAATTCCTTGCTCAGTCAGTTTCTTATGAAGTTTGCGGCCTACTCCCCAGATGTCACCGACGGAGATTTTTTGCAGCCATTGTCTTTGTTGATTGATATTAAACACCGGGATTTTAAGTTTACTTTTGGCAATGTAGTTGGCTGTTTTTGCTAGTGTTTTGCTGGCCCCTATGCCGATGGATGTAGGAATGCCAGTGCAGCGCAAAATAGTTTTTTGTAAAGTGGAGCAAAAAATTTCCAGCTCGTTTTCGGGTAAACTGCTTAAATCCAAAAAAGCTTCGTCAATGGAGTAGATTTCAACATGCGGCCAATGAGCTTCGATTACGCTCATTACCCGCTGTGATATATCGCCATAGAGCGTAAAATTTGAAGAAAATATTTGTACATTATGTTGTTTGCATAAAGTTTTAACTTTGAAAAAAGGTATTCCCATGCCAATGCCCAAGTCTTTGGCTTCATTGGAGCGCGCAATGACACAACCATCATTACTCGATAACACCACAATCGGGTGGTTTCTTAAATCTGGGCGAAACAATCGCTCGCAAGAAGCATAGAAATTATTGCAGTCGAGCAAAGCGAACATTATTTCATCTCATGGATGACAAAAGTGACTACACCCCAAATGATCACGTCTTGTTCGTGCGTGATATCAAGCGCGGGATAATCTGGATTCGCCGCAAGCAGTTGCACACGCCCATCCCGCCGTGACAGGCGCTTTACTGTGAGTTCGCCATGGACAGCAGCGATGATAATTTTCCCGTGTGTTGCCTCCAAACTCTTGTCCACCACGAGAATATCGCCGGGTTGAATTCCTGCATGCATCATGGAGTCACCAGTGGCGCGCACCAGAAAAGTAGCTGCGGGGTGTTGGATGAGATGTGAGTTTAAATCCAGTTTTCTTTCAATATAATCATCGGCTGGGGAGGGAAAGCCTGCCTGTACTTTGCACCCGTACAACGGTAATTGGTAAGGATTATCCTGCAAAAGGAGTGTGCGAATTTCTTCCACGCGCGATAAAGGAAGCCGCATTGCTGTCGTCGCTTCCCCATATTTACCCAAACCTTTAGGCCGCCCGGCGCCCGGCCTTGCCCCGCCGCGTTTACTCATCATAAAAACTTGAAAAATGTACAATTATCAAAATTATACTCACCTGAGCATGTTTTGTATAGAAATGTTTTGAATTCCGGCGCAGTTCTTGTAAATCAGAAAAAGATAACTTACTTTGTACATACTGCAAAGCAGGGAGCAGCCATGCGCATATTAGCCAATATTGTCCTATTCCTTTTAGCTTCATTCCCGCTGCATGCGAATGACACCGCTTTTGGTGGACAAGGAGCATTGCCTTTTCCGGTTAGTGAAACCGGCATTCGTATGTTAAGCGAGAAAATTACAATTGTTGGCCACCATTTAAATCAGGAAGGTTGGAAGGGCGAGTGGAATTATACCTGTCATTTTACCTTTCAAAATATGCTGGATAAGCCCATGCAGATTAAGATGGGTTTTCCTTTTCCAATTTATGATGAATTGAGTGAAGTGGCTATTCCTGAAAAACAAACGCTCCGCAAAGGAGATCCGTTGATTTACGGTTTTATTGTCCATGTTAATGACCGTTTGATTCCTGCGGAAAAACAAAAAATTGCCGCAAATGAAGAAAAGGGGTTGTATTATACGGATGCTTATCTTTGGAATATGTCATTTTTGCCACGGCAAACAGTTGAAATTACCCATCGCTATAAAACCGGTGCTACGTTTGATGCGCTTGGTTTTCATTGGATAACTTACGTTTTAAAAACTGGAGGATTATGGAAAGATGGCAGTATTGGCCATACTGACATAGAAGTCATCCCCAATACTCCAACGCGCTTGTGCAGTGAGTTGGACTTAAAATCTGCCTACCTTAAACCACTTCCTCCTGGTATAAAAATTATTGCTGAGGGTAAAAATCGAATTTATCGTTGGAATTTAAAAAACTTCCGTCCGCAGGAAGACTTAAGGTTATGCCTGCAAACAGGGAAAAACTATGTGCGCTACCAATTACTTTATCCTTTACTGCAGGAAGAAAATGCGATTTCGCTTAAAAAACTGTCGCGGGCTGAAGTCAATCTTTTAAAAAATACGGTGTATGCTCAGTATGGACGGCCGTTTAAATCGCAAAAGCTGCAATCTTTTTTTAATAAACAATGGTGGTATGAAATAAATCCGAATTATTCCGATGCGCTGCTTAGCACAGAAGATAAAAAAATTCTTGCCATTTTACAAATACAGCAAGGCGAAAGCCCATAGGATAAACGTTCACGTTATCGGTTATCGCTTCTGCATCGGATTCAGTTTTATCATAAAAGATTTGCGAAAAAATCTCCTTTTGTTGGTGCAAGGCTTCAATAAGGAGTACAATTTGACATTTTTAAAATCAATTCGATTACGTTTTCTTATGAAAAAAAATCTACACGGGAAGGCTTGGCCTTTATACTGCCGCCTGCTTGCCTACATTAAGCCGTTTTGGCCTATCCTTTTGCTGGGAGTATTTGCCAACATTTTGTACTCCGCGATTGATGCGAGTTTTACCTACATGATGCGGCCTTTTCTCGATAAAGGTTTTATCGATGTTGACATGGCGTTTGTCAAAAAAATTCCCGCGATTGTATTAATCGGGATTACAGTACGGGGACTTGTCAGTTCACTTGGCAGTTACTGCATGACTTGGGTGGCGCGCTCTGTAGTCAAGGTGCTGCGTCAACAAGTATTTGCTCACATCATTCGCTTACCTGCAAATTATTATGATGAAGCCACATCAGGGCAATTGTTATCTAAAATTCTTTATGACGTTGAGCAAGTAGCACAAGTCAGTGCAGATGCATTGACTGATTTTGTACAAAATACCTGCCTGGTTCTTGGCTTGTTAACCGTCATGATGGTGATTTGTTGGCAGCTCTCATTGATGTTTTTACTCACGATTCCGTTTGTCGGACTTTTGGTTAACTTTACAAACAAACGCGTACGCCGCGTCAGCCATAAAGTACAAAGATCCATGGGGGAAGTCACTGAAATTGCCGGCGAAGCCATTGAAGGCTATCGTGTGGTGCGTATTTTTGGCGGCGAACGCTACGAAGTCGATAAATTTAATAAAGCCATTGAAATATCCCGGCAAAACGACATGAAAGTAGCAGTCAGCAAAGCCATTAACGTATTTGGCGTGCAGTTCATTATTGCTGTAGGCATTGCTGCGATTATTTTCGCTGCCATTCAACTTGCAACCGTGATAACGATTACAGCGGGTTCATTCCTTGCCATCATTGCTGCCATGTTGCAATTGATAAAACCCATGAAAACCCTAACGACTTTGAATGCAACAATTCAGCGTGGATTGGCAGGGGCTGAAAGCGTATTTGCCCTGCTGGACAAACCCATTGAGCCTGAAAGCGGCAAGATTTTAGCGCAGAAGGCGCAGGGAAACCTTCGTTTTGAGCAAGTTAGTTTTGCTTATCGCCAAGGTCCTGAAGTATTGCATAATATAAGCTTCAGCATGCAGGCTGGAGAAACCATTGCGCTGGTTGGGCATTCAGGCAGTGGCAAAACAACCATAGCCAGTTTATTGCCGCGTTTTTACGAAGTAACGCAAGGTAAAATTTTGTTGGATAATATGCCAGTGCATGAATTAGCCTTAAGCAGTTTGCGCTCACAAATTTCCTTAGTGAGCCAGCACGTGACATTGTTTAATGACACATTAGCCAACAATATTGCCTATGGTTCGTTTGCGGTAAGCCGCGAAAAAATCATTCAAGCTGCCAAATTAGCCTATGCAGATGAGTTTATCCGCGACTTGCCACAGGGTTATGATACGCGCATTGGTGAAAACGGCGTACTGTTATCAGGTGGTCAGCGTCAACGCTTGGCGATCGCACGTGCGATTTTAAAGGATGCCCCTATTTTGATTCTGGATGAAGCGACCTCCGCATTGGATAGTGAATCAGAGCGCTACATTCAGGCAGCATTAGAAAAAGTGATGCAAAACCGCACCACATTGGTGATTGCCCATCGATTATCCACGATTAAGCGGGCTGATAAAATTATTGTGGTGCAGCATGGAAAAGTAGTTGAGCAGGGAACGCATCAGGAACTCATCGCATTGGATGGCCATTATGCGCAGCTTTATCGTATTCAAAAGCTGGGGGCGGAACTGTACGAAGAGGAAGAAGCAGTCGCCTAGAAAGAGGAAGCAGTTGTCTGATGAATGAGTTGATCGAAAAAATATGGTACGGGCGGCATCCTTTGCGCTGGTTCTTATTACCATTTTCTTTAATTTATAAACAAGTGGTATGGGTGCGGCGTTTTTACTTAAAACGCTTTTGCACCAAAATTTTCCCAATACCCATTATCGTGGTGGGTAATTTAACCGTTGGTGGCGCAGGAAAAACTCCATTGGTGATTGCTCTGGCGCAAAAATTACGTGAACGCGGTTTGCGGGTTGGCATTGTAAGCCGTGGTTATGGCGCGTCAGTTAAGCAGTTTCCCCACGAAGTCAAGCCAGATGCAAATGCACGATTGGCTGGCGATGAGCCTTTGTTGCTGGCGAGGAGAACGCAGTGTCCAGTCGTCATCGATCCGAAACGCGTACGGGCTGTGCAATATTTAATGGACACGTACCAAAGCCAGATCATTCTCAGCGATGATGGTTTGCAGCATTATGCGCTGGGACGGGCGCTGGAAATCATGGTGATTGATGGGGTACGTGGATTGGGGAATGGCATGTGTTTGCCAGCAGGGCCGTTGCGTGAGGATGTGAGTCGCTTGCAACAAGCGCATTTTTTGATTGCAAATGGGGGGCAATGGCCCGGAGCATTTACGATGGAGTTAATGCCAGGCCAGTTAACGCAGCTGACCAGCGGTAAGCCTTTACCGTTAGCGCGTTTAACCGGGACCGTTGCAGCCATTGCCGGCATCGGTCACCCGCAGCGTTTTTACAATACCTTATCCAAA
The DNA here is from genome assembly GCF_003989745.1 of Legionella septentrionalis. Classification (GTDB taxonomy): domain Bacteria; phylum Pseudomonadota; class Gammaproteobacteria; order Legionellales; family Legionellaceae; genus Legionella_A; species Legionella_A septentrionalis. The sequence goes on from NZ_RZGS01000003.1 coordinate 40,608, forward strand.
TTGGGAGTGGCGTTTACCCCGTATTCTTTTCCGGATCATCATCCTTACACACAGGAAGAATTATGTTTTGCTGAAAAAACATTGGTGATGACAGAAAAAGATGCGGTAAAATGCCAAGCATTTGCCACGGATGAAATGTATTTCCTACCGGTGGAAGCTCAGGTTAATAATGCATTCTGGGATGCATTATGGTCACATGAACAATTACAGGGTTATGTTTAACATGCATCGGATTCAATTAGGTAGGTTATTGCTGTGCCTTGCTTTATTTTTTGCAGGGTCGCTTTTTGCAGAAGAAGCAACGGAGGCAAATATCTTTTTGCCCAGTGCTGCAAAGCATGTAAATTGGGTTTTTTCGGGAATTGTCACCAATGAACGCGATGAGCAATACGGCTATATTTTTCAAATGCAACGTGAAAACGATAAATTTCATGCCATGGCTGCATTGCTGGATGCACAAAGTAAAAAAGTAATTTTATTTGATGAAAGCGAGGCCATTATCCCCGAGCCAAAAGCAAATAATTGGCAAGTCGGGAATGAATTCATGAGCTTTAATCCAATCAATGACAGTTGGATCTTCGGCTTTAAAACTAAGGATAAAAAAGGTTTTAATTTTAAGGTGGACATGCTGGACGCGTTGGAGCATAAACCAATTGTACAAAATTTAAGGCCTGGCATGCGTTTGCTCATTAGCCAGACCAGCCGGTTAAATGGTCATCTGCAAGTAGAAACTGGCGAGGGCAAGAACACCGGGGAACAGTTTGTGACGGCTAAGAATGCTTGGTTCCGGCAAGTATGGCTTAATGAAGAAGAAGACAAAAACCATCTTTTTTCAGGGGTATTATGCCAGTTTAATGATAATAGTGGCTTTTACTCCGTAAATATAGAAGAAGAGGATGCCCAGCAAGGAGCGGTCACCGGACTTTGCAATGCGCAGGGAAAAAGCCTTTCCATGTCACAATTTATCGATGTAAAACGGGGGGAGGATGGTCTTTGGCATATAAAAATTTCTTCCCCGAAGCATCATTTAAGCGTCCCGGAAGAAATTAATAATAAAACGGTTATTGCCGGTTTTATTACTGAAGATAAGCAACCCGGATTTTGCGTGTTAAGCCAAAATGAACTAGGTAAAGAAGCGCTGCTTAAGCCCCAAGCGCCAGCAGAGAATGAAGTTAATCCTGCCGCTTAATGTTTTAAGGCTTGCCTTTATTTTTCGTAACTTTCCGGCAGATGCCAAGCCAGGACGGTAGCAATCAGCAAACACATCGGTACCACGGCGAGCGCTAGATGGTAATCGTGCAGGGTATAGGCTCCCTTGTGTCCAAACGTATCCAATAAATATCCGACAAGGGGTTGCAATAAAGGCGCTGAAATCACGGCCAGCGTGTTTGTAAAACCGGTGCAGGTAGATAGGGAGTTTTCCGGAGCAAGTTCATTGGCAATGGTAAATGCCAACATATAAGCTCCGCAGCAGCAACCCATGAAAAACATTAACATGCCTATGAGCAATGGATTTTGAATCGGGCAGTATAAAGTAATCAGAAGCAGTAGATTGGTGGAGATGCACGAACTTAAAATCAAGGGTTTGCGGCGTGGCATTTGGCTGGATAGAATTCCAAACAAGGGACAACTGACCCCCGCTCCCAGGAAAAAAACGGCACCTAGAATGCTTGCTTCAGGCAACGTACAATTTAATTTTACCTGTAAAAAAGGGATTGCCCACAAAGCGCCAAATACGGTCACCAGAGCGAAACTTAAGCCCACAAAACAGCCATTTACCCAAGCTTTACCGTTTTTCAATATTTTTAATAATTGTTGCGTATAATTTCGCTCTATTTTTGCAGTTTTCGCAGAATCAGGGAGATATTTCCAGCATAAAAAAGAAATGAGCAAGCCTATGATTCCGGCGCCATTGATAAAGCCGCGCCAGCCCCATTGTTGCAATAAAGTGCCCATGCTGATCATACCCATTACGGTAACCAGAAAAGCCAATGTCTCGGAGAGTCCAATCATGAAGGCAAATTTACGTAAGGGGAAATGTTGTCGCAACAGGTGGGAAAAACCAACAAATGCAAAGGCTGAGCCCATGCCGATTAAAACTCGTCCCAGCAAAAGGCCAGGCAAGGTATGGCTTGCAGCAAAAAGCAGGCATCCCAGACTGCAGATAAAGGCATTTACGGCAAGCAGAAGGCGAGTATTTCCTCGATCAAACATAATGCCGACTGGTATTTGCAAGCCTGTGTAAACAATATAAAAAGCGCTTCCCAACCAGCCTGCGGTAAGGGCGGAAAGTTGCATATCATGCATGATGGCCCCAATCACCACACCAGAGGACAATTGCATAAAGAATTGAAATAAAACAAAAGAAACACCCACCCACCATATACCCAAGGGTGCACGGGCTTTAAATAAACTAACTGCTATCATTTATGAAACTTTATGAACTTTAATTAACATCCCGGCTTGAGGATGATCAAGATAATATACCACCCCACCTTTCAGGCGTTGCTTTTGCGAAATAAGAAAAGAGCCGCGATTACTATTTGCAGCTGAAAAAAGAAGATTGGCATCCAGTGAATAATAACTGCTTTGCTGGATAGCCAAGGTACCTTCAACATTCCAGCCATTCTGATCAACAATCGCAACAGCTACCGGGCGCTTATTATTGCTGGGTTGTAGCCAGGAATAATGAGCGAGTACCTGATAAGCGGATTTATTTCGCAAAGTCCAAAATTCACCGCGTAACTGGGAACGTGAAGGAGGCAGCAAGCGAAACGGGGGATTTCCTCTTTCCGCATTTTTTTGCAGCAAGATTGCCTGCCTGGTGCTTGGGGCAACCAAGGAGGACAGGCTTTCTTCGCCTTGGCTGGAAGCAGGCTGAGCAAAGATAATCAAATCCACCTGATAAAGCGAAGATTTCTGAGCAGCAAAATTTAATCCTGTATTTAGAATCAAACTAAATAATATCAATATCCGTAACATGTCTATATGCTTAAGAAAATAAGCTGAGCATTATACACATTCGCTGAACTTAGGAATACTGGCTTGGAATTAGCAGTTACAAAATGGATTGATAGTCATTCTCAAGGTAAGGCTTGGAACAATCACAATCCAGTTGAAATGGCCAAGATACAATCATGCAAGACCAATGGTGTGGGCGTGACAACACCTCCATACTAACCCCTGTTGGCGGAAATTATTGTAAGGCCAGAGTTGGCGCCAAGCCTTGGGTTTCGTTGAAAGAAAAGTAACTAAAGAGCGCTGCAGTTAATATTACATTCGGGATCTTGGATATGTCCCTTCAACAGGGTTTTCTAATTGCTCGCTCCTGCTTTGACTTGAAATTGCCACGTTAGCATATAATGTACTTCCATAAGCAGGATCTTTCTGAGCTCTTTCAATGACTCTTTCATATCTTGCCTGATCAGTAGCCTTTAAACGTTCTAGATTGTCCTTGTACTTATTAACTTGGTTGATATCGCTGGTTATTGTGCCATTCTTTAATACATACAGTATGTTAGAGGTAGATGTAGTCACTTTTATTCCTATTTGCTGGAGGCAGGGGATTATAGTTAAATCATGATTGGAGTGGAAGATATAAGTAAGAGCGATACAGTGATAATAAGCTTTTTTGTTATGAATGCTTGTGGCTGCAATTCTTAAGCTAAAGCTAGAAAGCAATGGATAGCTGAAGCTTTTTAAAATTTTAAACAAATGGATTTGGTAATTGGTAGATTGGCCAAAATTTCATTGGCAAGAGCAAATCATACAATTTGGCGTAGGACACGCTTAAAGCAGGGAATTTAAAGAAAGTGACCTTCTCAAGCAACAAATAAAATCATTAATCTGATGTCGGTGATGGGAATAAAACTGTTGAAAACGGGATTAGTGCTGTGCAATATAAAAAAATCTTATTGGTCGGAGTGACAGGAATTGAACCTGCGACCCCTGCCTCCCGAAGGCGATCCCGATTGTTTCTTAATGCATTTCTATACATCTCCATGAACAATAACTCCTTGTAATACGAGGGTTAATGGCATTTTTATGATGTACAGTGATATATTGTTATGTTACATTCCACAATGAAAATGCACCCTATATGCACCCTGTAATTCAAAAATAGGATTTTTATTACATGAATGTGATATTAACTATGATAAAGTCCAGGGTATTAAAAAAGCAAGGATTAAGCAGCAGAAGAATTTCACGGGTGCTATAAACCAAAAAACCACCGAAAAGGTGGTTCTTGGTCAACTGCTAAAAGGGGCGCTTTCGCGGATCCCTAAAAGCTTACGTTGTAATTATGAGTCATTTTACATGGATATGTCAATTTTTTTTGGTTATTTTTTGGATAACTATTCTAATTTGATGCAACAGGATAGGGTATGAAAGAATATATTAGTGCATTATCAATAGATAGGCTTACAAGCTATGAAATATTATGTCCAAGTAAAGTGGATACGGATATTATAGGAGCTTATCATTGGAATTTATTGATAAGCCAAGCATTTTATCCCTTCATACATTCAGTAGAAGTTGCATTACGTAATTCAATTCACCACGCAGCCACCAAGAAATTTGAAAATGAATTTTGGTTCGATATCGTTGTAACTGATGGTAAGTCAAGATCAATTCTTGAAGATACCAAAAACGATTTACATCGTAGATTTGGGCAAGTAACAGCGTCAGACATTGTTGCAGGATTAACATTTGGATTTTGGACAAATTTAATAAAACAAAAAACATACACTGATCAATTTAATCCAAACCGACTATGGCCTGACTTAATTCCTTCGGTTTTCCCCCATTATGCAAGAGGGCATGATGATAGAAAGAATATTTCCAAGCGATTTGAAGAAATAAGACTGATTAGAAATCGCTTGTTTCATCACGAGCCTATCTGGAAATTTAAAAATGCCCAAACACCGCAAGAATGTATCGCTGAATTGCGTCGTAAGTTCAATGACACATTTAAAGCGATTGGCTGGATATCAAAATACAAACGAAATTGTTTAAGAGAATTTGGTTTTGTTGAATCGTTTAAAAACAATTGCACTCTTGAGACCTTGGAAAGCTATAAAGTGAAGGGTGCTGAAATATTACAACAATTAGCAGATTAATTATGAAAGCAAAAATCAATAACACGCTTATTAAAAAACTGCTTCCTAGAGATAAAGAATACGAAGTCCATGATCTTGATCTAAAAGGATTCATGATAAGAGTTTTTCCATCAGGAACCATGCGTTACGTCTGCCAGTACAAAAGAGGCAAAAAAATTAATCTTGGAACAGTCGGCGTTATGACAGCAGCTCAAGCTCGTGAAAAGGCTATTGAGGTGCTAAGTAATGCCAATAAAGGGATTGAGCCAACCGCACAAAAAGGGATAAATAAGCCTAAGACACTACAAGAATTTATTGAGAGTGATTATAAGCCATGGGTTTTATCAACGCATAAACGAGGTCAAGAAACGCTAGCAGGACTTATTAGATGTTATAAGGCTTTTTTTTCAAAGCCGTTGGGTGAAATTACGCCTGCTCTTGTAGAACAATGGCGCGTTAAACGTCTTAATGAAGGCACTTCTCAGGCAACCTTAAATCGTAATATTACCATGTTGAAATCACTGATGACCAAGGCAGTTGAATGGGGCTTTATAAAAGAAAATGCACTTGGTAAGTTAAAACCGTATAAAATAGATCGTTCACCTAAAATCCGATACTTGTCATTTGAAGAAGAGACACGTTTACGCAAAGCGTTACTCGAACGAGACAACCAACTTCGGTTGATGCGAAAAAATGGAAATCTCTGGCGAGAAAAGCGAGGTTATGATTTATTACCTGAGCTTTCAGAAGACGATGCCTGTGATTATTTAATGCCGATGGTGCTATTGTCAATTAACACAGGATTAAGACGAGGCGAATTATTTCATTTGACATGGGATATGGTGAATTTGTCAGAAGGTTCATTGATTTTGTCTGGTGAAATCACAAAAAACAAACATTCTCGTTTTATTCCGCTTAATGATGAGGCTTATAAAATTTTGGATCATCTGCATAAAAAAACAGCGAAAAAAGAAGGATTGGTTTTTCCAAGTAAAAATAATCAACCATTTAACCATGTGAAACGATCATGGGGATCGTTATTGAAAAAAGCAAATATTACACAGTTTCGATGGCATGATTTACGCCATCATTTTGCGAGTAAGTTGGTGATGGCTGGGGTAGATCTAAATACGGTTCGTGAGTTATTAGGACATTCTGATATTGCCATGACACTAAGGTATGCACATTTGGCGCCAGAACATAAAATTAATGCTGTTAAAAAAATAGATTGGACGATGCAAGAACCAGTAACATGAGTGGTCGTATCCCCTAGTTTGATAAGGCATCAAATTTCCATCGATGCCAAATAACTGGGGCAATAGATAAAATTGAATCTGCTGAAATAACGGGATCACTGACTGAAGTTCTATTGTTATTACAAACCAATAAATATTTATCTTCACTTTTTATCAATCGTCGAAAAAAGGTGCCTTCGGTGGTTTCCACTATACAATTATGCCCTACGCATTGATTTTTTTTATTTTGATTTATAAATTTTATCCCGCCAACAATGTCTCCAACCTTATACTCCGGCTCCATCGCATCATCTGAGACCGTTATCACAACAGCATTTGGGTTATTCGTTTTAAAGAAGTCTATCTCTTTTTGTATGGCTTGTTCTGAGGCGAGAAGGTTACCAACTGTATCTGCAAGAAATGGATAATTTTGAAATTCATTTTCGATTACTGATGGGCCTTTTCCTATCCCTTCTAATAACCAATCAATTGAACAACTCACATCATATTGATTAAGTATTTCTACTAAAGAAGCAGCTTTGGCTTTATTTAATGGGTTTCTTCCAAGCTCCCATGATTGGAGTGTATGGATACTGATTCCATGCTTTTCTTCCAAATCTTTTCGAGATAAGCCAGCAAGCATGCGTGCTCTTTTGATGCGTTGTCCCATTGCAGAACTATCTTTTTTTACTTTAGTAGCATTTTTCATAAATATGTCTTTACATTTATACGCTTTATATGTATATAATAAATTATTATACGCGATTCACGTATATGAAGTGTGGATTTATACGCGTTATGAGTGTAAGGATGCCTCTAAAATTAATTATTTTCAACATATTAAAGAGGATTCAGTTTTGAAGGTCAATTTCAGATAGGAATGTAAGTAGTCAATGGACATGTTAATAAACCAGGATGAACTGGCAGCAATGAGTGGCTTACCTCATATCCAGCAATTGGCTTATCTAAGAGGAATCAGACCGTATCTGGATGTTAAAACAGGAATAACAGGTATCAAGCGACGAATCAGCTATCAATCGATATCTGAACAATTATATATCGAGCCACATCAGGGGATTAAAAGCCAAAGCTTTTCTCGTGATCAAGTACGTCGTGCAGTTTCAGGTTTGGTACGTGCGGGAATGATTGAAGTTCAATCTGACGGCATGCAGCTCATTTTAAAATGTCCCTTAGCTTCAAGGCATTATTCTGCCCAAAATAAAGCCGCCATAAACCCGCCACAGAAAGCCACCATAAAGCCGCACGTGGAAACCCTTGTAAACAATGAGTTTTCTGAAGGTGAGGCCATAAAAGCCGGCATAGCTGAACCCCAAAAAGTCGCCACACCTCTTAAAGATAATAATTATATTTATTTATTAAACCGCTTCGAACAATTTTGGAATTTATACCCCGAGAAAAAATCCCACGAGCGTGCTTTTGAAGCCTTCAGAAAAATCAGCCCTGACGAGCATCTATTGCGAATGATGTTGCAAGCACTGGAAAACCAAATCAAAGCACGAAATGTAAAAATAGCCCACGGCGAATGGGTGCCACCCTGGAAATATCCAAGCAACTGGTTGGTTCAAAAATGCTGGGAAGATGAAGTCAAAATCGAAGTAAAGCAGGAGAAAAGGAATGCAAAGCGCCGCCCAAATACTGAACTCACAACCGTTGATCCATTCTGGAACCCAGAAGGAGAAGACACAGCAAGCACCAGTGAAGACGAGTACGAACAAAGCAATGTCATCAACCTGCGATGCTACCGACAGCAATAAAAAGCGGATTGAGAGTTTGTTTACGCGCTTTGCAGTTTTTTATGGGCATTTGTGGCGCAGTCAGTTCAAAAGCGATGGGTTTTTGGAGTTTGCCAAAAAGGAGTGGATGGAGGGGTTAAGCAAGTTTAGTGATGACGTTTTGAATCAAGCCATCGTTGAGTGTCGTGATTTTTGTGAAATGCCGCCAAGCTTGCCTCAACTGATTCGCATTTGTCGTGACATAAAAAAACGAAATAACGTTTATGTCACGCCTGAAGAAGTTGCTCCTGCGAGTGCCGAAGTGGCGGAAGCGAATATTAAGCAATGTAAAGCCTTTTTATTTTAAAACCTGATAGGAGAGAAGACATGTTGGTATTAACAAGAAGAGTTGGGGAGTCTGTTGTGATCAGTGAGGATATTTACTGCACGATTGTGGGGTATCAAAACGATGAGGTCCGCCTTGCTTTTGATGCGCCTAAGTCCATCCCAATCCATCGTGATGAAATTCAACGCCGCATTTACCGCGATCAGATTAAAGATAACAAGTTTGTAGATAAAGCAGCTAACAACGAGAGCATTGTCGACAGGCTTATTAATAAGTTCAAAAGCAGTGCTTCTTCAACAAATTCCTGAGAATTGAGTCATGACTATCGATGAAGAACAGCTGATTACGGTTAAAGATCGAGCCAAAGAAAAGTTAAGGCGTGATCTGGGTGGATTGATTGAACGGGCTTTAAACGATCCAAAAACCGTTGAAATCATGCTCAATGCGGATGGCAGGCTTTGGCAGGAACGTCTTGGGGAAACAATGCGTTGCATTGGAAGTATCAATGAGGTGCGTGCCGAAAGCATCATCAAAACTGTTGCAGGCTTTCATGGTAAAGAAGTGACCCGATTTAAGCCGATGCTTGAAGGGGAATTACCACTGGATGGTTCCCGTTTTGCAGGACAACTGCCACCGGTTGTATCACGCCCTACATTCGCTATTCGTAAAAAAGCCCTATCCGTTTTTACACTGGATGAATATGTTCGAGCAGGAATTATGACGGATGAGCAAAACGAGATAATTCAACAAGCGGTTTCGAACCACCGGAACATTTTAGTGATTGGCGGCACAGGTTCAGGCAAAACAACATTAGTGAACGCCATTATTCATGAAATGGTAAAAAGCGCACCACATGAGCGCATTTTTATCATAGAGGATACCGGCGAAATCCAGTGTTCAGCTGAAAACTGCGTTCAATACCATACCACCATGGATGTCAACATGACCCAACTTCTAAAAACCACACTCAGAATGCGCCCTGACCGAATCCTTGTCGGTGAGGTTCGAGGCAGTGAAGCTTTAGATTTATTGGATGCCTGGAATACCGGCCACGAAGGAGGAGCGGCCACCTTACATGCGAATAACTGTCTTGCAGGGCTTCATCGTTTGAAATCATTGATTACCAGAAATCCGGCTGCACCCGCTGAAATTGAACCTTTAATTGGCGAGGCGGTTCATTGTGTGGTGCATATTGCAAGAACGCCAGATGGTCGCTTTGTCAAAGAAATCATATCTGTCGAGGGTTTTAAAAATGGTCAATACAACATCAAGAAACTTGTTTAAGGAGAATATGAATGAATCAGTTAAGCAGTTTTAATCACAAGAAAATTTGGATGCTGGGGGCAGTCATATTATTTCTATTTTTAATGACTCATCCGGCTAGCGCCTCCACAGCAGGTGGAGGACTTCCATTCGACTCATGGTTGACCAAAATCCAGAAGTCCATTACAGGTCCATTTGCCTTTAGTGCGGCGATTATTGGTCTGGTTGCTGCCGGTGCCACACTTATTTTTGGTGGTGAATTAAATGGTTTTATGCGAACCCTTGTCTTTTTTGTATTGGTGCTTTCATTCCTGGTAGCGGCACAAAATACTATGACAGCGATTACTGGTAAAGGGGCGGAAATTTCCAAGCCATCTGTTGAGATGACAGCAATCGAGTCTCAGCCATGAGCCTTCGCACTATCTCCATTCGTAGATGTGGAAATCGTCCCAGTCTCTTTATGGGCGGAGACCGTGAGCTTGTCATGTTTTCAGGATTGCTATCAGCCATTTTGGTATTTGCCGCTCAGGATTGGCTGGCGGCGATTGCTGGTATCGTCATGTGGTTTTTATCTCTGAAAGGACTTCGCTTAATGGCGAAATCTGATCCCTATATGAGAGCGGTTTATCTGAGGCAAAGACGTTATCAGGCTTATTATCCGGCTCGTTCAACCCCTTTCAGGGAAAACAAAAGAGGTTATCAATGATTGAATTAATCGCCTTTTTGATTAGTACTACAGGGCTTGTCATTTTGGGTACTTTGTTTTGGGAAATTCGAAGTAAAAGCTGTGGGCACCATGTCAAAAAGCATCGAAGTCATACACCTGGACTAGTTGATTTACTTAATTATGCGGCGGTTGTAGATGATGGCGTAATTGTCGGAAAAAACGGCTCTTTTATGGCGGCCTGGCTTTATCATGGCGAAGACAATGCCAATACTACCGATGAGGCGCGTGAGATGGTGTCATTTCGGATCAATCAAGCCTTATCCGCTATGGGTAGCGGTTGGATGATTCATGTAGATGCCATGAGGCGTGCTGCACCTGGTTACAGTGCGCGGGGTTATTCTCACTTTCCTGATCCCATATCAATGGCAGTTGATGAAGAAAGAAGGAAGCTATTTGAACAGTTGGGAACCTTATATGAAGGATATTTTGTTATCACGTTAACCTGGTATCCGCCTGTATTGGTACAAAAACGTTTTGTTGAATTGATGTTTGATGATTCAGGGGAGCGCTTAAGCCAGAAAGCAAAAACGCATCAATTGATTGAGACCTTCAAGCAATCTTGCCGCAATTTTGAATCACGCATGAGTTCGGCAGTTCATCTGGAAAGGCTTGGCTCAGATGATAAAGACGATACAGTAATGCAGGATAACTTTCTAAGGCACTTACAGTATTGTGTCACAGGACTTAACCATCCCGTCAATCTGCCTAAAAACCCAATTTATCTTGATGCCTTGATAGGCGGTCAGGAATTAACGCCAGGCATTACTCCCAAAATTGGTCGGAAGTTTGTTCAGTGCGTCGCGATTGAAGGTTTTCCCATGGAATCTTACCCTGGAATTTTAACCGCGCTATCGCAACTACCCATTGAATATCGCTGGAACTCCCGCTTCATATTCATGGATGCGCATGAAGCTGTCGCACATTTCACTAAATTCCGTAAAAAATGGAAGCAAAAAGTCAGAGGATTTTTTGATCAGATTTTTAATACCAATTCAGGCATTGTCGACGAAGATGCGCTTAGCATGGTCAATGATGCGCAATCAGCCATTGCTGAAACCAATTCTGGCATGGTAGGGCAAGGTTATTACACTTCGGTTGTTGTTTTAATGGATGAAGATCGCGCACAAGTTGAAAAAGCAGCGCTGTTCATTGAAAAGAACATCAATGCGTTAGGTTTTGCGGCCAGAGTAGAAACCATTAATACCATGGATGCTTTTATGGGAAGTTTGCCAGGCCATGGTGTTGAAAACATCAGACGACCATTGATTAATACTATGAATCTAGCGGACTTATTGCCAACATCCAGCATCTGGACAGGTGAGAATAAAGCACCGTGCCCACTGTTCCCACCCTTGTCACCACCTCTGATGCATTGCGTCACCAGTGGTAATGCACCGTTTCGCCTGAATCTTCATGTCAGAGACTTAGGCCATGGCATTATGTTTGGTCCAACGCGTTCTGGTAAATCAACTCACCTTGGTTTACTCGCATTGTCTTGGCGTCGGTATAAAGATGCCCGTATTTATTCATTTGACAAAGGACTATCCATGTACCCAACCTGCAAGGCGACAGGTGGTGAGCATTACACCATTGCCGATAAAGACTCAAAGCTTGCCTTTGCGCCCTTGCAGTTTTTAGAGTCCAAGGCAGACAGGGCTTGGGCTATGGAGTGGATTGATACAATATTGGCATTAAATGGTTTGGATACAACCCCAGCACAGCGTAATGAAATCGGCTATGCCATTATCAGCATGCACCAAAGTGGCTCTAAAACCTTATCTGAATTTGTCATGACCATTCAGGACGAACACATTCGTGAAACCCTAAAGCAATACACCATCGATGGATTGATGGGGCATTTATTGGATGCTGAATGTGATGGTTTAGGTCTGTCCTCGTTTATGACCTTTGAAATTGAGCACTTAATGGGATTAGGCGAAAAATTTGCACTACCTGTGTTGCTCTATCTGTTTCGACGCATTGAAACCTCACTGGATGGCCGCCCAACGCTCATCTTACTGGATGAAGCGTGGTTGATGCTCGCGCATCCTGTCTTTAAAAACAAGATTGCTGAATGGCTTGATTCCATGGCCAAGAAAAACTGCGCTGTATTTATGGCAACTCAACATCTTTCCCATGCAGCAAAATCCGGCATTTTAGACATCATTGTTGAATCCACAGCCATCAAAATCTTTTTACCCAATCTATATGCAAGAGATCCTGAAACCTGCGTGATTTATGAACGCATGGGCTTAAATCCACGTCAGATTGACATCATAGCTCAAGCCCAACCCAAGCGTGATTACTACTATGTCAGCGAAAAAGGACAACGTCTTTATCAATTAGCATTAGGCTCTATGGCTTTGGCTTTTGTAGGGGCTACTGATCCCGATTCTATCGCGCGGATGAAACAGCTTGAGTTGAAGTACGGTGATGGGTGGGTATCTAAGTGGCTTACGGAAAAAGGAATCCAATTGGAACGGTACGGAGAAGCAGCATGAAAAAAATAAAACAATGGCTTAATACCCCAAGACTTGAAAAGAAAAATGAAGCGTTAACGGATAATCCCTTTCTTAACGCCAGACGCTCCTGGAATGTTCATACCGCAGGTCTTATGAAATCGGTACAGGTTTGGCAACTGGTGGGCTTAAGCAGCCTCTTAGTGGCACTGGCCGCTGTTGGTGGGCTTATATCCATTGGCACCCAGTCCAAATTTATCCCTTTGGTATTTCAGCAGGACGCTAATGGCAATACCTTGTCAGTCACCCGTGCGGATAGGGTTGGACAAGCCAATATTGATGATTATCGGGCGGCTGCTGCACATTTTATTGAAAATATCCGCATGGTAAGTAGCGATGTTGAACTACAAAAGAAGGCTGTGTTTCAAGTTTATTCCTATTTAAATCAGAATGATGCGGCTCTAGCCAAAGTTCAGGAATTTTACAGTAATAAACAGCAGTCTAATCCCTTTGAAAGAGCGACGCATGAAATCGTCAGCATTGAGATTCGATCAGTTCTACAAGAGTCTGATGAGACCTGGCAGGTTGATTGGGTTGAGACGGTGAGAAATCGTGACGGAACGCTTAAAGAAAAGCCCTATATGATGAAAGCCATGATCACGATGTATCAGGACAACGAACTTAATGATGTCTCCAGTGAGTCTATTTTGAAAAACCCACACTTAATTTTTATCCGTGATTTTAACTGGTCCTATGAATTAAAGCATGGAGAACAGCGATGAAAAAAATAATGCTCATTTTTTGTTTATTGATGCCATTGACAGGTTTTGCCCTGGATAATAATGAGCTGGCCACTCGTTATTTTTCCGAAAACGATCCAAAACTGTCAAATCAGGAAAAGCAGGCTTTAGATATTGCAGAGCGTTGGCAAAAGGGAGACAAAACCAGCAAACCATTTCCATCCTCGGATGGATCAGTCAGTTTTGTCTATGGCTCAGGGCAAATAAGGGTAGTATGCGCGCCCTTGCAGGTTTGTGATATTGCTTTGCAGGCAGGTGAGCAGTTTAATGATATGAATGTTGGTGATCCACGCTTCATTGTTGAGCCATCCATTACGGGTGCGGGTAGCGCGCAACAAATCCACCTGTTAATCAAACCTAAAGATGTTGGACTTGACTCCTCTTTGGTCGTAACCACAGACAGAAGAACTTATCATTTCAGATTAAAGTCAGACCGCTTTGAGTTTATGCCCTATGTATCTTTCATTTATCCCGATGAAGCAAAAGCGAAATGGCAGTTAATTCAGCAAATTCAAGCAGAAAGACGGAAAGCGGATACCCTTCCAGAAACCAATGAATATCTTGGCAATCTTAATTTTAACTATCGAATTCAGGGGAATGCACGATTTAAGCCAGTTCGGGTTTACAACAATGGCGTTAAAACCATTATTGAGATGCCGAAAACGATGGCACAAAGTGAAGCCCCTGCTTTATTGGTTTTAAGAAGCCGTGGGTTGTTCCAAAAATCAGAGTCCGTCATGGTGAATTATCGTCTGCAAGGTTGTCGTTACATCGTCGATAGCGTTTTTGATAGGGCAATATTGGTTATCGGAAGTGGAAGCTCTCAAGAAAAAATTACCATTACGAGGTGCTAAAGATGAAGAAACTAAGCGTTTTATTGCTCGCTCTATTGTTATCAAGCTGTGCAAGTCAGCGTTATGGGAATTTTACTCAAGTATCTCAAGGCCGAGACGTTTATTTGGCACAAGACGCGGCATCCCAATTAACACGTGTCTATCCACCTGCTCAAAATACGTTTTACATCAGTCAAAAGGTAAGGGATGCTTTTGGCATCAGCCTGATTCATGAAATGCGAAAAAAAGGTTATGGCGTGATTGAAAACAATTGCCCCAAACAAAAGGCCAATTTTTTCTATGTTGTCGATGAGATTAAAGCAACCAACCTTTACCGAGTCAGCCTTTTTATTGGCTCACAGACCCTCAGCAGAATTTATGCCAAAACCGGTGGAAAAATTCCCCCAGTTAGCGCATGGACTCATAAGGAGTGAGACTGATGAATCAAAACAACGATTTTTTATCAAAAGACTACTCACCGCAAAAACTCCAGACAGCCGGTGTGAAGCGGGTGAATAACGTACCATTAATCATTGTCATTGGTATTTTAACTGTGTTTGTGGTGTTGATAGCTTTTGTTGCCAATAAACGGGCAAATGCACAGAACCAATCTCCCGAAATAGTAAAGATTAAAAGTCAGAAAAAAAACACCATGAGTCTGGCTTATGAAGTGGTAGGAAACCACAAAGTACCAGTCGTAGCTCCGCAAACTGAAACGATCACAATCAAGCAGGAGGCTTCCCTACCCATACTTGAGCAACAAGACTTGCCTCAAAAACAAGAGACGTTGGATCAAAATGTGACTGATGCTGAAATAGAACGCATTCGCCAGGAAAAAACACAAGAATTTGAAGAGGCGGTCAAAGCAAAAACATCCATTATGGTGGATAACGTACGGCTGAATAACAGAGCAAGTGTAAGGACATCCATGAGCGGGAATGACGTGACATTCAATGTTGACCCATCTACGGCCTTTAAAGAGCAACTCATGTTAGTACAAGGGATGCACAACAAACCCATGCCGCAAACCTTAGGTGGTGAAGAAAATGAAATGCGTTGGCATTTAAACTCAAGACTTGAAAGTCCAAACAGCCGATATGAACTCAGAGCGGGTGGGGTGATTCCAGGAGTAATGGTCAGTGGCATCTCCTCTGAATTACCAGGGCAAATCATCGGTCAGGTATCACAAAACGTCTATGACACCGCAACGGGTAAATACCTTCTCATTCCTCAAGGAACCAAAGTATTTGGCATTTATTCCAGTGATGTGAGCTTTGGCCAGAATTCCGTATTAGTGGCTTGGCAGAGACTGGTATTTCCTGATGGCAAGGCATTGGATATTGGCTCCATGCCAGGCGCTGATAGTGCGGGATTCGCCGGATTTCGTGATCAAGTGGATCATCATTATGCAAGAATTTATGGCTCAGCGCTTTTAATGTCTGGCATTGTTGCAGGTATTACCTACAGCCAGAATAGTAATCAGCCTAACCAGTTCGGTTACAGCCAACCCACAGCGGGTTCTGTCTTGAGTCAGGCATTAGGACAACAGTTAGGTGAGGTGACATCACAACTGGTTTCAAAAAATTTGAACGTATCCCCGACCATTAATGTCCGTCCGGGTTACCGTTTCAACATCATTGTAGTGAAAGATTTAACTTTTAAACAACCTTATAGACAGTTTGCTTATTGATACAGGAGGAGTGCAATGAAATTTAGAATCATGCTTATTTATTTATGGACACTACATGTTTTCGCCAGCGGTGCGCCCGTATTTGATTTTGCCAATTGGATTGAAAATGGAAAAATCATACTGAATCAGGTGAGTCAGTATAAAACTCAGATCGATCAATACAACAATCAGCTGCAGCAATACCAAAATATGTTAGAGAACACTAAGTCGCTCACTTCCTTCCAGTGGGATAATGCCAACTCTGTCATTAATAATCTGCTTGAATCGACTAATACAATTGATTATTACAAGCAGGAAGCAGGCAGCCTTCAAGGTTATCTGGACCGATTTCAGAGCCAGGAATACTATCAGAAAACTCCTTGTTTTAATGGTAATGGTCATTGCTCACCCGAAGAACTCAGGAAAATCAAACAAAGTAGACTCTCAACTTCTGTTGCCGAAAAGCGTGCTAATGATGCCATGCTCAAAGGGATTGATAAGCAACAACAGAGCTTGAAAGATGACTCAGAAAAACTACGGGTCTTGCAATCTCAGGCGCAAAGTGCCGTTGGGCAAAAGCAAGCACTACAGGCTGCTTCACAATTAGCCAGCAATCAATCACATCAATTACTTCAAATCAGAGGGCTTTTATTAGCACAACAAAACGCGCAGGCGGTAAAAGATGCGGCAAACGCCAATAAAGAGGCCATACAGGCCGCGGGTGATGAGCAATTTCGAGCGGGTACGTATCATAAAAGTTCAGGTAAAAAATGGTAATTCAGTCATAACGACAAGGAGAAGAAATGAAACGCTTAAGTTTATCCATCATGGTGTTCGCTTGTTTGCTTTCAGGCTGTGAAAGTACAGAAACCAAAGCAAGGAAAAAGTCAGAGCACTTGGCCTCGTTAACCTGTGACAGCCCAAGAGAAGGCCACACAAAAGAAGAACTCCAGGCCATTGGCGAGGCTTGTTTCAGAGGGGGAAGCTATTCAAAAAGTTCAGGGAAAAAGTGGTAATACTATGAATAAAAAGACAACCACCTCTTTACTCATACTCTGTTTG
This sequence comes from Legionella septentrionalis, assembly GCF_003989745.1. Classification (GTDB taxonomy): domain Bacteria; phylum Pseudomonadota; class Gammaproteobacteria; order Legionellales; family Legionellaceae; genus Legionella_A; species Legionella_A septentrionalis. The sequence goes on from NZ_RZGS01000003.1 coordinate 57,834, forward strand.
CTAGGCTTTTCTGTATGCTGTCATGCCCAGGGCCATGGTATAGACAGCAGAGATTTGCTAGACAATATCTTATATCGTTTTTCCAGCACTGCCTCGATGTGGAGCCAAACTATTTTAAGTTATGCTCGTTACCTTTTTTGGTCTTTGGCCACCATCAGCATGGTATGGACTTATGGTCTCATGGCTTTGCGAAAAGCAGACATTCAAGAGTTTTTGGCAGAAACCGTAAAATTTTTAGTGGTTGTCGGTTTTTTCTATTGGATTTTAGATAATGGGCCTGCGATTGCAACTGCAATTATGGATTCTATGCGACAGCTCGCTGCAAAAGCTTCTGGAATTAACGAACATGTGTCGCCTTCTGACATTGTGGATGTGGGGTTTGATATTGTATCAAAAGCAATCGACAGCTCATCAATCTGGTCACCGGCTGCAACGACGGTAGGATTAATTGTTGCTGGGCTTATTCTGATTATATTGGCGTTGGTCAGTATTAATATGCTCATTATCCTGATTACAGCCTGGATCTTGATTTATAGTGGCATCATTTTATTAGGTTTTGGCGGCGGACGCTGGACACAGGATATTGCGATTAACTATTACAAAACAGTACTAGGGATCGCATTACAAGCCTTTGCCATGATTTTGATTATCGGCATAGGAAAGTCTTTTGTAGATCAATATTACGCGGCAATGTCAGAAAACATCATGCTAAAAGAAATGTTTGTCATGATGGTTGTTGCCGTACTTTTGTTGGTACTTATCAATAAAATTCCCCCTGTTTTATCCGGCATCGTTTCAGGTGGAGGATCAGGTGGCGGTGGTGGTCTTGGTCTTGGAGGCGCGTTAGGGGCTGCGGGAATTGCAGGAACAGCCTTAGCAGGCGCTGCGGGTGCTGCAGCTCTGCAGAGTGCTGGGGGATTATCCGCTTTACAGGCTGCATTCAAGGCTGCTTCTCATAGTATCGGCGCAAGTGGCGCTGGCTCCGTGTCAGGAGATAGCCCAGGCTCAAAACAAGGTAGTTTGGCTCAGGCTATGGGACAAGCTTCTAAATTTGCTGGTTCCTTTGGTTCACATTTAGCTTCTGGGGCGTTTGATGTCGCCCGTGAAAAAGCAGCAAGTATGAAAGATGCTTTTTCTGCAAAAGCGGCTGATACCACAGGCGGTAAAATTGCTGATGCCATTCATCAGCGCATATCTTCCAATGCTGAATCGCCAACTATTAATCAACAGGTATCCGAGTCTCAAAATGTCACTTCTATGGGTGCTCCAGAAGGTAGTTTTAGTTCAGGGAACATAAACAGTGATGATGAAGTCAGTCAATTTGTCAATCAAAAAGCATCTGGAGACGGTCAATGAGCTTGAACAAACCCAACAAAGCCATTGGCCCACAGGTGAGACAAAAGCATAATGAAAAAACGAATAAACAACTTGTTATTTTAGTTGCTCTCTCGCTTTTCATCAGTATGCAGGTTGGCACACAATTTGTGGCTTATAAGTTGCATTTTAGTGATGAATTAGGGTTTTCTCTGAATCATGTCTACTTTCCATGGCAGTCCCTTTGGTGGAGCTTGAAATACCATCATTATTATCCTGATTATTTTAATGCAGCCTTTGGTTTGATGGCGATGAGTGGCTGTCTTTTTTTAATGTTGATTGTTTTTGTTGCTAAGCATTTAAAAAAAGAAAACATCAGTGAATACCTGTATGGTTCAGCCAGATGGGCCAACAGAGATGATTTAAAAAATGCTGGACTGTTTGGCAATGAGGAAGGCGTTTATGTCGGTGCTATTGAAGATGAAAAAGGGGATATTCATTATTTACGCCATAATGGCCCAGAGCATATTTTAACTTATGCCCCAACGCGTTCTGGCAAAGGGGTTGGTCTTGTTATTCCTACCCTTTTATCCTGGAAACAGTCTTGTGTGATTACGGATTTAAAAGGAGAGCTTTGGGCATTAACAGCTGGTTGGCGTCAAAAGCATGCCAACAATAAAGTCATTCGCTTTGAGCCGGCAACATTAAAGGGTTCAGCCCGATGGAATCCATTAGATGAAATTAGAGTAGGTACGGAATATGAAGTTGGTGATGTACAAAATCTTGCAACGCTTGTAATTGATCCTGATGGTAAAGGACTTGAAACCCACTGGCAGAAAACATCCCAAGCACTTTTGGTTGGGTTTATTCTACATGCAATTTATAAGCTGAAAAATCAAGGAGAACCGGCTACTTTTCCAAATATTGATCGCATGTTGGTCGATCCAAATACCAACATCGCCGATTTATTGATTGAAATGACTCAATACCCGCATGTTGATGGCAAAACACATTTTGTTATCAGCGCATCGGCTCGCGATATGATTGATAGGCCGGAGGAAGAAGCAGGTTCTGTCTTGTCCACCTTAAAATCGTACCTGGCTTTATACCGTGATCCGATAGTTGCTTACAATGTCTCTGCATCAGATTTCTGTATTAAAGATTTGATGCATCATGCAAGCCCTGTCAGTCTTTATATCGTGACCCAACCCAATGATAAAGCACGATTACAGCCTTTAGTTCGGGTTATGCTGAATATGGTTGTCCGCCTTTTGGCGGATAAAATGGAATTCGAACGAGTCGATGATGGGCGAGGGAATTATTTCGTAAGAACGAAGAAAACCTATAAACATCGCCTGTTGTGCATGATTGATGAATTCCCAAGTCTTGGGAAGCTTGATATTTTACAAGAGTCATTGGCGTTTGTTGCCGGTTATGGTTTGAAGTTTTATTTAATCTGCCAGGACATTAATCAGCTTAAAAGTCGTGAGCGCGGCTATGGCCCAGATGAAACCATCACCTCGAACTGCCATATCCAAAATGCTTATCCGCCCAACCGGATTGAAACCGCCGAGCATCTATCAAAACTTACCGGCCAAACCACTATTGTGAAAGAGCATATCACGACCAGTGGCAAACGATTTTCAACCTTTTTAAACCAGATTTCCAAAACAAAACAAGAAGTCTCGCGACCGCTTTTAACGGTTGATGAATGTCAACGTATGCCTGGACCAAAAAAAGATGAAAACGGTTTAATCAAGGAAGCAGGCGATATGGTGGTGTATGTGGCAGGATTTCCTGCCATTTATGGCAAACAGCCGCTTTATTTTAAAGACCCTGTGTTTATCGCCAGAGCTTCTGTTGAAGCGCCAGAGCAATCAGATATCTTACGCGTCCGCCTTCGTGAAGATGAGGAAATCAGACTATGAAAAAGTTCACTTCCTGGATTGCTGTTCTTATGCTAAGCATCATCGGCATGGCATTTCTTTTCATGCTGATGGGCTTTCGCCTGAACACCACAGATTCCATTCCTTTTGGTCTTTATCGTATTACAAATATAAAAAACATCAAAAATTCCTATGTGATTTTTTGCCCTGACGATCGACCGGCTTTTAAACAGGGATTAGATAGAGGCTATATCGGAAGTGGCCTTTGCCCTGGCGGTTATGGGTATTTAATGAAAAAAGTGGTGGCAACAAATGGTGATCAAATATCTATCACCTCCGACGGCATTTTTGTTAATCGCCAACTTATTCCCTTTTCAAAACCGATATTAATAGATGGAAGGAAACGACCTTTGCCTCAATGGCGCACCATAGATTATCAGATCAAAGAAGATGAACTCATAACCATGACTAGCCAAAGCGAATGGTCTTTTGATAGTCGTTATTATGGCCCTATTCGTATATGGCAAGTGAAGGGAGTGATTAAACCCATATGGGTAAATGCAACAAGTGGAGAAATAGCATGAATAAAGCTGAATTAATGGATGTAATTTCAGAAAAATTAGATGATTTGATGGTTCCTGGTTTTATCGCCGAAGTCACTCCCATCGAAGCAGAAATCATGGGTGCCTTTTCTGAGGATGCGCTTAGTGAAGATGACGCTAAGGAGGCAGCCTATGACTAAATTGTCTCACCATCAGGTTGTGGCCAACCAAATCATTGAAAGCCTCAAACAAGGAACCGCGCCCTGGGTAAAACCATGGGAACCAGGCACGGGCGGCGGCCAAATCCCGTTTAATCCAGTCACAGGAAAGCGGTATCGAGGCATCAATGCCTTGTATTTGATGTTGAATCAAAGCGGGGATAACCGCTGGCTCACCTACAAACAGGCGCAAAGCATTGACGCGCAGGTTAGAAAAGGAGAAAAAGGCACGACTGTTCAATACTGGAAATTTACTGATGAAAAAATCAAAAACGATGATGCGGGAAACCCAGTCCTCGATGAGCAGGGAAATCCTGTCAAAGTGCAGGTTAACCTTGAAAGACCCAAGGTGTTTTACGCAACGGTATTTCATGCCTCACAAATTGATAATATGCCGGAACTTGTCCAAAAAGAGCAGGACTGGTCTTTAATTGAAAGAGCAGAAAACCTGCTACTTAATTCTGGTGCTGCCATTTTTCATTCGGAGGCTGATAGAGCATTTTACAGGGTATCAACCGACAGCATTCACCTCCCTCCCAAAGAGCAATTTAAATCAGCCGCCCATTATTACGCCACAGCCCTTCATGAGCTTGGTCATTGGAGCGGGCATCCTTCAAGGCTTGATCGAGACCTACGCCATCCCTTTGGCAGTGAAGCTTACGCCAAAGAAGAACTAAGGGCTGAAATCGCCAGTATGCTGTTGGGTTCGGAGCTTGGTATTGGACATGACCCCTCCCAACACACGCCTTACATCAAATCATGGATTCGCGTTTTAGAAGGTGATCCGCTGGAAATATTCAGAGCGTCAGCGGATGCTGAAAAAATTGTCAATCACATTTGCTCATTGGAACAAGCACAAGACATCCAGCATGAGCAATCTATTGTAAACAGGAATGAAAAAAATAATGAGGAAACTCTAATGGAATCCGAAAAGAATATCCCTGAAAAAGTCTGGCTTAGCATCCCATTCAAACAAAAAGAGTTAGCCAAATCCGTGGTAGGGAAGTTGCCCGATGGAACATCTGGCATTGCCTGGGATAAAACACAGAAATGCTGGTATGCAAAACCAGGTGTTTCCATTGAAAAAATCAAAGCCTGGCTTCCAGAAAATCAAAACTCACCAGAAGACAAAGCACTTTCACCAGCCGATGAATTCAAGGAAGCGTTAATCAGTTTGGGTGCAGTATTGACAGGTGAGCATCCTATCATGGACAGCAAGACTCATCGTATACAAATGGAGGATGATAAAGCTGGTGAAAAGGCAGGATTTTACGTGGCCCATTTAGATGGTATTCCCGCAGGCTATATCAAAAATAACCGCACAGGTGCTGAGCTAAAATGGAAAAGTAAAGGTTATGTTTTAACCGATGAACAAAAAGCAGCACTTAAGGCTCAGGTACTCGAAAATCAAAAAAATCGCGAGCTTGAATTGGTGGAAAGGCACAAAAGCACCGCATTAAGGCTCAAGCAAAGGCTTTCCAAAATGAGTGAGATTACCGAGCCAACACCCTATATGAAATCAAAAGGCATTCAGGTTCATCCAGATGTTTATACTGATGATGACAAAAAATTAACGTTTATTCCTGCAACCGATATTGAAGGTACAATTTGGACGGTTCAATATATTGCAGAAGATGGCACCAAGCGCTTCGCTAAAGATTCAAAAAAGGAAGGCTGCTTTCATGTTCTGGGCGGCATGAACAAACTTTCTGATGCGCCGGTTATTGTCATTGCGGAAGGATATGCAACCGCTGCAACGATAAAAGAAGCATGCGGGCTGCCTGCTGTCGTTTCTGCCTTTGATTCAGGTAACCTTAAATCGGTAGCGAAAGCATTGCATGAAAAATATCCGCATACTCCCGTTATGATCGCATCTGACGATGATAAGCACTTGGAGTTAACGCAAGGCATCAATCCAGGGAAAGAAAAAGCTTTGGAGGCTGCGAGTGCAGTTAATGGCTTTATTGTTATGCCGACTTTCGCACCCCATGAACAATCTTTAGACCCTAAAAAATTCAGCGATTTTAATGATTTGGCAAATCACAGTATGCTGGGCTTGGATGGGGTTAAGCGTCAACTCAAACCAAAAATTGAAAAAGTTGCCAAACGATGCAATCGTCTGCGCTTATTGCAAAAAGTAATGTGATTCATATTGCTTAGGTTATTTGATAAGGTGAAGTTTCTTACTTTCATCAATTAACCAGCGAAGGCCATCAGTAACCTTGGTTTGTAATAAAATGTGGGCGCTTTCATTAAAGAATCGTGGCAAGCCTTCATAACAACCCGTTATAGTTCCTTCCTTATCATGCCAGAAAAAAGTATGTATCAATTCTTTATGCTTTGACATGGATTCAGTGATTGCACCAAATGATACGAGTTCTTTGAGCTTTACATTACCGCCTAACTCTTCCTTAAGCTCACGGATTACAGCTTGTTCTGGCGACTCATTATGTTCTATTCTGCCGCCAAATTCGCAAAGATAATCAGGGTATGTTGGCCAGTCATGAGGGCGATGTTGTAATAGAATTTTATTATCTTTGGTTAAAACAAGGCAGCCTACATATTGATTTGGGTAGCGGTCTATATTGATATTGAAATTTTTTATTAATTGAACAGTCATAGTATAAAGGTTACTTGGCCAACTCACTATTACCTATTGTTATTTCACCATTAATATTATAAGAAAAACAACCCAAGAATTCGTCTAGATAATCGATGTTTAGAACCAGTATCGAAATCGAGTCATATTCTATTTCATATTTCGGAACAATGAATAAATTATTTTTTATTTTTACTTTATGTAAAACCCATTTATGTTGGCTAACTCCAGGTTCTGAAGATTTATTGTAATCAATTACCCATATTTTTGCATTTGTGACAATCATAGGAATTATAATCGGAAAATCTTTTGATTTATCTTTATCTGTATCCGTTAATGATATGGCTTTTATTGCTGACAAAATTTGATATTGGGCTTTGAAAAAATTATTTTCAGAGTCGTTCTTAGATATTTTTTTTAATTGCTGGCCTGTTTTGTTAAAAAAATCACCGGTAAAGGTGAAGAAATATTGATTTTCATCCGGCTTGAATTGAGCAATCCGATAATTGGAATCTTGAATAGCGTGTCGTTTTGTGTTGTAGCTCTTTGGGTCATTGCTACTATCTTCTTTTATCAAAATTAGATGTGATGAATCAGATGATCCTTTACACTCAATTAACCATTCCCTACCTGTATATTGCGCTGCCCTAATATCGATTTCAACAAACTCATCCCCACTTTTCATTAACTGGTTCATCAAAACAGAAAAATTTTTCTCTTCTAGTACCTTTTTTGTTCTGAATTCTAAGTTAAAACCATATCTGTTAGCTGCATCCAAAATTAATTTTTTATCATCCATAATTTTTCCTAAATTACCAATTATTAATCCAAAAATCAGTGCACTTCCTAATTATTCCCTTTAATTATAATTATAGGGTTACAGGGGTGAATTATCCCAATTCATTTATTATTTGTGCTCTACCTTTCTGCTTAATCCAGAAACTTTCCGTCGCACATAGTTATCAGATTTGAGTCTTTGCCGCTCCAGCTGATCATGTGCATTATCCGGCAATAACACTTTACTTCTTCTGGCGAGCTGAACCATATCGAGTTGGGACAAGTCTCGCAAGCTGTTTTGACTTTTGGCTGGCGGGCCTTGTCTAATGCTGTCAGCGTTGGGCTTCGTACTGGAAAGTGTTCCTCTTTTTCCAATGGCTGCTCTAGCAGCTTCATTGCTTCTTGGAGTTCTTCCTCCATCATTAAATCTGTATCGTCTTGATTGCTCATAGCGTCTCTCCTGTTCTAAGACCATTTTTTGGCGCTGTGCTTCCATTTCTGAATTAGCAAAGGTGATCGGGATATTATGCTGGATGGTTATTTGAAGAATGATCTGTTTAAAAAGTGGCGAGCCATTTACCTGGATACAGTTGCCGTATCTCTGCTGTGCCATCTCAATGGCTTTTTTCAGTGTAGCAATAGAGCCGCCCTTAGAAATTTTAATTTCCTTGCCGGTGTTTCTGATGACCGCCTTATCCATTTTATATATCTCTGTTCCCTCTTTAGTAATGGAATCAACTTGCTTAATATCCGCTAAGGAAAAATTAGATGACGCGGCTGATAAGGAATAATTACTTTGATTTTTTCGATTGTGATAACGCATAGCTGTTAAGGCTTCTTTGTCTCCTTCCCGAGCTTTTTGCTGCAACCAATCAGCCCAGGTTTTGTTTTTATGTAATTCAAGAAGATGCTTTCGTTCTTTGGCATAATTTTGGCGAACTTTTTCAATTTCTTTCAAAAGGGTTTTGCTGGTTTGCTGGTAAAGATATTTTTTTTGAGTCCTCGGGGCTTTCATTAACTTCAAAACTGCTCGTTCGGTTCGACCACGTTTCTTGGCTTTCGTAATCAGTCTGGCTTTAGCTTCACGCAGATGTTTGAGTTTCTCGGCAAGCAGAGTTTTGCCATGTTCTTTTTCATGTAGGTAACGCGCATAAATTTCTGAACCGATCACTTTCCTATTTAGTGGTTCATAACGATAAATATTTTGCCTGGATCTTTCAGTACTAAATGGTGAGGGCTTAAATTCACCCAGCCTGGATTCCAGGTTCTTTTTGGAAAAGCATCGTGAAACAGAGCTTGCCTTAACTATAAGTCCTGCCTCATTACAAAAGACCAGACCATTAGCTTTAATATGAATTTCCAAGCCATGAAGGGATAGGATTTTATGAACCTCATTCCAATGGTTGGCCTGGTTAATCTGTTCCAGACAATTTCTCTTTATCCAGTTAATCAAGCTTTCAATGCCAGAATGTTGTTCCATATCATCGGCAAGATTCTCTGAACGACTTTTTCGGGTTCGATGATTGGTTATTTCAAGACCATACTCAATTTCCAGTTTCGATGCCACATCTGCAAAAGCTCTATAAGCTCTATACGGCTCAATCATGTTAAAGGTTTTTGGATGAATTTTATTGATAGCAATATGAATGTGAAGGTTGTCTGTGTCGTGATGAATAGCGCTAATCCTTTGATGATCTTTGAATCCAATAGATGATGCGACACTTTCCTCTATAGCTTTCAATACCTCGTTGGAGGGATTTTCCCCTGGGGCAAAAGATATGAGCATGTGGTAAGTTTTATCGCTTTTAGCTCTTTGGTTTCTCGCCTGAGTTGCCAATACTTCATGAATAGCCCAGGTAGGATCAACACTGTTACAGTTTGATATCCTGACTTTACCTACTCGTTCCTGTTTATTTTGTTCATCAGTAATGTATTTTACCAGATCTGAATAGCTGCTCAGTCTTGCCGACTTCATTGGGATATGGCGAATAATCATAACTTTTTCACCACTTCAAACATTGCAGCCTGCATTGTCTGAATGCGATCCAATAAGGCTTTTACTTTTCGGTGATCAAAATGTGCGACACGTCTATCCTGGGTAAGCCATAGCTTAAACAGCCCGCCAAGCCTTCCCATGTCTGCATTTATTTTGGATAACTGGAGAATATAATCCTTATCAATGGCACTTTGGATTTGATAGCCCAACCCAATCCGGCGCAAATATTCCGCAACAGAAAGTCCCGCTTGGGCAGCATGGGATTTAATAGAAATTTCTTCATCGGGAAGGACGGGAACACGAAGATGACGACCGTGTTTTCTGGAAGGTGATTTATTTTTATCGTCCATAAGGATGCTGACCTCTTAACAAGTGGTTTGCAATCCTTTAGGTGCTGATTAATTGTTTTCTTTTTGATCTCAAAAAGCAAGATACCCGTTGAGCACCGAAGGTGCGAATAATGTTCGTGAAGATTGATAGCCAGCTTACTGGTTAGCTAACTTCACCTATCTTGCCCTGCTTTTCCAGATCACTTTAAAGAATCATATCAGGAACTTTTTGGAACTTGCAACGATTTTTAAAGAACTTTTTTGCCTATAGAACTAAAATAATCCAAATTATTCCTAAAAGTTCTTTTATAATGCTCAAATGCTCATTTTTATATTCTAGTAAATTCTTAATAGTTCTAAAATATTCCTTTTTTCTTGTTCCAATCCTAATTATGATTTAGACTTTTTCAATAATAAAAATTGACACCAAAGAAGAATGAAAAAGCCACTTTCCGAACGGGTAATCCAGAATCAGTCAGAAAAAAAGAACGGGCGAACCAATGCCAAGATTCAATTTATCGCACTGAAAGAAGATATTCGAGAAGCCCTTGATAAGGGCTGTTCGATGAAAGCTGTTTGGGAAACTTTATCTGATGAAGGACAAATTTCATTCGGCTACAAGGCATTTAGGCATTACGTACTTAAGTTAATTAAGTCAGAGCAGGAAAACATCAGGGATGATAAACAAAGCAAAAGTAAAACTACCAATGAAATCAAAGGTTTTACTTTTAATCCAATACCCAACCCGGAGGAACTCTTGTAATGGCAAAAATACATATCACGATGCAGGGCAAAGGCGGTGTCGGTAAATCCTTTGTTTCGGCAACTACCGCTCAGTACAAACTTAATAAAGCACAATCCCCACTTTGTATCGATACCGATCCCATTAACGCTACCTTTCATGGCTTTAAGTCACTTAATGTCGAACGCCTGAATATTATGGAAGGCGATGAAATCAATCCGCGCCATTTTGATACCTTAATTGAAAAAATTGCAAATACACAAAATGACGTGATTATTGATAATGGCGCCAGTTCTTTTGTGCCTTTATCGCATTATCTCATCACCAACCAAGTACCCACCTTGTTAAAAGACATGGGGCATGAACTTATCATCCATACTGTTATCACTGGTGGTCAAGCGTTACTGGACACAATAAATGGTTTTGCTCAGCTGGTAAATCAATTTCCAGGAGATGTTCGCTATGTTGTGTGGCTAAATCCCTATTGGGGAAAGGTTGAGAGTGAAGGAAAACCTTTTGAGCAAATGAAGGTATACAAAGAGACCAAAGATCGAATCGCAGCAATAATCAACATTCCTGATTTAAAGGAAGAAACTTTCGGCCATGATCTCTCAAATATGCTTCAACAAAAAATTACATTTAATGAGGCAATCGATTCCCCTGAGCGAAATATTATGACCAGGCAGCGATTAAAGTTGATACGGGATCAACTATTCAGCCAGATTGACAACGCTATGGTGATCTAATGTCAGAGAAAATTAATGAGGCAATTCAAGACATTGCAGGCAAGCATGGTGTTGTTCTGGGTAGAGATGATCCAGTTCTTATCTTCCAAACCATGAATGACAGGCTGCTTGAGGAAAATCGAAAAGCACAACAGGAAATGCTGACTCAATTCAAAGAGGAAATGGAGAGCATTTCCTCTCAATGGAAGGTTGATGCTAAAGACAAAGCTGAGAAAGTACTTAATGCTACATTGGCTAGTAGTAAAGAAGCTATGAACAAAATATTGAGAGAGGCCACCAATGAATTCGTTCAAGTCATGAAAAACGTGATATCAAATTCACTGACGGAAGCAAAGGATTTGACTCAACAGACGCGTAAAGCAAATCGATTTACATTGTTAACATCGGTAACAATACTGACTGTTTCTTGCGCATTTATGTTGTTCTTACTTATTAATTTTTTGAGGTAACTCATGCATTCAATTGGAATCAAAGATGAAGAATGAAAATAATAAAAAGATACAAAATCTGAGTACATTTTCATGGTCAATAGCTGAAATACTGCGAGGTGATTTCAAGCAGTCAGAATATGGTAAGGTTATTTTGCCATTCGTTGTTTTGCGTCGATTGGATTGTATTTTAGAACCCTCAAAAGATGCCGTAGTGCGTGCGTACGAAAATTTACCTGAAGGAATTGATGATCATACTAAAGACATGATGCTATTTGGTGCTGTTGGTGGCGGTCTGAAAGTATATAACTACAATAATCTCACTTTTAGTAAAATACGAAATCAAGATCCAGGCGATGTACATAAGAATTTATTAGACTATATTACCAGTTTTAATAGCAGCGTTCGCGATATTTTTCTTGAAAAATTTCTCTTTACTGATCAGCTTAAGCGCCTAAAAGATGGTGGAATTTTATGGCAAGTATTCGATCTTTTCTGCCAGATAGATTTACATCCTGACAATGTTTCCAACATGGAGATGGGGTACCTCTTTGAAGATTTGATTCGCCGTTTCTCTGAAATTTCGAATGAGACAGCAGGGGAACATTTCACACCTCGTGAAGTCATTCGTTTGATTGTGGATCTTTTATTGATTAATGATGCCGAAGCATTGGCGGGTTCAGGAATCATTCGTACAGTTTATGATCCTGCCTGTGGAACCGGCGGTATGCTTGCACTTATGGAAGAGGCAATGAAGGAATATAACTCTAAAATTCGTGTTGAGCTCTACGGGCAGGAACTAAACCCAGAATCCTTTGGTATTTGCACGTCTGACATGCTGGTGACAGGTCATAACCCAGAGCAAATTGCTTTCGGTAATACGTTAACAGAGGATGCTCACAAGGATAAAAAATTTCACTATATGCTTTCCAATCCTCCGTACGGAGTAGATTGGAAAAAGTACCAAGACCCTATTAAGCAGGAAGCGCAAGAAAAAGGGATGGATGGTCGTTTTGGTGCTGGACTACCGCGTATATCTGATGGACAGTTGCTTTTCCTGCAGCACATGATATCAAAAATGCGAGATGATGAAGTAGGCTCACGTATCGGTATAGTGATGAATGGTTCACCTCTTTTTACAGGTGGGGCAGGCTCTGGGGAAAGTGAAATCCGTCGCTGGATGCTTGAAAATGATTGGGTAGAGGCGATTATCGCATTACCTACAGACTTGTTTTACAACACCGGCATTCAAACCTATGTTTGGATGCTTACCAATAAGAAGGATAAGAACCGTCGAGGAAAGGTGCAGCTCATTGATGCAAGCAGTGAACGATTTTGGCAATCCATGCGAAAAAGTCTTGGTAGCAAACGTCGAGAGATTCCAGATCATGCTCGTAGAGAAATTGTTAAAATTTATTATGAAATGCTCAATGGTGGTGGTGATTGGAGCGAATTTTCTAAAATTTTTGATAGGCAAGAGTTTGGTTATCGAGAAATACGCATCGAGCGGCCTTTGAGGCTAAATTTTGAAGGAAGCAAAGAGCGCTTGGAATTGCTTCAACAAGAAAATACGTTTCTAAAACTTTCTGAAATAGAGCAACAAGAATTATTAACCGCACTTAATCACAACATATTAAAACAGCAATTTAAAAATCGTGATGCATTTGAGAAAGCACTTAAAACAGCATTAAAAAATTTAAGTTTCAAATTAACTGCACCATTGAAAAAAGCGATCCTTACAGCGCTCTCTGAGAAAGATGAAACTGCTGACGTTTGCTGTGACGCTAAAGGTAATCCTGAACCTGATACTGATTTACGTGATCATGAATTAGTGCCACTTACAGAAGATTGGCATGAATATGTTGAACGAGAAGTAAAGCCTTTTGTTGCAGATGCTTGGGTAGATGAAAACCACAAGGATACCACCGATGGCAAGATTGGCCGTGTAGGGTATGAAATTAATTTTAATCGTTATTTCTATAAATATGTCCCACCGCGCCCTGTGACTGAGATTGATGAAGAGCTTAAACAATTGGAAGCAGAAATTGCTAATCTGTTGAAAGAGGTAGTGGCATGAGCATAATGATTAGCCATGTCCCAGAAACCTGGAAGCTTGAAAAATTAGGTCAGCTTTTCGAAGAGCGTAAAGAGAAGGTTAGTGATAAAGATTTTGCTCCACTCTCTGTTACAAAACAAGGAGTTGTCCCTCAGATGGAGCATGTCGCTAAATCAGATGATAGCGACAATAGGAAACGTGTAGCAGAAGGGGATTTCGTAATTAACAGTCGCTCAGATAGGCGCGGTTCTAGTGGATTATCTAATCTGAATGGCTCTGTTTCTCTGATAAATATAGTTTTAACCCCTCGACATGGATATCCACGATTTCTGCATTATTTGATGCGTAGTTATGCCTTTCAGGAAGAGTTTTATCGTGTTGGTCATGGAATTGTCGCTGATTTATGGACTACCCGCTATTCTGAGCTCAAAGGTATAACGGTAGCTCTACCAAGTGAACAAACTCAAAAAGAAATTGCAGATTTCTTGGATCGTGAAACTGATCGCATTGATCAGTTGATAGAGAAGAAGCAAAAATTAATTGTGGTTCTTCAAGAAAAGCAAGGAGCTGAATTAGATCATCTTACATTTAGCAATCCAAGTAAAAATGAATGGAAGAGAATACCATTTCGATGGGTATGTAGAATTCCAAATGGACAAGTAGATCCCCGTGAGCAGCCTTGGTTAGAAATGCCTCTTATTGCGCCGAATCATATTGAAAGCAATACCGGAAGAATAACGCATATTGAAACCGCCAAAGAGCAATATGCAATTAGTGGTAAATATACTTTTCCTAAAGGAACTGTGTTATATAGCAAAATTCGACCAGCCTTAGCTAAGGCATGTATTGCCCCACGCTCAGGGCTTTGTAGTGCAGATATGTATCCTCTTATTCCAGCTAAAAATCTAATACCTGAATATCTGCTGATGCAAATTCTCTCACGAACATTTACTGATTGGGCGTCAATAGAGTCTATGAGAGTTGCGATGCCAAAAATTAATAGAGAGACTCTAGGAGGCTTTAAACTACTTATTCCACCGTTGACTACACAAAATAAACTTGCTTCCATTTGGACAATAAAAACACAAAAAATTGATACCTTAATACAAAAAATTAAGGATAGCATTGGGCAATTAATAAATTATCGAACATCTATTATTACCGAATCTGTAACGGGCCAGCTAGACATCAAATCATGGAAAAAGAGAGGTAGCACCGACAAGCACCTCGATAATATCGAGGAGGCAATGCGGTATGACGGATACAAGTAAGCGAATTTACTCTCAGGACACTATCTTTCGGGAAAATGTGTTGCAATATCATGTGATCGATCAGCTAGTTAAAAAATTAAGTTATGTCCATCGCAGCACAGATGATTATGATCGTGCTTCAGCACTCGACAAAAATTTAGTGATGCAATTCATTAAATCCACACAGCTTGATCAATGGAAACGGTTGCAAGAGCAATATTCTGCTAGCGCCGAAACTGAATTTTTCAAACAATTGGAAAAAGCGTTGAAATCTCGCGGAACGCTGGATGTGCTGCGCCAGGGTATCAAACTTATTCCTGGCATTAAATTCTCTCTTTGCTTCTTCAAACCGGCTTCAGGCATTAATAAAGAACTATTACAGCTCTTCGAGGCCAATATTCTTTCGGTGATTGACGAGCTGAAATATAGCAGTAAACATGATAACCGCATTGATATTGGCGTGTTTGTTAATGGCATTCCATTGGCGACTATCGAATGCAAAAATCAATCAACAGGTACGACGTTCCGTCATGCTGAAAAACAATACCGTACCGATCGTTCCCCAGCAGGTGAGCCATTACTAACCTTTAAACAAGGCGCATTGGTACATTTCGCAATGGACGAAGACAATGTTTCCATGACGACACGATTAGCAAACGGTAAAACTCGATTTTTGCCATTTAACCGAGGCCATAATGGTGGTGCAGGAAACCCTGATATCGCCGATCAATTTCGTGTTGGTTATCTTTATGCTGACCAACCAGAAGGAAAAGCCATTCTCTCGCGAGATATTCTGCTTGATATCGTTGGACGATTTATGCACCTGGAAGTAAAAGATGGTAAAGAGGTCATGATATTTCCGCGCTTTCAGCAGTTAGATGCTGTATTGAAGTTATTAAGACATGCAAAACAACATGGCCCAGGTCATAGCTATTTAATTCAGCATTCAGCAGGTTCAGGTAAATCTAATACCATTGGTTGGACAGCTCACCGTATGATTACTCTACATGATGAAAAAGACCAACCAATTTTTAACACAGCCATTATTGTGACTGATCGTATTGTGTTAGATCGCCAACTACAAAATACTGTGGCTCAGTTTGAGCAAACTAAGGGCGTGGTGAAAAAGATTGATGGCACCTCGCGACAGTTGAAAGAAGCCATTAAGCAAGGTGCGCGTATTATCATTACCACCATCCATAAATTTTCGACTGAGCACCTAAAGGAAATCTCTGGTCAAAGCAAGCGCCGATTTGCTGTACTGATAGATGAAGCCCATGGTTCTCAGTCGGGTAAGCACGCTGATAACCTCTCAAAAACTTTGACACGTGAAGAAAGCAATAATAGTCCGTCTGATATAGAAGATATGATTGCTGATTATCAGCGCCAGCGTGGGCCACAGGCTAATATCAGTTATTTCGCTTTCACAGCTACACCACGTAATGTCACATTGGAGCGTTTTGGTACAAAAGGATCAGACGGTTTGCCATATCCATTCCATCTTTATTCTATGCGTCAAGCTATTGAAGAGGGCTTTATTCTTGATGTGTTGCAGAATTACATGACCTACAAACAGTACTATAAGCTGGAAAAAGCCATTGAAGATGATCCTGAATTGCAAGGACGAAGAGCGCATCGCCGTGTTGCCAGATTTGCGATATTACATCCAACTGCAATTGCTCAGAAAGTGGAGGTTATTGTTGAGCATTTCCGTCGCCATGTGATGCAAGAGATAAATGGCAAAGCTAAAGCAATGGTTGTCACTCAAAGTCGTGAACATGCACTTAAATATTATTTTGGTATAAAAAAGTATATTGAAGAGAAGCAGTATGTAGGTGTGAAAGCCTTGGTGGCTTTTTCAGGTGAGCTAGAAATCGATGGTGAAACCTACACTGAAGCAGAATTAAATGGCTTCGCTGAAACCCAATTGCCAGAAAAATTTGATAAAGATTTTCAATTATTGATTGTGGCAGAGAAATATCAAACCGGGTTTGATCAGCCAAAGTTATGTGCCATGTATATTGATAGAAAACTGGATGGTTTACAAGCGGTACAAACCCTATCAAGGCTAAATCGCACTACCCCAGGTAAAATTAATACATATGTGCTCGATTTCCAGAATACGATTGAAGACATTCAAAATGCATTTCGACCATTTTATGAAGTCACGTCGCTGGAGGAGATATCTGACCCTAATCAAGTTTATGAGTTGGAGGGTCGCATTAAGTCTTTTTCTATTATCGACGAAGATGAAGTTAACCGTTTCTCAGAAGTTTTCTATAAAGGAGCGCTTGATCCCCACGATAGAATCGCGCTAGAAAAGTTGGTTAAGAACGCTGTCCAACGTTTTGAATATGAAGAAGACGAAGGAAAGCGTGAAGAATTTCGACAATTGCTGAAGAGCTACATGCGTTTTTATTCATTTGTCGCGCAGGTGATGAGTTTGCAAGACACTTGGCTGGAAAAACTTTTTTCCTATGTATCATGGCTTAATAGATTACTGCCTAACCGAGAAGTGCCGCCGGAAATTGAGATTACAGACGATATGATTCGTTTACAGGCATTCAGAATAGAGAAAAAAGAACAGGGTTCAGCTTCGTTATCTCCTGGCACAACTTCACCCCTATCTGCTATCAAAGCGTTTGGGGCTAATGCTTACACGGAAGATGAGGAACGTTCATTATCTGAAATTATTGAGTCTTTCAATCAGCGTCATGGCACTGAATTTACTAAAGAAGACTTTTTGCGTTTTGAGAAAGTTAATCAAGAAATACTAAGTGATGAAAACTTAAAGGATATGCTGAAGAATAACCCGCCGGATGTGGTTTTTGGTGCTTTTTCTCAGGCATTTTTTGAAAGCGCGATCCAATTATTCCAGCGCGATAATCAATTACAAAATATAATCATGACAGATGCTGAGGCACGGAATCAGGCGATTAAACATTTCTTTAGTCGGGCGTTGAGGGAAGTTAGAGATGATGGTCATAAATAGTTTAAATACTGACATGATAAGTTAAGAAGACTCGGATGAAGATACGATACATTGAGATTAATAATTTTAGAGGGATTAAGCAGCTTGCATATCCAATAAAAAGTGATTTTATCTGTTTAATCGGTGCAGGAGATAGTTGTAAAAGTACAATACTAGATGCGATTGATTATACATTATCACCACGTTGGAATTTAAACATAGATGATTCAGATTTTTTTAATCAAGATGTGTTACATCCGATAGAGATAAAATTAACATTGAGTGATTGGGATCAGGATGATGATGAGGTAAAAAAATTTTTATTAGAAAAAAACTTTGGTCAATATCAATGTGGAATAAATGAAAGTGGTTCAACATCTGAGCCAGAAGAAAATGATTCTTTAGCTATCGTTATTATTTTAAGAATTGATGAATCACTTGAGCCAAAATGGTATGTAACCAAAGAGGATGAGAAACATATTTCAGCATCTCAACGAAATATTTTTGGTGTTAGTCGTATAGGAATGTATTTAGATAATCATTTTTCATGGCAGCAAAACTCCCTTTTAACACGGCTTTCAAATCATAAAAAAGAAAATATGACTTCAATATTAGCTAAAATTGCAAGAGATGCAAAATCAAAAGATATTGATCTACCAGATTGTCAGGTAATAGAGAAGCAAATAAGCGATGAGACTAAGAAGATTGGTGTTAATCTAAGTGCTTTAAAATCAAAAGTTGATATTCAAAGGATTGCATTTTCCTCCAGTGCGTTGACGTTACACCAAGAAGATGTGCCAATAAGGAATCTAGGTGACGGATCGAAAAAGTTAATATCATGCGCAATGCAAATGTTGCTGAATAATGGCAAGAATATTTCATTAATTGACGAAATAGAAGTTGGGCTTGAACCTCATAGGATCAGAGGATTACTGAATAAATTAAAATTATCTAGACAACAAGTATTTATTACATCACATTCACCCGTTGTTATCAGAGAATTAAACGTAAGTAAAAATGAGTTATATGTTTGCAAGCGAAGTTCCGATGGTACAGTTACACTAACAAGTTTTAAGGATGTAGAAAATTCTCAAGGATCTTTGCGTAGTAATGCAGAGGCTTTTCTTGGTAGAAAAATTGTTGTATGTGAGGGGGCAACAGAAATTGGTTGTTTGCGAGCCCTGGACATTTATAAATCTAAAAATGGAGACATTCCTGTATGGAGTCTATCAACGGCATATTTTGACGCTGGAGGAATTGATAAAATCAAAAAATCAGCAGAAGCACTTCAACAAGCAGGATACTATGTATTAATTTTCTGTGATAACGATGAGCCTACAAAATTAACCCAAAAAGATCTCCATGACCTGGAAAAACTTAACATTCCTTCAATTCTTTGGAATGAAGGAAATTCAATTGAACAACAGCTGTTCATTGATATTCCTTGGGGTAACATTGCTGAACTTTTAAAAATTATTTGTGAAAACAATGATGTTTTGTCGGAACAATCGATGATTGATTCTGTTAAAAGCAAACTTTCTGGAAATGAGAAACTATCTAATAATTTTTGTGAATGGAATGAATCAGAGAGCCTCAGAAATTCTCTGGGTATTTCTGCAAAAAATAAAGGATGGTTTAAGACAATAGATCGCGCTGAAAGAGTATTTGAATTTGTGTTACCTAAGTTACCTGCTAGTAGCCTCATAAATGCAAAGCTGATGGAATTGTGGAACTGGATCCAAAATGATGGATGATTTATACAAAAATCTAGCGCAAGCCCTACTGGGCTATGTGGAATCTCCAGCAGGGTGTGGCAAAACGGAAGCAATTTTTCGTGCAGTTAGAGATTACTCGACTGGGACTCAATTAATTTTGACTCATACTAATGCGGGTGTTGCCGCTTTAAAGAAACGATTTCGCGAAAATAATGTACCAAATGAAAAATACCATATTGAAACCATATCTGGTTGGGCATGGAGTTGGGTGAGAAAATATCCGATGAATTCTGGGTATAATGTAGAGGGAGAATTGCCGAATAACGATGACTGGAGAAATATTTATATAGCAGCAACCAAGCTAATAAAAAAAACATTTGTTCGGTATGTGATCAACAATTCCTATACTGGGGTAATTGTTGATGAATATCAAGACTGCACGCGTTCAATGCACAATCTGATATATGAATTAAAAAATATATTGCCGTGTAGAATTTTGGGTGATCCGTTGCAAGGTATTTTTGGATTTGATGAAAATGACCCACTTATTGATTGGGACGTTGTTAAAAGAGATTTTGTTAATCAACTGGGGCAGTTGGCCATCCCTCATAGATGGAAAAATTCTGGAAATGAACAACTTGGAAAGTGGATTATAGATAACAGGAATTCATTTCAAGAAAATAGTTTCCCAGACTTTGATGGCTCTCCAATTCATAGTGAGCATATTGACATTCAACAGTTTCAATCAAAATTAATTTCTATCGCGAAAAGTACAAGTGGAAGTATTTGTATTATTGGTCCCAAACATGGGAACTTTCAGTCAGCTATTATTACTAGTTTAGTTAATCAGGGTTTTAAGTTTATTGAGTCAAATGACTTATCGAGAGTTAAAAAACTAATTGAAAAGCTTATAGCGAACGTTGATGTTAAGAAAAAAGGTGAATCTGTTTTTCAATTTATAGAATATTGCTTTTGTGGTTTGGGGCAGCATAAGAATTTTGTTCACGATATATTGCTGGGTAAGTCCATGAGGCCTAAGATACAGGATAGGAAAAATATTTATCAAAAATTTAATGGCGGTTATGAACCAAAATTAATTTTAGCTCTTATAGATTATTTATATATCAATGAAATATCCTGTCAAAGGACTGATTCTGTATCGTGTCTTACAAATATTCTATCTACACATATAAATACAGGTGAAAATTTAATAAATATTTTTAACTCTGAGATTACTTCAAGGAGATATTCAAATCAAAGGCTTCATAAACGAGTTTTGGGGACAACGCTTTTGCTTAAAGGCTTAGAGTTTGATCATTCTGTAGTGTTATATGATCATAAGGGGTGGGGGAATAATAAAGATCTATATGTTGCTGTGAGTAGGGGTAGTAAATCTGTAAGAATTTTACAACGGACGTGAATTGATGGGTTCTAAGGCATGTATTATATAAATAAAAAACTTTGTTTTTCCCCGACAGATCTAACCCTCTTTATGCGTAGCCCTTTTGCATCTTGGATGAATCGTTTCTCTTTAGAGTTTCCTGATAAAGCACCTGAAAAAGATCCAAAAGATGAGCTGATGGAAGTGCTTCAAAATAAAGGCTTTCAACATGAAAAAGCACAAGAAGAATTATTCAAATTTCAAGAGTTATTTGTTCAGAAAATAGAGGCAGATACAATCGAGTTAAAGCAGCAATTAACTTTAGAAGCCATGAAGAATGGCACAGATGTTATAGTCCAGGCTTATTTAGAAAATCAACAGTTCTTTGGATATGTAGACTTTCTAGTTAAGGCACCTGGCGAAAGTAAATTTGGTGATTATCATTACGAAGTCTGGGATGCAAAATTATCACACAAAGCAAAACCTGAATTTATTATTCAGCTATGTTGTTATGCTGAAATGCTAGAAGCTATTCAAGGTAGGCGACCTGATAATATTATTATTGTCCTCGGAAATGGTAAAAATGAAGCATATAAAGTTGATGATTATTTCTATTATTACCTCTCATTAAAAGAAAGTTTTTTGTTGAGCCAAGAACAATTTAATTATCGAAATATACCAGATCCCGCAGATTCAAAGGAATGGGGCTGCTGGTCGAGTTATGCAGAAAAGCTTTTGATTGAAAGGGATCATTTATTTCAGATTGCTAATATTACAAAAAGCCAGATTAAAAAATTAAATAAAGCTGGTATTCAAACAATGCAGCAACTAATTGATATAAAGTTAAATCGTATACCTGGTATTAATTCTGATGTTTTAGAGCGTCTCAAAGCGCAGGCTACTATACAAAAAGAAAGTATAGGAAAAGAAAAGCCGCAATATAAAATTATTGCACCGGCACCCAATGAAAAATCAGGACTTGCCTTGTTGCCACCACATTCGCCACTCGATGTTTTTTTTGATATTGAGGGATATCCTTTAGAAGAGGGTGGTTTGGAATATTTGTGGGGTTGTACCTATTTTGATGAGAAGGGTAATCGATGCTTTAAAGATTATTGGGCACATAATGAGGTGCAAGAAAAAGAGGCGTTTAAACAGTTTATTAAATGGGTTTATGCAAGATGGCAACGTGATCCAATGATGCATATTTATCATTATGCCAATTATGAAATAGCTGCGTGTCGTAAATTAATGGGGCGCTATGGTATATGTGAGTATGAGCTTGATCAGCTATTGCGAAATGAAGTTTTTGTTGATCTATATAAAATCGTGAAGGGCAGCCTTTTGCTGGGCGAACCAAGGTATTCTATAAAAAACGTCGAGCATCTTTACCGTGATAAACGTGAAACCGAAGTTGGGACTGGTGGTGATTCAGTTGTATTTTATGAACAGTGGCGAGACCTGCACTTGCGTGATGAACAAGGTGAGACTTGGGAAACCTCTAACATATTAAAGAATATTCGTGATTATAACATTGATGATTGTAATTCAACTCAGGAGTTGGTTGCTTGGCTGAGAGAACAGCAGAAAACTAATTGTATTCTTTATCTAGGTAAAACAGAAATAGTAGAACCTGAACCAAAAGAAGAAATAACCCAATGCGTTGAATTACGAGATCGCTTGTTAACCAAGGCAAGGCAGAGATTATCTGACGATTCAGAGTATGCAGCATTAACAGAAAATTTAGCTTGGATGTTGGAATTTCACCGCCGAGAGTTAAAGCCACTTTTCTGGCGTTTATTTGATAGATTAGGTTTGAGCGAGGAAGAATTATTTGATGATTTAGACTGCTTGGCATTTTGCAAGAGAACCGAGAGAGCGCCATTTAAGCCAACACCAAGAGCAAAAAATTTAGCTTATGAATATCAATTTGATCCCACGCAAGAATTTAAAGGGGCAGCTGATTATTTTTATTTATTAGGGGTAGAAGACGAAAATGGCAAAAATGCTAAGGTGAAATTTTGTAGTGAAGAGAGCAGTTTAGAAAATGGGATAATTGTATTACAAGCTAGAGAAGAGCCCCCAACTTTAATTACTTTAATTCCCGATGAATATATTAATCCAGACCCTATTCCACAGGCCATTTATCAAATAGTTTCTGATTATGACAACGACCGAGTGGGTAATTGCGCTATTTTAGATTTTTTAAGACGCTCAAAACCTCGTATTAAAAACCATTGTGGTGGTGCTATAGCTCCGAGTCATGATCCAAATATAAAGCTGCAACAGACAATTCAAGCTGTAAGAAATTTAGATTATAGTTATTTAACTATACAAGGACCGCCAGGTGCTGGGAAAACCCATACTGCAAAACATATCATAGCAGAACTTATTAAAACTGGCGCGAAGATTGGTATAGCAAGTAATAGTCACAAAGCCATCAACCATTTATTGTTAAAAACAAAAGAATATTGTTTTGAGCAAAGCATTAATGGGATTTTTGCTTGTACCAGAGATACGGATTCTAACTTGCAGGCAATAAATATATCTATTTTAAAAAATAGTGACCTTGTTAATAATATAGTGGCATCCTGCGTTATAGGCACTACTGCATGGGGATTTGCCAGGGATGATATGTTGGATCAACTTGATTATTTATTTATAGATGAAGCAGGGCAGGTTTCAGTGGCTAATCTGGTTGCTATGAGCCTCTCTGCTAAGAATTTAGTGATTATGGGTGATCAAATGCAATTAGGACAGCCATCACAAGGCACACATCCTGGTGAAAGCGGTCTTTCTATTTTAGATTATTTATTACATCAAACCCCTACGATTGCCGATGATATGGGAGTATTTTTAGGAACGACTTATCGAATGCATTCGGCAGTCAATCACTTTATCAGTAAATTTATATATGATAATAACCTTGAGCCACATCCTGATAATGATGTGCGTGTTGTTAAAGTACCTGATGGTTACCAAGGAAAATTAAACAAAGAGGCTGGCATAATCTTTGTTCCTGTGGAGCATGAAGGTAATGCCTACGCTTCAGATGAGGAAGTCAGTGAAATAAATCTATTAGCTCAAGAATTAATTGGCAGGACATTTATAGAAAAGCTGGGAGAAACTCGTAGGATTGGTTGGAATGATATATTGTTTGTTGCTCCATATAATTCTCAAGTTAATAAACTCAAGCAAGCTCTTGGTGAGCAGGCACGTGTTGGCAGCGTTGATAAATTCCAAGGGCAAGAGGCACCCATTGTATTTTTGAGTATGTGTACCAGCGATGCGAATGAATCACCTAGAGGGATTGATTTTCTCTTCGATAAGCATCGAATTAACGTTGCCATTTCAAGAGCTCAAAGTTTAGCAATAGTAGTTGGCAATCCCCAGCTCTGTACTATTACAGTAAATAGGGTTGAACAGCTCAAGTTGGTTAATTTATTTAATGCTCTTGTAAATCAATCAGAATCATAGGCCCTAACCACGTCATCCTTCTAAAGAGGTTATACACCCATGCATTAATTTCTTTAATTCATAATTTTTTTCCAATAGCAAATACCTTGCTAAGTCATGATCTCTATGTTCAGTTGCCAATACAAATATGTAATTTTTGTTATTGAATTTACTAACAATCGAGACACCATTGTAAAGCCCAAAAGCGGATCGGCCAGACATGGTTTGTTTTTCATGCTTATTCATAAAACTGGCTTGATTCCATGGGAGTACTGAAATGTTTGACTTTTCTACAATTCTTTTTAATGGATCATTTTCGATTAATTTTTCTTCATAATAGAAAGCCATCCAATCTTCATGGGTGCAGAATCGGTAGGATTTGCTTTTTGAAGTTTGATCTGAGACTAGATAATAGAAATAATCACACCCTAATGCATTTAGGGGCCGTAATTGTTTGTTGAAAAGAAGTTCTTGTTTTTCATCGAAGGGAAGGAAAATCCTTTTGGGTACATCATGTATCATAACAAATCCTTAGAGGTACAGCTTAAATCTATTTAATGCTAAAATAATGTACGACACAATGAAGTGAATGTAAATGACAAATCTGGCTAGGATATCCGTTTTTATTAGTACTGCTATTGAAGTTTTCGATTTAAGTATCTTTGCTTTTCTTATTCCTGTGTTGTCTTCCGTATTTTTCTCATCCAATTCACAAAGTTCAGCGATTAATTTTACCATTTTGGCTTATGTAGTAAGCTATGTAGTGAAACCTTTTTCTGGAATGGTTTTTGGGTATCTGTCTGATAGTTATGGTCGAAAGCAGGTACTGTCAGTTACTACTTTGTTGATGACCGTTTCCACAGCGGTTATTGGTTTATTGCCCACCAGCCTACCTGGCATTGATTTATGGATAGCATTATTTAGTTGCCGGATTATTCAGGGGCTATCAATCTCAGGGGAGTTTTCTAATGGTTTAATATTTGCTGTTGAACAAGGGAAAGATCGCCCGGCATTTTCTGGCAGTATGGCATTTATGGGCGGAATTCTTGGACTGTTGCTAGCAAATTTATCGGTTTTTATATTACTAAACCTTTTACCATATGAGCAGATGATTCAATATGGCTGGCGTATACCATTTTTAATTAGTGCTATTATTTGGCTGGCACTCTACCAGATTAGAAGGTTTATTAAGGAGCCATTTGCGCAGAAGACGAATGATACTAAACATTTTTCATCTTTGGTAAAAAAATATAGAAAGGAGCTGGTTATTTGTTTTGTAACTGCAAGTTTATCTGCTTCTGCTTTCTATATGACCTTTGTTTATATGCCAACTCTTTTATCTTTAGTGATTCAAAATCAGACTCACCATAAATCTGTATGGGTGACGTTGATTGCTTTGTCAGTCTATTTCATCTGTTTGCCCCTGTTTGGTTCTTTGGCCGATCGGGTAGGTATTACTAAGCAAATTACTGTTGCTTCAGCATTGTACCTTTTATTTTCCTATGTATGTTTTGACCATATTAGCCATTTTAACTATGTCGTTATATTTTGTAGTTTGATATTACTGGCTTTGATTCAATCATTATATAATTCGGCTTTGCCTGCATTTATGGTTTCTTTGTTTCCCGCCATTCATCGAGGTAAGGCTTTAGCAATATCTTATAATACCAGCCTATCAATTTTTGGTGGTTTAATGCCCTATGTTATATTAAGCCATAAAAGTTTTATGAATCCGGGAATTGTTATTAGTACTTGTGCGATATTAACCTTGGTTGTATTACGTTTTGTGAGGGAGTAAACATGGTTGTATATGAAGTGAATCTATCTATTGATAATGAAATATATAGAGATTATAAGGATTGGTTAGACGAGCATATTCTTGAAATGCTTAAATTTCCCGGTTTTTTGAATGCTACAGTGATGCACCAATCAATGGATGGTGATAGCTCTGATAATCAAAAACATTTAACTGTTCAATATCAACTTGAAAGTGCCGAGGATTTGCAAAATTATTTTGAGGAACACGCGCCAAAAATGAGAGGGGATGGGATGAATCGATTTAAGGGGAGATTTACAGCCACTCGCCGAACTTTTGAAGTTGAAGCTGTTATCACTGCTGTTAATGAATACGTAAATCGCGTATAAATTAATTGATAAATACTTATACTTGGTATATATTGGTGTTGTTTTATGATGTTACACCAAAATATACGGAGGTATTTATTGTGGAGAAGAGAGTCTTTAAAGAAGCTGAAGCTGCTAATTATATATGCATGAGCCGTTCTTTTCTTTCTCAAGACAGGGTAAATGGAACTTTAGCAAATAGAACTCCAGGCCCTAAATATATTAAAATCGGACGATCAATACGCTATTTGAAGGATGACCTTGATTCATGGCTGGAACAGCACAGAAAATTTGGTTAGTGCGTTAAAGTATCTACTGATTGAGTTAGCGCAATAATGCTTTTGCGCTAACCCTACAATTTATTCAATTGTTATATTTTTAAATTGCTTAGGTAAATGTTCTTTTAATAGATCATCTATCTTACGTGCATAAGGCTCATATGCTGAAGGGCGTCTAGGATAAATTCTATCATTGACCCAGTGGTGTTCAGGCCAGTTATCCGTAGTTAATATACATTCTTTAGCAAAATCTTTTATATTAAATTTTTCTTCAATTTTAATGCAACCTCTAATAAAAATATCAACATATGATTGTGTAATGGGAAACTCACGGCTAGGTTGATCGTTCTGTGTTGATTTTGGATAGTAAATCCATACCTGTATTTTTTCAGGAATATTTTTTGTATATATTTTAATTTGTTCGGCGCTTAACTCTTTCCTACAATAAACAGTTTCTCTAGTGTCATATAGCTCTATTTCTTTGGGATCACTGACTCTATAAATTACGCCATTAAAAGTCCCTTTTTTGTTTTCATTTAAAGACAAAAAAGTTGCATTGAATCCTGGCAAATTACCGTGTGCACACCAACTCCTTTTAAAGCCTTTAATTAAAACAGGGATGTTTTCATAAGCTTTTGAGTCTGTAGTCTTTTTAGATTGCTCATCAATCAAACTTCCATAACCAGTTATATATTGAGGTAATCTTGGGTTTATTTTGGGATGGCATGTATCTGAGGCTGCTTTTATCTGAGGGGAAACTATCAACATTAAACTAATGTAGATTGATTTTAATATCTTACACATGATATCCAGATATATTTTTTTTCAATAAAACACATTCAATTTGCACCCTGTGTGCACCCTATAATTGAATTTTGGTTTTGTAAAAATGTTTATAACCCTTTATTTATATGGTCGGAGTGACAAGAATCGAACTTGCGACCCCTGCCTCCCGAAGGCAGTGCTCTACCAGTCTGAGCTACACTCCGTTTTAAAACTAATGATCCCGTTCAGTGGCATATTTTGCCAAATCAACAAGCGCGTCTTTATACACTGAATCCGGTAGGATTTGCAAGGCTGAAATGGCTTTATCTACTTCGGACGCCGCTACCTGCCGAGTATAATCAATCGCTTTGGTGGCGGTAATGGCTTTTTGAATTTCAGGCAAATATTCCAGGGTACCTTCCTTTAAGCTTTTTTTCACTTGCTCTTGTTGCTCTTGATTGCCATGTTTGAGTACATGCAGCAAGGGCAGGGTCGCTTTGCCATCGGCTAGGTCATCACCGATATTCTTACCCAACGTTTTGGCATCTGAGCAATAATCCAGAGCGTCGTCAATCAACTGAAAAGCATTACCCAAATGCAAACCATACTGATAAAGCCCGTCATTCACTGTGGCATTTGCCTTGCTCACCAAGGCTCCAAGGCTTGCAGATGCTGCAAACAACAGGGAAGTTTTCGAGCGGATGACGTCAAAATATTCTTCTTCGGTTAAAGCGGGATTATTGCGATTCAGCAATTGCTTTATCTCACCGCAACCAATTTGATGCGCAATGTCAGTGAGCAGGCGCATAATGGTTAAATCCCCTACATCCAGCATTAATTCCATATATTGGGTAAGTAAATAGTCACCCACCAAAATACTTGCCTTGCTTCCCCATATTTCATTCGCTGTTTCCTGTCCACGCCGCAGAGTGGATTCGTCGATTACGTCATCGTGAAGAAGGGTTGCGGTATGGAAGAATTCAATCATCGCAGCCAGGCGGATATGGTGTTCGCCTGAGTAGTCGCAGGCGCGGCTGGCTAGAAGAACCAACAAGGGGCGCAGGCGTTTACCGCCGCTTTTCACAATATGATTGGCCAAATCATCAATTAAACTAATCTCAGATTGAATTTTTTCAAAAATCAGCGTATTGACTGCATCCAGATCATCGCCCACCAGCATTCGCAAATGGTGCATCCCCATGGTGTACCCTCAAAAAAATAATGAAAGAATGCTAAGCGTGGGGGGTGGTAAAGTCAAGATTGAAAATTTTTCCAATCATTCTAAAAGCAAATTTTTGCTATTTGCAGGCAAAGCCATTTCTAAATGCTGCGCAATAAAGTAAAAAAAATTACAAATTGAGTTTT
The DNA here is from genome assembly GCF_003989745.1 of Legionella septentrionalis. GTDB lineage: Bacteria > Pseudomonadota > Gammaproteobacteria > Legionellales > Legionellaceae > Legionella_A > Legionella_A septentrionalis. Next base: position 86,772 of record NZ_RZGS01000003.1, read on the forward strand.
ATTAACACTTTGTCCTGTCATGCCTATAATTTTTCTCTTAAAAAATATAATTTATTATTTTTCAATAATTTTAACTAAAAATCATATTTATTTTGTGCAAAAAATTGTTAAATAAAAAATAAATTTTAATAACGATACCAAATTTTATTGACGTTTTTCCCCGCGTACTCCCATAATGAAACATCAGGGATTAAACAGTGAGCTACACCATGCTTAACGAACTATTTTCCTGGCTAAATGATGATGCTAATCACCACCCAATAAGCAGTCAAATCGTGTATCTTTCTACACTAAAAAATGAGTTAGACGGCTTTTCATTAAAAAACAGAAAATTACTTGCCAGCTTTTGGTCTTCAAAATACTCCAGCAATGATAATGTAAATGCTGAATCTCAAAAAAATTTGTCTATGCAGAAGGAGTTTTTGGATTTCTTAAATTTCTGTGAAAATAAATTAGCGGTTAAAGATGGTTGCTCCGCAGCTTTGCTGGCTTTCCAATATGCCATTGCTTCTCAGCAGCAAGTAAAGAGGGCATACGATATTGAAAAAATGAAACAATTGATTTCTCTTGCTATGCAAGAAAATAGAGAAGAAACGTTATCTTATTATCTTAGCGAAAAAGAACATTTGAACTCTGATGTTAGATCAGCCATTTCAACGGCCATTGTTGAGCATAATTTATCCTACTTCACCGTACAATTTACACATCAAAAAAATCCTTTAGGTATCATTCCGTTATGCAGACAGTTTTTGGGGACCCCTGAGGAATTTGCTGCTCTTTTACTGTGGCTTTTACAGCAAGGCGTTGCAGTTGAAAGGATATTAAAGGCTGGTTTATTGCATGATTTTATTGGTTATCATTTATTTTCCCTGCATGCGCCAGAAAGTCCAATCATCGAACTCTATGCTCTCATGGCACAATTTCCACAGGCGCATGCGCTTTGTGAAAAAGCGGCTAGAATATCCTGCTCTGCACGCGGCTTGGAAGCATATACACTTACTGGAGTCTTGCAAGAAGCAGAGGAATCATGCGAAATCGACCGTGAAGATAGTTATGATTTTACTAGTGATGCAGATAATTTTAAGGATCTATACACGGTATTTGCTCAGCCATTCTTGAGTGCCGCCTTGAAATTCACGGCGCAAGAAGCTTGGTTCGAGCAACTGGCAGCTGCTTTAAATAGCCTGCCGCTTAAAGATTTATCCCGATTTATTGATATGACAGCTGCTGAAAAAAATCCAAAGCTTATTGAAAAATTATCTGCGCTTATTAGTGTAGGTACTTTGAATGGCTTGCTCGATGGCAAGCATTGGTCGGTGTTGCATTTACTGCCTTATAAGGGTGATTTATATGAAAAAATAAGCTCTATAAAGATTGAAGGAGTGTTAAATTATCTGGATCAGCAAGAAGCAAGCCTGTTTGATAAAATCCCGCAACTGATGTCTTTATTTTTAGCTTTTCGTGATAAGAAGAAGGAGGTTGCAATTTCTATTTATGAAAATATTATAGATAAGATTGCTGATAACCCGCAGTTTTCAGAAGATTCTTATTTGCTTAAAAATTTAAGGAAATTTAAACATAAAGAAAGGATTTTGGTAAAAAAATGTGGGCAATATGAGGCATCTTTTCATTTTGAAGTTCTTAAGCAAATTGCCTGTTTCCCATTTACAATAAGTCATTATTATGCGATTGAAGACGCATGGTTGCATGCAAGTAGAAAGTTAAATGCATTAAAAGAAATCGTTTATTTTGATTCCGGTTTTCCACACGATAAATATAATTTGCAGGGTTATATTGGCAAGCTTTTATTTAAGCAGCAAGGTGAGCAATTTAACATAGAAGATTTCATGGTATCTTTGGGAGTTGATTGCATTTTAAATCCTACTGAAGTCAATGAATATGAGTATGCTTTAATTGAGAGTTTATGTGCTATTGATGAGGAAAATTGTCGCAATAAAATAATTGGGATGCTTGCAGAAAAATATAAAAATTATAATTGGCTGCACCGCAAATATGGCCAAGAGGGTATATTGGCCCGCGTCCTTAGGAATGATAATGCGGGATTATTCATTTTTCTGGCAGAAAAGCAGCCTTTGCAAATCACACGCGCACTCATAAAAGAAATTTGCCGGGAAGCGGTGCATTTTATCCCATGGGAAATAACGCCTTGGAATGTCATCCATTATCTGGTCACAACCAATGCGGAACAATTTGATTGTGATGTAATCAGGCAGTTCCTCGATTTGGCTATACAGCAAAACCGCCCAGCCAGTATTGAATTATTTTGTAAATTAGGCATTCAGCATCAAGATAAAAAATTGGGACGCATGATCGAACGTGCTTTCCGCTTGGCTGTAGAGCAAGCAAATATTCCTTTAATCAATTTTTTCTGCGGCTTAAATCAGTCACTCATCTCACCGACGTTAATGCTGGAAGGAGTAGGACAAGCATTGACAAAGGAAAATTTTGCAATTGCTGCCTACATTATGGAGAGCATCCCCAAGAATAACTTTTTCCAGCATTCCATCGAGATGCTATTGCAGGCTGCGGTTGCAAAAAACAAACCCAACATTATCCAATTCTTGTATGGTGCGACGGAGACTCTTTCTAAAAACTGTTTGCAGAAAGCATTCTTAAAAGCTGTTAACTTGGGTTTTACGGACAGCGTGCGGCAACTTTGCAATTTGCCAACTGCTTTACCAGTCAGCATACTGGACGCAGGGCTGGAATCCGCCATAAAACTTGGCCATTTGCACGTTGTTGAGTATTTGTGTACGGTTAAACTCGCAAAGGGCAAAGAATATCTTACCCAAAAAACATTGGATATTGCTTTGCAAGTGGCGGCAAGGCATGGGGTGCTCATGGTCGTGGATTACCTTTGTAATCTTGATTTGCAGCCAAGCCAGGCTGCGCTGCGTTCTGCGTATAAGAGAGCGGTTAGCAAAGAGCATACTGCGGTGGCTTTGTATTTGCGCAACAGAGAAAAAGCCACGAGGCAAGTTACGCTTGAGACGCCATCAATTGGTGAAGAAGCCATGGGTTTACTGCCGTCGATGAGTATGTTTGCCCAGAAAACATTAAAGGAAAAAAACAGCGAACAATTAATTGGGGCCAAGAGCTTGCTTTCATAAAGAAATCATAGGCAGTGTTCTTGGTTGTGATACTACATTGCCTTGTTTTGCCTGAACAACAATTTGCTGCCCGCACATATCTATGGGATAATTTTTCCTTTGCATTTTCTAGGGTGAGTTATGGAAGAAAATAAACAAAAAGCACTTAATGCCGCGCTCGCACAAATTGAACGTCAATTTGGTAAAGGCTCTGTCATGCGTATGGGCGAAGGCACTGACATGCGCGATATCGAAGCCATCTCAACCGGCTCATTGGGTTTAGACATCGCTTTAGGAATCGGCGGTTTGCCAAAAGGGCGTATTGTTGAAATTTACGGGCCTGAATCTTCCGGAAAAACCACGCTTACCCTGCAAGTTATTGCAGAATGTCAAAAAAATGGCGGCACAGCCGCATTCATCGATGCAGAGCATGCACTGGACCCAAGTTATGCTGAAAAACTCGGCGTCAAAGTGGATGAATTATTAATTTCGCAGCCCGATACAGGCGAGCAAGCGCTTGAAATTACCGATATGCTGGTACGCTCTGCTGCGGTGGATGTTATTATTATTGACTCGGTAGCGGCACTAACGCCAAAAGCCGAGATCGAAGGGGAGATGGGTGATGCGCATGTCGGCTTGCAAGCGCGTCTGATGTCGCAAGCTTTACGCAAATTGACAGCCAATATCAAACGCTCAAACACACTGGTCATTTTCATTAACCAAATTCGTATGAAAATCGGGGTAATGTTTGGCAATCCTGAAACAACAACCGGCGGTAACGCACTTAAATTTTATGCGTCCGTACGATTGGATATCCGGCGCACCGGGGCTATTAAGAAGGGTGAGGAAATTTTAGGCAACGAAACTCAAGTGAAAGTAGTTAAAAACAAAGTGGCGCCGCCGTTTAAGAAGGCTGAATTTGACATTTTGTATAACGAAGGAATTTCGCGCGAGAGTGAAATCATCAATTTGGCAACGGAATTAGGCTTGATTGAAAAAGCTGGTGCCTGGTATAGCTACAAACAAGAAAAAATCGGCCAAGGTAAAGAAAACGTACGCCAGTATCTGAAAGATAATCCACAAGTTGCTGCGCCGTTGGAGCAACAAATCCGCGCCGCTTTTTTAGCTAAAAAGCCTGCACCGGTTGTTGAGCCCGTTGAATTAGCGGATGAATAAACCGTTTTCTCACGCTATTCGCCTGCTTGCGAAACGCGAATATGGCGCACACGAGCTCGAATTTAAATTGGCACAAAAAGGCTATGATGCAGCTCAAATTGAAGCTACGCTGGTCAAGTGCCAACACCTTGGCTTGCAAAGCGACGAACGTTATGCTGCAAGTGTGTGCCGTACCCGCATTGCCCAGGGATATGGGCCTTTGCGGATCAGGCAAGAATTACTGAGTCAGCAAGTTAATGCTGACTTGATAGAGGAAACCCTGCAGCAAGAGGATGAGAATTGGCTTTCCTACGCCTTGGCAGTGCATCAGAAAAAATACAAAGAGAAGTCGGAATTATCTTTTGCACAATTGCAGAAACAAAAACAGTTTTTATTTTATCGTGGCTTTCCCTCCCATATCATCGCTAAAGTATTTAATGATGAATTTGCACAGCATGAGCAATAATTTGATGCATTTGCATGATTTGCGGATGATAATTGAGAATTTAATAACCTTTCACTGAAGTATTAAACATGAAAAGTTCTGAAATTAGAGAAGCATTCCTTAACTATTTTGCAAAACACAACCATCAGATAGTGAGTTCAAGCTCGCTGGTGCCTGCAAACGATCCCACTTTATTATTCACCAATGCGGGGATGGTGCAATTTAAAGATACTTTTCTCGGGATGGAAGCACGGTCGTACAAAAGGGCAGCCAGCGTGCAGCGCTGTGTGCGTGCCGGGGGCAAGCATAATGATCTGGAAAACGTGGGTTATACAGCGCGTCACCATACATTTTTTGAAATGCTTGGAAATTTTAGCTTTGGCGATTACTTTAAACGCGATGCCATTAAGTATGCCTGGGAGTTTCTAACCCAAATATTGAAATTGCCTGTTGAACGCCTGTGGGTTACGGTTTTCGAAGAAGATGATGAAGCTGCGGATATTTGGCTTAAAGAAATAGGTGTTTCCCCAGCGCGTTTTTCCCGTTGCGGGGAAAAAGATAATTTTTGGTCGATGGGTGATACAGGGCCGTGCGGGCCTTGTACGGAAATTTTCTATGATCATGGCCCGGAAATTGCTGGCGGCCCGCCGGGAAGCGCAGAAGCTGACGGCGATCGCTACATTGAAATCTGGAATCTGGTGTTTATGCAGTTTAATCGTGATAAAGCCGGGAAGCTGCACCCTTTACCCAAACCTTCTGTAGACACGGGTATGGGGCTGGAACGTATTGCAGCAGTGGTGCAAGGTGTGCATAGCAATTATGAAATAGACAGTTTTCAATATTTGATTAAAGCAATTGCCTCTTATGCTCAATATGAGATAAATCTTGAACACCCTTCCTTGAAAGTGATTGCCGATCACATCCGTGCCTGTTCTTTTCTAATTGCAGACGGCGTGCTGCCCAGTAATGAAGGTCGCGGGTATGTATTGCGCCGAATTATCCGGCGTGCTGTCCGCCATGGTAATAAATTAGGGTTACCAACGCCTTTCTTCTGTAAATTAATTACGCCGCTCATCGAAATTATGGGGGATGCTTATCCTGAATTAGGCGCGCAAAAACAATTGATTACGCGAATTTTGGAACAAGAAGAAAATCAGTTTGCCCGCACGTTGCAACAAGGGTTAAACCTTTTACAAGAACAAATCAAAAACCTGAAAGGGGGGTTAATACCAGGGGATGCGGCATTTAAGCTCTACGATACCTATGGTTTTCCCGTCGATTTAACAGCAGATATTGCTCGGGAGCAAGGTTTGCAAGTAGACATGCAGAGTTTCGAGCAATGCATGCAGCAACAGCGCGAACAATCTCAATCTGCAAGTCAATTTCAGGCTGATTATTCAGGCACCGTGCAGTTACAAGAAGCGTCCACCTTTCATGGCTATGAAGAAAACAGTCTGCAAAGTGAAGTGCTTGCATTATTGGTGGATGGCGCCAAAGTCGAGAAATTGACCACAGGGATGAAGGCGGCTGTCATTTTGAATAAAACACCTTTTTACGCCGAAAGCGGTGGGCAGGTGGGTGATCGCGGGCAATTACTGGGTAACCAGTCAGTATTTCGCGTAGATGATACGCAGCGTATCGGCCAAGCCATTGTTCATTATGGCGAAGTGGCGTCCGGTGAATTAGCAGTCAATCAGCATGTGACAGCGCAAATTGATATAGCGCGGCGTGAAGCCATACGCTTAAACCATACGGCAACTCATTTGTTGCATGCCGCATTAAAAATTATTGTCGGTACGCACGTGCAACAAAAAGGTTCTCTGGTGGATGCAGAAAGGGCACGTTTTGATTTTTCCCATTTCGAGGCGTTGACGCAAGTGGAATTGCGGCAACTGGAAGCATTGGTTAATGACAAAATACGTGCCAATTTACCCGTGGTTACCGAGTTGATGGATATTGAGGCTGCCAAAGAAGCCGGTGCAATCGCTTTATTTGGTGAAAAATACACGGATGTAGTACGCGTATTAACCATGGGTGGTTTTTCTAAAGAGCTTTGTGGCGGTACCCACGCTCGACAAACCGGTGATATCGGGTTATTTAAAATTACCAGCGAGTATGGAATTGCCAGCGGCGTGCGCCGCATTGAACTGGTCACCGGTGCGCATGCATTGGCCTGGATTAATGAGCAATTGGACGTCTTGAACGACGTTGCAGATAAATTAAAAGCAACACCTGCAACGATTTCCGAAAAACTAGCGCAATTCTTGCAGGAAATAAGGCAAAAAGAAAAAGAATTGGAGCGTTTGCAGGCAAAATTGGTTACCCAATCCAGCGAGGCTTTGCTTGCCGAAGTTAAGACCATAGGTCACATTAATTTGTTGGTCAAAAAATTGGATAATGCCGACAACCAAACTTTGAGAACGACACTCGATCAGCTAAAGTCCAGGCTTAACCAGGCAGTGATTGTGTTATTTACTGCAGAGCAAGGCAAGTTAAATGTCATTGCAGGTATAAGCAAAGATATTTTGGGGCAAGTCCCGCCTGCCACAGCTTTCGTACGGCATTTATGCGGTAAGGGGGGAGGGCGTGAAGATATGGCACAAGGCGGCGGGTCTCTCCCGGCTGATCTTGATGCTAAGCTTGCACGCATTCCTGATTTGATTGTGGAAAATACAGTTAATTAATTTTTTATGGATAAGTCTCAACTTATCGGCCAATATGCCGATACAAAAGATAAACCCTGTTTAATGAGGCGGCTAAAATGGCACTATTAGTGCAGAAATTTGGAGGCACATCGGTTGCTACCTTGGCTCATATCAACCATGCCGCAGATATTGTTGCCAAAGCAAAGCATGCAGGGCATGACGTAGTGGTTGTTGTCTCTGCCATGAGCGGTGAAACTGATAAATTAATCGGGCTCGCGCATCAGATGAGTGAAAGTCCTGATCCCAGAGAATATGCCGCTTTGGTGGCTACCGGCGAGCAAGTTTCCATGACTTTGATGGCTATGGCGCTTATTAACCGTGGCATAGCGGCGCGCTCTTATACCGGTGGACAAGCGCGCATACAAACTTGCAGTCAATTTAAAAAAGCCCGGATTCAGGGTATTGATACTCGCCCCATTGTAGAAGATTTAAAACAAGGGCGAGTGGTGGTAATCGCCGGTTTCCAGGGAGTTGATAAACATGGGAATATAACCACGCTTGGTCGTGGCGGCTCCGATACTACAGCGGTGGCAATCGCTGCTGCCTTAAAAGCGGACGAATGCCAAATCTACACGGATGTGGATGGTGTATACACAACGGATCCACGTGTGGTTCCAGAAGCTAAACGCCTGGATCAAATTACGTTTGAAGAAATGTTGGAACTATCCAGTCTAGGCGCTAAAGTATTACAAATCCGCTCCGTAGAATTTGCCGGGAAATATAACATTCCATTGCGGGTTTTATCGTCAGCAAAAGAAGGCCCGGGGACTTTGATCACGTATCGTCAGGATCAACACATGGAATCCTTTTCCGTCACCGGCATTGCGTTTAGTCGTAATGAAGCAAAAATTTCCGTGTTGGGTGTGCCGGATACGCAAGGCCTTGCTTCCGCAATTTTAGGCGAAATCAGCACCATAGGCGTAAACGTAGACATGATTTTGCAACATTCCTCGAATGGCAAGACCGATTTCACCTTCACGGTGCATCGGGATGAATATAAACAAACGCTCCAGTTATTGCAAAAAATCGCCAAGGAAATGGCAGCAAAAGATGTGGTGGGATTAGAACAGCTGGCTAAGCTATCCTTAGTGGGCGCGGGCCTTAAGAGTCACCCGGAAGTTGCTCCCATTATGTTTAAAACGTTGGCCGCGCATGGCATTAATGTGCAATTAATTGCAACTTCTGAAATTAAAATTTCCGTGGTGATCGATGAGACGTCTCTGGATGAAGGAGTGCGGGCGCTGCACCGTGCGTTTCGTCTGGAAGAAAATGTACTGGATGAATCTAAGGAGAGCCGGCTGGCGTATGTAGCCAATTCTCTAGGATGAAGGATTAACCAGAAGTCTTTGGCTTTTGGTTATAGGTGCAGGCTATTAACTAAAATAGGGATTTTTTATGAGCATGAATGAACTTTTGAACCTGTTGGCCAATATTATTGTGTTTGGATTGGTGCTATGGTTGATTAATGTGTTTGTTCCCATGGCAGGTGCGATAAAAAGCTTATTAAACATTGTAGTCATCATCGTTATTATTTTGTACATACTGCAATCTTTTGGCATTATCCCGGTCATTATTCCCATGTTTCGATTAATCCGGTAAGTTTGCCGGTAACCCGCTCGCATGGCAGCGTTAGTCGGGTTACCACTACGGATTCAATCCCACCCACAGTTAATAAAGCCTTAATCTTTGCTGTTTATTATGGCTACTTTATAAAATATATGGCGAAATGATGAAAGCTTTTACTCACCTTTGTAAAAAAGTCAACCTCAGCATTTTCAACGATACCCTTACGGTATATCCAACAAAAAATGGCAACACGAGTCTGGAATTATTTGAGCTGGATACAGGGGAAAAAGTTTGGAATGAAGTTGACTGCCTACATTCAGAATTTGATGATGTGGCGCTTGCTAATGATGAAGAAGAAGAAAATGAGCTTGGCGTCATTCGTTACGTGGAACGAGCCGATCCTAACCATGCTGATTATCACCAAGATTCGTTTCCACTTTCTGATCCACATTATCATTTGCAATTTAAAGCCCCCATTGATCAAAAAAAATTGGCAGACATTTTAAGCGTGTTACTTAAGTATCATGTTTTATCAAGCGAAGAAGCCACTAGTCTGTCACATGCTTTCCAACAAGCGAATAGCTTGCCTGTCTTTGCTACGCATGAACCAAGGCAGCAGGCAAAAACCACTGGGAAAAAGAGAGAATTTGCCTGCCTGCAAGGTAAAGCCGAGCAAGATAAGCCTGAACAAGATAAAAATCAGACTCCAAGCATGCAAGTAGAATCGTCTTCGCCTAAAAGAATGAAGTTGGGCGAGAATCGTCAGGGTTTATTTCAAGCTTCCCAGTCAGAAGAGCAAAAAGATGAGGATGCAACTGAAACGTTAGGTTATAGTTAAGAATGTGGATGCGATGTATTTTTTTACCGGGTGCTATCCACAGCATTAATGCCACGATCAAACACGTAATTTACGATAGATAAAAAAGGGCAGGTTGCGAATCATAAATAGGATAAAGCGCCAAAAAAATGGATGATAAATTTGTCGCTTTTTTAATTTTATTGCCCGCCAGCAAGCAGCCGCACAGCGCTCGGGGGCTGATGCATAAAAAATTCCCGGCTCACCATAAGTGGTTTTGCTGTCAATAAAGCCCAAGCGGGCTATTGTGATGGTTTGCGCTGATGTTGCTGCTTGTTGCAAACCTTGTAAATACACTTCAATGGCGGCTTTGCTGCCCCCGTACAAACTATTTTTGGCTCGCCCGCGGCTGGCTGCTACTGAGCTTAAAAAAAGCAAATGATGTTCGCTTTGTTTTTTTTGGAAATAAGTATGGATCAATTGCGCCGTACTGAGGATATTAACCTGGATAAGATCTGCAATTTTTACATCATCCAATGAGTAATTATGCAACATCAAGCTGTGGGCAATAATTAAATCCAGTTCAGTTTCCCTTTCATATAATTCTGAAAGTAAATTTATAATGGGTTTAGAAAAATCCGTAGCGATAACTTCGCATGAAACCCGGTAACGTAAGCTAATATCCGCTGCCTTGATCGTTAATTCTTTTACGTTGCGGCCAATAAGAATAATCGCATGGCCTTCTCGTGCAGCACAATGAGCCAACTTTTCGGCGATGATTGAGGTTGCTCCCAAAACGACCCAGGTACGATTCATGGTGTTAAGCCCAAGCGCTGGCTGAGATCAGAAGCCATGGGGCTTTGGTAGCGGTTTAAAATTTCAATAAATTCCTGATGCCACGGGTACATTTCTGCAAATTGTTGCCGGGTTAAAAATAAGTCTTTAGCCAGATAAATGCTTCCGCCCAAGGCTACGATAGCTTGATTCATAGCGTCAATTGCTTGACGCGCTTGTTGATTGTGTACGAAATCAACCGCCAAAGTAAACCCAGGCTTCACGAAAGATAAAAGACCACTTCCCGGGCGAGTAAAATATTTAAGTACGGCCAATGTGGGTAATGCTTTATATTGGCGAATAATTTGAGTCAACCTTTCCAATGCGCCTATTGCTTGTTCGCCCGGAAAGACTGCTTGAAACTGCAACAATCCTTTTTTTCCATATAAATAATTCCAGTTTTTAATGCAATCCAGGGGATTATTAAATTTCCATAAAGGCAAAACTTTAGAGCCGCTTTTTGACCAGTAAAAATAAGCACGGTTAAATTGTTTCATCCCCCAAGAGGTAATCAAGCGGACAGGGAATTTCGGTACAGCCCAAGTCTCTTGCAGAATATTTTCAGCATGAGCGTCACAATCCACATGATCGGCAAAGGATAATACAGCACGGGGTTCATTCATTAGGTCCAGCCAAGCTACCTGGTATTGATGTTGAATGCCTTCTTCCTGCATACGTTGCAGCAAACCAGGCCAATCCATATGTTTTTCAGTGTATTGGGTAACGTAGCGGGTATTTTTTTGTAAGCGGATGCCGATGCGTTTAATGACGCCGGTTAATCCTAAACCCGCAATGGTAGCAGTAAAAAGATCCGGATTTTTGTCAGCACTGCAATGGAATGTCTCCTTTCCTGTCTGCAATTCCAACCAAGCGATATGCCTACCTAAACTACCATGAATATGATTATTTTTGCCATGCACGTCATGAGCAACTCCACCAGCGAGCGTTGCATATAAAGTTCCAGGTAAAACAGGTGGAATGAAATCAGGACTCAACAAGAAAAGATCGGCAAATGTTGCTGCTCCTTGACAAACAGCTATACCGGAATCTTCATCAAATTCCAGCAAATGATTTAAGCGACGGGCATCAATCATAATACCATGGCTAAGAATACAGCAGTCGCTGTAACTTAAGCCATTCCCGCGCGCCAGTATATTTTTATCGATATTTTCGACAAAAATTTCCCGCAAGTGCTTTTCTTCATCGGGACGAAAGCAGGGAGTGGTAACAGTTATTGCTCGGCTGAAATTGGATACAGTTTGGATTTTAGAGCGCATGTTCCTGATAACTGACAAATCATCATTTAAGTGTGGCATATTCTCCTAGCCACGAAAATGCCTGGCTTAAAATAAACTATAATTAATTTACTGGTTTATTACCTAAGAATGCCATGAAGCGAATTTTACTGCTTTCTTTCTTTACTTGCTTTTCTCTCACGGTAAATGCTGCGGATGATCCACCGAATATTGCAGATGCCGAAAATCTTGACGCGAAAATGTGCGTGGATAATACTGCGAATGATTGCGTCAATACCGTCTGTCTTAATTCCGAGGAAAGAGATTGCATCGAGCAGTGCCAGGCAGACGCCCAAGCTAAATGTAATGTACAGGCAGACGAATAATATCCATCTTTTCTTTTCCAGTTTATTCTTTTTCTCCAATCCGGAATTGGCATGATGTTTGCATGAGCTTTTTCAGATCTTTTCTTTAAAGGTGACGTCATGACAGAAAAAAACACTCATGGCCTGAGCCATGCACTGGGGCTTCATAAGCTGATGCGCACGCTTCCTGTGAAAGTCATTGCAGTAACATCAGGTAAGGGAGGGGTTGGGAAAAGTAATATTTCCTTAAATTTAGCAATAGCGCTTGCTCAAAAAAATAAAAAAGTCTTATTGCTTGATGCCGATTTAGGATTACCGAGCCTGGATGTCATGTTGGGGTTACGCAGCAAGCATAACCTGGCGCATGTCATTCAGGGGGTATGTTCTCTCAACGACATTATTTTAGCAGGTCCTGCGAATGTTTTTATAATCCCTGGAGCAGCAGATGCTGAGTTTATGACCAATCTTACCTCTGCAGAGCATGCTGGCATTATTAATGCCTTTAATCATTTGGCCATGGAATGGAACTATATGATTATTGACACCGGTGCTGGGATATCCGATGCGGTATTAAACTTCACGCGTTCAGCCCAGGAAATTATTACCGTGGTGGGCGATGAGCCCGCATCGCTTACCAGCGCGTATACGCTCATGAAAATTCTCAATAAGCGCTGCAAATTACATCACTTTCATATCTTGACTAATATGATGCGAAGCATAGAAGAAGGGCAGCGCTTATTTAATAAATTATATGAGATGATGGATCCATGGTTTGATGTGCATCTTGACTATTTAGGCGCCATTCCTTTTGATGAGCATGTGTATCGTGCCGTTAAAAGGCAAAAACCGTTTATTACTGCTTTTCCCACTGCCTTGGCTACGAAGGCAATAATAAAATTAGCGGAAACGATAGAAGAATGGCCTGTTAAATTAACCGTAAGTGGAAATACGAGCTTCTTCTTTGAGCGGCTGGTTGGTTAAGCAAGCAGGCATGATGATTTTTAAATGTTCATTTGACGGCAATGCAATAGCGATATACATTGAATATACAGCGAATTAGACCGGCGGGCTTTGCTGTTTATTGCCACTTTGCAGTGCAAATAATAATAAAAAGGAGACTCATCGTGGATGATACTTTGGCTTTAAAAAGCAAAGTGAATCAACAAACCCAGGAAGAATTAATTAAAAAGCACGCGCAAATGGTCAAGCGCATCGCACATCATTTATTGGGCAGATTGCCGCCATCCGTACAACTGGATGACTTGCTGCAAGCCGGCATGCTGGGTTTGCTGGAAGCGGTCAGGCATTATGACGATACAAAAGGTGCTTCTTTTGAAACTTATGCCGGGATCCGTATCCGTGGGCATATGCTGGATGAAGTCCGCCGCAACGATTGGGTGCCGCGTTCAGTTTATCGCAATGCTCGCATGATTTCTGCCGCCGTACGGGAGGTGGAGAACCGCCTTGGCCGTGACGCCAAAGATCAGGAAGTCGCCGCGGAATTGGGCATTAGCCTTGAAGAGTATCATGATATGCTAAGCGATTCGGCAGGCGGTCATTTATATCCATTTGAAGATTTAAGTGCAACGGATGAAATCATAAAAGAAGAAACATTGAGTAATTCAACAGAACCGCATGTCCAGGCGCTTCATGATGATATGACGGCACAATTATCACAAATTATTGACAGTTTGCCAAAGAAGGAACAATTGGTATTGTCGCTTTACTATGAGCAAGATTTAAATTTAAAAGAAATAGGCGAAGTGTTAGGGGTTAGCGAATCGCGTGTTTCGCAAATTCATTCGCAAGCCACCCATCGAATCAAATCCAGACTGCCTGAATTCTAATCGGCGCCATGAATTTAAGGCGCTTCACATCAAAAGACAGCTGAGAAGTGCAGCAGAGCATTTCTCAAGGCTTGTCTGTTTGCAGACTTTTTATCTTTCGCTGTAAAATAGACACATTTTTAAATTAAGGGATATCATGTTAGAAGTAAATCAAATTCATCATACTTTGACCGATTTAAAAACGCGCGTGCATGCTCTTCGGGGGTATCTTTGACTTCGATACCAAACGGGAGCGTCTTGAAGAAGTCGTCCGCGAATTAGAGTCACCCGGAATTTGGGACAATCCTGAGCAGGCACAAGCCTTGGGTCGGGAGCGGGCCCAGTTGGAAGCAGTTGTCTTTCAACTCGAGAATCTGTTGCAAGGCATTGTTGATTTGATTGAGATTTTTAATATGGCTCGTGAGGAAGAAGATACCCAGGCTATAGAAGATGTTGCGTCAGAAACCCATGCCATTGAAAAACAGGTAGAAACGCTCGAATTTCGCCGCATGTTTTCCGGCAAAATGGATAAAGCAAGCGCTTATATGGATATTCAAGCGGGCTCAGGCGGCACAGAAGCTCAGGACTGGGCTGAAATGTTGCTGCGTATGTATCTGCGCTGGGGCGAGCATCATGGATTTACAACCGAACTAATAGAATGCTCGCCAGGTGAAGTAGCAGGAATTAAAAGTGCTACCATCCATTTCGTTGGGGAATATGCCTATGGCTGGCTGCGTACGGAAACTGGTGTACATCGTTTGGTGCGCAAATCTCCATTTGATTCAGGCAACCGGCGTCACACTTCTTTTGCAGCGGTATTTTTATCGCCGGAAGTGGATGACGACATCGATATTGCCATTAATCCAGCGGATTTGCGTATCGATACGTATCGTGCGTCGGGAGCCGGGGGGCAACACGTAAACCGCACCGATTCTGCTGTGCGCATTACGCATGAACCGACCGGGATTGTTGTACAATGCCAGACGGATCGCAGCCAGCATAAAAATAAAGACCAAGCCATGAAGCAGCTGCGCGCTAAACTTTATGAGCTTGAAATGCAGAAAAAAAATGCAGAACAGCAAGCATTGGAAGCCAGCAAGTCTGATATCGGTTGGGGCTCGCAAATTCGTTCTTATGTATTGGATCAATCACGCATTAAAGATTTACGCACTGGCGTAGAAACTAGCAATACTCAAGCCGTTCTCGATGGGGATTTAGATCAGTTTATCGAAGCGAGTTTGAAATCAGGAGTAGGTGAAGTATGACTGAAGAATTTTTAGATGAGAGTGAAGTCTATCAGATTCGCAAACAAAAATTAGCTGAATTACGTTCGACAGGGTTTAATTTTCCAAATGAATTTTATCGTGAGCAATTTGCTGCTGAACTTTTGAGCCAATATGCAGAAACTGGCAAGGAAGAATTGGCTGAACAAAAAATAAAAGTGGTTGTAGCAGGACGTATCGTTTTACGACGTATTATGGGAAAAGCCAGCTTTTTCCACATTCAGGATTCATCCGGCCGTTTGCAGATTTATGTACGCCAGAATGACTTGGCAGAAGTATATGAGCAGTTCAAGCATTGGGATTTGGGCGACATCGTGGGTGTACATGGCGAATTATTTAAAACCAATACGGGTGAATTGACGGTCAATGCCGAGCAATTGCAATTGCTGACTAAATCCTTGCGGCCTTTACCGGATAAATTTCATGGGCTGGCGGATCAGGAATTGCGTTACCGTAAGCGTTATGTCGATTTGATTGCCAATGAAGAAAGCCGTAAAACATTTATCATCCGTTCTCGCCTGATTTCTGCATGCCGTAAGTTTATGGACAGCCATGGCTTTATGGAAGTGGAAACCCCGATGATGCATCCTATCCCGGGAGGCGCTTTGGCGCGCCCTTTTATCACGCACCACAACACGCTGGATATGCAAATGTTTTTGCGTATTGCCCCTGAGCTTTATTTAAAGCGGCTGGTGGTCGGGGGTTTTGAGCGTGTCTATGAAATCAATCGTAACTTCCGCAATGAAGGCATTTCTACGCGTCATAATCCTGAATTCACTATGATTGAATTTTATGAAGCGTATGCAACGTATCAGGATCTCATGGATTTTACTGAAGAATTATTGCACTTTTTGTGCGATGAAGTATTAGGGACACGGCAAATTGAATATCAAGGCCAATGCATAGATTTTTCCAAGCCTTTTGCCCGCATGAGCATTAAGGATGCTATTTTGCATTACCATCCTGAACTGAGTGTTGCCCAAATAGAAGACATTGATTTTTGCCGCAGTTTATTAGACAGGATGAAATTCCCTTATAAAAAATCGGATGGCATTGGTAAATTGCAAATGATTTTGTTTGAAGAAACCATCGAACATCAATTGCTTCAGCCTACTTTTATCACTGAATATCCGACAGAAGTATCGCCTTTGGCACGCCGTAATGAAGAAAATCCTGAAGTTACCGATCGTTTTGAATTCTTTATTGCAGGCCGCGAAATGGCAAACGGGTTTTCCGAGTTAAATGATCCGGAAGATCAAGCCGCACGTTTCTTGAAACAAGTAGAAGAAAAAGATGCGGGCGATCTGGAAGCCATGCATTATGATAGCGATTACATTGAGGCGTTGGAATATGGTATGCCGCCCACTGCAGGAGAAGGGATTGGCATTGATAGACTGGCCATGTTATTTACCAATTCCCCTTCAATCCGCGATGTCATTTTATTTCCGCACTTACGTCACAATGGCTAGTGGTGTTTCGCGATAAAATCAAACAGCCTGGGAAAGGAAGCCCATTTGCAAGTCTGGATGTGTGAGTATAATCCAGGCTATGCAGCCGCAGAAACCAGGACTTTTATAAACAGTTGAATTTCTTTTCTTCTTAGCTCTTAAGATTTTTTCCTCTACGCTATGTAACATTGTTTCATTCGATAATCACAGAACCGGGTTTTGCTGCAAAGTCTCATGGCAACGCTTATTTATTAAGCGTGCTGGTTAAAATATCGTTTACAGACAAGCGTTAATTCATCCAAATTCTCGCAATGGTTAACAGCTTGTACAAATTCAGTTTGGCCTGCCAAATTTCTTGCATAATACTTGGCAAATTTACGTGCCTGAATCACTGCAAATTTCTCGCTTTGCAATAATTCTTCCAAAGCGCGGACATGTCTTAAAAACAACAAGCCGCGCTCACCCGGAGTTGGCAGATTAAATTGCTCGCCTTTACTTTCTGCGATTAATTTTGCAATTAACCAAGGCTGGCCGACCCCGGCGCGGCCAATCATCACCCCCGCACAGCCGGTTGCAAACATTTTTTGTAGGGATGCAAGGCATGATACATCGCCATTACCAATAACAGGAATATTAAGTTCATTAACAAAAAATTCGATTTGAGAATAATGACAGGGGGTATCATAGCCTTCTCTCCAGTTGCGACCATGCACCGTTATAAAATCGATGCCTGCATCTTGCACAATGCGGGCAATTTCGCGGTTATAATGATCATTGCTATTGCCATCCACGCGTATTTTTACCGAAACGGGGACATTCGTGCTTGCTTTCATCGCGCGCATCAGCTTAAAAAGTTCTTTGGGTTTTTGCAGCAAACTGGAGCCAGCCCCGCGCGAACGTATTTTGTTAACCGGACAGCCACAGTTTAAATCGATTAAATCCGCGCCATAATCCGTAGCAATTTTTGTAGCTTCACCCAACTCTTTCTCATTACTTCCCGATAATTGAAAACAAACCGGGCCTTCCTTTTCATGCTTATATACAAAACGAGTTTTTGCCTTGGCATGCAATAAGGTTTTACACGAAATCATTTCAGTATAGGAAAAGGCAGGTTGCCCAAGTTCCCAGGTGAGGAGCCGGAATGGTGCGCAACTTACACCAGCTAACGGACCTTGAATGATGTTGACTGGGAAGTGCAATGAACCTAAGTTTAAGTGGGTAATCACCGTACGAGCAGCGATAAAAATCGACATGTAGCGAGTTGACCATAACTTGCAGGCAAAAAGCAAGGATTAGAATGCAAGACTTTAGTTACATGGAAGAATAGCGTATGCCCATACTTTAACTAAGGGTGATTATTAATTTCTTGCAAGTGATATTTTAGTGTCATTTTGCGTCTATTATTTACATAATGGTATTAAAATACGAGATTAATTATGAATAAATTTGGTGCGGCAATTGAAAAAATCAACACCTCGCCCGATGCATTAAAGACAATTTGCCTGGCTTTATATGAGGAGGCTTGTATAGAGCTCCAGGAAGCAAATAAAGTAAGGGGAGTGAGCAGAGTCATTCCCAGGGAAGCAATTATTTCTCGGATTGAAGAAAAAATGAATAACGAGTTTAAGGAATATGGCTTCCCATCTTTCAATGCAGAAAAGGTGGGTGCAATTAAAGATTCACTATATAAGTGGGATCCTGAATTATCTTCTCCTGAGGAGACGGAAAAAATTGGAATGATGCAAGGATTGCTGTTACATATTGTTATAGAGCAGCAAAAGCGCCAAGAGGAAATGCATTCTTCCTTGCTAAGACTGAAAGAAAAGATTGCTCAGGGTAAAGAAATTCTCGAGGAAAAATTAACTGAGCTTCAAGGCAGGCAAGGCCAAAATACTGCGGGAAAAATAACCATGTTGCAGGAGGCAATTGGTAATGCTGAACCTCCCTGGTATAAAAATGATATCCCTTCATTTAATGGCTTAACTGCCCAGCTTGAGTATTTAACCAAGTCAAAAGAAGCCATCACCGCTTTAGAGATCAACGCCCTTAGTACTCAATTTGATGAGTTAATCAATAACAAATTGGTAGCTCCGCTTAAAGAATATGAGAATGAAAAAGGAGGATGGCAGAAGCTCAAAGATTGGATAAGCGATGTGGTAAAAGAACTCACGGGCTTAGGTACGCTCAGTACAGGCGGGACAGTACAAAAAGTTGTTGCCAACCAATCAGCCGTTTTTAAGGAAGAAATTAACAAAATGAAGGCAAATTTCCCGCAAGCCGAGGGAGAAAATGTGATTGTACTAGGAACAAGCAAGCGAATGTAATTTATTGATTTTGGCTTAATATTCTCGTAGCCGGTGCGGGTTGGGAAGTTCAACCCGAATACCAGCGTATCCGGGTTGTTTTACCTTAATTGTCATCATCCCAGCTTAATGTACCGCCAGCCTGATATTCAATGACACGGGTTTCGAAGAAGTTTTTCTCTTTTTTCAAATCCAGCATTTCGCTCATCCAGGGGAAGGGATTTTCAGCCCCGGGGTATTGTTCAGGCAAACCTATCTGGGTAAGACGGCGATTGGCGATGAAATGCAGGTATTCTTCAAACATGTTGGCATTCATTCCCAGGATACCATGCGGCATGGTGTCTTGAGCATATTGGTATTCCAAGGCAACCCCTTGCTTAATCAATTCAATCATTTCTTCCTTGAATTGTGGCGTCCATAAGTGCGGGTTTTCAATTTTAATCTGGTTAATGACATCAATACCAAAATTCATGTGCATGGATTCATCGCGCAAGATGTACTGGAATTGTTCGGAGGTGCCCACCATCTTGTTGCGACGGCCCATGGATAAAATTTGCGTGAAACCGACGTAAAAGAAAATGCCTTCGAAAACGACATAAAATGCAATCAAATCGCGCAGTAAACGCTGGTCATTTTCAGGAGTACCGGTACGGAAATTCGGATCACTTAAGCTTTGCGTATACGGTAAAGCCCAGGCTGCTTTGGTAGCTACTGAAGGAATTTCCCGATACATGTTAAACACGGCTGCTTCATCCAGCGCCAAACTTTCAATGATGTATTGATAGGCATGGGTATGCAAGGCTTCTTCAAATGCTTGCCGCAGCAAATACTGACGGCATTCAGGATTAGTGATGTGCCGGTAGACTGCCAGAACTAAATTATTGGCCACCAGGGAATCAGCAGTTGAGAAAAAACCCAAATTGCGCAGTACAATGAGGCGCTCATCCTGGCTCAAACCATATGGGTCATTCCATAATGCCAGATCAGCGCTCATGCTGATTTCATTGGGCATCCAATGGTTTGCACAAGCGGTTAAGTATTTGTCCCAAGCCCATTTATATTTAAAGGGAACCAATTGATTTAAATCAGCTCGGCAGTTAATGATTTTTTTATCATCCACATGGATGCGTCCTGCGCCCATATCCAGTAATTCGAGGCCGGTGGCTCCTGTTTGAGCATTCATGGGTTCTAAGATTGCGCTAGACATTGTGTTTTCTCCTATTGGCAAGCTTCACAATTCGGGTCAAGAATTGAGCACAGTTGTGGTTCATCGATTTTCACCGCGTTCAAGGCTCCGTCTGTAACCGTTGATTTCTCGGCGTTGCTTGCACCTAAACTTCGTAAATAATAGGTGGTTTTCAATCCGCGTATCCATGCCTGGCGATAGAGCTCATCCAGTTTTTTACCCGAGGGTTTCGCCATGTATACGTTCAATGATTGCGCCTGATCCAGCCATTTTTGTCGACGCGAAGCCGCTTCAACTAACCAAATGGGTTCAATTTCAAAAGCAGTAGCATAGCGGGCTTTTAAATGTTCTGGAATGCGGCTTATGGGTTGCACGCTGCCATTGAAATATTTTAAGTCATTAACCATGACTTCATCCCATAAATTTAAGGCTTTGAGATCATCTACCAGATAAGGGTTAACCACAGTAAATTCGCCGGATAAATTCGATTTTACATACAAATTCTGATACGTAGGTTCAATTGATTGAGAAACTCCGCAAATGTTAGAAATGGTTGCGGTTGGCGCAATAGCCATCACATTTGAATTACGCATGCCTTCGGTACGAACTTTCACCCGCAATAATTCCCAATCCAAATGTTGTGAACGGTCTTGTTCCAGATACTGGCCACGTGCCTGTTGCAGCAAGTTGATGGAATCAATAGGCAGAATGCCTTTGCTCCATAAGGAATTTTCATAGCTTGGGTAGCGGCCGCGTTCTTTCGCCAATTCACAGGAAGCTTCGATGGCATAATAGCTTATCAATTCCATGGAGGTATCGGCAAAAGCTACTGCTTCGTTGGATGCATAATTTAACTTAAGTTTATACAAGGCATCTTGAAATCCCATCAGCCCTAAACCGACGGGACGATGTTTCAAATTGGAGTTACGAGCTTGCGGAACTGAATAATAGTTAATATCGATTACATTATCCAACATGCGTACGGCAGTGCGGATGGTTTGCTGCAATTTGGTTTTATCCAGTTTGCCGTTTTTAATGTGCGCTGGCAAATTAATGCTGCCTAAGTTGCACACTGCAATTTCTTCTCTGGATGTGTTCAGTGTAATTTCAGTGCATAAGTTGGAACTGTGGATTACACCGGCATGTTGTTGAGGAGAACGCAAATTACATGCATCTTTAAACGTTAACCACGGATGCCCTGTTTCAAACAACATGGACAACATTTTACGCCATAATTTAACGGCGGAAACCGTTTTTACATTCCTAAGCTTACCCTCGCGTGCTTTTGCTTCGTAAGCCATGTAAGTACTTTCGAAAGTTTTACCATATTGTTCATGAAGTTCAGGAACTTCATCCGGGGAGAATAATGTCCATTCACCTTCTTCATGTACCCGTTTCATGAATAAATCCGGAATCCACAGCGCGGTATTCATGTCATGCGTACGGCGACGATCGTCACCGGTATTTTTACGTAACTCAAGAAATTCTTCCACATCGCGGTGCCAGCATTCCAGATAAGCGCACACGGCCCCTTTGCGTTTTCCACCCTGGTTCACGGCAATAGCGGTTGCGTCCGCTACGTTTAGGAATGGCACAACGCCTTGCGACTTGCCATTGGTGCCTTTTATGTAAGAGCCCATGGCACGTACGGGGGTCCAGTCATTGCCTAAGCCGCCTGCGAATTTGGAAAGCAGGGCATTGTCTTTAATGGCACTGTAAATACCTTCCAGGTCGTCGGGTACGGTTGTTAAATAACAGCTGGAAAGCTGAGGTCTTACTGTGCCTGAATTAAACAGGGTAGGTGTGGAAGACATATAGTCAAATGAAGAGAGCAGTCTGTAAAATTCAATGGCTCTTTCTTCTTTATCTGTTTCCCGTATTGCAAGCCCCATGGCGACGCGCATAAAAAATGCCTGGGGCAATTCATAGCGAATACCGTGCTCGTGAATAAAATAACGATCATAAAGTGTCTGCAAGCTTAAATAAGTAAATTGCATATCCCGTTCCGGCAATAAAGCTTTGCCCAAGGTTTCCAAATTAAAATCGCTTAATTTGGGATCCAATATGCCGTGCTCAATACCGCGGGCAATATACGCTTTAAAATATACAGGATAAAGCGCCGCCATTTCATCGAAGGTGGCTTCCTCTTGCAATTGCAGTTTATTTAATGCTTCCGCCCGTAAGCTGTCTAGAAGCAGGCGTGCGCTTACGTAGGTATAATTAGGCTCGGTTTCCACTAAAGCGCGGGCTGCCATAATCAATGCTTTATGCACATCAGCCAAGCTGGCTTGGTTATAAAGATTGCGAAGAGCATCTTTAATCACCGGCTCGGCATGCACATTTTCCAATTCCCGACATGCTTCAGCCACAATGGTATTGACGCGTGCTATATCTAGGGGAGCAAGTTCACCATTAGGCATGGTGATTAACGGGATCTTGTCATCATTTGCTTGCTGCTTTACTTGTGCCGCGCGGGCTTTGCGGCGCTCCTCGCGGTAGAGCACATAAGCGCGGGCAATTTTATGTTGTTCATTACGCATTAAAGCCAGTTCAACTTGATCTTGAATATCTTCGATGTGAATGGTGCCACCACTTGGCATACGGCGCTTAAATGCTTGTGTAATTTGCTTGGTGAGGTCATCGATTTGCTGATAAATGCGGTTTGAGGCGGCCGCACTGCCTCCCTCTACGGCAATGAATGCCTTGGTGATAGCAACTTTAATCTTGCTTTCGTCATAATGTACGACTTTGCCATTGCGCTTAATGGTTTTTAATAAACCCGGCGCATTCGTCGATAATTCCAGTTGACTGGTTCTGGATACATCTTTTACGGAATCAAGAATCTCTGACATAGTTCCTCCACGGAAGGTGAGATTGCCAAGTATGACAAATTCAACCTATACGTTAATTATAAACCAAAACACAACATATAGGTGTGTCTGCTAGGAAACCTAACAAGATAATGTGTTTTTCGGTTGATTTCAATAGAATAAGTCTGGGTATATGTTGTGGATAAATAAAGGATAAGTTGTAGATAGGCGAGAAAATAAATGGATAATCAAGGCACCTGGTTTTGTTGGCCGATTGCCGGGGTTTTTATTCATGCTGTCTGCCGCGGTTTAACTACAATGGCATCACTCACGTGCGCAAATCCGGTGTTAATCCTTAAGTTATCGGTGTTGGTGATTAACTGGCTGGAACTGCCACCATCCAAATTAAGTGCATCTTTACAATGCAGTGGAGCCGATTTCATTAGATTGGCTAGCGCGGTTGTGGTCATGGGGCTGTTTTCCGTCACTAAAATAATGATTTTCCCTTGGGTGGTAATGCCAAGAGCAGAGCGCTCGGCAAGACCGGGTTTCAGGGCAGGGATTACCCCATTGATGAGCAAGCGTGGCCCGCTTTGCACGGCAAATTGTGTTCGCGGATTATGCAAATATTGTTGTTGGCCGGATAAATATGCTTTTTGATTTTTGATGTAAAACACACCCCACCAACTGATGCGCTTCAAGGGATTTAGCACTTGTTTTTTACTGATGCGAAGACCAAGCGGGTGGTAGTTGTGATCGAAAAATCCTCCATTCAATACGATCAATGCACGGCTCTTTTCAGCAAATTCGCTGATGGAAGCATGGGCAAGGGACAAATTTTTTGCCAAAATTAAATCAAGTTCGTTTTTTTTGAGATCAATACGAAAAACATGGATATGCGACCAGGTTTTTAATAAATTCGTGCCCAAATCCTGATATTCAATCCCTGGCGCAACAGGCTCCCAATTGCTTGCTAAACTGTTAACACTCACGAACAATAATAAAGTGAAGCCTAAAAGCAATTTGCTTATTTGCACGAAGTTTATAGGCGTTGATATATTAATCTTGTATCCTTGTCTAATCTGAATTCATTGGAATTGCTATGCAAACATCTCCGCAAAATATCAACATTCAGCAGGTTAAGTCAACCGAGGAATTAAGAAAAATCATGCAGGAAGTTTTGGCATGTGCCCATGAGCAAGGGGCTAGCGATGCTTCCGTCACCGTGAATCGCGATCAAGGTTTTTCAGTCAATGTTCGCATGGGAGAAGTGGAAACAGTCGAGTTTAGCGAAGATAAAGAGATGAGCGTCACGGTGTATTTTGATAAGCGCAAAGGACATGCCAGCAGTACGGATACATCTTCTGCAGCAATCAGAGCCATGGTGGCTGCAGCTTGCGATATCGCACGGGTAAGTGCGGCCGATCCTTGTTTTGGTTTGGCAGATGCCGATTTGATTAACAACTGTTATCCCGAGCTTGACCTTTGTCACCCTTGGGATATTACTCCTCCTAAAGCCATTGAAATGGCGCTTGCATGTGAACGCCACGCCCTGGCGCAAGACAAAAGGATCGTTAATACCGACGGTGTTAGCCTTTCCAGCTATAATTTTACCCATGGTTATGCAGACACGCATGATGCGGGTGGGGTGCTCTACGGAACCAGGCATAGCATGAGTTGTTCCCTGATTGCACAAGAAGGCGATGCCATGCAACGGGATTATGATTATACCACAGCACGCCATTTTAAAGATTTATTAGCTTTGGATCTGCTTGCAGAAAGAGCGGCAGAGCGTACCATTAGCCGCTTAAACGCAAGAAAAATCAACACACAAAAAGTTCCTGTTTTGTTTTCCTCCCGTTTGTCCGGAGGATTATTTTCCGCATTTGTGAGTGCGATAAGCGGTTCCAATCTTTATCGAAAAAATTCTTTCTTGCTGGATAGCCTGGGAGAACAAATTTTCCCGGAATACGTGCAAATTTATGAACAACCTCATCTGTTAAGGGCTTTGGGGAGTGCTCCCTTTGATGGAGAAGGCGTGCCCACTCGCAATAATGTTTTTGTAAAAGACGGGAAGCTTTGCCAGTATGTTTTAGGAAGTTATTCAGCGCGTAAGTTAGGATTAAAGACAACCGCCAATAGCGGTGGGGTATTTAATTTAACGATTGATCCAACCCATGGCGGCTTCCAGGAACTTTTACAATTGCTTGGCACGGGGCTTTTGGTGACGGAGTTGATGGGACACGGCATTAATATCTTGACTGGAGATTATTCGCGCGGGGCTGCGGGTTTTTGGGTGGAAAATGGCGAGATTCAATACCCGGTGGAAGAAATTACCATCGCAGGCAATTTAAAGAATATGTTCCGTAACATGGTGGCGGTAGGCGATGATCTGAACCCAAATAGTGCGACACGTTGCGGTTCAGTTTTGATTGAGCAAATGACAGTAGCCGGTAACTAGGTAGGGGGCGAAAGCCCCGCTAACATTAATTTTTATCGCGAAAAATGATACGGCCTTTGGTGAGGTCGTAGGGTGTTAACTCAACTTTTACCTTATCGCCGGTTAGGATGCGGATATAATTTTTGCGCATGCGACCGGAGATATGAGCAGTTATCACGTGGCCATTATCCAGTTCAACGCGAAACATGGTGTTGGGCAAAGTATCGACTACTGTGCCTTGCATTTCTATATGATCTTCTTTTGCCATAAATCTCTCTGGAATTAAAAACCCAAGCAGGGGAAAATGAAAGTACAAATAGTGCCCTAAAATAATAAAAATGGCAATGAGAGCCAGTAAGTTTCACGAGCTTAGGTGCGATTAAATAATTTTATTTTGCAAAGCGGGTATATTTCCGCTTGCGGCTTGATAAATTGCCTGCAGCAAGGTTTCAGTCGTGCTGCGGCTTTTAAAACCGCTTTGAAAAAAATAAAACCCGGTACCCCGGTTTATAATTAAGCTATGTTCTTTATTTTCCAGGATCTCATGAATACGCGGCGCAATTTCCTGCGCGGATAAACCTTTTAATTCCTGCACCAAGTATTGGATCTCATTGGCCTTAATTTTCCCTTTTACATTACTTTTTTCAAGTTGGGGGGCATAGCGTTCCAAAGCGTTGATTGCTTGGGTCAAGGCTGTAGGCTGAGATACGGCTTCTGCCGGGGCACTTGCTGTTTCTGTCAGGGCACTTTGTGGCACTGCGGCAAAAATATCATGGTCGGCCTGATTGGTATATGGCAATCTATAAACGGTAATAAAACTTATTTCCCCGGCATTTTTCCGTGCTTCCTGGAGTAAATGAGAGGCTAAAAAATTAACTGCATTTTCGCGGTTTATAAATTTGACCAAACCATAATTATTATCATAATATTCAATGCCATTACCTACCATTCTTAGCGCGGTGGAATGGAAACCAACGGAATTGATTAGAAAATTAAAATTTAACGTATGCTTATCATCCAACCCTTTTAATGCATTCCAGATTGCTTGACGCAATTGCATTTCTTTTGCCACCCAAAAATACCAGCCTACTCGTCTGAAAAGAATATCGGCAAAAGTCCAGTTGGTTTTAAATGTATCGTAAAGTGTTTCGTCAGAAGCTACAGATAGCTGATTTAATGATCCTTGTGAAGCAAGTTTTCCATAGCGGTGGGAGTGTCCCCAACAATAGCCCATAAAATCAGAACCTTTAAAAGGATCGCTCCCTTGGCTGAATGGAATAAAGTGAGTGGCATATTTTTCTGCCGATGCACTAAAGTGTGAATGTTGGAAAGAACAAGCAAGCGACTGCCGGTAGGCAGTTGTTTGTATGTCTTTCAATATATTTAAAATTTGCGTCAGGGTAGGATCGTCTTGTTGCTGCTCTTCTAATGTATTGATGAGGTTAATAATGCCTTTTTCGACTTTTTTCAGTTGCAATACATCGTATTCTTGCCGTAGTGCAAAAATTGATTGCATGGACTGGGTATTATCTTGCAGGAATTGCACGAAGGTTGGACTGTTGGCTTCTTTTTCCAGGTTTTCCAAGGCAATTTTTAATTGAGCCGCCAGTTCGCGATTACGAAGAGTTTTAAGTAGCTTATAGCAATCTGAATAATGCATTTAGGAGTATCAGGGGAAAATAATGTTTTATAATAACTCTTATTGGTTTTTTTATCAACACAAAATATATTAAGAATACAAAATTTTCTGTAACCATTGCAGAAACTCATGGCGGCATATTGTTTCAGCGCCAAGGCTTTGCAAATGTGCGGTGGGTAATTGACAGTCGATGATTTCAAACTTTAATTCTTGCAGAGTTTGACATAAAAAATACAAAGCCAGCTTCGAGGCATCGCGAACGTCATGAAACATGGATTCGCCGAAAAAAATCCGGCCAAGGCTAATCCCGTATAAGCCTCCAACCAGCTTCCCGTCTAGCCATACCTCAAAAGAATGGGCAAATCCCATTTCATAGAGCTTGGTATAAGCCGCGATCATTTCTGCGGTTATCCAGCTGCGATTTAAGCGTTTACCCGTGCTGGCGCAGGCCCGAATAACATCTGAAAATGCTGTATCAATCGTAAAACGAAAAGGTTTATTTAAGGTTTTCTTTAGGCTGCGTGTTAATTTAAATGCGTGCGGTTTTAAGATTAAACGCGGATCGGGTGACCACCATAAAATCGGGTCACCCGGATTAAACCAGGGAAATATTCCATGACGATAAGCTTCAAGGATACGTTTGGGGGATAAATCACCGCCGATGGCGACTAATCCTTCGGCATCAGCGGTTTCCGGATTTGGGAAACTGTAATCGTCTGCGGTTAAAATGGTGGGTTTTATCGCTTTATCTCACTGTGTCTAGGTATTTTTCCGCATCAAGAGCCGCCATGCATCCAAATCCAGCGGATGTAATGGCTTGACGATAAACATGGTCAGCCACATCGCCACAGGCAAATACACCGGGGATATTGGTGGCAGTTGCCATTCCTTCCAATCCCGAGCGAATGATGAGATAACCGTCTTTCATATCCAATTGGTCCGTAAAAAGACTTGTGTTCGGTGTATGCCCAATGGCAATAAAAATGCCATCCACGGGTAAATCTGTACAGGCATCGGTAAACACATTACAAACACGCGCCCCGGTTACTTTCATGCCATCGCCCAATACTTCCTGTAAAGTATGATTCCACAATAATTTTATGTTCCCGGTGCGTGCTTTTTCAAAAAGCTTATCCTGTAAAATTTTTTCCGCACGCAAGCTATCGCGACGATGGATTAAAGTCACAGAAGCTGCCAGATTTGACAGGTAAAGCGCTTCTTCAACGGCGGTATTGCCTCCACCTACTACACATACGTGCTTGTTGCGGTAGAAAAAACCATCGCAGGTAGCACAGGCAGAAACGCCGCGGCCTTGATAAGCTTTTTCAGATTCAAGGCCAATATATCGTGCTGATGCACCGGTTGCGATGATTAGGGCATCGCATGTGTAGGTTTGCGTATCTCCTTCCAGAGTAAATGGACGAGAAAGCAAATCAGCACGGGTGATGTGGTCAAAAATAATTTCGGTTTGAAAACGTTCTGCATGCTGCTGCATCCGTTCCATTAGTGCAGGCCCTTGTAAACCTTCGACATCGCCAGGCCAGTTATCCACATCAGTTGTGGTGGTCAATTGTCCGCCGGGTTGCATTCCTGTAAGTAAGACCGGCTGTAAATTAGCTCGTGCAGCATATACCGCAGCCGTATAGCCTGCAGGGCCTGAGCCCAGGATGATTAGGCGATGGTGATTTGTTGCGCTCATCTTCTCTGCCTTTTATAAATTTAATGTTAAGATGTGGATAGTATGATAAAACCTGATGCTTTAAAATACCTATGACAAAACAGCGCAAGGGCGAATTGGTAAGCGGCCCTAAAACAGCTTTGCCTCAATTTTTTACAAAACGCGTTTGTGAAGGCGGCTTTATCTTAATGCTTACTGCCGCCTTATTTATTTTATTATCCTTAGTCACCTACAGTTCTTATGATCCCGGCTGGTTTCATCCTGCTTCCGATTCAATCAATATAGCGAATGCGGGCGGAACCGTCGGTGCATATTTTGCCGACGCACTTTATGCAAGTTTAGGCTATGTTGCTTATTTATTGCCTGGTTGCTTTGTTTACATAGCTTGGATGATATTAAAAGATCACCGGGTTTTACAAACAATCAGCAAGCCAGTCCTTGTACTGCGTCTGGCGGGTTTGTTCTTCCTGCTTGGCAGTGCGTGCGGTTTGCTGGCGTTGGAATTGTCGCCGGAAAAGCAAATGCTGCACAGGCCTGGCGGTTTTGTAGGGCATGTGATTGCGTTTGCTTTAAGCCATACCCTCAATGTGCAAGGTGCCACCTTACTGCTGTTTGCCATGTTATTGGTAGGGGTCACCTGGCTTACTGGACTTTCCTGGCTGCATGTAACCGAAATTATCGGTTATTATACCCTAATTGCCTTGCATTGGCTAAAATTTGCACTAAAGCATGGTATCCGTTTCGCGCAAATCCTGATGGCTCGCTTAAAGGCGCATGCGTTTAAGGAAATGCTGCGAGCAAAAGAAGCGACTCAACCCACCACCCTTAAAGTCAAAAAAGAAAAGGAAAAAGAAAAAGCAGAAAAAACATCCCCAAAAATCAGTTTGTTTGCCGAAAAACCTCAGCCACCCAAACCAATGAGGGAAACACCGGCTTTCACCAAAATAGAAGTCACAGGCAGCTTACCTTCCTTGGAATTGTTGAATAAAGGAGAAGTAGGTGAGCCGATGCGAGGCTACACGCATCAAGAGCTTGAAACCCTATCGCGGGATGTGGAACAGCATTTACTGGATTTCGGCATCCAGGCGGATGTGGTGGCGGTACATCCAGGCCCCGTCATTACCCGTTTTGAATTGCAATTGGCTGCAGGAGTAAAAGTCAGCAAACTGACGGCTTTGTCTAAAGATTTGGCGCGTTCTTTGTCTGTAACCAGCGTGCGCGTGGTTGAAATTATTCCGGGTAAAACCGTTGTCGGTATTGAATTGCCAAATCTAAACCGGGCGACCGTAGGTCTGTCAGAGGTTCTTTCGGCTGAAGTCTATCAGAAGGCACATTCTCCACTTACCCTGGCTTTGGGGGTGGACATAGCAGGCCATCCCATGGTGGTCGATCTGGCTAAGATGCCGCACCTATTAGTTGCAGGAACCACAGGGTCTGGTAAATCTGTAGGCATCAACGCCATGATTCTAAGTTTATTATTTAAAGCGACTCCGGAGCAGGTACGCCTGATCATGGTGGATCCCAAAATGCTGGAATTGTCCGTATACGATGGCATTCCTCATTTGTTGACTCCTGTGGTCACCGACATGAAAGAAGCGGCCAGTGCCTTGCGTTGGTGTGTGGCTGAAATGGAGAGGCGCTACCGTTTAATGGCTGCGTTTGGAGTGCGCAATCTCGCGGGTTTTAACAGTAAACTGGCAGAAGCGGCTGCACGCGGTGAACCTTTGACAGATCCCTTGTGGAAACCGGTTGATTCCATGGATGAGCAAGCTCCCACTCTGGAATCTCTACCCTATGTAGTGGTTATTATTGATGAGCTGGCCGACATGATGATGGTCGTTGGCAAAAAGGTAGAGCAATTGATTGCACGCATTGCCCAGAAAGCGCGTGCTGCCGGAATTCATTTAATTCTGGCAACGCAACGACCCTCGGTGGACGTCTTAACTGGCTTGATAAAATCCAATATCCCTACCCGGATTTCATTCCAGGTTTCTTCAAAAATTGATTCGCGCACCATTCTTGATCAACAGGGCGCAGAACAACTCCTTGGCTATGGAGATATGCTATTCTTAGCTCCAGGTACCGGTGCACCGCTGCGAGTGCATGGTGCTTTTGTGGATGATACCGAGGTGCACCGCGTGGCTGACGATTGGCGGGCACGAGGTACACCAAGCTATATTGAAGAAATCACGCAAAACACCGGCGATGGATTTGATGGTGGCTTTGGTGAAGAAGGGCAGGCGACTGAGGAAGCCGATCCCCTTTATGATCAGGCAGTTGAATTTGTGATCCAAACCCGTAAGGCAAGTATCTCGGCCGTACAGCGCCGTTTTAAAATTGGATATAACCGCGCGGCACGTTTAGTTGAAGAAATGGAGCGCACAGGAATCGTGGGACCATTGGACGGTGGTTTTCGTGATGTATTGGTAGCCGGAGTCAGTGAAGATTAAGCTAATTTTCCAGAAGGAACAAAAATGAAAAAAATCACAGTGTTGGTATTATTTTTCTGGTCGCAACTGGGATTTTGTGAAGATGCAGCCGCTATTTTACAAACCAAATTAAATGCCATTCGTACAATGAGTGCTTCCTTCAAGCAAGTCATTAAAGCAAAAAAAAGACAGCTTTCCCATTCTTCAGGTACCATGGCTTTGGCCCGCCCAGGCCGTTTTCGCTGGCAAACCAAAGATCCCATGCCGCAATTGGTGGTTGCAGATGGTAAGCGTTTATGGATATATGATGAAGATTTGGAACAAGTCACGGTGAAAAAGCAGGACAAGGGGTTAGGTGGTACAGCCGCTTTATTCTTAAGCGGCTATGATGACACCGTGAGCCGTGATTTTACCGTCACGCAAAGCACAAAAGGGAAAAAAGAATATTTTGATTTGCAGGCTAAATCCGGTAAAGCAAATTTCCAAAGAGTAAAATTAGTTTTTGAAGGCGCTACGTTAAGTGCCATGGAATTATTTGATCAATTGGGACAACATACCCATGTGCAGTTAAGTAATATTAAAATTAACCCTTCACTTGGAAGCACCGTGTTTAAATTTAAAATACCCAAAGGTGTGGATGTGGTAGAACAATGACCCACTCCAAAACTTCACCGCTTGCCGAAACGCTGCGTCCTGCAGCCATTGATGAGGTTGTAGGGCAAACTCATTTGTTAGGGGCAGGGAAGCCTTTGCGCCTGGCTTTTGAGTCAGGAAAACTTCACTCAATGATATTGTGGGGGCCGCCCGGGGTTGGAAAAACCACTTTGGCGCGTTTAATGGCTACGCATTTTGACTGCGAATGGATTGCTTTATCGGCTGTGTTTTCGGGAGTGAAGGACATTCGTGCTGCAGTCGAGGCTGCCAAGAATTATCAGGCAAAAAACCGTCACACCATTTTGTTTATTGATGAAATTCATCGGTTCAATAAAGCCCAACAAGATGCGTTGCTACCCTATACGGAAGCAGGTTTATTTACTTTTATTGGGGCGACAACGGAAAATCCATCGTTTGAAGTAAATTCTGCTTTGTTATCACGTGCCCAAGTCTACGTGCTGAAATCATTGACGGATGAAGAATTGGGCGAGTTATTTGTACGAGCGCATCAAAAGGCGCTTTCTCACCTGAATTTTGACCAACAAGCGCAAGAAACTTTAATTGCCTATGCAGATGGTGATGCACGCCGCTTATTAAATTTGTTGGAACAAATCAACACGGCAGCAGTTACATTGGCTGTCACAGACATTGATAAAGAATTTATACAAAATTCTTTAATGCTAAGTGGGCGGCGCTTCGATAAAGGCGGAGATAATTTTTACGATCAAATCTCAGCGTTGCACAAATCCGTGCGCGGCTCAGATCCGGATGCAGCCTTATACTGGCTATGCAGGATGTTGGATGGGGGTGTGGATGCCAGATATTTAGCGCGCCGGATCATTCGCATGGCTTGGGAAGATATTGGGCTTGCTGACCCAAGGGCAATGCAATTGGCTAATGATGCAGCGGCTACTTATGAGCGTCTGGGCTCCCCGGAAGGGGAGCTTGCCCTGGCGCAAGCTGTCATTTATCTAGCAGTTGCAGCTAAAAGCAACGCTGGCTACAAGGCGTTTCAGGAAGCTTCTGCTTTTGTAAAAACTGATAAATCAAGAGAAGTTCCTGCTCATTTACGTAATGCTCCCACTTATTTAATGAAAAAATTAGGGCACGGTAAAACTTATCGTTATGCTCATGATGAGCCGCATGGTTATGCGGCCGGCGTTAATTATTTCCCTGAGGGCATGGATAAACCGGATTGGTACCAGCCGGTGGATAGGGGGCTTGAGAGCAAGATTGCTGAAAAACTGGATTTTTTACGGAAACTTGATGAGCAGGCTCAATAAGAAATTAACCCATTTTTTAAAAAAAGGCTGGATAGTACTGGCTATCCTAGTAATTGCCTTGGCTATTTTATTCAGTGTATTTCGTGCGCTTACCCCTTGGGCGACTCAATATAAAAGTGAAATTGAAACCCATCTTTCCACCCTGGTTGGCCAACCGGTTAAAATACAGAGCGTGGAAACCAGTTGGTACTGGTTTAAGCCTGTACTTAAACTCAATGAAGTCAGCGTTTCAGACGCACAAGATCACGTGCTTAAATTAAACAAGCTATTGGTGGGGATTAATCTTTTTGGTTCCTTGTGGCATCGGCAAATTCAGCCCGGCATACTTTATATTGACGATGTGCATTTATCCTTGCGCCAAGTGGATACGCGCTGGCAGATAGATGGATTAAGTAATGATCAAGAATTGACGTTTGATCTCGCAACCTACAGGCCAATCCTGAATTGGCTATTGGCACAGCAAAAAATTATTTTAAGAAATATTTCCGCTACCTTGCATTTGGCTAATGGCACGACCATTCCTCTTGATTCTCTAAACTTAACGGTTGCAAATCATTCAGGGCGTTATCGTTTTAAAGGCGCGCTTAAGTTGGCGCAAGCCATACCAACCCGTCTTGCTCTTTTAGCCGATCTTTACATTGATCCATTTAATTTGGAGAAAACACGAGGTGAAGCCTACGTTGCTTTAATGGATATTCTGCCTGCGCAGTGGCAAGAGTTTTTACCAGCATCGAGTTATGTCTTGCAAAGCGGGCAGGGTAACATAGAATTGTGGCTGGATATTGCGCAGAGTCGCATCAGTAACTTACAAGCCCTCACCCAGCTCGATCATATCGCCTGGAGCCAATATGGCCGGGCAAAAAGCTATTTTATTCCTTACCTTAAGGCAAATTTGGCTTGGAATCCTACCAAAGCAGGGTGGCAGCTAAGCGGCGATCAAATCAGACTGAAAATGGCAGGAATCAGGTGGCCGGAAAACAAAATCTTAGTAGAATACGATGCAACGCAGAATGCTCATTTGCTGTATGTAAAGAATTTATTGCTGGCACCTCTTTTGGCTGCAGACTTCGATTGGCCAGAAGTTTTATCACCTGTCATAGCCCTGCATCCCTATGGTGAATTGTATAACACGCAGTTGCTTTTGAAAGATGGGCAACCCAATTACCTTATTACCCGATTTTTTAATTTAGGTTGGCATGGTAATGAAGACATCCCAGCCGTCAACCGCTTATCTGGCGTCATGCAATGGCAGCCTGAAGAAGGACACTTGGAGTTGGATGCTGAAGACACCATCGTTAAGCCCTACAATCTCCCGCCTGTTTCCTTCAAAGAAATAAATGGCGCCATCGATTGGAAAGAATTGAGCCATGGCTTACGCCTTAGTGTGGACCGCCTGGTGATCACACGCCCTGATTTGATTTTAAGCGCCCGCGGCATTTGGGATAATCCCTTATCTCCAGATGGATATTTGGCCTTATCTGCAGAGTATTCTGCTGAGCAGGCACAAAAATGGCTGCTCTATCTCCCCCGACGCGGTTTAAAGCCGAAATTGCATGCCTGGCTTAAGGAAAATATAAAATACATTGATAAAGCCAGCGGTCGATTGAGGCTGGATGGGCGGGTTAAGGATTTTCCTTACGATAAACAGCCCGGGGAGTTTTTTATCAATAATCATTTGACGGGAATGCAGCTATTATTTACCGACAAATGGCCATTAACTACCGAAGTCGATGCTTATTTACGTTTCGAGAAAAGAACGTTGGCAGCCGATGTATTGCAGGCGAACTTGCATGGTGTAGCAGTTGATAATGTTAATCTGCGCATCGATGAATTAGGTTCTGATCACGAAACGTTGCTCATCCATGGCAATACTAAGGCTGAAGGCGAGCAAGTGATGTCTTACGTATTGATTTCGCCGCTGCGGGAGCGATTGGCTAAGTTAAAAATGCTCAGCATCACCGGGATATTAGGGGTGGATTTACGCCTGGAGATACCTCTTTACCCGGAAAATGATGAAGTATTGGCGAAAGGAATGCTTACGTTTGCGGATAATGCTGCCATCCTCCATCATGCTTTGCGCGACATAGAATTTAACAACATCACTGGCAATTTAATGTTTGACGAGCATGGGGTCAGCAACAGTGCGTTGCAGGCAGTTTTGCTAGGCGACCCCATCACCATGCACATTCAATCCGTGCGCGGCCTTAAGCCATATACGGAAGTACGGATGGCGGGAAAAACCACCATTGATTTGCTGAAAAATAAATTAAATCTACCGATATTTTCCTTACTGCACGGTAATCTTGAAATTGAAAGTGCTTTGACCATAACGGATGATCCCAATGATTTGGATCATGTTCAAATTAAAACGCCTTTGCAGGGCGTCGCGATTGACTTGCCGGAACCTCTCGGAAAAACTTCAGCGGATGTTGCTCCGCTGCTTATTGATGTGGATTTTAATCCAGCCAAAGCGTTGAGGGTGTGCGTTAATTACGATAATCGTCTAAGCGCTGACTTATGGTTTTCCAAAGCTAAGAATAGTTTTGTTCTGGATAAAGGCGCTATCCACCTCGGTCGTGGGAAAGCAGCCGAGGCTAAAGAAAAAGGGGTTGCTGTAACCGGGGCCTTGCCATCATTTAAATTAGCGCCTTGGCAAGACGTATTAAGAAAATTGCCCGCAGAAGATGGTTCTTTGTCCATGCGCGGCAAGATACGGCTCGTGCAATTAAATATAGGCTCATTAAAATTGCTGGATCATGAATATCGCAATCTGGCCATTAATGCTCGAAAGACTGCCCCGCAAGAATGGGCAATTCATCTTAATCAGCAAGATCTTATCGCCACACTGGACTACAAACCGCAAGAAAATCTGCTAACCGGCCATTTTCAGCATCTATATTTGGATAAATCTTTATTCGCTGGTAAAAAAAGCAGTTCATGGGGCAAAGCCATTAACCCTAAAGATATTCCCAATTTAAATGTATTAATTGATGACTTGAGAGTCGGTGGCAGGAATTTAGGACAGGTTATGTTCAAAAGCACAACAAAGAATAATGTTTGGCAGCTTGAGGACTGCAAAATCAATTCCCCTGCATACAAATTAATCCTTAAAGGAAACTGGAAAAAAGACAAGTCACAAAATGTCACGTCCATGCAGGCTAACTTGCAGATTAGCAATTTAGCAAAAAGCTTGCGTCAATGGAATATTCCTCCGGTCGTTGAAGCCCACTCGGGCAATGTACAATTTACCGGGGGATGGCAAGGCTCATTGTTTGATTTTTCCCTGGCAAAGTTAACGGGTGATCTCTACATTATTTTAAAAAATGGCCGCATTACCAATTTAGGACCGGAAACGGAGGAAAAGCTCGGCTTAGGTAAATTATTGAGTATATTAAGCTTGCAAACCATTCCACGCCGGCTAAAACTTGATTTTAGTGATTTGACCCATGAGGGGTATAGTTTTGACGTATTCAAGGGCAGCTTTGTCTTAAAGCATGGGGTCATGCGTACGGCAGACAGCTACATTGATGGTCCGGTTGCGTATGCTGCTATGAAAGGAGATTTGGATCTTGATAGGCAATTGTATGATTTGGATTTACAAGTTTCCCCCCACATCACTGCCAGTTTGCCGGTGGTAGCAACCATTGCAGGTGGCCCGCTTGCTGGTATTGCGACGTGGGTGGCTAGCAAGATAATCAACCAGGGGATGCAGAAAATTAACAGTTATACTTATAAAGTAACCGGAGCATGGTTAGACCCTGTCGTACAGCAAGTAAGTATTGAATAACAAATAATTCTTTGATGACGTTGAGGATAAAAGCATGTGGGCTGCACTGATTCAGGAATACTGGCAGGTGAGTACGTTTAAAAGAAGTCCCGCTGATACTCCCTATTCACCTTTGTTGCTCGGCATCATGATGATATTTTTTCTTCTTATTTTAATCGTGCAATGGCGGCTTATCATTGTTGAAAAAAAACTTACCTTATCCATGGCTTTCCTGGCAGGAACATCGCTCATATTCTCCTATATCTTTTTTACTTCTATTTTATTAGCCTTGTTCCGCCTTGGCAGCCGCACTGTGCAGACGTTAACAAGTTTGTTCGCTGGCCACACCATCGTACACTTGTTTGCTTTTCCGCTTTTGCTATTAGGTCCCATACTCGTGAACCAGGCACTGCCGCAGCCTCTGATTTTGCTTATGGGAATTGTTTATTTATTATCTACGTTGTTATTAACTTTTTGGCAATTTAGCATTTCAGCCTATGTTTACAAACACGCGTTAATGGTGGATTATTTTCCGGCTGTATTAGCCAGCATTGGTTTACTTGCTGTGAATATTTTAGTGATGTCATTTTGGCGCTGATCCGGTTAAATTTTTAGATTTGGACTAACACAACAGGGCATCCCGTGATTCTATATCCTGTAAGGATGATTAATTAAAGGTTTTGCATATGCACATACACATTTTGGGGATAAGCGGCACTTTCATGAGCGCGTTGGCATTATTAGCACGCGCTGCCGGGTATACGGTAACCGGCAGCGATGCTAACTGTTATCCCCCCATCAGTGATTTGCTGGAGGCTCAGGGGATTCGCTGGACGGAAGGATATGATGATAGCACACAAGCTTTAAAAGCCGATTGCGTAATCGTTGGCAATGCTATCAAGCGTGGCATGCCGGTGATGGAAGAAGTGTTAAATGCCAGAAAACCTTATATTTCAGGGCCGCAGTGGTTGGCTGAAAACATTCTGCCTCGTTATCAAGTGATGGCCATTGCAGGCACACACGGCAAGACGACTACGACTTCCATGCTGGCGCATATTTTACACCATGCAGGCCTACAACCCGGATTTCTAATTGGCGGCGTGGCACAAAATTTTAATACCAGCGCCTGCTTAGGCAAAGGTAACTATTTCGTCATTGAAGCAGACGAATACGACAGTGCTTTTTTCGATAAACGACCTAAGTTTATGCATTACCGTCCCAAGCTGGCTATCCTTAACAATTTGGAATTTGATCACGCGGATATTTATGAAAACCTTGCCGCTATTCAACAACAATTCCATTATTTCTTAAAGACCATACCACGCAATGGAGTCATATTAACACCACGCGATGATGCAGCTCTTAAGGAAGTACTGGCGCATGGTTATTATAGTCACATGGAAACACTCGCTTTGTCGGGCCAAGCCAATTGGCGCGCAGAGTTATTGGAAGAAAGCGGACAAGCTTTTTGCATTATCCATGAAGGGAAACGGCTTGCAGAAATACAATGGCCTTTAATTGGCCGCTTTAATGTGGAAAATGGTTTGGCCGCTTTTGCTGCCAGTATGCATGCAGGCGTAGATCCTCTTGCCGCGGCCGAAGCATTAGCTTTGTTTTCTCCCGTAAAAAGGCGCCTGGAAGTAAAATCCAGCCGCCATGGTATTACCGTTTATGATGACTTCGCACATCACCCGACGGCCATTGAAAAAACGGTACAAGCTTTAAAGCAGAGCGGGCGCCACCAGCGAATTTTAGCAGTAATGGAATTCGCATCCTACACCATGCGAACCGGCGTGCATGCGCAGGCAATGGGGAATGCTTTGCATGCAGTAGACGAAGCTTTCATTTTAAATCCACAGGAATTTTCTCTGGCAGACACGACTAAAAATTGGAACTGTGCATATCAAATATTACCCACCACAGATGCTATCATTGATACGGTGGCCCGAGCTGTACGCACTGGCGATGCCGTGCTTATCATGAGTAATCGTGGGTTTGATAATATTCACCAGCAATTAGTCAGCCGCATCGATGCACGTTTCGCAGCCGCTTAATTAATTAAACGAGTGCCGCCCGTTTAAGCAGGCAAATGGGCGGCTAAATTCTCCCCTGGGCAAGCTGCTTCTATGTCCGCGGCATTCTCTTCTGCAGCAGGGGGGAAAAATCCAAAATTTTTATTTATCCGGATTGCTGTAGTGAGATTTTCTTGCACACAATTTAATTGACTTAGCTGGTCTTTAAAAGCATGAACTTCAGGGCTTAAATTTTTACCAGGAATTAAGTCTTTTAAGAAAAGAACAAAAGCAGCTGCAGCCAAAGCAAGCATCGTCATCGCCCCGATGACGCCTAGGCCTACTAAAACATAGCCGGTGATCACCGCTAAAATAAAAGTAAAGCAAGTAATAAGGGCAATTCCCGCCCCCATTATTCCCATAAAAGTACCCCCTATAATTCCCAAAACCGCAAATATGGCAAGCGTTTCCTGGATATTTATAGCATGGTAACGTTCTAAAATTTCAACTTCCTCGATCCGTCGTTTAAGATGAGTTAGTAAAAGCTCCTGTTCTGCTGGCATGAGTTTACATAAAAAATGGCTAACTTCCTCAGGCTGGGAGAATGAATTATTCGTAAGGTACAAGAGAATTTGTTGCAAGTTATGGTTGTAAAAAATCATTCTTTTTTCTGCATCCATTTTCTCAAAATAATTTTTTAAAAAAATGGCAAGAGCATGTGGTTTATTTTTAAATTCAGTAGGGAATTGGTTGTTATTGATGAGCGTTTTGACTGTATCGGGATGATGGGTAAGGATTTGCGATAATGCATTATCGCCTAAGGAGAATTGAATGATTAGGCGTGCCACAAAATCATCAATGAGTTTATTATCTTCCTCAGAATTTTCCGATGCGCATTGAAAGGCCTTGGCATGAATAGTTTCTCCATTATTTTTAGCATTTTCCCGTAAAGAATTTACAAGTGCTGTTCCGGCATCCTTTAAACCTGTTTTATAACTTTGATACCAATATTGACAGGCTTTATCAAAATCACATTGCTCCAGTTTCTCATGGCTTATATTTAAGTCGATATCGCTAAGTTGCAAATTGCCCAACTCGAATAGTTCAGCTGGGGTTATTTCCTTAAACTGTCTGGTTTCATAAAGCTCAGTAGCTTTGGTTTTGTCATTTAAGAGCAAATATAACTGGAAGCGCTTGTATTGGAAATCCAGCTTAAATTCTTTTTCCATAAACTCAAGAAAGGATAAAAATTCACGCTGAGATTCCTCGCCTGTTTCCTGCAAGTCCTGATAATATTGCTCAGTATATTGAAAAATCTCGGATTCCGAATAACTGAGGTTAAATGCAGGCGGTGAAAATAAACTTTCATTAAAAAAATATTGTTCATGGCGGTGCGCTCTGGAGCGGGTGAGGTAAATGGAGAAAGCAGTCATGTCTTGCTGGCTTAGCAAAAATAAACTATCCAATTTGGATGTATCGCGCACGGAGCTTATGTCTTGCAGATATTTCTCTTTATATTCAGTAAACTGAGCGCCGCTTAGATATCCGATAGCTTGTTTCCGCAAAGCATGTTTTTTTACCAGGTTATTTTCCTTGTTTGCTTCACAAAAAAGTACATGAACCAGGCGTGATCTGGATTTATCCAAGCCCAATTCCAGGCTTTTTTGCAAATGGGAAATAGCCAGCATATTATTTTGTTGTTTTAAGTAAAATTCTCCAAGTTGATGGTGTGCATAGCGGGAATTTAATGAAGCTGCTTGTTGGTATTGTTCTATGGCTGCATTTTTTTGTCCATTCACTTCAAGGATGCGGGCCTGCAAAGCAAGTGCTGCTGCATGGGCAGGTTTATGTTTAAGAATTTGTTCAATAAAAGGGGTGAGTTCTTGCCAATCTGCAGCTTGCAAAGTATTTAAAAAATCCAGAGTTTCCTCACACTCATTTTCAAGAAATTTGTAAAAATTTTCGTGCTTCATAGGAAAGCTCAATTGAAAAGATTGATTGTATAAATAATGTCGTACATTTTCAATATAAAATCTATTTGGTTTGTATTTGCTCTTGATGGTTTGCGAAAGATACTGGATCTGGTAAGAAAGAAAATATAAAATCCGCCTTGATTCAATGCATTTTTCTTATATGGATATCCTGCATAAA
Organism: Legionella septentrionalis; assembly: GCF_003989745.1. Taxonomy (GTDB): domain Bacteria; phylum Pseudomonadota; class Gammaproteobacteria; order Legionellales; family Legionellaceae; genus Legionella_A; species Legionella_A septentrionalis. The sequence continues at coordinate 127,891 of NZ_RZGS01000003.1, forward strand.
AAAGCGGCTGCTCTTAGTCAAAGCGAATGGGAACACATTCGGTTGTTAAACCAAAAAATCACCCCGCGATCTTTGTTTGATCAAGATTTATTTAATGGCGGTTGCCTTAAATCTACTTGCGATAATGCAATAAATAAAGCCATTGAAACCGGTACAACTGAGGTATTACTAGGTTGGCAACATGGGATGCTCATCAGTTATATGATTTTTTACTGTAAGGATAATCCCTTGTCCTTACAATCTCGGTTAGCCGCTTACGAGCATTTAGGGCAAGTAGGATATTCCGATATGTTGGTGGTTGAGCCGCATTTCCAACGGCTCGGGTTTGCCACATCCATGCGCCGCCGGATGAAACACATTGCAAGAGAAGCGAAAGTCGACGTGTTTATGACATTTGTGCGCAGTCTCCCTATCCCCAATATTCCTTCTTTATTATCATTGCGAAAGGCAGGAGCTGTGTGCGGGAAGAATTTGTTAGTACTCGAACGTTGCCTTAAAGGAATGCAAGAGCCTGGCAGCGATGTTTTTCTTGAAATGGTTTACCCAACGGATGAACGAAAATTAACCGTTGACCAGACCGGCAAGATCATGTGGCAAGCTTAATCCTTCAATATAACCGCCGTGGTTTTATCGTATAGGAAAGAAGGCTTAAGATGCTGACGATTGGCAGCAGGATTACATACAACATTTTTTCCAATATTTTATAAAACACCCTTGTTTTCCCGGCTGCATGGGCGTATTTTTGCGTAAATTTTTTAAATGGATGCCACTCGCAAAGACGAAAACCTGTTTCGCCTTTATAGCCCCAAAAAAAATGTCCGGTAAAAAAGCCATAATATTGGAAGAGTTTTTTCGGATAAAAAACATAACTGGCTGCTGCCGATGCATCCAAATAACGTGTAAAATGCCAGCAATTTCTGGGCATAAATAGCATGTCCCCTTTTTCCAGAGTCACTTCATAGCCTGTTGCTTGGCGCAATTTTGGAAATTGCTCATACAATACAGGCAAGGGTTGGCTAAAATCGAGCAACGAATCGCCAATAAACGGGGTTTTATAAATATAATCATTTTGGTCTTGCGTAAATAGTAAAAATTGTTTTTTACCGCTTAGGCACAAATGTAAGATGCAGCAGTGTTCCCGATCAAAATGAATTCCGGTGTGCGAACCCTTTCCGCCGAAAAAATAAGCTACTTTCAGAAGGGGTTCAAAATACCTTGGTCTTAAGGGAAGGCATTGCCACAGAGGGACATATTTTTCAATCTCTGCCGATTGAGCACGACTCATTATTTTTCCAAAAATACGGTAAGGTTTATTTTGTTTGATCTCGGCGATGACGTTTTTAAAATCTCCTATTTGATGTGCTATGCAATCGTGAGCTGCAAATGTACTGTATGTGGTTCTGCCACTTATATTCTTGTAAAAATAATCCAAATTAAACGCATCAGGAAAATCTTTTATTTTGATTAAAACGGGTGCTTTGCACCGATATAAAAACTTTTTTATTGCTGTTTCTTCACCATAACGGTATTCGATGGTTTGTATGTCTTTAATTTTCATGATGCTGTGCTTAGACCTTGGAATTAATACCCATCCTCAAGACGAGGAATAACCGCGAACGTAGACGTTTTGCAAGCTTCTTATGGTACTCCCCTGGCCCTCACGGTTTGGTTGGGCCAGGTATTTGCAGCATGGGCATTGCAGATAAGCTTTAGAAGCCAGCCAGTGCTATTTATTTTTTAGCAAACTGCAATTGCCCTTCTTTAAAAGCAACTAGAATCGTATCATCAGGCACAAATTGCCCAGTTAGAAGAGCTTGCGCCAAAGGATTTTCCAATTTTTGCTGGATGATGCGTTTTAAAGGCCTGGCCCCATAGACGGGGTCAAAGCCTGCTTCTGCCAGGTAGTTCAAAGCAGCCGGTTCTACAGTCAATGCAATTTCCTGTTGTTGCAAACGCTGTTTTAGCTGATTGATTTGAATGGTGGCAATATTTGCAATTTGTTCTTTGCTCAAAGAATGAAAGACGACGGTGTCATCGATGCGATTGATGAATTCGGGACGGAAATGTTGCGCCACCAGTTGCATGACGGCTTCTTTCAGCTGCTCGTAATTAAGCTTGCTACCCATATCTTGAATGAGGTGGGAACCTAAATTTGACGTCATGACAATCACTGTGTTGCGGAAATCCACCGTACGGCCTTGCCCGTCCGTTAACCGGCCATCATCCAATACCTGCAAAAGAATATTAAATACATCGCTGTGCGCTTTTTCAATTTCATCGAGCAGGATAACGGAGTAGGGGCGGCGGCGCACAGCTTCAGTCAAATAGCCACCTTCCTCGTAACCTACATAACCTGGGGGGGCGCCAATTAGCCTGGCTACCGAGTGTTTTTCCATAAATTCGGACATATCGATGCGAATCATGGCTTCTACTGTATCGAATAGAAAAGCGGCTAAAGCTTTGCAAAGCTCAGTTTTGCCGACCCCGGTCGGGCCTAAAAATAAAAATGAACCGATAGGCCGGTTAGGGTCGGAAAGGCCTGCACGTGCGCGGCGGATGGCATTGGCTACCGCGTCTACCGCTTCGTTTTGACCAATGACGCGTTTGTGCAAAGCTTCTTCCATATGCAGTAATTTTTCACGTTCGCCTTCAAGCATTTTCGCTACAGGAATCCCTGTCCATTTGGAAACAACTTCTGCTATTTCTTCTTCCGTGACTTTATTGCGCACCAGTTTAGGAGTTTCTTGCGCTTCTTGTTGCGAAACATGTGCCAATTGTTTTTCAAGTTCAGGGATACGGCCATATTGCAATTCCGACATGCGGGCCAAATCGCCGGCACGTTTGGCGGTTTCAAGTTCAATTCTTGCTTGTTCTAATGCTTCTTTAATGTGGGTCGCACCTTGCAAGGTAGCTTTTTCAGCCTTCCATATTTCCGCCAGATCCGAATATTGTTTTTCCAATTCATCAATATGCTGTTCCAGATCTTCCAAACGTTTTTTCGAAGCTTCATCGTTTTCCTTCTTTAAAGCTTCCCGCTCTATTTTTAATTGGATGAGCCGGCGGTCGAGCTTATCGAGGCTTTCCGGTTTGGAATCAATTTCCATACGGATTTGGCTACCTGCTTCATCGATCAAATCAATGGCTTTATCGGGCAATTGCCGATCAGTGATGTAGCGGTGCGACAGGGTGGCAGCAGCCACGATGGCCGGATCGGTAATATCCACGCCGTGATGAACCTCGTAACGTTCCTTAAGACCGCGCAGGATGGCAATCGTGTCTTCAACCGTAGGCTCATCCACCAGTATTTTTTGAAAGCGACGCTCTAAAGCTGCATCTTTCTCGATGTATTGCCGGTATTCATCCAGGGTGGTGGCGCCGATGCAGTGTAATTCCCCGCGAGCTAGCGCTGGTTTTAACATATTGCCAGCATCCATGGCTCCTTCAGCCTTGCCCGCACCCACCATGGTATGCAATTCATCAATAAATAAAATGATTTGTCCTTCCTGTTTGGCAAGATCGTTCAACACGCCTTTTAGTCGTTCCTCAAATTCACCGCGGAATTTGGCGCCGGCGATTAAAGCACCCATATCCAGAGACAGCAAGCGTTTATTTTTTAAGCCCTCGGGTACTTCCCCATTGACGATACGTTGTGCCAAGCCTTCAACGATGGCGGTTTTACCTACACCCGGTTCGCCAATGAGTACCGGGTTATTTTTAGTGCGGCGTTGCAATACCTGAATGGTGCGGCGAATTTCATCGTCACGGCCAATAACGGGATCAAGTTTTCCCTGTTCAGCACGTTCGGTTAAATCAAGGGTATATTTTTCCAAAGCTTGTCGTTGTTCTTCTGCGTTCGGATCATTAACGTTTTCACCACCGCGGATTTCATCAATGGTTTTTTCAATGGCTTTCAAGTCAGCTCCAGCTTGCGAGAGCAAGCGTGCCAAGGCACCGTTTTCCTGCATGGCAGCCAAAATAAACAATTCACTGGAAATATAATTGTCTTTACGTTGTTGTGATAATTTATCCGTTAGATTGAGCAGGCGCCCTAAAGCATTGGAGATATGGATTTCTCCGCCAGTGCCAGAAACTTTTGGCAAGCGATCGAGTGCTTGATCCAGTAAGGTTCGCAATTGGGGTATGTTGACGCCAGCCTTGGACAGCAGTGGTCTGCACGTCCCGCCTTGCTGGTCTAACAGGGCTTTCATTAAATGTTCCGGTTCAATAAAACCATTGTCGCGGCCTAAAGCCAGAGATTGTGCTTCAGCCAAAGCCATTTGAAATTTGGATGTCAATTTATCCATGCGCATGAGAGACCCCTAACGATTTATTTTTATACGGCGATGCAAGTCCAATTATTTAAATTTAGCTGCATCTACCGTAAAATGTGGGATTATTTTTGCAAAATCAAGTAGCTGGTATGAATAATAATCCTCTGGACAGTAATGACTCGCAACTTTTATTAAATAAAATTGTGCTTGAATACATGCGCGAACAAAAACGCAAGCGTTTCTGGCGCTGGGTAATGCGTGCTGTCGTTTTAGTACTGGTTCTTTGGCTTGCCTATCAATTCTTATTTTCCCGTAGCGAGGAAGCTGGTTCCCGCGCCAAGGAGCATGTTGGTCTTATTGATGTTAATGGAACTATTTTTGCTAGCCAGGCTGCGAATGGTGACAATTTCGTGAAGGGACTTGATAAAGCTTATGAAAATAAAAGCATGAAAGCTTTAATTATCCGCATTGACAGTCCTGGCGGCAGCCCTGTGCAAGCCGATTATATGTATAATGCCTTGCAACATTACCGTAAAAAATATCCCAAAATTAAAACTTATGCAGTCTGCGTCGACGCTTGTGCTTCTGCTGCTTATTACGTCGCTGCTGCTGCGGATGAAATTTATGCAAATCCCGCAAGCCTTGTGGGATCTATAGGTGTTTTGTATAACGGGTTTGGATTCGTTGACGCCATGCAAAAATTGGGGGTTAGCCGACGTTTGGTAACCGCTGGTCGCAATAAGGGGTTTCTTGATCAATTTTCTCCCATGGATTCTTCCCAGGAAAAAATGTTGCAAACCATGCTGGATCTGATTCACCAGGAATTTATTAACAAAGTAAAACAGGGACGCGGTACGCGTTTGAAAATTGATGAGGATACTTTCTCAGGATTATATTGGACGGGAATGCAGGCGAAAGAGCGTGGCTTAATTGACGGGTTTGCCAGTAGTGGCCAGTTGGCGCGCGAAATCATTAAAATCGATAACATCGTCGATTACACATACAAAGAATCAGTGCTTGAGCGGGTGGCCAAAAACATTGGTACAGCCATGGCTGAGCAATTACCTTTGGCACTGGGTATACGGCCAGGTTTACAATAACCCGGCATTTATTTTTTCATGGAAGGGGGGCTATGCTCCTCTTGCTCTTCTTTTTTTGCCTGTACTTTTGCAGTAGTAAATAAGTTCTTAAATTCAATCATTTTTTCCTTGAGAAAAGAAGTAAGATTCGTTTTGTTTGGTTTAAGGTTCACGGGTTGAACGTGAACTGCATTTGTTTCTTTTTGTTCGGTTTTATTTGTTTCTTGCTTAAAATGTTCGGGTTGGATTTTTCTTTCTAGTTTTTCTTCCCTAACCATAAGTTTCATTTGCTCCAATTTGGGAGTAAATGCTTCCGGGGTTACCTTGACGGCATACAGGGAATTCCCAGCCAGCATGGGTTTAGGTTGGCGCGTATGGTTTACATCTTGTTGCTTTATTTGTTCGGATCGTTTGTCATACTCAAACAATACTTCATCCCTATCCCATTTCGAAACGATATCACCGGCATAAATAAATTGTTCCTTCAAGTCGAACCCTTCCTGATTGGTTACGATGTGGGTGCTGCGGCTCATCTGCGGAACTTTTGCTGATTTGTCAATGTTAAGGGCCAGATCCTCGGAAGCCAGGGTGTTTACCATTTTTGTTTCCAAAGCATAGGGTAAGCCTCCCTGGTGTAAATGTTTCGGGAGTTCTGCGAGTATGGCTTTTTGCTGAGTTACTTTATCCAAGAGTTGTTTTTGTTCTTCTTGCAAATGTTCCTGGCCACTGATAGGTGTTGATGAACCCAGTTCATTGTTTAACGATTGCAGTCTTTGCAAATCTTCCTCCGTAACACGGTATTTTTCAGGAACCAGTTTCGATAAGATGCGCTCTGCGAATTCTTGCTGGGTTTTCTCGTCCGCATTCATCGCCGTTTCAGCATCAAGCTGGAAGTCGTTATCTGCAAATATTTTTGTTAAAGGCTCCCTGTCTATATAAATGGTATTTTGATTTCTATACCAATCCCTGATTAATTGCGACATGTCAGCATTCTTGGAATAATCGAATGTTTGCAATTGTTCTTGAATGGTAGGCATAATAAATTACCTTTTTGCTCACTTAGATCAAGTATAGAACAAAAAGGTAATTTAATGTCGGTATGATTAAAGCATGTACTTATTGTAATTGCCGCCAGGATTGCCTGCCTGCGCGGTTTAGGCCGGGGTTTTCAGTCACTTTTTGAATGTCGCCGCTGGTTCCGGGCAAATATTTATATTCGATGCTGCCGGCATTAAGCACAGCTGGAGTGGCTACCAAACCTACGTCAGACTTAAGTCCACTCACAGGGACTTCAATAGTTTGCCCTCCTTCACTGCGGGTGACTCCATCATTACTGTCAAATAAGCCATCGCCATTGATATCGAACACATGGTAATCAAGGCGGGTCCCCGTAAACGCATTAAGTTCCATTAACCAACTTTCACCACCAAAATCACAAGGATCGGAAGTAGGGATAGTGGTTGAGAAAATAATTTTTCTATTTAAAAAAATCATATCGGCAATGACGCGTTCACCACGCTCAGTATTCACCAGCAAATCAAGATACCAACCCCTATCGTTATTGGCTAATTGGTTGTTGCTGGTAATGCGGACATTGCCCTGCTCGGATAAAATGGTTTGCTCGCGCAATTGGCTGCGCCCTGTGATGGCGCCGGTGCCATCATCGCGTAAACCGTACACCGTTTGCACACGTGTGTCAGTTTTATCGCTGGTTTCCAGATATTTACCGGTGCCAATATAGATTTGAAACCCTGATGCATTCGCATCGAGGCGGGAAATGGTAGGGCGGTTGGTAATCGGTTGGCGGTTTCCATTGCTGTCTTGTGCCACGAAAAAGGGCAGCGGCGTTGCACCTGATTTAAAGCTAAAATCCCATTGGCTGACATTGCTGGAAGAAATATCGATTTTCCAAACATTGCCAAACAAATCACCCACATATATAAGATCGGCTATGCTATTGCCATCCGCGTCCACGACGGTGGGCGTTGATAAGCCGTTAGGACGTGCCAAACCCAATGGATCGGCGCTCATTCCCACCCTGGTGTCCAGTTTTTTAATGAGTGCCCCGGTGTTGATGTCCACAATGTAAAGGACGGCATTGCCGGTGGTACTGGCGCGCCCGTCCGCGGCAGTATTGTTATAGCCGTTGCCGAAAATAGCAGCCCATTGGCCATTGGCAAGCCGGACGATGGAGGGTTGGCTATAGCTAAAGCCTAGGTCTGCATCATTGAGGTCGGTGAATTCCCATTTCACCATATTGGCTGCATTTCCTTCATTGAATTGCGCCGGGTTAGTGATATCCAGTGCATACACGCCTTGGCCGCCACCATTCAAACCAGCAGCCAGTATTGTTCGCCACTGGTTGTTTATAAATACATCAATAACCGTGGGCGAGCCATCTACAAAATATTGGTGGGTATAATCGGGAGAAGTTAAAGAAGATAGTTTACTAAACACTTTTGAAGGCACATAGGCAAATACTTCACTGCCTGTAGTCGCATCGAAGGCATGCAGCGTCCCATCGTTGGCGCCCACATAAAGAATGGCTTGCCGATTTAAGTTATTCTGCCGGAACGTATTGTATGAGGAATTATTCTCAGCTGCATTGCCAGACCATACTACCGGGTATTGTTGCTCAGGAATGCCTACGGCAATGGGATTTGAATTGATGATGTCACCAAGCAAGCTTGTGCGTTCACGGAAAATCCCTCCTCTTTGTGTTTCCTGGGCGCGATTGCCGCGGATATAATTTAAACGGTTGCTGCCTTGTGAGTCATTCAATCCCGTAGAAGGATTGGCATTCAAGGCAGTTGTTTGTGACGTATCCAGTTCATTACTGGTAGGTGAGGCTGGATTATTTGGCCACCGAAAGGGTATGCCGCGATTTGCTGAAGGTTTATAGGTAATGATTCGTCTGCCGGTATTGTAATTTTGCGTATCCAATTTTTCTGCAGCATCCCAAATCGAGCCATTTGGACCGCTGCCAGTGAATAAAATATCGCCTGTATTTTCGTCAATCGCAAAAGCTAACAATTGACCGCTCCAATCCAGGGTGCGGAAAATGGCTTGATAGACTCTGGTTTCCGCCGCCAGAAATCCACTGCTTAATGCTGCAGATGAGAAAGAGCCGGTACGGTCAATAATTAACTCCAAAGCCTTGGCTAACTGTGTTTGTAAATTACCGGCACTGGTTACCAGGAAATAATTATCCGGATCGCCGCTGCCACTGGTTGAAAATTCTTTGCTTTGATCCGGTGTTTTACTATTGTTCAAATCATTAAACCCACCCCATTTTGCCCCATACCAAAGGGGTGAATTTAAAAAGCTGGCATCCGGTTTACTGCTGGGAGTAAAGGTGCGGCTGGTAACAGTGGGTAGAGGCTTGTTATCTTGCCACCCCTTGCCGGGCAATTGCCCCGGAGGTGTATCCAGAAAATAATCAATATCTGCCGATGTTGCCGTATCACTGTCGCGAACTTCCAGATAAACGCCATCCGCTGTTGTGCCGGAAATGACAAACCCCATGTGTTGAGTGATTGAACCTGCGCTGTATATGGTTTCCGAATGGATGGTGAGCGTATTGTTAGGATTAACGGTAATGGTGTATTTGACGATGGCATCCATGTCAAAATCTGCCCCTTGTTGCACGTCTTCAAAATTAACACGAAGCACGGCACCGGTCTCCGTCAGGGATTCAATGTAATAGTCGACGATATTATTGGTGGGCTGATATCGCCCCTGGGTGGCGTTAATATCCGAACCTTTCACCGATTTACCGAAAGGAATAATGGTAATGGGATTGCCGCCTACATTAAAGGTAATTTCAGGCGATGGCGAGGATAAGCCCACCATGAATGATTTAACGTTTTGTTTACCGGATGCGCTATTCACATCATTCAACCAGCCATAGTAGGCAACACTGCCCACGTAATAACTGCCTTCCGAATTTGCTTCATGTGGTGCCAAGCCACGTATATTGCCGAAACTGGTTACCGTCTTAGGAGTAGGTGCACCATCGCTAACGCCTGCGGATTGGCCTATGAAAGCGAGCAAGCTTGATAACCCCTCACCTGTAAAGATGGTTTGCCCCAAGCTTGCTCCACTTAAGGAAGGCGATAAGTCGCCGCTCGTGCTATTAAAATAACTGCCTGGTACTTGGTCGCTATCGTAGGAAGGATACACATCACTGATGATGAGCATGTTGGCTTTGGAGCAGCGGGGATACTCGCTGTAAGGATTTTTCCAGGAAGGTTTCGCTAAATTTAAGGTATCATCCGTGCCGCCTGAGTAATTGAATGCACTCGTGGGGGTGGATTTACCTGCAAAATAACGTATGGCTTCATACATCATTTCAGCGAGTGGATTGCCCCACATTTGACATTCACCGTTGACCAGATTTCGCGTGGTGATCCAGCCGCAACTATAAGTATAATCGGTTTGAAATCCAGTAACTGTCAGGCGGTTTAATGTGGAAATGATACCGTTTACACTGGTGAACTGCCCAGTCCGCATGTTAATTTCATCGGTGATGGAAGAAATATTTTTGCGCAGCACGCCTCCTGCCAAATTATTATTGTACGAGCCGGTAATTAAGCCAAACAGCATGGAATTATTTTCCCCAAATTCCTGCAGCAATCCCGCAGGTTTCGCACTACCCGTAGCATAAGAACGGCAATTACTCTCCAAGCCAATGGCAGAATCACATACTTTCACGCGTACTGCATAATCAATAATTCCTGAAATGAAAGGACCAGAGCCTCCATTTATGGCACGGCTTCCTGCCACGGGACGCTCAATACTTACCCATTCCCAGATGCGGTAGGGTTGATTGAGCGCCACGCGAAGTAAGGGTTGGCCTGTGCTGCTATTGCGCAAGGTGGTGTTTGCGAATAAATGGTATGTACCGAATAAAGGTTGGGAAAATGGGGTGTAATCGCTAATGCTGTAACCGTCTACCCCAAGGCTACGGTATTCTTTACCCCAGCTGTGGCCGTCTTGCGGGATATAAGTGCGCTGTAACACCGTTAAATTGGCGTTATCAATCGAACGCAACCCCCCATAAAGAACTTTACGCAATGCATCCAGGCGTGCGGTAGTAAGGTAATTCAAGAAATTACCGCTCCAGCTGCCAGAGCACTTTTTCGTGGTGGTTTTGGAAATTGGATAGAAATATTGTTCAGCACTGCTGTAGTTGTAACATTTATAGCTATCAAAATAACCGTAGTAATCGACGCTTGGTTTGAATTTAAGATCAATAGCACCGTCGCCATCTACATCGGTTGCATCGTTATAAGCTTCAAAATAAAGTTTATGATCGCGGCTAACCACCAGCATGGTTAAAGGAGCCACGCTATCGGTTAAGAACAATGGCGTTTGTGCCAGATTAAGAGAGGCACTAAATATCGGAAAGGAGGGCAATAATAGCAAGATCATAATACAGCTACATAGGGTCTTGCAGAAAATACGTTGCATCAAAACCTCCTGCCAACGGTGCTTTGCAATATGCTGACTGAATTATCAGAAGCACCGGTTCCACGCGTAGTAATTTGATAATAAAATGTTCCGGTGCTTTTAGCAGATGAGCTTCCCACCGTTGGGGAGTCAGGCACGAATTGCAAAAACTCAATGAAATAACGCGGGGGCGTGGCGATATTATCCAAGGGTGAAGCATAGGCAGCAGAATTTTCTTGCCACCAGGATACAGATTGATCTTTAAAAATAATATCTTGATAATTTTCCTGTACGCAGGGAAACGGTGAGCAGGTGGTTTGTACAGAGGGTTGCCTGGTCAAGCCAAGGATCCAAGCTTCGCCAGCGGCTAGAGCTGATTCTGCAGCATTAAAGGAAAGTTCTTTATCTTGCAGGTTTGCAGACATTTTTTCCTGCATATGAGTCACTTGCATGGCCGTAATGCCAAGCAAAGTCACTAAAAATAACAAAATAAGCGTAATGGCCAGGGTGGCACCTGATTGTTTTTTCATGACGGCAATCCCCTGTTTCTAAGCGTAATAAAAGTTTGCCATTCGCGACGAAGCTTTCTATCCGTAGGGGTGTAGTTAGCGCCATTGAATTGGTAGGGTTGCACCGTATTTTTTACATTTTCTATGGTGGAAAATAACAAATTAATTTTAAGGCTTATCACATTATCCCAGTTATTGCTGTTGGTAACTTCTGTAGCGGTTTGGTACACGTCCGCTGTATTATCCTTATTAGTATCTACCCCATAACGCACGCGCATTTGCTCAACGCCATCGGCGATTTCCATTTCATTGCCATTTAAATCTTGGCGTACCAAAGCGTAGATGGGTTGATTGTCTGCGTTTCTGCGGCCGGTATCTGTAATATAAAAGGCGTAATAAACATAACGCATGACGTGCGATCCTGCCGTATACGGAGTGCTTAGCTCATTGCTGGTGTTATTGGTGACGGTATGCGTAATTGCGGTGGCATTTGTGTTGCCACCGGCGATAAAGATATCCCCTACAACGCAATTGCTGATCATCAGCGCCTCGCCTGCTCGAATGCCGAGCCGGTCATATACCAGGACAGGATTATTCGGTTGATTCATATCATCGCGCAGCTGAACATCGGTGTTTTCAGCCATCCTAATTTCAACGGCATCCGTACCGGTTGCAACTTTGCCGGATAAATTGGCGGGCAAGTTTGGACTGAATGTAGAACTTAAACCATCAAAACCCATCACCGGCGTGTCGTAAGCCAATACTTTAGATGGGTTTTTAACGCGGTTGGTTATTTTGACAAAATTGCTGCTGCTGCATCCTTGAAAGCCTGCCATGCGTATCTCATGATTTAAAAGATAATTGGCATAACGTGCATTTTCCTGCAGGCGGGCTAATCCTTCCTGCACGCGATAAGTGGCTTTGTTACTGACGTAAATGGAACCGGCCGTGGCAACAATTAAAGTGCCCAAAGTAATGGCAACTAAAAATTCGATGATGGAAAAACCTGGTGCCGGCTGAAGATTAACTACCTTCATAGTTGCACCTCCATGGTTAAACAGGTTAGGTCCACCTCGGGATCCCCGCTGCAATTCGTTCCTGTGACGCCTGTTCTGTTGTTATCCCAACGCACCGTGATAAGAAAACGGTTGCCATGGCTTGCGACGCTTCCTTGCCCGGATGGCAACAATACAGCATTGGCATGATTCCACTCATTTGCATCTCGTGCGGCAATTTGCGAGTTGGTGCAACTTGTACAGTTAGGTGCGTTTGGTATTCCGGAAATATTATTATAAAAGCCAGCTTGCACACCTTCATAATTGGCACGCATGCGATCGAGCATGTTTCCTGCCTGGGCTACAGCAACGGCACGTAATTGTGCCGAATGATTGTGGCGGATCATGTTTAATTGCAATGCCGCAATGCCGAGCAGTCCTATGGCCAATACCAGGACACTGACCAAAACCTCAAGCAAGCTGAAGCCGTTTTGCTGTTTTATTGCGTCCATCTTGAATTTCCAAGCCCTATCTAATAAAGATAGAGTATTTTTTGCTTGTTATGTACAATTTTTTGCTAAATAATTAATCTTTTCCGTAAAAAGATATGATTACGCTGTGAATGAACTGCAAAAGATCCAGGGTAAATGCATCCAGGAGAGCAAATTAAAGGCAAAATGCCTGCTGTAAGTGCTTTGCACGCGGATTTTTACATTTGTGCATAAAGCATAGGAAGCAAGGACTCAAAATTAGATGTGTTACCCTGAAAAAAGCTCTGGATGAAAAGAGCGCGCCCGTGGCTGAATCGGTTGCGGGAACTCCAGTGCAAGCTTTGACAGATGCGAAAAAATCTGGATGGGAAAATATTAGCTGAATTGCCTGACAGATACTTCTAAAATAGCAACTGGCTTCAAAATAAGTTTGAACTACATACATATTGCGGTCATTGGACTTTATAATCACTAACCATCATTAAAAATAATGGTTAGTTTATTTGCAATAAACTGTGTGATTCATAGAGATTCTTTCAATTTTTTCATAATCAAATCGGTCTGATAATTAGCTATTGGAGTACGCTCGTTGTCTATTTTATAGTTATTACTAACCTCTTCGCTAAAAGGAGTTATTTCATTTAATTCGGCCACGATAGCCGAGGGTGGTTTTCCCTTTAGTGAACCATGAGGACGCTGCCAATTATAAAAAAATTGCCATTGAGCTAGCTCTTCTCTAAGAGTTTCAAAGTCAGACAAATCTGTAATAGCATAAAACTCTTCAAGATCTGTTTTTTGCGATCGTTCTACCTTGCCGTTTAAATGAGGAGAAGCTGGCTTATTGGTCTAAATTTAATGCCTAATTCCATCATTTTTAATTGAACTTTTTCAGCAAAAACTCTAAACCTCTATCTGTCTGAATACGCTGTATAGGCAAAGGAAATTGCTCCCGTTTGGGCTTTGCGGTATGAATTGCTTTTGGAAATGTTTGAGGCTGCAGGCTTAATAATTCCTGCTTAAAGCGATAGAGGGGTTGTTCTTGTGGTCTGATGAATGCGGATATTAGCAATATCACGTAACCATTTCAGTACTTCAATATTCGCTGTTTCGACATCCAATCTAATCCCCCCATTTTTATCTGAGATCAAAAGTAGAGGATTAAGCGGCCACTAATAAGTCTAATTTTTGCCTTGGTGGTAAGACCCCGATACCCCTATTAGGTCTTTCATTGTTATATGACCAAAGCCATCGAGTAGCGAACTCTTGTACTTCATCAATCGTACAAAATAAATATTGATTAAGCCAATCATACCTTACAGTCCGGTTATATCGCTCAACATAAGCATTTTGTTGCGGATTACCCGTCTGATAAATAACAGGGTTATTTATTGTTTTCTGGCCCATTCAGCTAACAAGCGGCTGATGTATTCAGATCCATTGTCACAGCGAATGAATAAAGGTTTCCCGCGCCACTCTATTACTTGCTAAAGCGCCTAATAACCCGTTGTGGGGCAAAGAGAAATCTATTTCGATAGCTAGACCTTCGCGATTAAATCATCAATAACATTCAAGAGGCGATAACTGCGTCCATTTTGAAGCTGGTCATGCATAAAATCCATAGACCTGCACTGATTAATCTTATCAGGCACAACTTATGCATCTGGTTTTTCCCTAATTAACCGTTTTTTGGGTTTAATCCTTAAATTCAATTCCAGCTCCTGATAAATCCGATAGACACGTTTGTGATTCCATTTAAAATGCTTCACATTACGCAGATATAAAAAACATAACCCAAAATCCCAGTTACGCTGTGAGGATGTCAAGCGTAATAGCCAATCGGCTATTTAGGCATTCTCATCGCTTAATTTTGCTTCATAGCGATAACAGACTTCACTAATGCTAAAAAGCAAGCAGGCTTTTTGAATAGAAATTTGATACCCCACCACCGCCTTTTGCGCCAATTCCTTCCGGTGCGACGGTGTTACCACTTTTTTTCAATAGCTTCTTTCAGAATCTCAGCTTGCAATCGCTCTTCAGTGTACATTGTCTTAAGACGACTATTTTTGACTTCTAACTCTTTTAAGAGGGACATCATCGAAGTATCCCTTCCACCAAATTTCGCTCGCCATTATAAAAAGTGGCCGCACTGATCACATGTTCGCGGCAGAGCTCTGGAACAGGGGGTCCCCCTTCGGCTTGTTTTAGAATTGACACTATTTGGCTATCAGTAAATTTTGATCGTTTCATGCAAAATCTCCTCCAACATAGATTATGAGAAAATTTTACTTTTGACATCAGTTATTTTCGGGGGATTACCAAAACTGATGTGATACTTATACATAGGCTTGTTCATAATAAAGGTATATTAATAAATTTTAATCTATATGTATTCTATATATGCAATTGATCATATATAATACAATGTATTGCTTTTATTAATTTTAATATATATGTATTTACCGCCCTCAAAAAAGCCTCGCACTCTAGCGGCCCCAACAAATGTAACTCCTGCGTATGCAGTTCCTTTGCAAACGAGTAATCTGAGCTCCTATTTTACATATGGAATGGCGCCCATTTTGGCACCTGGCCTACCAGGTTATGGATTTCCTATAATTACATCAAATGCTCAATCTCTTGATGCAGAGGCCATACTAGGGCCCTTTTATTCAAGAACCAATAATTCTAGTTCTCACATTAATCCAAACATGACACCATTCTCCCCCTTCGGATTAGCGCTACCGCCTAGTACCAATTTGCCAGAAGAGAATGCCACCCACAATAAAAAATGTCATCGCGTTGACATTGAAGTTCTACAAGAAGATGAAAATGAATTCATACGCTCCGGATTAACTGAGAAATTAGAACTACCACCCATACCGGCTGAATCCCCAGAAATCAAAGCAGAAAAAACACGAGCAAAGCAAGCAGGAAAAATAGCTGCGTTAAAGAATAAAGATAACCCTTTAACAGAGGAAAAAATCAAATCAATCAAAGAGGGATTTACAAGTTCCATTTTTGCCAATGAGTGGGAAATTTCCTATCGAAAACATGCTACAAAACCCTCTGTCTCTTTATCAAGCAGCTCAGGTGAAAAAACTAGTTCTGGGAAAAAGAAAAGAAATCGGCCCAAAAAGAAACCATCCGAATTAGGTTACTGGGCGGGATGGATGGCAGCAAGTGTGGATTGCAATCTTAAAAGCCTTGAAGAACTGACTGCAGCAAAAGGAAAAGAATATGCGGAAGCCTACCACAAAGGGTTTGACACTAAAATGCGAGAGACAACAAAAGAGGAACGATTGCTTAAAAAAGCTTATCAGAGAGGATATTCCTTGGCCCTTGATGGGAGAAACTTGCCCTCTGTGGAAAAGCTAAGCAAGATTTATAACACAGACCAAATAGAACAATACAAAAAAGGTTTTGCAGCTGCAAGAAAGGGAATGAGCGAGAAAGATATTTCTGCAGCACTTGGTAAGATAAATGGCAAAAAGGCGGCTCTTGCAGGCTTCTTAGAGCCCACATCACAAGATTTTAAAAAACAAAACCGTGATCAGGTCTACCAAGAAAACTACCTAAATGTTTACCGAGAATTTAAAAAGTTGTATGGGGATTTAGACTATAGGACATATCCTTTCTATCGGGTTGATGACGTAGTAATCGCTTCATTCTATTCCCCTGAATTTTTAGAGAGTGAGCAAGTAACGCAGCTACAACAACAATCTCTTAGACGAGCTGCGTATTTATTCAGAGCGATTCTAAGAGAATACAATAAACATACTGTTGATTTTGAATCCGACAAACTTGTGATTAAATTAGTAGGGCCATTTGTAGTTATTAATAATTACGATGCATTAATGGAAGAGTTAAGCCTAGCAGATATTGAGTCTTTACCGCCTCTTTCTGAAGAAGACCTAAAATACTGGAATGCCATTAAAAATCGAGCGCAAGCCATCACCACAAATAATATCTTAGATGACGATTTTTTTGATGACTTTATGACCGAAGAAGAAGTCGACAAAATCATCGAAAAAGTCAGCGCTGAGTCTTTAATGAATAAAGTCATTTCAGCTGAAAACCAAGAGACTATCGCCTCATCTTCAACTAGTGTGGGATCTCGTGAGCAAACACCGATTTCTCTTACGCCATTTAATTTTTTTTCACCAGTTAGCAGTCCCGTGCAATCAAAAACAAATCATGAAGGCTCCGTTGCAAAAACGGGCAATAGTTTATACTTAAAGCAATCTTGTCCGACAATAGAATAGAAAATGCGCTCCAAAAAACCTACAGCATTTAAATGGCGTCATTTCCATGGAGAAGTGATGATGCAATGTGTGCGTTGGTATTGCAAATATGGAATTAGTTATCGAGACTTGGCAGAAATGATGAGCAAAAGAGATCTTGAACTAGGTTCTGTCGACATTGATGATTGTGTATAATCTGCGATAGAAATGACAAGGTGGTTTTATGCTTACAGATGATGAATGGAACAGGATTAAAGATTGCTTACCAGGTAAGTCGGGGGATCCTGGTCGGAGGGATCAGACAACCGGCTTTTTGTAGAAGGTATAATGTGGATGGCTCGGAATGGTGCAAAATGGAGGTCATTGCCTGAGAAATATGGTAAGTGGTCTACAGTTCATAAACGATTTATACGTTGGTCCAAGAAAGGAATCTGGCAAATGATATTTAATACATTGG
>NZ_RZGS01000030.1 GCF_003989745.1 Legionella septentrionalis
AATAAACTCAAACATTTTAGAAGAGTGGCAACACGATATGATAAACTTGCTCAATCTTTTTTATCGTTCATTTATATTGCTGCAACCGCCCTTTGGTTAAGATAAATGTCGACAGAACCTAAAACGCTGCCATAAAATTGCGCAAAAAAGGGTAACTGTTTTACAATGGATAAAAATTATGCTTGTAAATGCGTTCTTGCGGTGATAGCGCTTGTTTTCGATTGGTAACTTCATGAAAAATCTTATGGCCAGGCAGCGGCAATTAATTTTATTTTGGCTGTTCAATTATCCTTTGTTTTGCATTCTTTTTTTGGCGTATGGTGATAAATCCTTAGCGCAAGATACCGTATCTTTGCTTTATTTTATCCTGTTAAGCCTGGGCCATGCCGGTTTGATTTCTTGGTTGCTGCTGTTTGCCGCACCGTATTTGTTATATTGGGCAAGCTTTAAAAGGCTAAGTGCGGCGAAGCTTGCCTTAAGTTTTGCAGTCACGGGTTTATTTTGCCTGGTTCTGGATGCATTTACTTACCTTTATTTCCGTACCCACATTAATATGACTTTGCTTGCCATGATGCTGAGTCCGGCTCGGGGACAAATATTTGCCCTCACCATGAGTGAATACTTAAGTTTAAGCGCTGTGTTTGCATTAATTTTTATGCTGCAAATAGCATTATATAAAATCGCTCGAAACGTGCAGGCGAATGTACAGCGGTTTGCAATTTTTACCCAAGTCGCGGTAATGACTTTTATTATCTTAACGCAAAGTGCTTATGCTTGGGCAGATGCGGTTTATGAACCCAGAATATTATTGCCCACGGAATTGTCACCTGGTTTTTTTGGTATAACAGCAAAACGATTTTTTGCCCGTTATCATTTGCTTGACGTTAATAATAGACAAGCGCAATTAACAATGCCTTCCGCACGGCTGCAATATCCGTTGCAGCCTTTGCAAACCCAGGAAATGGCAGGAAAACCCAACATCTTAGTCATTGCCATTGATGCATGGCGCTATGATGGGTTAAATGAACAATATACTCCAAACATCGCAGCATTCAGTGAGCGTGCCAGCCATTATACCCAGCATTATAGTGGCGGCAATTGCACCCGCGCCGGATTATTCAGCCTTTTTTATAGTGTCAATCCGGGTGATTTTGATGCGTTTTATCAAGCCGGAATAGGTCCCGTATTATTCAATATGCTTTATCGGCAAGGTTATGAAGTCGGTGTTTTCCCCAGCGCATCGGCTATATCGCCGCCATTTCATCGCACGGCTTTTGTGAATGTGCGCGAATTTGAACCCAATACTCCCGGAAATAATAGCGCTGAGCGTGATAAGGCAGCTACACAACGCCTTAAAGAATTCATGAGAAAATCCAGTGCGAATAAAAAGCCTTATTTTGCTTTCATTTTTTATGACAGCGCACATTCCTACACTTATCCGGATGAAGCATTCAATCCGCCATTTAAGCCTGCCGCCCGAGTTAGCCATTTAAGCTTGCATAATAAAAAAGCCCAATTGCAGTATCGTAATCAATATTACAACGCATTGTATTTTATAGATGGCTTGGTCAAAGAAATTTTGTCCGAGTTAAGCCGGCAAAATTCTTTGGATAACACCTTGATCGTATTTACTTCCGATCACGGCGAAGAATTTGATGACAATGGTTTAGGCTACTGGGGGCATAACAGTAATTTTACTGCAGCGCAAACTCATGTCCCCATGGTAGTTCATTGGCCCAGGCAGCATGAACGTGTTGACTATCAGCACGTGACCAGCCACTACGATTTCGTGCCAACTCTTTTGCAGGAGATATTAAAAGTTAAAAATCCGCTGCACGATTACAGCTTGGGGAAAAACCTCAATTCTGCCGAGCCACGAGAAATTATTTTATTAGGAAGCTATGCCAAGACTGCTGTATTTTCCCCACTGCAAGGCTTGGTTGCCATTACCCATCCGCTAGGATTTTTCCGCCTGGAGGATTTACATGGGCGACTTGTAAAAACCGAGTTGGACCATGATGCGCTCAAACTCGCATTTACACAAATAAATCATTTCCACAATGGTAAGGATTAATGAGATTAATCTACAAAAGAGTTTGCTTTGCATAAGTACCTTGATATAATAGCCAACAATTACTATTGTAGAATGAATTATAGGCACGTAGCTCAGTGGTAGAGCACCACCTTGACATGGTGGTGGTCGGTGGTTCGATCCCACTCGTGCCTACCAAGTTAACCCTGCTATGCAGGGTTTTTTTTTGTTGGATCTCTTACATTAAGCTTGTAAGCTAACAAGCTTATTTTCATTGCGAATCAAGAGGGAACAAGATGCCCAATATTAAATTGCCTGACGGAAGCGTTAAACATTTTGAAAACCCTTTAACTGTTTTAGACGTCGCAGCCAGCATTAGTCCTGGATTGGCAAGAGCAGCCATTGCCGGAAAGGTGGACGGGTGTATGGTTGATGTTAGCTACCCTCTCACGCAAGATTGCTCGTTGATTATTCTGACCGAGAAAGATCTGGAAAGCCTTGAGGTTATTCGGCATTCCACGGCGCATTTATTGGCTCAAGCCGTAAAGTTATTGTTTCC
Organism: Legionella septentrionalis; assembly: GCF_003989745.1. Classification (GTDB taxonomy): domain Bacteria; phylum Pseudomonadota; class Gammaproteobacteria; order Legionellales; family Legionellaceae; genus Legionella_A; species Legionella_A septentrionalis. The sequence continues at coordinate 2,592 of NZ_RZGS01000030.1, forward strand.
AACAGCTCAAGTAACCATCGGTCCTGTGGTTGCAGATGGATTTTATTATGATTTTGCCTATGCGCGTCCTTTTACCCCAGAAGATTTAGAAGCCATCGAAAATAAAATGAAAGAGTTGGCGAAAGCCAATTATCCTGTAACCCGGCGTGAATTACCGCGGGATGAAGCGATAAACTATTTCAAAGGATTGGGAGAAGAATATAAGGCGAAAATTATTGCTGAAATTCCGGAAAACCAAACCATTTCTTTGTATCGTCAGGGTGATTTTGAAGATTTATGCCGCGGGCCGCATGTTCCGGCAACTGGTTTTTTAAAGGCATTTAAATTGACCAAGCTGGCAGGGGCTTATTGGCGAGGTGATGCTCGCAATGAAATGCTGCAGCGCATCTATGGTACTGCTTGGGCCGACAAAAAATCGCTGGATGCTTACTTGCATCGTTTGGAAGAAGCGGAAAAACGCGATCATCGAAAATTAGGCAAGGCATTGGATTTATTTCATTTTCAGGACATTGCGCCCGGCATGGTGTTTTGGCATGCGAAAGGATGGACTATTTATAGGATCCTTGAAGAATACATGCGCGGTCGGCTCAAGGATTTCGGTTATGAAGAAATTAAAACCCCACAATTAGTTGACCGTTCCCTATGGGAGAAATCAGGGCATTGGGATAATTTCCGCGATGAAATGTTTATTACCGAAACCGAAAACCGGCTTTATGCGGTGAAACCAATGAATTGCCCTTGCCATATTCAAGTCTATAATCAAGGGCTTAAAAGTTACCGTGATTTACCTTTGCGTCTAGCCGAATTTGGTAATTGTCACCGTTGCGAACCTTCAGGCGCATTGCATGGGCTAATGCGTGTACGCAATATGGTACAAGATGACGCGCATATTTTTTGTACTGAGGATCAAATTCAATCTGAAGTAGCCATGATGCTCGAACTTGTGCAATCGGTATATGCTGATTTTGGCTTTAGCAATATCATTTATCGCTTGGCATTACGCCCTGAAAAGCGCGTAGGTGCAGATGCTGTCTGGGACAAGGCAGAAGCCGCTTTGCAACAAGCCATGAGGAGCCGGGGCATTGAGTGGCAAGATGCGCATGGCGAAGGGGCATTTTATGGGCCAAAAATCGAGTGCTCGCTCACGGATTGCCTGGGCCGTATTTGGCAGTGTGGTACCATTCAGGTGGATTTTTCCATGCCAGAGCGCCTGGGGGCGCAATTTGTGGCAGAAGACAATAGCAAACAAACTCCCGTTATGCTGCATCGTGCTATCCTGGGATCGTTTGAGCGGTTCATGGGGATTTTAATTGAACATTATGCTGGTAATTTGCCATTATGGCTTGCACCGATGCAAGTTTCAGTGTTGACCATCAGCGAAAAGCAGCATGAATATGCTGCAAAAGTGAAGCAATTTTTACAAAATAAAGGGGTTCGTGCCAATTTTGACTTGAGAAATGAGAAAATTGGCTTTAAAATTCGCGAGCATACTTTGCAAAAGATACCTTATTTGCTCATTATTGGTGATAAAGAGGTAGAAAATAATTTGGTTACTGTGCGCAGTCGCGATGGTCGGGATTTGGGCACAATGACAATCGATGATATTTATAGTACTCTGCAGCAGGAAATTAATGCAAAGAGTGTTGTGCAAACTAACGTTGAGGAGGGTTGACCATTAGTGCATCAACTAAGCGTGACGGCGATCGCGCGCGAATTAATGAACAGATCAATGTACCTGAAGTACGCTTAATTGATGTAGATGGCAACCAGGCGGGGATAGTATCAACACGGGAAGCTTTGCGTGCTGCAGAGGAAAGTGGTTTGGATTTGGTAGAAATTTCACCAACGGCCAAGCCACCTGTATGCCGGATTATGGATTATGGTAAATTTCTCTTTGAAATAAGCAAGAAGCAAGCAGAAGCTCGAAAAAAGCAAAAGCAAATTCAAGTCAAAGAGCTGAAATTCCGTCCCACGACGGAAGAAGGGGATTATCAGGTCAAGCTACGCAACCTGATACGTTTCCTTAATCACGGGGATAAAGTCAAAATCACGCTGCGTTTTCGTGGACGTGAAGTAGCGCACCAAGATATTGGCATGAAAATTATCGAGCGTTTGCAGCAGGATACGGCTGAGTTCGCAGTAGTTGAGCAGCAAGCCAAACGCGAAGGTCGCCAGTTGATGATGGTGTTGTCCCCAAAGAAAACGAAGTAGCAATTGTAAATTTGTCTGGGTGCTTTCTGTTAATCTGAATGATTCACTTCACCAAGCATGACTGAAATTCACATTCTGCAGTTTATAGCCGAATGTGTCCGCCTTCAGACAAATCATTAATGCGGAGTATTTGTTATGCCGAAATTAAAATCACATCGTGGAGCGCATAAACGCTTCCGAAAAACAGCAAGTGGGGCAGTGAAGCGTCGTGGTGCGTACCGCAACCATATCCTCACTAAGAAATCAACCAAGCAAAAACGTCATCTGCGTGTTGCTTCAGGCACTTTAAAATCATGTGATGCTCGTCTTGCTGAGCGCATGTTGCATGGTAGTTAAGGGGGAGAATGAATTATGCCAAGAGTTAAACGCGGAGTGACAGCAAAAGCTCGTCATAAAAAAGTTTTAAGCCAAGCCAAAGGTTATTACGGTGCCCGCAGCCGGGTTTATCGAGTTGCCAAGCAAGCCGTTATTAAGGCAGGTCAATATGCTTATCGTGACCGCCGCCAAAGAAAAAGACAGTTTCGTGCGTTATGGATTACCCGTATTAATGCACAAGCTAGAGAGTGCGGTTTATCCTACAGCCGTTTGATCGATGGTTTGAAGAAAGCCGAAATCGAATTGGATCGTAAGGTACTGGCAGATATGGCCGTTCACGATAAAACAGCTTTCGCAGCCATTGCAGAGCTTGCCAAAGCAGCACTTGCATCCTAATGTACCATAAATTCTAACTAGGAGGCTTTGGCCTCCTTTTTCTTGTAGGCTCACTATGCAAGACATCACGAGGTTACAACAAGAAGCGTTTGCAGCCATCGACAATGCTGCTGATATAAGCAACCTGGAAACTATTCGCGTCGATTATCTAGGTAAAAAAGGCAAATTAACCGATCTGTTAAAAGGATTGGCACAATTGCCTGCCGCAGAAAAGCCTAAAGCAGGCCAATTGGTTAACGAAGCAAAGCGTGAAATCAGCGCACGCATAGAACATAAATTGCTGCAACTTAAAGAAGAACTGCTGCAACAAAAATTATCTGCAGAAAAAATAGACGTCACTTTACCGGGACGTTTAAAACAATCCGGATCGCTGCACCCAGTCACCCAAGTCAAACAATTCATTAATGACTACTTTAGTCGCTTAGGTTTTGATATTGTCTCAGGCCCTGAAATTGAAACCGAATTTTATAATTTTGAAGCATTAAATATTCCGGAACATCATCCGGCGCGTGCAATGCACGATACGTTTTATTTTGGTGATGGCCGCCTGCTGCGAACCCATACTTCCCCGGTACAAATCCATGTGATGGAAAATCGCAAGCCACCGTTTCGCTTAATTGCTCCAGGTCGTGTATACCGTTGCGATTCGGACATGACCCATACTCCCATGTTCCATCAAGTGGAAGGATTGCTTATTGACAAACAAGCCACCTTGGCTGGGTTAAAAGGATTGTTGCAAGATTTTTTTGCCCATTTTTTCGGGCGTAAATTAGCGGTACGTTTCCGAGCTTCTTATTTTCCATTTACAGAGCCTTCTGCGGAAGTTGATATTGAATGCACACAGTGTTCAGGAGAAGGATGCCGCTCCTGTAAATATACCGGTTGGCTTGAAGTCCTTGGTTGCGGAATGGTGCATCCCAACGTCCTTAAAGCGGTGCAAATATCACCTGATGAATATCAAGGATGGGCTTTCGGGATGGGCATGGATCGCTTGGCCATGCTGTATTTCGGCATCGATGACTTGCGCATGATGTTTGAGAATGACATGGCTTTCTTAAAGCAATTCTAATCTAGCCAGAATCTGAGGAATTTTCATGAAAGTAAGTGAATTGTGGTTGCGTGAATGGGTTAATCCCGCTTTGACGGGGGAGCAGTTGGCTGCTCAGTTGACCATGGCTGGATTGGAGGTTGATGCACGCAATCCTGTGGCTGGCGAATTTGACCACGTCATTGTTGCGGAAGTGGTAGAAACCAAACCGCACCCGCAAGCCGATAAATTAACCCTGTGCGAAGTGAACACAGGAAACGGCATGCTTAAAGTGGTGTGCGGCGCTGCAAATGTGCGAGCAAATCTTAAAGTTGCATTGGCTCTACCAGGAGCTCATTTGCCTGGGGGTCTTCATATAAAAGAAACGAAGTTGCGCGGTGAAATTTCTCAAGGAATGCTGTGTTCGGCAGCGGAGCTTAAATTGGAAGAAAGCTCAAATGGCATTTTGGAATTACCAGAAGATGCACCGCCAGGCATCGATGTGCGCGAATATTTATCGTTGCACGATCATGTCTTGGACATTGATTTAACTCCCAATCGTGCCGATTGTTTTAGCGTAATAGGGATCGCGCGAGAAGTGGCTGCGTTAACCAAGCTTACCTTAAAACCCGTATCGGTTAAATCAGTACAACCGCAAACCGATGCAATGGTAAAAATAGACTTAATAGCAGAACACGCGTGCCCACAATATTGCGGCCGGGTGATTACAGGGATTAGTGCACATGCGGTTACGCCTGTGTGGATGAAAGAGCGCTTACGGCGCAGCGGTATTCGTCCATTGCATCCGGTGGTTGATGTGACCAATTTTGTAATGCTGGAATTAGGGCAGCCCATGCACGCATTTGATTTGCAAACGCTTGCAGGAAATATTCAAGTCCGTTTCAGCGAGGAAAACGAAGAGTTGGAATTGCTAAATGGACAAGCTGTACGCCTGGGGAAAGATGTTTTGGTCATTGCTGATCAAGAAAAACCATTAGCAATTGCTGGGATAATGGGCGGCGAAGCCAGTTCAGTACAAGCAGAAACAACTCATATTTTCTTGGAAAGCGCTTTTTTCAATCCGACCACTATTGCAGGTGTTGCCAGACGTTATGGCTTATGTACGGATTCTTCACAGCGCTTTGAACGGGGTGTGGATCCGACCATCCAGACCTTGGCACTGGAACGCGCTACGGAATTATTGCAAGCAATTGCAGGCGGTGAGGCAGGCCCGATTTCTGTTTGCAATAAAACGGAATTCCTCCCACAAGCGGTAGTCATCCAGTTTAACCCGGAAAAAGTCGAACGTTTGAGTGGTGTGCACGTGTCGCAGGCTGAAATGGAGACGATTTTACAAAACCTGGGCATGAATGTGATGTGCAGTGAAGCCAACTGGGAGATACAAGTGCCTGCGCATCGCTTCGATATTCGGCATGAAGTTGATTTGGTTGAGGAAATTATTCGTTTGCACGGTTATGAAAATATTATTGCAGACCCGATGATAAGCACCGTTACGGCAGGAGAAATAAATCCTGAAGAGCAATTTATAACACAGGCATCTGTTTTTTTTAAATCCCGCGGCTATTTTGAAACAATTAGTTACAGTTTCGTTGATCCGGAACTGCAAGAAGCAATTTACCCGCAGGCCCACGCTATGCAATTGTTAAATCCTATTTCGCAGGAGCTGTCGCAAATGCGTGCGGGAATGTGGCCAGGGTTGCTTGCGTCGATGATTTATAATGCGCATCGCCAGCAAACCAGCATTCGGCTTTTTGAAGCAGGCGTGGTTTTTAAAGTGGATGAAGAAAACTTACAGGAAGAATTATGCTTGGCAGGATTAGCCGCAGGAGAGCATGGCACACAAAACTGGAGTGAAATGTCCAGAAAATTCGATTTTTATGATGTAAAAGGCGATTTACAAGCGCTGTTTGCAGCGTTTCATATCCAAGACGTGCGATTTGTACCTGCTGTACATCCGGCCCTACATCCAGGGCAATCTGCGCAGATTATTCTTAATGGCAAGAAAGCAGGTTGGCTAGGTGCCTTACACCCCCGATTGTTGGATGCTTTGGATTTAAGCAGTGAAGTATTTGCATTTGAACTCTCAGCTGTTCCTTTTTTAGAAAAAACAGATAGGCGCTACAAGCCCATTTCCAAATACCCACAAATTAAACGCGATCTGTCTTTGTTGGTAAGTGAGGAAATCACGGCACAACAAATCGAAGAAATTGTGCGGGAAACGGTGCAGCCAGGTTGGTTGAAGGCATTTGATGTGTTTGACGTTTATAAAGGCGGTTCTATACCTGCAGATAAAAAAAGCCTGGCTATCACATTGATTTTGCAAGATGATAATCGCACTCTGGTCGATGCAGAGATCAATGCGGCAATCGATGCTATAATTACAACACTGGATCAAAAGTTTGCCATTACATTGAGGGACTAATCGTGAATGCCTTGAGTAAAGCCATTATTGCTGATGCCTTATGTAGTGAAATCGGACTGGCCAAACCGGATGCCAAGGAAATTGTTGAGCAATTTTTTGAAGAGCTCCGCTATGCCTTGGAAAATGGCCAGCATGTAAAATTGTCCGGGTTTGGTAATTTTACCTTACGCGACAAACCCCAGCGGCCGGGCAGAAATCCAAAAACTGGGCAAGAAATCCCGGTTGAAGCACGCCGGGTCGTTACGTTTAAGCCGGGGCTTAAATTAAAAACCAAAATAGAAACACGGCAATAACTGAACGCTGAGTAGATTTATCTTGTCCAAATTCTAAGCCGCCAACTTTCCTAATTTTCACGAGGATTTGATTTTGTCTTTTTATGCAAAACATATTTTTATATGCACTAATCAGAAAGCCCCCGGCAAAAAATGCTGTGCAAATGCAGGCGCTGAGCATTATTTTGATTATTTAAAAGATAAATTAAAAGACCTGGACTTGTTTGGTCCGGGAAAGGTCCGAGTGAGCCAATCAGGATGTTTGGGACGTTGCAGTTTAGGGCCTTGCATAGTGATTTATCCGGAAGGAGTATGGTATACTTACGCTTCTTCCGATGACATAGATGAGATCATCAGCAGTCAGTTGATTAATGGAGAAGTCGTACAGCGGTTATTAATCGATTCAGATTTCCCGGCTCAAGGTTAAAAATCCGATCTCAATAAAATACTATGTCATAAATTTTGTTTTCCTACTTGTAGGTTCATCCAGTTTTGGTTAAAATCGCCCGTCCAAGATTGAAGATTACTATTTTAAGGCGGTACGGAGTTAGTTAATGAAAACATTTAGCGCCAAGCCACATGAAGTAAAGCGTGATTGGTATGTGGTCGATGCCAGCGAACAAGTGTTGGGGCGTCTTGCCACTGAAATCGCACGACGTTTACGTGGCAAACATAAGGCCGAATATACCCCTCACGTGGATACCGGCGATTACATCATTGTTACCAATGCAGAAAAAGTGATGGTAACAGGCCGTAAGTTTAAAGAAAAAATGTATTATCACCACTCTGGTTTTCCTGGTGGTATAAAATCTGTTTCTTTTGATAAATTACAGGAAACAAATCCTGAGCGAATCATTGAGCGCGCAGTGAAAGGCATGCTTCCGAAAAACCCACTGGGCCGAGAAATGTATCGTAAGTTAAAAATTTACGTAGGTGCTGAGCATCCGCATGCTGCACAGCAACCTAAAAAACTTGAGATTGAGGAATAAGTATTATGGCTGAAATGCAGCAATACTATGGCACTGGTCGTAGAAAGAGCTCGGTAGCAAGGGTTTTTTTACGCCCTGGTAAAGGTCAAATAAAAGTCAATAACCGTGCTTTGGAAGAATATTTTGGTCGTGAAACCGCATGCATGATTATAAGACAACCATTAGAAACAGTTGATGTTCTAAATAAGTTTGACATTTATGCAACCGTTGTCGGCGGCGGAATTTCTGGTCAAGCTGGTGCAATTCGTTTAGGTATTGCTCGAGCCCTGGTCGAGTATGACGAACAGGATCTGCCTGAAGCTTCTGAACCAAATCCAGATTCATTTAGAAGAAAACTCCGCGCTCGTGGTTTGCTCACACGTGATCCTCGTCGCGTAGAAAGGAAAAAAGTGGGTTTACACAAAGCAAGACGTGCAACCCAATACTCCAAGCGTTAAAGCAAAATTATGCAAAAAACCCCGCATCATGCGGGGTTTTTTATTTATGTCGTTTCCAAACATGCAATTCTTTGATATAAAATACTAATCTTTGCATATCAGGATGATGTGGCGTGAATCATGAAATTGAACCCGGCTCAAATTCCGAAGTCCACGATGATCTTGTCGATGAACAACGAAGGCGTTTTTTGCTAACAGCAACCGGCGTGTTGGGGGGAGTTGGAGCTGTTTGCGCGCTTACTCCATTTATTTCATCGTGGATGCCAAGTGCGAAAGCACAAGCGGCGGGCGCCCCTGTTGAAGTCGATTTATCTAAACTCGAACCGGGACAGCAAGCAACTGTCGAGTGGCGGGGCAAGCCCGTCTGGATTATCCGTCGCACCCAAGAAATGCTGAAGCATTTAAACGATATCGAATCCCGTTTGCGCGATCCAGAATCCTTAGTTGAGCAGCAACCTGAGTATGCACGCAATCAATATCGTTCCATTAAGCCTGAATATTTGGTGCTAATCGGCATATGCACTCATCTTGGCTGTTCTCCCAAATATAAGCCGTACGAAAAAGAATTAGGCCCCGACTGGCCAGGTGGTTTTTTTTGCCCATGCCATGGTTCCAGCTTTGATCTGGCGGGGCGGGTCTTTAAGAGTGTGCCGGCGCCAATCAATTTGGCTGTTCCTCCTTATCGTTTTATCAACGACCATACCATTATAATCGGCGAAGACGAAAAATAGGATTATTAACAATGAACGGATTGTTGAAGTGGCTTGACGATCGCTTTCCATTGCTGACTACTTGGAAGCAGCATGCGAGTGAGTATTATGCGCCAAAAAATTTTAATTTTTATTATTTTTTCGGTTCATTAGCCATAGTCGTATTGGCCAACCAGCTCATTACCGGATTATGGTTGACGATGTTTTACACACCCACGGCTGCTGATGCGTTTAATTCGGTCGAATACATCATGCGCGATGTAAATTACGGGTGGTTACTGCGTTACATGCATTCAACGGGAGCATCCGCTTTTTTCATTGTAGTTTATTTGCACATGTTTCGCAGTCTGCTGTACGGATCGCATCAAAAACCCCGTGAATTGGTATGGATTTTAGGGGTTTTTTTGTTTGTTTTACTCTTGGCTGAGGCTTTTTTCGGATATTTGCTGCCGTGGGGGCAAATGTCTTATTGGGGGGCGCAAGTTATCACCTCTCTCTTCGGGGCCATACCTTTTGTCGGTGAAAGTGTGATGACGTGGCTGCGTGGGGATTACAATGTGGCTAATGCCACGCTACAACGATTTTTTGCCTTGCATGTGATTGGTGTTCCGCTCATGTTGCTTTTGCTCGTATTTTTACATTTGGTTGCGCTGCATAAAGTGGGTTCAAATAACCCGTTAGGTGTGGATATTAAGAAATTTCATGATGGGCAAGGACGGCCGCTTGATGGCATCCCATTTCATCCTTACTATACGGTAAAGGATTTTTTTGGCATTGTGGTTTTTTTCATTCTTTTTTTTGCTATTGTTTTTTTCTCACCCGAAATGGGAGGTTACTTCCTGGAACATGCAAACTTTGCCCCTGCCAACCCATTAACTACCCCTGAGCACATTGCCCCCGTTTGGTATATGACACCTTTTTATGCCATGTTACGAGGCATTCCGGATAAATTATTCGGTGTTATTGTGATGCTAGCCAGTATAGTCATTTTATTTTTTGTCCCCTGGCTTGATCGCAGTCCTGTTCGCTCAACCCGCTACAAGGGGATTTATTCAAAAGTTGCTTTAGCCCTATTTGTCATGAGCTTTTTTATTTTAGGCTATATGGGCACAGTGAACATCACGCCTGCAAAACAATGGTTGACACGGATTTGCACGGTTATTTATTTTGCATATTTTTTACTGATGCCCTTTTATACACGCCGTGAAAATTGCAAACCCTTACCAGAAAGGATAAGCATATGAGGAAAACTATTTTTTATTTTCTGGCATTGGTGCTGGCAAGCTCGGTGCAAGCGGCGGCGGAAGTGGAGTTAAAATCCATAAAAATTGATTTGCGGGATAAAACCAAATTGCAGCGTGGAGCCAAAATGTTTATGAATTATTGTTCCGGCTGCCATGCATTGCGGCACATGCGTTATAACCATATGGCAAAAGATTTGGGCTTGACTACATTTGATGGTCAAATCGACAGCGATTTATTAAAAAACAATCTCATTTTTACTGCAGCAACCGTATACGACCCGATTCAAATCAGCATGCCTGAAGAAGATGCCAGACAGTGGTTTGGCAGATTGCCACCTGACCTGTCTTTATCGGCTCGCGAACGCGGGCCAAACTGGTTATATACGTACTTGAAAAGTTTTTACATTGACAAAAAAAGACCTTTCGGCGCCAATAACTTACTCATTCAGGATGTGGCAATGCCCAATGTTTTGGCTCCATTGCAGGGCGAGGTAATTGCAGTGAGGCGTCATGGTGCTTCGCAAGAACCTGACAACTTTAATTTGATATTGTTGGAAAGTGGAGAAATGACACAGCAACAATTCGACAGTGCGCTGGAGGATTTGATTACTTTTCTGGTGTATGTCGGTGAACCGGTCAAATTGATCCGTTATCAACTGGGAGTTATTGTAATTATTTTCTTAAGCATGCTTGCGGTTTTAGCTTATCTGTTAAAAAGAATATATTGGCGTAAAATACATTAATTTATCTTAATTATGTCTAAAGTCAGCACGAATGATGAAAATATGCTAAAATAGTGACCTTTGGTTTAAATATTTTAATTAAGTTTTGCTGGCAGATGATGAATCTGTAGCTGAAATACAACGGTCTATCTTTATTCCCAGGCCGTTTCATCTCGGTAATGAATTATAAGTAATGGCGCGTGTTATGAATATTCTGGTTAATTATTTCAGGATCCAATGCTGCTGCCCGTGCTAATGAATAATGAGGAGTTTTGAATGGCTATTGTTGCAAAGCGTACTATTATGTCTTTGTATTCTGACAGTGATGATGTTTACAGTCATCAAGTCAGAATTGTACTTGCCGAAAAAGGCGTGAATGTTGAAATCATGCCGGCCAAACAAGGGGAGGTGCCTGGCGATTTGTTGGCAGTAAATCCCTACGGTACCGTACCTACTTTAATCGACCGTGAATTAGTATTGTATGAAGCGCGGATTATTATGGAATATCTGGACGAGCGCTTCCCGCACCCGCCGTTACTACCAGTTTATCCGGTAGCGCGTGCAGAAACGCGTAAAATGATGCACCGCATCGAGCAAGATTGGTTTTCATTGTTGCATCGCATCTACAAGAATGAAGATGCAGACGGTGCTCGTGGATTATTGCTTGAAAGTTTATTAAATCTTGAACCAGTGTTTGCAGACAAACCTTATTTCATCAGTGAAGAATTTTCCTTGCTTGATTGCACTTTGGCACCGCTGCTTTGGCGTTTGCCGCAATTGGGTATAAATATTCCTGCTGAAGCCAAAGGTTTGCATGCTTACATGCAACGCTTGTTTAAGAAGGATTCGTTTCAAACCAGCCTTACCGATGCAGAGAGGCAACTAAGGGCAGCATAATGACGACAATGACTTCCAACAAACCCTACCTCATTCGGGCAATTTATGATTGGATTATCGATCATGACTTGACGCCATATCTTTTGGTCAATGCGGATGCGGCTTCTGTGCAAGTGCCCCAGGAATATGTAGACGGTGGCCGTATTGTGCTGAACATATCTCCAAAAGCATGTCGTGGTTTGCATCTGGAAAACGATAAAATTTTATTTACTGCCCGGTTTTCTGGAATAGCTACGCAAATTTGTTTGCCACCAAGCGCTGTTCTGGCAATTTATGCAAAAGAAAATGGCAGGGGGATGGAGTTTGCAGAAGACGATGAAGGCGGTACAACTCCTCCACCTGCGAGCAACTCCGAGAAGGGAACTGGGAAACCTAAGTTAAAATTGGTTAAATAATTCTGCATGTTACAGCAGTTGTTTTTACCGACTGCTGCAATCCTCTGGGCAGGAGCATAATCACATGGCTGCAACTGGATTTTATTTAATCAAGGATATTCGTATTTGCGAACGCAATGCCGTTGATGAGCTGGGATTGACTGAGGATGAGTTGATGGCTCGTGCCGGCCAAGCGGCATTTGCTGCATTGCAAACCTTCTACCGTGAAGTTCACTCCATTGCTGTATTTTGCGGTGGAGGAAATAATGCCGGGGATGCTTACGTTTTAGCATATCTTGCCCGTCAACATGGATTAGCGGTTACTATTTATCAATATAAGTCCATCGAAAATTTGCCACCTGCCGCACGGCATGCCGCTGTGACCGCAATTGCTGCTGGCATTCCTTGCCAATATATTGAAGATCCCATCGAGGATAACATTGAACTGATTGTTGATGGGTTATTGGGTATAGGCGTTCAAGGCGAGGTAAAAGGGCCTATTGCACAAGCCATAAACCATATTAATGACAGCGGTTTGCCGGTTTTAGCTATTGATGTTCCATCAGGATTAGATGCCGATACGGGACGGATATTTGGAACTTGTGTTCGGGCTACAGTCACCGTCACGTTTATTGCCCGTAAATTTGGTCTTTATACTTTAAATGGTCCTGATTTTTGTGGAAAAATTATTTGCGACAGCTTGAAATTAGAGCCTTGTTTAGCGAAAATCCCCGCTATTTGTGCCTTGGATAAACAATTATTAACCGGTATCGTTGCGCGTCCAAGGAATTCACACAAAGGTATGTTTGGCCATGTTCTTGTAATTGGCGGCGGACCAGGCATGCCGGGAGCCGTGTATTTGGCTGCCCTGGCTGCGTTAAAAATTGGGGCAGGGATGGTAACGGTGGCCACATGGCCAGAGCATGCCGGTAAGGTTTTACCGCTTTTACCTGAAGCGATGATTTACGGGGTCGCAGATGCTAATGACTTAATGCCTCTGCTGGCGCGTGCTTCGATTTGTATAGTGGGACCCGGCCTTGGAGATAATGCCTGGGCAAAAGCTTTGTTTGCGACGGTTATAGCCGCCCAATTACCTTTGGTGATTGATGCTTCAGCTTTGCATATGCTCGCACAAAATCCCCAGTACGATGATAATTGGATATTAACGCCGCATCCTGGCGAAGCGGCTGCCTTATTAGCATGTACAGCCACGGAGATTCAAAATAATCGTTTAAAGGCAGCAGAACACATCCAGCAACAATATGGCGGCCAAATCGTTTTGAAGGGCGCGGGTACGGTGGTGTGCACCAGTGCAGATAAAGTTTATTTGTGTACTGCCGGAAACCCTGGCATGGCAAGTGCTGGCATGGGCGATGTGTTAAGCGGTGTGCTTGGTGGTTTAATTGCCCAGGGGTTGACGCTGCAGGATGCGGCAAAGCTTGGGGTATGGCTGCATGCTTATGCAGCCGATAGAGCCGTTCACGAAAAAGGTGAGCGTGGTTTATTGGCAAGTGACTTGATGCCTTATTTACGTCAATTAATCAATTCTCGATGAACTTAATAATTAATTTAGCAAATGAAGACGCGAGTAAATACACAGCCCAGCGCTTGGCTGCGTGTTTGTACGCACCGTTGACTCTTACATTCAGTGGCGAAATCGGTGCCGGGAAAACCACGTTCATCCGCGCCCTGCTGCAAAGTTTGGGCATAAAAGCAGCGATAAAAAGCCCGACGTTTTCTTTGGTAGAAAGCTATCAACTCCCTAACATGCATATTCATCATTTTGATTTATATCGAATTCACGATGAATCAGAACTTGAATACATTGGTTTTCGCGATTATTTTGCAGATAATGTAATTTGTTGTATCGAGTGGCCAGAGCGTGTTCATTGTCTTGATTTTGCAGATATTGGCTTTACTTTAATGATGAAAGGCGTAGGACGAGAAATGCATGCTCATGCTTTTAGTCCTGCGGGTATTGAAATTTTGACTTGCCTTGCAGGTGAATCATGAGCATGCAACCAGCTCCCATACAAATGTCAATCGCAAGAGACATACCGAGCACTGTTGAACGCGCTTTTGCATATTTCGAGTTTGTCTTTTTGCTTCTCGCCTTGTTTAGTTTCTCATGGGCAGCCCAGGCAAACCCAAGGCCGGCAGGCATGGTGACCGAATTGACGTCATTTGCAGTTAGCGAACAAAAAAATGTTACGGCAATCCATTTTAAATTTAATCATCCATACATTCATCATGTATTTATTTTGCCCAACCCAGAACGTCTGGTGGTGGATTTAGGTAAATCCGCCAATGCGCTAGATTTGCAAAATTTAATCCATGGACACCCGTTAATAACGCGGGTACGCAGCGGCTATGATGATAGAAAAAATCTTCGCATTGTGTTTGATCTCAGCAATCCTATTCGCTTGCGCTCACTGCCGGCAGCACGTGAATTACGTTTAGAACTCGAAAAACAAGCCGCGCCAAGAACTTTAGTTAGACCATCGCCACTGAAAATGGATATCAGCAAGGCAATGCCTGCAGGCAAGAAACCGCCTCCCTTGCGCGTAACGCAAAATCTGCGCGCATCATCTCGCGACATTGTGGTGGTTTTAGATCCTGGTCATGGTGGTAAAGATCCCGGAGCTGTCGGGCCAAATCGCCATGCTGAAAAACACGTTGTACTGGCTATTGCCCAGAAGCTAAAACAAATTATCGATCGCGAGCCAGGCATGAAAGCGGTGCTTACGCGTGATGGTGATTATTATGTAGGATTACGCGAGCGTTTGAACATTGCGCGCAAATACAATGCTGATATTTTTATATCCATCCATGCAGATGCATTCATTAATCAACATTCCAGTGGCGCCTCGGTGTTTGCGCTTTCACAAACTGGAGCAACGAGTGAAGCTGCCCGGTGGCTTGCTGAAAAAGAAAACTACTCAGAATTGGGAGGAGTCAATTTATCCGGCTTGGATGATCAAAATGGCTTGGTTAGAACGGTTTTAATCGATCTCTCGCAGACTGCTACGATTACCGCAAGTTTGCAGATGGGGGCTAGCGTGCTAAGGAGCTTGGACAATATTACAAATTTACATCACAATGCAGTCGAGCAAGCCCGTTTTGTGGTTTTAAAATCCCCGGACATCCCATCGATTTTGATCGAGACAGGTTTTATTTCCAACCCCCGTGAAGAGAGCAATTTGACCAATAGTCGTTATCAGGCGCGGATGACACAAGCTATCTTTCGCGGCATTAAGCAATATTTCATGCAACATCCTCCACAGAAAAGAACAAATGTTGCTGCTTTCAGAGCGAGCGCCCCAGCTCCCACGCGGCATATTGTGCAGCGTGGAGAATCATTATCTAAAATAGCTGCACGCTATCATTTAAGCACTGCCCGCTTGCAAGCTTTAAATCACTTAAACAGTGAAAGCATCCGCGTTGGACAAAAACTCATTGTGTCGGCAAGATGAGCTACCGTATCCATCAACTTCCTCCTGAAATCGCCAATCAAATTGCTGCCGGTGAAGTGGTGGAGCGCCCGGCATCTGTAGTAAAAGAATTATTGGAAAACTCGACGGATGCCGGTGCTGATGCAATCCACATTGAAGTGGATTTCGGTGGTTTAAACCGCATTAAAGTCAGTGATAATGGCTGTGGAATCCTTGCTGAAGATTTACCGTTGGCTGTTATGGCGCATGCAACCAGTAAAATTACAAAACTGGAAGATTTATACGCCATAACCAGCATGGGATTTCGCGGAGAAGCCTTGGCAAGTATTGCCTCCGTATCCCGGTTAAACCTTTATTCACGACCTGCTTTGCAACCGCATGCCATGCATTTGCAAGTTGAAAATTCTATTATAAATATAATGCCTTGTGCGCGTGCTCCCGGCACGACCGTTGAAGTATTGGACCTTTTTTTTAACGCGCCCGTGCGCAAAAAATTCCTCAAAACTGAACGTCATGAGTTCCTGGCAATTGAACAAGTAGCCAAGCGGTTTGCCTTGGGGAATCCGCATATCGCCTTGACATTAAAACACAACGACAAACAAATATTTGCACTCGCTGCAGCGGCTTGTGAAAATACAAAATTATTACGCATAAAAAAATTGTTGGGCAAAGGATTTCTTGAAAATGCAATTTACATCAATGTGAAACAGGGGCAATTTTCACTTGAAGGTTGGGTTAGCAATCCGAATCTGCAGCGCAGCCAAAATGATAAGCAATGGTTTTATATTAACCAGCGTATGGTAAGAGATAAATTGGTACAGCATGCAATCAGGCAAGCCTATGAGGAGATATTACATCCAGGTCGCTTTCCTGTTTGCGTATTATATTTAGCATTGCCGGCCGAGCAAGTTGATGTCAATGTGCATCCGACCAAGCATGAAGTGCGCTTTCAGCAGCCAAGAGCTGTGCATGATTTCATTACTACTGAACTCAAACGAGTTTTAATCCCGGAAGAAAAAATTGCTGTAAATCATTTTATTAAACCGCCTGTTGCTAACAAATTTACAGAATTGCGTGAGCCCCATGCAGATTTTTCCATCTCCCCTATAGGCAAAGACAACACCAGCGCATGGCTGCCCTTAAATGATGAATTTACCTTAATATTTATAAAAGATGTGCCATTTCTTGTGGACATTAAACAATTGCAATACCAACAAAAATTGGCTTTTTTAATGGAGGCAGGGTTTCCTTTGCCGCATAGGCCATTGCTTGTACCGATTATCATTGCGTTGCAGTCTGCCCAGGTGAAGGCAGTGGCAATACAGCAACAGGCATTACTGAAAGTAGGTATACAATTTGATTTTGTCAGCGATGTGCAAATTGCAATACGCAGCATTCCAAAATGTTTGCCGCATCTTGATATAAAGCAGGTTTTTCTAAATTTAAGCGAACAACGTCTTGATGCTCGCGACGATTGGTTAAAATTTCTGGTCCAATGTCAGGCATTCCATGCCGAGCAATTAAGCTTGGATGAAAAGGATGAGTTATATGCTCATCTGGCATCCTTTCCTGAAAAGAATACTTCATTTTATCTGCAATTAACCCGAGAAAATTGTCGGCTTCTGCTCTCTAAAGCTATAATTGGCAAATAATTGTTGAATTTGTAAATAATGGCAAAACTTGTTTTTTGTTTAATGGGGCCTACTGCTTCTGGAAAAACCGATATTGCATGTAAGTTGTTACAGCAATTTCCATTTGAAATCATTAGCGTGGATTCCGCTTTAATCTATCGTGAGATGGATATTGGCACAGCCAAGCCCGACGCTCAGATTTTAGCGCAAGCCCCCCATCACTTGCTGGATATTCTTAATCCTCCTGACCATTATTCAGCAGCGAATTTTTGCGATGACGTTGAGAAACTCTGCAGCGAAATTTATGATAGAGGCAACATCCCGTTATTGGTAGGGGGGACCATGATGTATTTCCGTGCCTTGCAGCAAGGATTGTCTGCTTTACCACAAGCGGATGATGCGATTCGGAAAACACTTTCAGCACAAGCTCAGGAGCACGGCTGGGCGTATATGCATGAATTACTTAAGAAGGTAGACCCAGTCTCCGCACAAAGGATTCACGCACATGATACGCAGCGTATACAGCGGGCTTTGGAAGTGTATGCAATAACGGCAAAGCCCCTTTCAGAATGTTTAAAGGCAGAAATGCATGCCTCGGATTATCAATTTATCAATCTCATGTTAATGCCTGAAAATAGGCAATGGCTACATGAACGCATTGCCACGCGTTTTACCCATATGTTAGATGCAGGTTTTCTTGATGAAGTGCGGCAATTACTGGACAAATGGAGCTTGACTCTGGATTGTCCCGCTTTACGCAGCGTGGGCTATCGCCAGGCATTTTTATATCTTAGAGGGGAATATGATTATCCCACTTTTTGCGCGAAAGGGATTGCCGCTACCCGGCAACTGGCAAAAAGACAATTGACTTGGTTGCGGCATTGGCCAGAGGGTTTCACCTGTGTTGCGGAAAATCCCGGCGTTTTCGGCGAAATCATAGTCATTATTAAGAAAATACTGGATAATAAGCGCAAAATTTCATAGCCCGGCAACTAGCATGGCATGTTGAATTTATCTAGGAGAAATGAATGTCTGAACCAGTAAAAAAAGAGCCAGCATGTACAGAAAAAAACTATGTTGTTTATCCACATGAACTGCCGCTAAGTTGTCCTACGGATAAAATGGAATTATGGAATGCCCACCCTAAAGTTTATTTACCTATTGAACGAACGGGTGTTGAGGTTTGCCCTTATTGCGGGGCGCGTTTTGTTCTACATAAAGAATAAGCTTAGCTTTTTTTAATTGATTTTCAGCGAATTACCCATGATTGATTCGATTTGCATCGTGCGTCTTTCCGCATTGGGGGATGTATTAATGCTGGTACCCTTGGTGCGCACCTTACAAGCCCGTCTTCCCAATGCAGCACTCACCTGGATCATTTCGCGTCCAGCATATGACTTGGTGGCGGGGATGGATGGTGTTGAATTTATTGTCATCGATAAACCCAACACGCTTGCCGATTACTGGCAATTTAGACAGAAAATGCGTGGCAGGCATTTTGATGTATTGCTGGCGGCACAAGCCAGCTTTCGTGCCAACTTGCTATATCCTTTCGTGCGAGCCAAACGCAAAATAGGTTATGATAGCCTGCGCGCCAAAGATGGGCATGGATGGTTTATTCATGAAGCCATAACCCCGGGAAATGATCACACCTTGGATGGATTTTTAAAATTTGCAAGTGCTTTAGGGATTGAGCAAAAGGTCATTCAATGGAATTTACCGATTGCCCTGGAACACCAGCAATGGGCGCAAGCACATCTTCCGCAAAAAAATGGCCCGATTTTATTGCTTAATCCGGCAGCCAGTAAGCAGGAGCGTAATTGGCCGCTCGAACGCTATATTGAAGTGATTAGATACGTGCAAACCTCCTGGAAGGCGCAGGTTGTATTGACTGGTGGCCCAGGTGCAGAAGACCGTGTCATTGCCGATGTTATCATGCAGGCAGTCGAGGCTACGGATCTGGTAGGTAAGACCAAGCCCAAGCAGCTATTGGCCGTTATCCAGCAGTGTGATTTGGTTTTATGTCCAGATACAGGCCCCTCTCATATGGCTGCTGCCGTATCCACTCCGGTGATCGCATTACATGCAGTGACTAGTGCGGATGTCTCGGGTCCTTATGTTTACCGTAATCTTGCCGTTGATTTTTACACCGAAGCGGTGGAGAAAATTTTAAAAATTTCGCCACAAGATAACGTTTGGGGAACCCATGTCCACGGTGATGGGACCATGAAGTTGATTCCGGTAGAAGCAGTGATTCAAAAAATAGATGAAGTATTGTCGCAGTTGGGATATAGCCGCCGCAGCGTTTGACTTCTTGCTTGTAACGCACCGGAGTAGATAGTGTATGCAAATACGCTTGTGTACCGCAGCTTTGCCGAAAGACAAGGCTATGGTTTATCCCCGGCAATGGAGGTTATTGCTGCACGCTTGGGTTAGTGATTAAACTTGGTTGCAATTGCCGTGCATTTTGCAGTAACAGGATGCTGTTCGTTAACAATAACCGCTCTTGCTGTTGCCTGCTTAAATATAATTGATAATTAATTTCTGCTAGCAGTATGGCTATTTGGCGTTGTACGGCAGAATCAGGTGCATTATTGATTTGATAAATCCAATCTTCATTTTCGTCTTGGCCAGGTTTGAACAACCGCCAGGTGGCCATTTCAAATTCGCTTTGTGCTTGGCTGGTGGCGTTATTTCTATCTCCCATGTCTTGCGTTAATCTTTTAGACAAAATGGAATATAAATTTCCATATGCCACGGAAGTTTGCGCGGCATAAACGCGTAAGTCCGTTAGATAAGTTGTAAGTATCCTTTGCGCCTGTTTTTGTGCTGCCTCTGTGGTAGTTGGGTCTAATTTTACGGCTTGATTGTACAAAGCCGTATAATCCCTAAGCTTCGGCAAGGGAATAGGGCTTACCGAGCCCGTGGCATAACGAATAAAATTTTGGGCTACCTGGGCTTGCGTTTGGGCTTCCAGCCCTCGACTTTGCCCGCTATCGCCTCCAGAGCTGCCAGAAGGTGGTGCGGTTTCGTCAGAATAGCGGAAAGGTGCTATTAAAGAATTGCTGTTTAACTGCGCCAGAAACCGCTGGTTGTAATCATAAGAAAAAAAGTCTCTTGGCTTGGGCAGGCTTCCAACTACATTACTTAATACTTGCGATTCACTAAGCAGTTGACAATCAGGGGATATTGCTGTTTCAGTCTCATCCATGCAATAAGTATAACTGGGGGTGCCGACAATATTGAGGAGGCTTTGACTTACTGGGTCTGTCTGGTAGATTTTTTGGTCGATAAGGGGACTGACAGATACCTTGCCATCCTTCCGTCCGCTTTCGCTTTGATAATTTTGTAAGTTAAACGTTTGATTCGCGAGCCGGTTAAAAGCTTGCAGCGCTGAGTTATTGGGTACAAAAAAAGCCAAGGCACTGCTGAATGCATTGACAGGGATGGCACCCACCATGAAACTTACTGCAAAAGCATTATCTGTTCTGGAGCGGGTTTTCGCAAGCGCTTCTTTTGCCGTTTCAATGCTAGAGGGCGCTTCCTGCTTTAAGTCAAAGCCTAAGTATTTACCCAGTGTTTCGAACATTTTTATAAGTTCTTTTAGATTACGACTGCTTTCTTCCCCATAATAGGAGTCATAATTTTGTGCAGTTGCCGGCAAAATTGCTGCGAACAGTAAACCAGATACAGCTAGACGCGAAATAGCGTTCATTATTCTTCCCCTTCAAAAGCACGCGCTACGAGTTTAAGTCGATATTCAGAAAATACCCGGGACAGTAAACGTAATCGTTCAAAAATGATATTTCTTTTAAGAAAAAAGCCGGCGGGATCTGTACTTGACAAGCTGTGTTCTTCTGCGTAGATAAGGATTTTGGAAGCACTCCCCGGGTGAACGGTATCAATAGCCTGCAGTAGCCTAAGACCACGTCCGGATTTAATATTGCCAACCAGCCGGATGAATTTGTTCTCATGGCCAAGCATGTTCATGTCCACAGCTTCTATATCATCCAGTTCTTTTCCAAGTTGTGTGAGTGCTTCTTCAAGCTTAGGGTCGCCATCCAAAGTCCAATCTTCAACGCTTTCCATAAAAGTAACAACGCGATAAATCATGGGATCAACGTATTCGTGCCAATATTGGGCGGAAGCTTTATGACTTAAATCAGGCATCGTTTCTCTTGCGGGATAAACAATTCAAACATATAGTATTTATATAATATAAAAGGTGAAAAAGAAAAGTCTACGCAGAAAAAGTTAAAATTTCGCAAAAAGCGCATAAAAAAACTGCTTCTTTTAATTTTTTTACTCTTTTTTTACCGTTTTTACAAAAGTGCGGAGTCATTGCGGATTTATAAATGGGTATAATATAGTAAGAAAATAACGCTCTTAAGAGTAAATTCTTATGAAGAAAAAATTTGGCTCGCGAACGGCTTCGGTCATAAAACGAATTTTTAATATTCGCAGATGGGCTGACTGGGAGCGCATAAAAGGATTTACACAATACCTAGCCGCTGGATTTCGTAAGTTATTTATCCCGCAACGCGGGCGGCGCAGCGAATCGTTCGAAGCCGCAAAGGCACGGTTGCGTTTAACCGAAAGCGAGTTGCTGGCTAGGCAAAATGGGTTGTTCCGCCTAAGCGTGCTTATGTTTGCCATCGCAATTTTTTTATTTCTTTATGCGGTTTACCAACTTATATTTTTTAATGTCCTCGCTTTCTTGCTCAGTTTCATCGTCATGTTAATTGCAGCAGTCTTAGCCTTTCGCTATCACTTTTGGTACTTTCAAATTAAAAAGCGGAAATTAGGGTGCACCCTAAATGAATGGTTTAGACAGGGCATAATGGGTGAAAATAATGATTAGATTTATATTCAGCTTATTGCTTGCATTATGTCCTTTCCTAGCTTTCGCTGCGGATAATACCCTGGGGTTTACCCCACCTCCCGGCGACTATTCTGTAATTTTTCTGGGTAATATTTTTGGCGTGGTGGATGGCGTATTGCATGGAACAGGCAGCCAAATCATGGGCAGCATGTTTGCAGTGTTCAACGCAGCCGTGCTGGCTATTGGCGGCATCATCATTATGTATACGCTGTTAGTTTCTACGATGAACACCGCTCACGAAGGCCAATTTTTAGGGCAGAAGTGGTCTTCTCTCTGGGTTCCTATCAGAACAACAATAGGTTTGGCTTTATTAATCCCCAAAGCATCCGGTTATTGCTTGATGCAGATTTTTGTAATGTGGATTATTGTGCAAGGCGTCGGTGCTGCAGATAAAGTTTGGAATGCGGCTTTAAATTATTTAAACCGGGGTGGAGTGATTATCCAAGCGCAACAAGATCCGACCCGCGGTTTGATCGCTTCCGGTAATATGGGAGTAAGCGGTGCTGCGCAAACCATCTTGGCCGGCCAAGTGTGCATGCTTGGGCTGCAAAAGCAATTAGAAAATCAGCGCCAAATTTATTTACGGCAAAAACAGGATAAAACGGGCCCTTGCTATGAACCGTCATCGGCTGACATGCAAGCTTTTTGCAGTTCAGCCGTCCCGGATTTCATGAATACCGTCAACATCATTTCCGTACAATCAAATAGTGAGACGGGGCCATACACAGTTACCATGCCTAATTTTAGCAGTGGTATCTATGCAAAATTAAATGGTGTGTGTGGTGAGATTTCCTGGGCTACCTTCAACACCGATAACATTAAAAGAATAAGTACTATTGGCACAGAAGACGTCAACACGGCAAAAATGTCGCGCGCTATCGCCATCCAGCAATTGTATATCGATCTTTCCTTGGTTGCTCAAGTGATGATCAATAATAATCCGGCATTATCAGGAAGAGCTCCTCCTAAAGATGCTAACTATTTTTCCCCCATTGCCCAACAACAATTTGGCGTGCCAAAAAATCGATCTGGAAAAGTTTGCGTGGATACGAGGGAGCAAGGGTGCACAGCCTGGGGATCTTCTTCCGGCACGACGACTGGCGCTTTATTTAATGGCACAGAATTCCAGGGTGCGTTAGCTGATTACAATGGCATCATGCTGCCCGCTTTAAATTTGCTGAGGCAGGCAGGAAATGTAGGGGCTGCAAATGCCAGCCGGGCTTTCATACAAAAAGCTTCCGCGCAAGGATGGATCATGGCGGGAAGTTACTTTTTTAATTTGGTTAATTTAAACCAAGCTGCAACGACCGGCTCTTCTTTGTTTGATGAAAATACGGGGCTTGAGAAAAGCAAGTTCAATGTGAGCATGCTTACTAATGCATTCGGCACGGGCAAGCAGTGCACGGGTACCGAGACTTACCAAATGTTTATGTGTGAGTTATTTGGTGGGGACGTCACCAAGGTACAGCCAGTGGTATATTTAATTACAGGCGGTGGCTCAGTTCCTGCCATTAATGCGCAAGACTTAAGCCCAGGGAAAACTCGCGCTGTTACCGATGGTCTGGCTTCTTCAACCGTTTATGGCTTTACAAACAATTCCACGATTATCCAATTACCTGGCCAGCCTGGGCAAAAGCCATTAAGCTTTGCCTCTACCATGAAAACCACTATTCATCCTGAGCCATTCCAGTTGCCATGGTCTAATTTTGATTGTGGTGGAATAAAAATTGGTTTTATTACGATCTGCGTTGGAGAAATGTTAGGAAACTTGTTTTATAACATCCTGTTCCGCTTAATCTATAACCTTTTCTTGAGTTTCTTTAACCAAATGATTGAACAAATCATCATGGCTTTCCTATTGATCCCTCTCCAGGGAATGGCTGCGATTTTTAGGGAGGGCATTGCAATTATTTCCGCACCCGGGGTTAACCCGATTGTAGCACTGGCCAATATGGGTACTTACTACATTAATTTTTCTTCACAACTTTGGTTGCTTTTATTGGAGCTTTCAATAGCCACTATTTTAATACCCGGTTTTGGAATTGCCATCATGGTGATCATCGCTCTCTCCATGCCCTTATTAATGGCTTGGACCAGTATCATGGTATTAGTGGGTTTTGTCACTGCTTATTATGTTCCCGTATTGCCCTACATAATATTTACGTTTGGTTCGATAGCTTGGTTGATTTCAGTTATTGAAGCCATGGTGGCGGCTCCTATCGTTGCTCTTGGCGTGACACATCCTGAAGGGCATGAAGCCTTTGGTAAGGGCGAGCAGGCCATCATGATTTTAATGAACGTTTTTTTAAGACCGTCCATGATGATTATTGGTTATATTGCCGGTATCGCCTTATCGTATGTGGGGGTGTGGATATTGAATGCAGGATTTGATAATGCGGTAGCATTCATGCAAGGTGGCGCTGAATTCGGTAGCAAAGCAGGTACCATCGGAGATGCTTTCCAAAGTTTATTTAAAGGGGATACAAATGCCTATGAGCTGCCAGGTACAGGGAGCTCCTTTGATTTGGCGCGCGGCTTAAATATAAATTTAACGCCAGTGCCGACGCAAGCAGGAGTTATTTCGGGCGGGTATAGCAGTTGGGCAGCTGTTTTTGCCTACTTTTTCTCGATTCTTATTTATACATCGCTATATCTGGTCATTGTGCAACGTTCCTTCTCATTAATTTCTTATCTTCCGGATAAGGTACTGCGCTGGATCGGCGGACAACCCGAAAGCATAGGCCAAGAAGCTGCGCAATGGGGTGAAGAAGTTAAAGGTAAAGTAGAACGCGAAGGTGAAAAAGTGCAAGGTGCCAAGGCTGCTGGTGAGAAAGCGCTCTCAGGTTATGCTGCAAAAGGTGCCGGGAAGCTTCGGGAAGCATACGAAGGTTCTGGTGGCGGTTCTATTAAGGCTGAAAACCAGCCAGAAAGTCAGCAGCAACAACAATCACAGGATGATTCTGGCCAAGTGGGCAATTCAGGCGGGAATACGTCCGGAAACACCAGTACCAGCAGCAATACTAGTACAAGTAGCAGCACTAGTACGAGCAGCGGTGCTGGAACTAGTGGTGAGGCGAGTGCTTCGGCAAGCAGTAGCGGTACAGTTGCACCGGGCTAAGCCCGACAAGCCCAATAAGCTGCATGCACCGGCTTACGAAAAAGATTTTGCGTATTCTTTGGTTCCGGCAATAATCAGTTTGTATACGCGCTCGCTAATTAGGCCTTGTTGAAATTTTTCCGTAGCATCTACCGTCATCAGATGGCCTTTTTGGCGCACCAATTTACGCGTGACATTGGTTACTTCATTCGGATCGCTTTCCAAAAGAATATCCCTTGTTTCTTCATCGAATACTAAATATTCACGCAAAGCCACCCGTTTGCCGTCTACCGTAGGCACAAGTTTCTGCCAGATGCATAAGCGGATGGTTTCCAAAATATCAATGGTGCGCCCTATGCGCTCTTCTCCGGAAAATGAGGTTACCAGGCGGCGCATCGTTTCTGCTACGCCAGACGTGTGCAAGGTGGTATACACGGGATGCCCGGTAAGCGCTGCTTCTAAAGCAGCGCTTATAGTTTCTGCGTCACGGCATTCACCTACCATGATTAAGCGTGGCTTGCGTCGTAAAGCATTGCGAACTCCTTCCGCGAATGTAGGGATATGTCGAGGCACTTCCGATTGACTGACGACAGCCGAGGTGGTTTCAATTTCATCATAAACAAATTCGATGGGTGCTTCATAAGTTAGCACTTTACGGTGGGAATCTTCTTTTTCAATGAGGCTGCGGATAATTGAGGCAAGCAGTGTAGACTTACCGGAGCCGGTCGCGCCGGTAATGAATACAATTCCCTCTTGCGGTTCAATGGCTTCCAGGATGTGATCGGGCAATCCCATGGTTTCAATTTTTGGAGGCGTTGTTGGAATGGTACGCAATGTAATTTGTATGGCATCATGGCCTTCTACCAGACAGGCAGTAGCATTGACGCGATAGCGGTAACGAACCCCTCGGTTTGGGCGGAATTCATAATGAGTATCAATGTCTACCCCTGAGAGTAATTGCGTGGTGGCATTGGGGCCATATATGGAGTTGATTAAATCGCCGAGTTCCGTATTCGAGAGGCGACGATTGGTTAATTTAAGCAAACGCCCATAAACCTCAGCATAAATGGGTTCGCCGGTTTGAATGGTAATGTCAGACGCATTAAGCCTTTCGGCATGCTCAAGCATTTTATCCATGAAACCAGGGGTGAAACGGGTGGGTTCATCTGGCATTAAATTAGTTTGTGTTATCTTAGTATCCAAGCTTCATTCCTCACATGATTAAGCTTGCCCAAGTATAATGCGCGACGCCGTACTTAGTGCAAGAGGATCTGATGCTTCTAGTGCTTCATACAACTGGATGCTCACCAAGAAATTAGGTTTTCTAGAAGTACTCTGGAAATCCTAATTAAAATAAGTATTTCTCGGTTATTCAGGGATCGGCGCAATAACAGGTTGCCAAGCTTTACTGGTTACAGTAATTTTAGCTCCTTTTACCAATTTTTCCATGTGTCGGAATTGTTCAAGGGCATCTTCATCTTTGGCAACAGCGGCGCGCCATTCTTTGCTGTTTGTATTCAATGCCGGCAGAGCCGTTATACGCAACACCCTGTCGTCAATATGGATTTCTGCGCCGTCACCGGTTACGCCAAGGTCAGTGTGCGATACAAAAGGCGCTGACACCATATTCATGGCCAGCAATTTCCGATAAAGAATCATACCATTGAAATCTTCTTTAATGCGGGCAATGCTTTCTTCCAAAATGACATTGGCTTGTTCAACGCCATCTTTCCAGCCTTTTTCCACGCATTGCATCCAAACAATTCGCTCTTCCTTTGTTTTTGGTAAAAGTGTTACGTCAGGATAATCGGGTTTTTTATAATCCATCCATAAATATTGACGCCAGTTGGGAGGAGTAGTTACAAATCGTGCTTGTTTCGCGACTTTATATGTTCTATCGGAAATACGAATGGTTTGTGTGTCAGCCAAATTCAAAGTATTTCTGCCCTCTAAAAGCACGGGAGGTAAAATATTGTGGGGGAGGATAAGTGAATTAAAATCGAAAATAGCGTCGAGATTGCGGGCTTCGCGAGTGAGTTCCTCGTCGATGAATTTTGCACGCCAAGCCAATCCGGATTGTGCCCCTAAACTCAAAGCAGTTTCCCGTAAAGCCATTTCTCTAATTTTACCCATGCCGGGTCTGGAACGGGTAAGAGCACCTTTTTTGCCTGCGGCAGCCATAGCCTGCAAGCCAGCAAGGGAATCTGTATTTCCCGCTTGCATGGAGGTTTGCGAAGAGCAGGCCATCAGTAATCCTGCCAGGATGACCGGGAGACTATGAGTAAAGTTTGGCATAACGCAATTCAACAACCTGGCTATTAGGATAAACGTAAATACTGGCTTTTTTTCCAGCTTGATAATCTATATCGCGCAAAATTTCAGCTAAACTTTGGTCTTTAGCATTGAGGCTGATCAACACGGGGATGGCCGGTTCTCTGCCTAAAACACGCAAGCGGTAGTGTGCGGCTTTAGCTACGCGCGCTGTCAGTTCTTGGATGGGACCAGACCAATCTACAGTTGCACGGGCTTGTAAATTAAAAGCATTAGGAATAGTAAGCGTGTTATCTTTGTTTGCCGGCAAAATGGTTTTTTCAATGCGTGCCATTTCCAGCATCGAATCACTAACGGAATTGGCAGCCTCTGCTAGTTTAATCGTGGCATCGTCGCTTGGTTCATTATAAGGTGGCTTTTTATAAGAGGCAGTAGCGCAACCGGCAAGTATGGTGCATGCCAAAAAAAGCATAACAAGCTTGTTATTCATCCTACGTTTTATAAACTATGAGATTAGCATTGATTGAAACAGGAGCATGAGAGCTTGTCAAGCGGATATACATTTTTTACACATTATTAGGCAACGTCCCTAAAGTTTTTTAGCCAAGATTTCATCTTAAATTGAGCACAAATTTTTCTATTTCACTTCGATCTACCCCCTCTCCCGCGATAGGAGCTTTGATAGTATGATGATGCCC
>NZ_RZGS01000031.1 GCF_003989745.1 Legionella septentrionalis
TTAAAATATTTAATATCTGATGCTCTGTAAATCGGCTGCGTTTCATCGTTTCTCCTCCTCTTGCCTATTATGCCGGAGAAACTCTAGTTTTAAATGGTGCTATTTTACGGGAGGGTTACAAATGGGTAAAAAAGAAAAATTGAAGAATAAGCGCCCCATATAAAACAGATAAGGGCGCAAGATTTTATATTAAAAGGGTTTATAATGATAACTCAAATGTAACGCTCACGCTTTGCAATGGATAGCAACTCTTCCCGGAATTTGGGGTGGGCTATGCCAATCAATGCTTTGGTGCGTTGTGCGGTTGTTAACCCCTTTACGTCGACTATGCCGTATTCCGTAACAATATAGTGGGCATCCATCCGTAAATCAGTGGCTGCTTTATTAATGATTGGGACGATGCGCGAAACGGTTCCCTTTTTCGCGGTCGAGCTGAACGCGATAAACGAGCGTCCTCCTTCTGAAGCTAAGGCGCCACGGACAAAGTCATTCTGGCCTCCAACTCCACTATACGTCCTGCCACCAATAAATTCTGCATTTATTTGTCCAAAGAAATCAACCTGGACGGCACTATTGATAGACATAAAGTTTTTGAATTGGGAAATAGTGTTAAAATTGTTTACATAGGAGACAGGGTAAGCTTCAACACTCGCATTGTCATCGATGAAATCATACGTTCTTTTGTCTCCAAGGCAAATAGTATATACGTGTTTACCGCGATTAAGTTTTTTGCATAGCCCAGTTACCACGCCTTGTTCTATGAGATCAACCATTCCGGAACAAAATAATTCGGTATGAATGCCCAGATCTTTATGATGTACCAATGATTCACAAATAGCATTTGGGATGCCGCCTATGCCAAGCTGAATCGTGGCCCCGTCAGGAACCCGCTCAACAATGTATTGTCCTATTTTATTATCTTCTTCTGTATTTGCCCGGGCAGGAATTTCATCGATGGGTTGATCATTTTCCACTAATGCATCAATTTCTGAAATATGCAGACTTGCTTCGCCAAAAACTCTAGGCATGTATTTATTTACTTCAACGATTAGATTCTTACAATGCCTTGCTGCCATGAGACTGTAGGCGTTGGAAATCCCGAGGCTGAAATTGCCACCTTTATCCATTGGTGCCACTGTTAGCATAAAGGTATCTAATGGAATTTTTCCACTTTCAAATAAACGTGGTATTTCTGAAAAATTAGTGGGTAAAACCGACAGTAATTTTTTGTTTTCTTTAAGGCCTGCTTGTAACATTTCTCTATCCAGCTCGCTTAGACCAGACATGGGTACAGGCCGGAATATATCCAATAAATCGGGAGCAAAAATACTGTCGAATGCCGATTTGTAACTGTGTAAGTAATAAACGTGTAACTTGTCTATTTCTCCTTTTCTGCCACGCGCCGCCAGGGCATTTAATAAACTGGGAGGTTGTGAAGGGCCCCAACTTAAAGCAATGTTGCCTTCTTTGGCGATACAGTTGACGGCTTCTTCTGCCCGCATTCGTTTTTGTTTATACATTTCTTCAAACATGCCTGTCTTCCCTGTAGTTCTTGGTGGCTTTTGCAAGAATTCGTTCAGCGCTCCTAAATACGGGCACATCAATCATTTTACCGTTGATTTCACATACTTCACCCTTGGATTGTTTATAAGCGGCTACAATTTGCTGAGCTTTACTTACTTCTTCCGGGCTTGGCGTAAAAACCTCAAGGATGGATTGTATCTGTTCCGGATGAATGCAAAATTTCCCATAGTAACCCAAAGATTTTACTTTTCTGGTTTCATTTAAGAGTTCCGTTTTATCTGTTTGATGCACTTTCAGATAGGGCATGTCAAAGGCAATGATACCTGCCAATGCTGCGGATTTTACAATTTGACTGCGTGCGACAAACAAAGGTTCCCACTCAACATTTACTCCCAAGTCGGCAGCTAAATCGGCTCCTCCAAAGCAAATTGACTTAATATTTGTACTGCTTGTAGCAATTGCATCCGCATTATGAAGACCTAGCGCTGATTCAACGGTAGCAAAGTAGGAGATATTTTTATTTTTAAGAAGCTCATCTAAAATCTTTACCTCATCTGAATATTCAACTTTGGGTAAAATTAATGCATCAGGTTGAATATTATTTTCAAGGATTGCCACGATGTCTTTAATGCCGGCTTGTGTTTTTATGCTGTTGATCCGCAAACAATAATAAAAGTTATTTACGGGTGAAATTTGTTTAAAATATTTAATTACAAGATCTCTTGTGCTGTCTTTCTCTGCGAGGGCAATGGCATCTTCAAGGTCGATTACCACTCCATCAGCGCCTGATTCTTTAGCCTTTTCAAAACGCTGTGGCTCGTTTCCTGGAGTAAATAAGAGGGTGCGCAAAAAAGATATGTCCATTATCTTAGCTCTTGAAAATTCGACATATAGTTATATTAGACTTTCAATAAATACCGTCAAATTATAACTGCGCAGTGTAGGGTAGTTTTGTGTTTTCTATTTATTGCAACTGCTGTTTAGCGTATAGGCAAACAGGCTCTGTTGCTCAAACGGTTGTAGCGCTTGGTATAGTATAGTAAGGCAGTTATTTTGCTAATCAAGTTGTTAAGCATCATGTAAAAAAGTTAGATCTTGGTGAGATTACTTTTCAACCGGAGAACATTGAACCAGCTAGCAGTAAAGACGAAAGAAAACCCTTTTGTAAAAATAAGCAGAAAGAATATGCTCTTTGCTGCTTTCGACCCGCCACTGACATGAATGTGCTGGATGAAGTATCAGTTTATTTATTGGTAGCTGCTATCATTTCTACTTTTTGTCCAGGAAATAACAGAGCATTGGGATTGATTACGACGTTATCGTCTGCAGACAAGCCGGACAGGATTTCTACATTATTGGTACTTTTTATTCTACCGGTCACTACGGCACGAAATTGTATTTCACTATTTTTATCTACTAAAACTACCGAAGATTTTCCGTCGCGTACACTTAAGGCATTTGCAGGAATTAATAAAATATTTTTATTTTCCATGATTTGAATGCTCACTTCACCGCTTAATCCTGCCTGCAATTTATTGTTTTTATTATCCAAAATGAATTCCACTCGCATTGTCCCTGAATCCTCATCGACTTCTTTTGCCAGGCGAAAAAACTTGATTTTAAATGTGCGCCCAGGTAATTCTGCAAAACTTAAATTGGCCACGGCATTCTTCTCAATGGAAAATAACTGAGATTGAGGCACATCAACCACAACTCGCAGTTGATTAGTTCGGATTAATTTGAACATAGGCGTTGCATCTGTTGCATTAATTCGGTCGCCCTTCTCAATATTTCTTTCCGAAATTATCCCATCAAAAGGGGCTCTGATATTGGTATAATCAAATACTTTTCTAAGGCGCATGAGTTGGGCTTTATTTAAATCAAGGGTAGCCAAAGCAACTTGATATTCAGCCTGTTTTTCATCAAAAATTGAGCGTGCTACGGCTCCTGTGGTTACCAGTTTTTGCGCTCTTTGAAATTCTAAATCCGCTAGCTTTACCCTCGCTTCCTGCAATCTAACTTGTGCCTCTGCCTGTTTTATTTGCTCTTCAAGCTCTGGTGAGGATAAACGTGCCAAGAGAGTGCCGCTTTTCACTTGATCACCTATATCAACCAGGCGTTCCTGAACAAAACCATTCGCACGGGCGAAAATTAACGCGGATTCGATCGGATAAATTCTTGCGCTAAAAAGAAATGGTTCAGATAATACGGTGGGTTTGGGATGAATAATCCGTACCTGCATCTTCTTTGAGGTTTGTTCTCCTTCCTGTGCAGACTTGGCGTGGAAATATTGATAAAAAAGAAAAGATGAAAGAATTATAAAAAGAAAAAAAAGGCTTATATTTTGGTAGGTTTTTTTCATCACGTCCTCTGTTAGAACTCCATAAGTTCAGGGTTTTCGGGGCGGTTTTTATTACGAATAAGCCGGCTGAAAAGCCATGGTACAAAGAGTAATGAAGCAAAAGTCCCAAAAGTTAGCCCACCGATTACGGCTCGTGCTAAAGGCGCGTTTTGTTCTCCGCCTTCTCCTATGGCCAGTGCCATGGGAAAAACTCCCATCAACATAGTTAATGCGGTCATCAGCACAGGACGAAGACGTTTTCCTGCTGCAACCCGGGCTGCTTTCATAGCAGAATAGCCAGACAACCACAAATCCCTGGCAAACGTAGTGACCAACACGCTGTTGGCTGTGGAAACCCCAATGACCATAATAAAACCCATCAATGCTTGCACGCTAATGGGTGTCGATGTAGCCAGTAGAAATAGACTGGTGCCGCTAATTGCGACTGGTGCTGCAAAAAGAGCGATTACAGGCATAATCCAAGATTGAAAATTAAATACCATGACCAGATAAATCAAAAGCAATGCCAGGGCAAAGCCTTGAATAAGCTTAGTATAGGCAGTGTGCATGGCTTGCGCCTGACCTACAATATTGATTTGATTGCCGGGTTTTAATTTTTTTCTTAACGCCTCGACGATTAATTCTGTTTTATTATATAGACTTCCTAAATCTATATTTTCTGTATTGATAAGCACGTCATAAACGGGTTGAAGCGTGACTCGGCCAATTGTGGCAGGAACTAGCCTTGGTGTCACTGTCGCAATCGTCCTTAATAAAACATCCTTGCCACTGCTGCTGGAATGTAATTTTAAATTGAGCAGTTTATCAATAGACGTCATTTGGTTTATCGGCGTTTGCGCTTGCACCGTATAAGATATGCCGCTATCGGGATCTGCCCAATAGTTTGGATTCACAGTGCCTGCAGAACCGAGTATTCCCAAAATGGCGCTCATGACTTCCTGGGTGGTCAACCCCAGCTGCAGGGCGCGATCCCTATCAATTGATATAAAATATTCGGGTAAGGTAAGTACTTGTTGGAGCTGGATATCCGTAGCTCCCTGCACACGCTGCATTTTTGCGATGAGTTCTTGTGCTAAAGCATAATTTCCTGCGCTGTCTTTTCCGGAAAAACGCACGTCTAAGGCGCTCGGAGTGCTGCCTGCCAATGTTTGATTGGTTGTGTCGGCTGGCAAAAATAAAAATGAAATTTGTGGGAATTTTGTCTTTAACATTTTCCGTATTGCTGGTTCATAATAATTGATTGATTTATGCCGGGATTGTAGTTGAATTAAGATTTCACCGTCATAGCTGCCAATGCTAAAACTCTCAACCCAGCCCAGATTAACGGGTTCTGGCGTTCCTATGATGTCGACGATGAATTGCAGCTCCTCAGCCGGAATAATCTCCCTGATGCCGCTTTGAATTGCAGCAAAATAACGGGCTGTTTCTTCAATCCGAAGGCCAGGTTCTGTACGTACATACAAACGCATCAGTCCGGCGTCTGTTTTTGGGAAAAAATCTTTCCCTGAGAAAAATATGGCCAATATTCCTGCTCCTAAAACAACTCCTAAAATAAATAGTGGCGCCAAAGAATGGCGGACAAAAAATAAAATTAGATTGCCAATTTTTCTCTGACCTTTAGCTATCAAGTTTTCAACAACAGCATGTGCACGGTAAATGAGATTGACTAAAAACACTTTCGTTTCAACCTTATCACCAGGCAGCAACATGACGGCTAATACCGGAACAATGGTACGCGATAGAAAATAAGAAGCTGCGAGCGCTGTAATAACCACAATGGCCAAAGGCCGGAATATATAGCCAGCAATGCCTGTTAATAAAAAAATTGGCAAAAATACAATACAAGTGGAAAGCGTTGATACAAATTCTGGGAATGCAACCTGTTGGGCGCTGTTTAGAGCTGCTTCCCTTGGCAAAAGGCCAAAAGAGAGATTGCGCTTGATGTTTTCAATTTCAACCAATGCATTATCAACTAAAATACCAATGGCGAGTGCTAATCCTCCCAGACTCATAAGGTTCAAAGTATTGCCGGTTATTTTAAGCGCAATAATTGCTGTTAATAAAGAGAGGGGAATTGAAGTTAAAACAATTAGTGTGGCGCGCCACGATCCTAAAAAAAGCAGCACTATCGTGGCTACCAGAGTGCCTACAATAATCATTTCAGTGCCAACATGGGAAATTGCTGCGCGGATGAAAATGGATTGATCAAAAATAGGCGAAATAGTCAAACCCTCTGGCGCACTTTTTTGAATCTCAGGCAGTTTTTTTAAGACTTGATTAATGATGGATAAAGTTGAAGCATCACCCAGTTTGATCAACGATACAGTGACAGCATTTTGTCCATTCACACGCGCGATATTGGTTTGCAGGGCAGGACCATCGCGTACATCAGCTACATCACGCAATAATAACAAGCGCCCATCGTCAGATTGCAATGGGATGTTATTAAAAGCATCTACGGATGCGAGGCTTGAATCCACCGAAATTTGAATATCGCGTGTAGACTCGCGTATGCTCCCCGAAGGCAGTGTCAAATTTTGCCGGCTGATTGCAGTAATCACATCCGCAGGGGATAAACCATAAGATAGTAGGGATGCGGGCCGTAAATCAATCATCACCTGGCGCGAAGCACCTCCATAGGGTAAGGATAAACGGATCCCTTGGATGGATTGAATCATGCTGCGCAGCTGCAAGCGTGCAAAATCTGACAACTGAGCTTCCGATAAGGTATTTGAAGCAATAACCAATTGCAGAATCGGGGTGCTGGATTGATTGTATTGGATGACCAGAGGCGGTGTAACCCCTGTAGGCATACGCCTTAAAATAGTTTGAGATACACTGGTTACCTGGGTCAGGGCCAAATCGATATCCACTGACGGTTGAAAATCGATGGCAATAATAGCAGCCCCATTCATGGTTTGCGAACGGACTTCTCGGACGTTATCCACATTATTCATAATTGCCAATTCGCTAAAAGAAGTGATTTTAGCCGCCATCTCTTTGGCATTTAGTCCGCTGTAAGTCCAAATAACCTTGACGGCAGGAATATCCACTGTAGGCAATACATCCACAGGTAAAGTATTCAAGCTTAAAAAACCGAGAATAGAAATAAGGAGTGCCAAAGCACCGATTGAGTAAGGTTTGGATAAAGCATAGCGAACTAGCCACATTAAAGAAAAAAATCCCTTTAGATAGAACGATATATACAGCTTAACCTATTTATTCTTAAATTGCAGAACTAAAAAAGCTAGCTAAAGGAGTATGCAAATGGGTGGCAGATAGATAGTTACTAGTGTAGATATTGGGGAAGTATCTTTTAAGCATAATCCGGTTGCAAGGGCAACGAATTATGCTCTTTTAATGCTTATTGATAGCTAAAAGTTCGTTCTTCTAGCAAAGTATCTTCTTTTGATTTTTTATTCATGGCAAACATACCAAAAGGCATTGCTTTTGCATTGGATTGACTGCCAAAATCTCTGGTATCATCCAGCAAAACACTACCGTTGCTATCCATTATGGTTAAATGAATTGATTTGGTTTTTTCACATTCCATGGTGTCTAAAGACACAAATTGTCCGGACATATCACGAACGTATTCTTTGACTTCAATATCAGAATTATCAGAGATTTCAAGGCGAACTGTAAATAATTCGCGGCTCGCTGCCCAGGCTTCCAACTTACCTTGGTCAGATAATGCTTCCATAAAATCTGAAGTATTGGTACTTATTACATTGGAATGAAATGCCTGGCTTACTTCATTTAAAATTTCTGGTTGAGCAGCGCCAAGACTGATAATAAAAAACTTATTTCGAGCTGCAGCTAACTTTAAATTCTTTACTGTTTCAATCTGTTGCTGCAAGGTCTTTTTAAGTTCCGCTTCATTACCCAGTGTATTTTCACCGTCGGTAAATACAATAGTATTATTTTGTTTTCTTGAAGTGAGTAACGGCGCTACTTGATTTATTACCGCTTTAAAAAGGGATGTTCCTCCTGAGGCTTGCATAGCTTTTACATTAAGGCATAAATTATTGTATTGCTCTTTTGAGTATTGGCCCAATTTAACAATTTTATCGTTAAATTGAATGATATTGATGACTGCATTGGGCTGGAAGTTAAATAAAGCCTTAGCAAAGCTCATCACGCTAGTCTTTAATACTTCCAATCGATTTCCATGCATGCTTTCACTGATATCCAACACAAAATGATATTCCGGTGGGGTAAGGGCATTTGGAATTAAGAAATAAGGTGTTACTGCAATTTTATCTTCATTTATTTTTCTCTCTGCATAAAAAATTTGTTTATTTTTAAATAAGTCTGAATGCATAAATAAATGAGATGATGGCCCTTCTATTAAAATTAATTCTTCTTTATGCTGATTTAAGAATTCTTTAATATTGAATTTTATTTTGCCAGAGTCAACGCTTATGTATTTATATTCCAGTGTTTCAAATAAATCAGCATAAACCGGTTCCGGTAAATTAATTTCAAAATATTCTTTTTCCTTATTTAAGTTATATTGCAGACTTGCTTTCAACAGGTTAAAAATGGCTAAACAGGATTGTTTATTTATTTCATGAGTGAGCAAGTTCTTACCGGATGCTTGCTTAATTTCGTTTTCAATTAATTCGGCAAGTGTGACTTGTTTTACATTATATTTAACCATGTTAACTTGTAATAAATTTTGCATATCCACAGTTAATTTTTTGATATTTTTGGTTGTGCACAAGATGACGCGCTCGTCCTGACAAACAACGTCGACACCATTCAAATCAAGGTTCATCGCTTGCAATAATTGTTGCATATTTTCTGAGCGCAGTTGATTATTCACAAGATTCTTCATCAAGTTCTCCATTTTATTTTTATTAAAAGAAAGCAGATTGAGGCGCTATAATACATGGGAGCAAAGGAAGTGTCGAATAAAATTAAGACAACAAGTGTATTTTTATGTCTTTTTATTGACATGGAATGAAGGTAGCTGCAGCTAACAGTTTACTGGTGTAGACTATTGTTAACAGCGCTTGGCAGGGGCATTGCGCCATCCTCCACCTAACGCTTTATAAAGTGCAACGTACCCATTGAGCTGATCTCTTTTAATTTCTACCAGTTCCATTTGGGCTTCAAGTAAATCTCTTTGCGTCAGTAATATTTCCAGATAATCGACTCGTGCCGCCTTAAATAGCATATTTGCAATTTCTACTGATTCCATAAGGGCTTTTACTTGTTGCAAGCGCAATTCGTAGGTTTTATTCAAATTATTAATTGTGGCAAGTTGGTTGGTTACTTCTTTATAGGCAGTTAGCAGGGTTAGGTTATAGTTATAAAGGGTTTGAATCTGCTTATTATTAGCTGAAAAATACGCAGCTTTTATTGCTTGTCGGTTAAGAAGAGGAGCGCTTATATTGGCTGCGATATTATAAAATACAGATTCCGGGGTCATTAAAAAATAGTTGCCTGAAAATGCTTCGTATCCTGTCGCTGCATCTATTCCTAAAGAAGGAAAAAAACGCGCTCTTGCGACTTTTATATCGATTTTACTCGCTGTCAGTTCAAGCATGGAACGTTTTACATCAGGACGGTTTTCAAGCAGCTTGAAAGGGACGCCTGTTTTGAATTGCATAGGCGTAAGCTTATCCAATTGCTTTGCACTTCGCGGTATTTTTTGTGGAAACCGTCCAATTAATGCATTTAATTTATTTTCATGAAGAGCGATTTCCTGTTTTATTCTGTAAACTCTGCCTTGATTTTTAAAAACTTCCGCCTCAAACCGTTTCACTGCAAGAGAAGTGGCTCTGGCAGAATTTTTTTGAATATTTGCTACTTCCTGAGCGCGTTTTAATGTGTGAATAAACCGCGTTATAATGTGTAACTGCTTATCGAGTGCTATGAGTTCATAATAGGTACTGGCAATTTCGGCAACCAAGTGCGTCACCATGAATTTCCTAGCTTCGATCGAAGCCAGATAATGGTAATAAGTTGAGCGCGTTGCATTGCGAAGTTTTTTCCAAATATCTATTTCCCATGTAGTAAAAAAGCCAGCCTGGTGATTATGCAAAACCCCTGGGACGGTTGGAACAGGCAGGAATTCGGTAGCGGCATCGCTTGCTCCCTCGCTAGTAAACTCCCCGAATTTTTCCACTTGGTAGCTAAAGCCTGCGCTTAGTTTGGGAAAATATTCTCCCTGACGAGCCATAATTTTATTATTAGCAATTTGTATTTCCTGTTCTAAAATTTTTAATTCCTGATTATGCTTTAAAGCAGTTTTTATCAGCTCATTTAACTCTTTATCAGCAAAAAAACTCTGCCAGCTCTCATCAGCTGTGCTGCTGTTATGGCTTTTTTGTATGGATGAGCTGCCATGAGGAGATTGCCTCCCGTATTCAGGATAGGCTTTAGGCACAGTAAGCAATGGATTTCTTGCCTGATTTCCCGGCAGTGGGGGGACACAAGCTTGTAGCAAATAAAGACACATAAGAGACATTAAAAATTTTTTTTGTTGCATCACAATGTCTTGCTCACATTAAAGTCTTCGCGCCGCTCAGTTAATGGCCGCTCCGATTCATCTCGAAGGAGTTTCTTATTTTCAGCAATTGAGCCGAAAATATAATAAAGCCCAGGAATAATCAGTACGCCAAACAGCGTGCCGAATAACATTCCTCCTAGTGCAGAGGCACCAATTGTACGGTTTGAAATAGCGCCTGCTCCGCTTGCTGTAACAAGAGGAATTAAACCAGCCATAAAGGCGAAAGAAGTCATCAAAATAGGTCTGAAACGGACTTTTGCTCCTGCAATGGCTGCATCGAGCACGGACATTCCTTGAGCTTGTTTTTGCCTGGCAAACTCCACAATTAAAACAGCATTTTTACCCAAGAGGGCAATCAACATGATAAGGCCTACTTGGGCATAAACATCATTGGCAACCCCCATTGCTTTCAACATAAAAAACGAACCCATGATCCCGGGGGGTAAAGAAAACAAGACTGCGAGCGGGATAATGAAGCTTTCATATTGTGCAGATAAAATGAGATAAACAAATAAAATAACCGTTAAAAAAATATAAATTGCTTCATTTCCGCGCGATACCTCATCATATGAAAGCTCTTCCCAGGCAATACCATATCCTTTGGGTAATATTTGTTCGGCTACTTCTTGCACTGCTTGTATGGCGTCCCCTGTGGTATAGCCAGCTGCGGGTTTGGCACGAATAACCGATGAGTTATACAAGTTAAAACGGGTGATTTCATTGGGGCCTTGGGTTTTTTTCAACTTCATAAAAGCGGAATAGGGGACCATTTCATCGCGATTATTTTTTATGTAAAATTTCAAAACATCGGAAGGTAAGTCTCGAAATTCTGGCAAAGATTGTACATATACTTTAAAAAACTGCCCAAAAAGGATAAATCCTTGTTCGTAGGTACTGCCAATTAATATGTTTAAATTTTCCATGGCTTTGCCTATGGAAACATTTTTTTGCATGGCTTTTTTTATATCCAGCTCAATATTGTATTGCGGGTAATTTGCGGCATAAAAAGTAATTAAGCCGGCCAATTCTTTCCGTTTGCTTAAATGATTTATGAATTCAGTGTTTAATTCATCAAATTTGTGATAATCCGTCTGGTTGGTTTTGTCCAAAAGCCTGAAAGAAATCCCTCCGGCTGCACCGTAACCTGGAACTGCTGGAGGCTCAAAATATTCAATGATGGCGCCTAACTCTTTGGATTTTTCTTCCAACTCTTCAATAATTTCATGCACTGATTTATGGCGTTTGCTCCAATGATCCAAATTAATAAAACACGTACCAGCATTAGAGCCTCTGCCTTCAGTCAATATCTCAAATCCGGCTAATGATGAGACGGATTCAACACCTTTTACCTCTTTAGCCATTTTTTGCAGTTTTTGAGCTACAGCAAATGTTTTTTCCAGTGTTGAGCCGGGCGGGGTACG
This sequence comes from Legionella septentrionalis, assembly GCF_003989745.1. Lineage (GTDB taxonomy): Bacteria > Pseudomonadota > Gammaproteobacteria > Legionellales > Legionellaceae > Legionella_A > Legionella_A septentrionalis. Next base: position 11,828 of record NZ_RZGS01000031.1, read on the forward strand.
GATAATGGCATAAATCATGGCTTGATCTTCATTTGGGATAAACCCGGAGGGGATATAGTTAATAATGAAAAAAATACCGGCGCTAAATAGAGCCAGGGTTGCCCATGTGAACAGTTTGCGGTGAATAATTACTTTTAAAAATTCGAGGTAGTAATTGGAAATTTTTTCAAATCCCTGATTGAATCGCTCAAGAAAATAAGCTACTGGCATTTTTCGCTGCGGCTCATGATGTGAGTGTTTTTTCAGAATCATGGCACAAAGGACAGGGGTCAGGGTTAAAGCGACTAAACCGGATAGGACAATGGCGGAAGCCATGGTAATAGAGAATTGTTTTAATACAACTCCAACAGGCCCAGTCATAAAGGCAATGGGCACAAAAACCGCTGTCATTAAGAAGGTGATGGCAATTACGGCGCCGCTGATTTCTCTTAGTACTTTTTTTACTGCATCATAGGGAGACAGCGATTCATTGGCCAACTTAGCATGGACTGCTTCAACCACTACGATCGCATCATCTACTACGATGCCAATAGCAAGTACCATTGCAAATAAAGTGATGAGATTGATGGTCAATCCACTGTGTTGTATAAAAATAAAAGCGCCTATTAAAGAAACGGGTACAGCAAGAACTGGGATAAGAGTCGAACGCCAATCACCAAGAAAAATAAACACAACGAGTGTCACGAGCACAAATGCTTCTAAAATGGTATGCAATACTTTTTCAATAGAAGCTTCCAGAAAATTCGAGACATCATAGCTGATCTTGTAACTCATGCCATCCGGAAAGTTGGCGCTTAGCTCTTTGAGTTTTTCCTTTATTTCCGCGATGACTTCATTGGCATTGCTATTAAATGTTTGTTTAAGGAGTATGGCGGCGGATGGATAACCATCTACTGTGGAATAAATATCATAAAATTCGCTGTCGAGTTCAACTTTGGCGATATTTTTCAGATAGAGCGTTTCACCTTCAGGATTAGCCCGAATAATTATATTTTCATATTCCCCTGGCTTATCAAACCTCCCTTCATAAGAGAGCACGTACTCAAGCGATTGCGCCTTTTTCCCTGAGCTTCTGCCGATTTGGCCGGGCCGGCCAATGATGCTTTGCTCACTGATTGCTTTCATGACTTCTTCCGTGGAGATATTATAAGCACGCATCCTGTCAGGATTTAACCAGATCCGCATGGCATAATTACGGTTTCCTAAAATCCTGGCTTGTCCTATCCCTTTTATTCTTTTCAGTTCAGGCAAAATGTTAACTCTCGCATAATTGAAGAGAAATTTTTCTTCATCCTCTTTATTTGTGCTGTAAAGATTTACATACATCAACATGCTGGGTTGAACTGGTTGAATAATGATGCCTTCACGACGCACTAATGGGGGCAGTTGGTTGATTGCCTGATCGACACTGGTTTTTACTCTTACCATGGCATCGTTTGGATCAGTATCCAAGTCAAAAATGATTTGAATGGTGGCTTCACCAGCGCTGGTTGCATCTGAAATCATGTAGCGCATCCCCAGCACTCCATTTAAGGCTTGTTCCAGAGGAATTAATGTCGTGCGTATTAGCACGTCAGCACTGGCTCCAGGATAGGCTAAAGCCACAATGATCCTGGGAGGCGCTATTTGCGGGAACTGCGTGACTGGCAATGCTCTTATCGATAGAAAACCTAAAAATACGATTAATAGAGAGATTACGATGGCAAGAACTGGTCTTCGAATGATACGCTTGAACATCATAAATCCCTAAAATTATTTAACTGGTAAATTTAAACTGGACTGTACTTCGGCTGATTTTTGGTAGAGCGGTTTTATTTTTTGGCCCAAGTGAACTCTTCCCAAGCCTTCCAAAAGGATTTTTTCATCTTTTGTTAAACCGGAGCGGATGACATATAAATGCGGAACTTCATGAGCAATGGCAATTTCTCGCGATTTGATCACATTTTTTTCATCAACGACGTAGACAAATTTTTTATCCAGTACTTCAAAGGTTGCCTTCTGCGGGATCACCAGCGCATTTTTCAGCCGCTCGGATAAAATGATTGTGCCCGTTTGACCATGCCGTAATAAGTTTTCCGGGTTAGGAAAGCTGGCTCTGAATGCAATATTACCGGTTGCATTATCAAAATCTGCTTCGACTGTGTCAATGCGGCCTTCCTGATTAAAATTTTGCCCGTTCGCCAGTTCAAGCTTGAGAGGAAAATTATTGCCCGCGTTTTGTTTTTTCATGAAATTCAAATAATCCACTTCGGACACGTTGAAATAAACCCATATCCGGCTGTTGTCTGACATGGTAGTTAATAATTGTCCTTCTTCAATAAGACTGCCGACGCGCACGCGAAAGCGATCTACAATGCCGTCAAATGGAGCGGTAATGGTGGTAAATTGCAAGTGGATCTCGGCGAGTTTCATTTTCGTGCGTGTTTTGTCTAACTTGGCCTTAGCTAAGGCTAACTCGTTAGGTGAAACAACCTGCTTGGATTCTAGATTTTTAGTATTCTCATATTCAATTCTGCTGATTTCATATTCAGCTTTTGCTTTTTCCAATTCAACTTGTAACACCAATGGCATGATTTGAAACATTTTCTGGCCTTTTTGCACAAATTGGCCCTCATCAATGTAAATATGCTGCAAATAGCCTTTTTCTAATGAGCGGACTTGGATGTGTTGGATGGATTTAATCTGAGCGACATAACCGTTATCTATTGTAAGTGTTTCAGTCCATGGATTCGTAATTAAAATTTCCGGTATTTCTTTTTTGTGGCTCTCATGTTTTCTATGAGTAATCAAAAAACCGATGATTAGACAAGTTGAAAAAATAATTAATACCAACCGAGTCAAGTATCTTTTTTTCATGTGTGAAATCCATATCACTTTAAAGCTCAACTAGTTTATCTGGCGCCATAAGAATTTTTGTGTAAAATTCCCACTCGGTGCGTCTTTGATCAAATTAAAAGATGAATGAGAGCCAGAAAGAAGACTGTAAATAACTCAATATTACAGCAATATAGTAAATAAAATATATTAATCCCAAGCCCATGACAATAAATAATTTTAACTACATGCTGGTGAATTTAACGCGTCAGCTTCGCGCTTTGGTAAAAAGTCAAACAAAGGATTCACCGTTAACGTTTGAACAAATTAGGGCTATAAGCCATATTGCAAGATTTGAAGGCATATCGCAGGTGGAGTTGGCCAATTTACTGGAAGCCAAGGCAATGGCGGCTTCAACAATAGTCAATGCTTTAGAGAAAACATCCCTGGTCATAAGAAAAAGAGATAAGAGCGATGGGCGTACGTACAGATTACATCTAACTGCGGCAGGGAAAAAGGTTGCTGATGAACTTCAAGGCCTCTCAAAACAGATTTTTAAGTTAATGACAAAGAACATCAGTGAAGCTGAGTTGCATGTTTTTTATAGCACCCTGGAAAAAATGCAAGAAAATATCATTCACGCATTAAAATCGTGATGGGAGTATGAGGTATGTAAAAGTTTGCTGGAGTTATATGGAGTGCGCCACAGGTTTTGAATAAATATGGAATTGATAAGCAACAACCATTCTTTATGTCGAGATTGCGCGGTTAGAAAACAACTTCTTTAAGCAAAGATAAGCGGTGCTTAAATAACTTGTTAGCCTTAAAACTCATAAAGGTCCACATTAATAGGAAACCTTGATGGAAAGTTCTCTCCATCAAGGTTTCCTATTCTCACATGTTAAGTACTTGGCTTGTTTTCACCTCGTTTTGCCCAGAGAATCGAGTAAGTTTTTGATAGTCGATATTTTCGCATTTGAGTACAGGGATTTTATTGTCTAAGCGTGGGGCTACAGTAACTCTGAGGGCTTTGGTTTGCTCAAGTTTGGACGCGGCTTTTCTGGCTTTCTGCATGTCCATATCCGGAAATTCAAGCCAAATGACCCCACTATTTGCATTTTGCTTCCAACCTTCAAGGCCGGTTATTTTTTTCACAGCATCTAAAATAGCTGGGATTTGTTGCCGATCCAGGGGAGCTGGTTGAAACATCATCAATTTTTTCTGTTTCTCGTTATCCAATTTCTTCTCAATTTGAGCGAGCTTGGTTAAAGCGGCGGAAAGTAAAAAAGTGGATGCGTCAACCAAATTTTCCATTTCTAGGGCCATTTTGGTTTCCGAGCACCAGCACTTTCTTGCTGAAACCGATTGACGTCGAAAGTTGGATGCTTTCGTTTTATTTGTTGCAATAAATCACTGAATCCTACCCTGATTTCAATTAATTTTTTTAATTTTTTATCCTCAAAGACATTTTTTTGTGCTTCAACAATACGGGTATGAATGAGTTTTTGTAGAGGAAGTAAAGAGGAATCAATTTGCGCGAAGGCTTGCTGGTATTGGCTATTTTGATTTTTTCGTTCACCTGGATGGCGCAGTACAATACTTGGATAATCAAATGCACGTAAGAATAGATTGATGAGGCAGGTTGCGGTTCTGCCATTTGCATTGGCAAATGGATGAATTTCTGTGAGCTCATAAAACACAAAAGTCAAAAACTCGGTAACCTTCCCAATATCGTTTGTGTCAAGCTCAGAAAGTTTACATACCGTAGTGCCAGCCCATTGCTCCATGGCTGCGGGAATAAGTTTAGGAAGCATGCAGATTTTTACAATATTATTCACAATTTTCTTTTGTTCGTAAGTTAATTGGTCTAAATTGTACGCGGTCGCTAACTTGTTTATAGCGATGATCCCATGGATTGCTGGATGCTTATAATTTATATAAGGTATTTGTGATTCATGAATAGTATAAGTTTTATCGTCAGCAATTTTTTCCAGTAAAGAAATAAAATTGCTCGTTGCTTGTTTGTCGAGCCCAAAATCTTCATTTAAAAAAGATACAAATGAACTGCGAGGTTTATGCGGGTGCAAACCAGCTAGGTAATAGATAAAGTGATCAACCAACTGGCCATCGTAGAATGAATTCTTGGGTAAACTCACCTGCTTGTTTATCGTGAATTTGTAGCAATGTTTTTCCGAGATGACTGTGAAGTTTTTTGACCCACTGAATAAGCGTTTCCGGCTTTATATTTTTGATACCCTCTTTTTTTATAAGAGGAAGAATGTTTTCTTGAGCATACAAATAAGCATCCAGCATATCATGATACTGTCCTGCTTCAGGATAAAGTGCATCTTCGTAGGTTTGTGAGCCTGCCAAGCGTTGGGGAGAAGATTCTGGCTCAAAACTATAAACCAAAGCATGATTAAATTCGCTAAGTTTAGATAAATCAAGCATGTTAATTTCCATCTGGCAAATAAGCTGCAAATGTTACATGGCAAAACAATTAGTGTCCATCTTGAGATTTATTTGGCCATAATGTTTTTGGAAACTCATGCATTTATCTATCCATAAGCTATAGTCAAATAAAAGCCAATAATTTTAACTTTAAGAGTTAGGGATAAGGAAATTATGCGCCCCATTTGGTCTGGCTCCATTAGCTTTGGACTGGTCAATATCCCTGTGAAACTTCACAGTGGCACCATTGAGCAGCGGCCTGAATTACATTTAATGCGTAAAAGCGATGGGTGTCCCGTTAAATATTCCAGAGTATGTCGCTTTGATGGCAAAGAAGTCCCAATGGATGAAATTGTAAGAGGTTACAAGTGGAAAGATGGCGATTACATTGTTCTTGAAGCTGAGGATTTCAAATTAGCCAATGCCAAAAAAACGCAATCCATAGACATTGCGCAATTTGTTCATGTCGATGAAATTGATACCATTTATTTTGAAAAGCCTTACTACCTTGAACCCGAAAAATCTGGGCAAAAAGCTTATGTCTTATTACGACAAGCTTTAGAAGAGACTAAAACGGTAGGAGTGGGGGAGTTTGTACTGCGAAATAAAGAAGCTCTAGTAATTATTAAACCTTATGGCAAGCTGCTGGTATTAGAAAAGCTAAGATATGCAGCAGATATTCGCCCTCTGCAAGCATTAAATTTGCCTTCCAAAAATGAAATTACCAAGGCAGAGCTTAACGAAGGGGTGAAACTTATTAATAAAATGACTAAAAAATTTAAGCCGGAACAATATCACGACGATTATATTGAATATTTGCGTGCAATAATTGCTGAAAAAGTGAAAGCCAAAAAAACTGTGGAACGTAAAAAGCCCAGCAAAAAGCGAGCCCCCGAAAAAGTAGTGGACATCATGAGCCTCTTAAAAGAAAGTTTAAAAAATAAGGCTTCATGATGCCCCATAGCTGCCTACATACTTAAGTTATTCTTTTCCGGAATGAAAAATGTTTCGAAATCTTCTTCATTGGCTTCCATGAGTTCTCCTTCTTCTTCTCGCGAATAAAAAAGAACTTTTCTTGTGTTTTTATCGGCAACAATAAATTCACGACCTTTTTCTGCTTGCGCTGCAAAGAAGGGCCTAATCAGTTCCGGGCTAGGAAATTCAAGGGGAAAGATGGTTTCTTCGTTATCATCATCCTGAATTCCTGTAGGATGGCCAATGATTTGTTGTATGCAAACGTCGTAATCTTTTTTAAAATCTATGGCTTCCTCTTCCATCCAAATTAAATACTCACATTTATTGCAATTGTAAAGACGACCATCGCCAAAAGAATAACACCAGGGTTCTAAAGAATCGTCATCGAAGGTTATGAACTTTCGACGTTGAGATGCTTGTTGTTGAAAAAAAGTCCGCGCTGCAAATTCATCAAGAAAATGCAGGGTTTCCTGTGTGTTCATCTGATATTTTTTTTTAAAATCTCTTTTTATTTTTTGCTCGTCATGCTCGCTTTGGATTGAAAATGCTTTTTCTTTTTGTTGCCAACTCAATAGGGCCATGTGATAACTGTTATCATTAAGATATTGGCGAATTTCGGGATGTTTTAATGCCGGGGTGAAGTTTCCTTCCAGCCATTCGTTATATTCTTCAGCGCCACTTTCTTTAAGCAGTTTTTTTAATCCATCAGAATAATCCCGAATGTCTTCAAGTTGCTTATTTTTTTCAAAAAAATAAGCAAATTTTTGTTGATTGACCAAAGGGGTTATAAAAAAAGAACGATTTTTTTTAATTAAATCTTCAATTACGCTAATTGCTGGGATGAACGAATGGTTTTCTTCACTAGGCATCTTGTAATCCTTATTAATCTGTATTCTATAATGGTTGAATTTTAGGCAAAATGCGAAGTTAGAGCAAATTTGTTTTGGCATAAACCAGCACCAAAGCGCTTGTTTTATCCCGTTTCCTACGTGACGGGCAAGGCATTATTCTCCTGCTTGCCTGCACTCATGGATCGCATTTTCTTTACATAGCTGTAGACAATCCTCGTCGCCCGCACGTTCACATTTTGCTGTACATTGCGTAACTCTTTGCTGAACACATAAGGCTTGATCATCCTGTTGAGCATCAATTTGTGCGGGACTAATGTCCTCGGCATGAGCATTGAGAAAAAAGAGAGAAAAGAAAGTAAACGTGATTAATCTTGCCATGATATTCAGGTTCTTCAAATTACTTATTATCAGTTTAGCAACTCATGTATAAAAACACCGCAATCTAATTCATATTAAATTTATGAACCCTATTGCTGCCTCATAACCCGTTGGGTAAGCATGCAAATGAAGTATGGTCATTTTTTAAGCAAGTGGGTCGTGGGATATAAATCGCGATTTTTACAATCTTGCTATTTTTACTGGCTTGCTATAAAAAGATTGTTTTGGTCTTCAATGGAGTGAGCATGCTGAGTCATTTTTTCCAAACACCTGCCGTTACGGCTCCACGAGTTGAACTGCCAACTACCATTTTTGATTATCAATGCCACACTCACTTAAAGGTTCTGCAAGACAGGATGCTTCGCTTCAATCAAGCCTTGTCGGCATTAAAACAGCTAGATCAGAAAATCGTTGCTTCCCTAACGTTAGGAACAGCATGTTGGCTTTTTCCTAATATTACTTTTTCTGTCATCGGATTTTGTTTGGCTACCCATTGGTTAGGGAAACGTGAAGCTTTCTACAGTGAATATATGAAAGCATTGGCGGATTTGAAAGATGCTTATGCTTGGGCGATGGGAGAATCGAAAAAAGACATGTGGTATAAAATGGGCTCGACGGTCATACAAGAGCTAATCTTGACCTTGGGGCCTGTGCTTAGCAAAGACAATATCCTTAAGTGGGAAAAGGCCGATCTACAGCCGGCTATTATATCTGGACAGCGTGCGAAGGAGCCAAGTGAGAATTTTAAAAAAAGATTGGAATCCTTTGCTAAAGGGGAGCAGGAAAGAAGTTGGGAGTTTCAGCTTTATGGGGAGCAAGGCTCTCCAGGATTGCTCACCATGTTTAAGGCTACAGTTAAAGAATCCGTTTTATTGGCAATAAATGCTGTGGTGCAAAATAGGGAACTTAAGAATAAATAATTTGAAAAGTCTATACTTTAATATTATCTGCTGTAAAAGGAAGATATCATGACCAAACCGGTGCAAACCTATAAAAAACTCTATCGCTCCAGGAAAGACAAGATGATTGCTGGTGTATGCGGAGGCCTGGCTGAGTACTTTAACATGGATCCTACCCTCATGCGGTTAATTTTTATTGTGTTCCTGCTCTTGGGTGGTTGTGCTTTTTTAGTGTACATCATCATGTGGCTGGTTGTTCCCAAAGAGCCCATATAACATTTCTTTATGCAGCAAGATTATTGGAAGCAAAAATGGGAATCGGGGGAAATCGGTTTTAACCAAAAACAGCCGAATCCTTTATTAGTTCGCTATCTAGAGAACCTGCAATTAAAAAAAGGCGCCCGCATTTTTGTTCCTTTATGCGGTAAAAGCATTGACATGCTGTGGCTGCGGGAACAAGGTTATCATGTGGTAGGTGTTGAGTTAAGCGAACTTGCATGTAGGGATTTTTTTCAAGAAAATTTACTGCCAGTGCAAACCCATAAAACGGCCAATTTTATTCAGTTCCGGGGGGATAAATTAACCCTTTACGCAGGTAATTACTTTGAGCTGACGGCCGATCTCATTGGCGATGTCGATGCTGTTTATGATCGCGCTGCTTTAATAGCACTTCCTCCTACTCTAAGAATTCAATATGTTAATTATTTTTCTTCTTTGTTAAAGTTTGGTGCAAATATTTTTTTAATTTCTTTTACTTATGATCCTGAGAAAATGGAGGGGCCACCCTTTTCTGTAGATGCAAACGAGATACAAAAACTTTACGGCTCATTATTCCACATCAGGCAATTGTATAATGCACCTGCTGAAAAAATTTCCGCACACGTACGAGCTAAAGGGGTCACCCAAGCCAGCGAGCAAGTATATCAATTAATATTTACCGGCTTTCGGAAATAAGCACGCTTCAATAACTTTAATTCAAATGCTTAAGTGCGCCGACAAAAGATTATCGAAACTATGTGTTTATTCTAGTGACGACTATACTTAATAAATGGAATTATTTAAGCATAAGGAGATGCTTATGAGCACTAAATCAAACAAAATAATTACGTATAAAAATACTTTGGTAAGAATTTTAGCAAGCGCAAGTCGGGTTTTCCTGCAAGTTCTTTCTGTTCTCGCCATTGGTGAATGCAGACCTCGATATAACCCTCTTAAGAAAAAGGATGTATCAGCAAACAGAGATTAACAATTCCCATATAAATTAATCAATTCCTATTTAAATCACCGCTAAAAACTATAAAATAAAAATTTTAAGCATTATTCGGGGTTAATCATAAGTACAAGGATGATGTGGCAATGAAAATAAACAACTTATTTTCATTGCTGATGCTATTGTTTAGCAGTACCCTTTTCGCTGGTAAGACGTTTACAGGGAGTTGGGACGGCATTACCTTGACTACGGATCCGCATAAGCCTTTTTTCTTTTATTTTCAAACAGAAGGTAGGTTTTACAATTCCTATGTAAGAGATGAGTTATTTACGCGCTCAGCAATCGGCTATTCCGCGAGTAAAAAGTTAAGCTTGTGGGCAGGATATGATTTTTTTCAATCCTTGCATGACTCTAAAGAAATTGTGCAGGGAGTTTGGCAGCAGGGGCAGTATCAACTGATTGATGTAGAAAAGTTGACATTTACCTGGAGGAGCCGTTTAGAGGAGCGGTTTGCCACATTTGGAGCTGGAACTGCTTTAAGGCTGCGTAACCGTGCTCTAATTCAATTTAATAAATTAATTCAAAATAAATTGTCGCCTATTATTTATGATGAAGTTTTTTTGAATCTTAATCATCCTGATTGGGTTTCATCCAAAACATTAAGCCAGAATCGTTTTTTTCTGGGGGCAAGGTTTCCTGTTAAAGAAAATACTTCTGTGGTGATGGGATATATAAATCGTCAAAACTATAATACTTATGAGACAACCCAAGATCAGGTATTAAGTATAATGCTTGAAGTGACTATTGAATAAGTAAAGTAGGGCAGTTGTCTGATTACAACTGCCCTATTTATTTTAAAAATTAAAAGCCATATTGGCATTTTGCATGGGCTGTTGCTGCTGCGGATAGGAAGGCTGATAAAACATTTGCTGTGGGTAAATATTAGGGTATTGTTGTCCTGTATGTTGTTGAGAATATTCACTTCGTTGTTGATTATAATAAGCTTGCTGCTGTGAAATAGGCTCTTGGCTATTCTGCACGCTGCTGTTAGGGGCTACCAGTTCAACAAAAGCTTCAATTTCTTTAATTTGTTTATCTAACACTAGTCTGCCATTTTCATGAATTTGATGGATGGCGTAGGCGGTAAGAATGACACCAATAATGGTCGCTGCTATTCCAATTAATAACGCGCCGACTATACCTACTGGCCCCGTAGCTGCAATCACGGGTAGGGAGAAAGCAAGATCTGTTAAAATGAGAAGTCCCGCGCTAGTCAATCCTGCACCAACAACAGCTTTGAAGGAATTGCCCAAGATGCTAAATATGCTTCTTGTGGCATTACTACCGTAGTTAGAAGCCATGAGCTCTTTTAGATAATTAACTTCCACAGCCAAGTTATCTTGGGCTTTTTTATCGTTGGGGCTACCTAAAACAAGAATTCCACACTCTAAGATTTTGTTTAAGAGGGTAGCGTGCTCTTCATTATAATACCGGTGAGGTACGATTTCATTTACTCCTGGAACTTCCAGAGAGTCGAGTTCTTCCAAACTGCTAATAAAATTTCTGCCCGCAATGATGATCTTATTCTTTTTCTCACGGGTTTCGCGAGCAAGACGAGAATTAAAGAAACTATCCTGCAAAGTTTGATCGAGTAAGCTGATAAATTCTTTGCTTTTCGAGCTATCAATCATGTCCAATCTCCTAGAGAATGATTATTTACTATTCATTTTGGTAGCCAATATACCATAATGAAATAAAAAATCCTAATCCATGCTGCTTACACTGGTTAATTGTGAAGATTTGCGATTCCCAACAAAACCAGGAAAGCTCATGCCTTTGATTTTATTATGTAATTTGGTAAATAAAATGGGAAAAACGCCATTGCCGGTCACATTGGCAGTAGTGCCGAAAGGATCGCAAATTAAATAGACTGCTGTTATTAAGCCAATCATATCACTTGAGAAACCCAGATGAGCTTCCAAAATAGGGGTAACGACTAAAATGACTCCACCCGGAACTGCAGCGACTGCATATTTAGCCAGGGCAGTATATAAAGCAAAGACAGCAAAAGTAGAAACGGATGGTAAGGGTAGTCCAAATGTCAGGATAGTTGCCAAACTTAAAATAGGCACGCCGATGGCGCTGCCGATGGTATGAATATTAATAACAGCGGGAACAAGCATTTTAGCTTGCTCAGAATTATTCAGATTTTTCTCCGTAGAAACAAGAAGAACCGGCATCGAGGCAGCGCTTGAAATCGTAGTGAGTCCGGTTAAGCTCGCGGGTAAAACATTTTTCATATAGAAAAAGAATTTTTTCACTGAAAATTCGCTGGCTAAAAGATACCAAAAAACAATATACAACCATTGGCTGGCAATAATAAGAAGTAAAATAGGGCCGTATATTTTTAAGGAAGTCTGCAATACGTGCTCATATTCCAATTTAAATACAAACCCTAAAATGAACAAGGGGAGTAACGGGATAAATGCTTTTTTTAAGAAACCGTTGGCAAGTTTATTTAAAGTGTTTGCCAAGCGCTTTGCTTTCTCATTGGGCCACATGGAAAAAAAGATCCCGATGGAAAAACCCCACAATAAAGCTACATCGTTGGTAATTAATTTTTTTAAATGAAATGACCATGTCGGTAACAGCTGTAGGGCTGAGGCATTTACAGCCGTTTCCTTGAAATGAAGTAAATTAAGACCGATATATCCTGAAGTATAGCCATACATTAACGCTGTAAAATTCGAAGCAAATACGCATATTATTAATAGAAATACAAAAAGTACTGCACCTTTTTGCAAGTTAGAAAGACACGAAAAGACAAAACTGAAAATAATGAAAGGCAGTAAAAATTCCAAGATTCCTTTCATGCTCAAGCTAAACGCGTAACTAATGGCTTTGATTTGTACAGGAACGTATTGGCCTAAAAATAAAGGCAAAATCAAGATAGAAAGAAGGAGCAGCGGCAATTTTATTTTTTTAATAAAAGCTATAGACATCGTATAAAATCCTTTCATAAAGCCAAAATTTAACATTAAAAAACATACAGTATCCCAGAATCTTCGGTAATACGCCATTATTAAGATTAAGTGCTTAATAAAAAAACATATTACCTCAGGCTTGAATAAATAGTCTATGATTTATAGAAAACTGCTATATTAAAAATAATTGTAAATATTCATTAAGGATGATGAGAATGAAGCACAATACCGCTTTTCTTACTGATTTAAAGAAAATTCGTGATGATGCACGTAAACATTTGACCAAAGGGCCTGTAACTGAAAATTACCACCTTAATTTAGCAACTGTCATTGAATTATTAAATGGTGCACTGGCAACGGAATTAATTTGTTATTTACGTTATAACAAACATCATTATAAGGCAGCGGCATTAGGTGCCAGTGTGGCTGCTAGCGAATTTCTTGAGCACGCCAATCAGGAAAATTTACACGCCAATCAATTGGCGGCACGTATTGTACAGCTGGGAGGGGATCCAAATTTTTCCCCGCATGGATTATCTGAGCGTGCTCATGCCGAGTATGTGGAATGTGAAACTGTAGAATGCATGGTAAAGGAAAATTTGGTTGCAGAAAGAATTGCCATTGATATTTATCGGGAAATGATTAATTACATCGGCAACGCTGATCCGACTACGCGAAAGCTTTTGGAAGATATTTTGGCCGTTGAAGAAGAACATGCGGATGACTTATTGGATGTAGCCGCCGAGTATGATATTAAATTTGAGGATTAGATGTTTTTATTTTTAGCATGACTGGATGAAGCATTTGGCTTTTCATATGAAGGCTGCTTGCCTGCACTACTGAAAAAAGAACCATAATATTGAATTTCTTCAAAATCCTCATATTCAATGGTTTTTACAGCAGAGCTTTGTTCAGTTTGTAACAAACGGGTCGCTTGGGTAAGAGATGAGGAGCTAATTTTTTTATTTATCATGTTCTCACTTTCATTGTCCCATTCACTGCGCTCAGGCGAGTTTGCTCGATTAGGCAAAATACCCAATTCACGGGAAGCTTCAATTGGAGAAAGTATAAAATTAGTGATTCTACGCACTCCCTCGGTCAGAGCATATGCTGTTTGCACAAGCGCTAATGTCAGTGTACGTGTCATTTTACTGTACCATCGCGTAGGGGCAAATTGATAAAGTGCATTCCTTAAATAATCAAAAATTCCACTTGCTATGGATAGTGGAAGCTCAAGAACAAGTTTAAATGTATTTTTAAAAGTCACAAGAGGGGTCGTTGCGAACCATAATTTGCTTTCATTAGATTTTGGCGCGCCTAAAAAATACTGGGCAAAAGAATACTCTTCTCCAGCATTATTAAAAGTTTTGTACCAGCTATTCTTAAGAAAGGCAGTAAGCGAGGTTTGATGCGTCTGCTTTGAATTGTCTAACATCTGTAATCCTAGGCTTACAGGAGATTGATTGGCAAGGGTTTTTAGCATTCTGGTGCGATCAGCCCCATTCTTGCTTTTTCCGATTACTGCATCATTTGCCAGAATCTGCATCATTCCTAATGCATGGAAACCACAGGAAACACCATCAAACGTAGATTGTGTTCCTAATCCTTCGTATTGGAGGTCAATCGCTTCTTTGCCGGATTTGAATTTTACCTTGTGACTATAGTTCCAATTGAAAACTGAGCGGAATATAGCAGAGATTAATCCCCCGACTGTCAAGCCAGGTTTTTCAGAGCTATTGAGAAATGTTGATGGGTTGCTTAATTTAGAGTCAAATAATGTGTATTTATCTTTGGTATTTTTGTAGAGAACCGTAATATGGCGCTCGGTATTTCCGGCACCAATTACAGGAATAATTACTTGCTGCTCAGCCAGGAGAAAATCTTTTTGACTTTTAAAAAAATTGATTACTTCCTGATAGGTTAGCTCTGTTTTATAGGAGGAAGGAGCTTGAGTAAGCACAGGAGTACTGACTACACATACATTATCATTGAGAAAATAATTTAATTGAAAAGCTCCTAAGGACACGCTGTGTTTGACATAACCTTTATCTTCAAGCTTCTCAAAGTGATGGTTTAACGCTTTTTCAACCTGGCTTGAATACAGCATGTGTAAACCAATGGTCATAACTACCTCTGCTTATCTATTATTTCAATTTTAAATGATAATTATTAACTAAAGCTTAAAAACTGTAGTTAATTTTGGCTTGTAAATCAGTTTAACGCATCTGTTGCTGAAGCTGAGAAATTTAATGGAGTTTAACCAGATGATAATTAAGGGTACCCTAACAGGTGCTGAATACATTTACATTATAAATGGTTATATGTCATATGTTATTCACTTAAGGTTTAATTCAGAATAAAATGACTGCTCCTTGCGTTTGGCAGGCAATATCATGACTCTGGTTTCATTGTTAGGTGTTAAATCTATATTTGCTGGGATGTATGTTGGTTCAGTAGCTTATACGCATTTTCGCGGACGTGTTCGATTAAATTTTCTGCGCCAGTTAACTGATCATTCCAGTTTAATGGCTCCAATTAATGCAATAATGTACCTTTTTTCTTCTGTGCCCAAGACGCCTTATTTAAACGTAAACCAGTTTCCCGAACTTAAGGTATTGCGTGAAAATTGGCAGGTGATTCGGCAAGAAGCGGCTGCATTATACCAAGGGGGATATATTAGCGCTTCGGACAAGCACGATGATATTGGTTTTAATTCCTTTTTTCGGCGTGGATGGAAACGATTTTATTTAAAATGGTATCAAGATCCGATGCCTTCAGCCGCAAAGCTTTGTCCGAAAACCCTTGCATTAATTGAAAGTATTCCCAATGTCAATGCAGCCATGTTCACTTTGTTACCCAAAAATAGCTTTTTGTTCAAACATCGTGATCCTTACGCAGGCTCCTTGCGCTATCATTTGGGTTTGATTACGCCAAATTCTGATAAATGCTGTATCTATGTGGACGGGCAAATGTATGCCTGGCGGGATGGCGAAGATGTGTTATTTGATGAGACGTTTGTGCATTATGCTGAGAACCAAACAGAAGAAGATAGAGTTATTCTTTTTTGCGATATAAGACGACCGTTAACAAATCGTTGTGCTGATTGGTTTAACCGTTTTTTCAGCCGCACCGTGATGAAAGCAGCTTCCAGTAAAAATTTGCCCACAGAACCAGTAGGTTTTATTAACCAAGTCTTTAAATATTTATATCAAATCAGGATGCTAGGGAAGCGATTAAAAACGTGGAATAAGGCTTTCTATTACCTGGTTAAGTATGTGTTATTTGCCTCAATTTTTTACTTTATCTTCTTTTAAAAATTTCAAAACCATCTCTTTCCTAAATTAAGTAAACAGCTTCTTTAATTGACAATTAGAGAGGCTGCTGTTTTACTGAAAATAGGACATTTAAATCATGGATGCTCAAGCCAAGGAGATGGTGTCATGCTCAATTGCGAACACATACAACAATTAATAGCAGGTTGTCGAAAATTGGGATTAAGCGGGGTAGTGCGCAAGTTAAATGTACTATTGCAAGATATAAACGTCGATTTTGTTACGCAAGGAGAATTTTTAGGAAGTAATGGCAATCCTGCTATTTTTGTCAACGAGCAGACGTATAAACTCTTAAGTAAATTCCACCCCACCTGGAAAAAAAACAAAACAATTGTTATTAGAGAGCATGATTTTCATAACCCCCATATCGCCTTAATTACCAAAATCGGAATGATTGTGCATGAATTAGGGCATGCTTTTAACGTTGAGGCGAACCTCCCAAATTCGGAATGCAATGCTTATATATTTGAAGTAGAAGCACTGGCCCATCTTTACAAAAACAAAAAAGAATTACTCTATGGTTGCGAGAAAAAAGATTTACAGGATTATTTTAATGCTCGTCTACCTATTTATCGAAAATCAATTCAAAAAAATAATAAAGATAATAAAGACATTGAATATTTAGAGACGCTTGTAAAAAAAATTGAGCAAGATACCTTGCTGGAGGAGAAAATAGCAAGGGAAAAAGAAACCCAGGTATTGCTTAAATTTTCTTTACTGCATAGACAAAGACAAAAATTTCACCAAGACATAGCAAACGAGCAGGAAAGTTTTTTTATGGAAAAAAACTTATACCTTGTTGCTAAATAAAAAATCGTCTTCAATATCCATTTTGCACCGGTCTGTTAATTCTGACTCAGGAGGTAAGATTCCATTACTTATAATAAATTTCCCGAATGACTCATAGCTTTGCAGATGCCTGAATTCTTCAAGAGTCAGCAAATTTTTATATGCTGGCACCCAAAGTAAAAAATATACTAAATTGGGTTGACATTCCGCTAAGCCCAAAATCCAATGTGGAAGATTCTTTGGCGTTTGCTCGATTAAACTATTCATACACTCTTTGTCATGCAAAATTGCAAACCCATCCTTCTCATTGGCAATAATATGGGATAACAGGAGATTAAAATTCAGTTCGTTGCTTTTGATTCTGCTCAATCTTTCCGTAGAGTTTTCTCGGTGGGTGCTTAAAAAGAATGAAGAAATTCCGGAGCTGCGTTTTTCGTCGCGTATGCAAGTATATTGCATAAATAATTGAATAATTTCCGTGGGCAATTGAGAAAACAACATGGTGTTTCTCCTTAATTAATTTCTAGCATCATTAATAATGTCTTAATAATTACCAATTATACTTGCCAGTGATCATAGTATAAAACGGGCTATTCGCTTTATTAAAAAGAATTACGTATGAAATCAATCGGTACTTTATTCGGCGAATCTAGGTTACTTGCAAAATCCATTGACCGTATCAATATAAGCCCCGAGCAAATCGATTTTGCTGGCTGGAATGCTGAAGCAAAATTATTATGTAGTATGCAAGGTTCTTGTTTATCTTCAGCTACTTTATTAGTCAAAGGTAAATACGTACCTACTTATGGGATAAATGGGCGCTGTTATGGGTTTCTCTTCAATGCGGAGCAATGTTTTATTTATGATGTAAGTTCAAAGGATTCAAATTCAAATCGTATAACAAAACTCGAAAAAAGAAAGTTAAACAAAGGCATAGATTTACTGGCAAAGAACGAATTAGGCTTAAAAACCTTGGATGAATTAAGTACAGAAATTCAACTTCAGGATCCCAAGGAATTAAATGAAGTCTTATTGGATTCCTGGAAACATTCTTGTGTAGGTTTATACGTAAGATATTTGGAGAGCACTCAAGACCAAAAACATTTTTACACTTCTTTGCTGGAAATTCGGCTGATACAAAAGTACTTAATTCAAAAATTTAGTTTCCCAACAGATTTCCCAATATGTTTATATAATGAAAAACTTGGTAAATTAATGAGATTTCCCGCAGATACTGAACTTAAATTATATGCAAGAATGCAGGGTATTCATGCAAAAACACAACCTAAATTGTAACCCTCCCGTAAAATAGCACCATTTAAAACTAGAGTTTCTCCGGCATAATAGGCAAGAGGAGGAGAAACGATGAAACGCAGCCGATTTACAGAGCATCAGATATTAAATATTTT
>NZ_RZGS01000032.1 GCF_003989745.1 Legionella septentrionalis
GTATGTCGGTGAAATACTTCTTTACGTAAGCTTTCCGTGGCTCGCTGGTATTTGCCAATTCCTGGAAAACGTTGGTTGAAATAGCGTTTACAGGAATAACATTGAAATTTATGAGCCTTGATACACAAGTAGCTATAACGTAAACCTAACGACTCATGACGTATCTTCCTCTCAAAACTATCTTTCTTCCTTAACCGCTTACCATTGCAATAAATACAGCGAACAACTCGGTTATAACTTATTTGTATAAAAACAGGATTGTTTCCTGTCACCTTGGTTATTGAATAACCAGGTAAATTTAGGATAATATCTTTCTTCGGCACTTTAATCCTCTTTTGACTGCAAAATCAAAGAGTTAGATTACTATAATCCGATTAAAGTGCCCCTGTATTTGGGGTAGAGCCAATTCAATTATTCTGATGGGGATAACCACAGGGATAACCAAATTATTTAATTTGATTCATTTAGAGTATAAATTATCAATCAACTTCTCATTTTCTATGACGTAATGCTCAATCAGCTTTTTAATATTCTTAGATAACGTTGTTTTTATATATCCTTCTTTATTTGAAATTACATCACAATGAGTAAGCTTCTCTTTTTTAGAAAGATCTTTCATCTCGTCAATAGAAGCTTCAATTTGTTTGAAGCTTAGTTTTAAAGCAGACTCAAGTAAGTTCATAACAGCATTGTGTAATTCCCATAGTTTTTTAACATATTGAGGAATGTATTGAGTTACTGGAATGGGATCATTTGCATAGCTTTCAATGTTACCTTTGTTTTTATCTTTATTTTCTAAAAGAACATACTTATCTACAAATATTTGTGGGGCATCATCGCCATTTAATATTAAATTGTGTATTGGTAACCCTATAATTTCGCACATCCTCTAATATTATCAAATCACGATCTATATGCTGCTCTTTCAGTAGATCAAATGATGGGGATCCTTTATCCGATTATATAACTTCTTTGTATGTTCAATGCGTATATATTTCATTTATCACGAATTGTTTTTTCAGGTTTTCTAAAGCATCATAAAGTGCTTGTTCTGATTTTCGAAACTCTAGCTGTCGTTTGCCATCCTTCCAAAATCCTGATTCTTCAATACCCAGTAGAGTAATGCGGTCTTTTAATGGATGCGCCTTTATAGCTAGTTTTCTACAGTATTCTGCATACGGCTTATCATGACGAGCTAAAAAAGCAATGACGATAAGATCAAAATCTTGAGGTGAGAACCATATGATTTCATCATCAGGATGAGCCGCGATTAATGCTTTCATACAACCAAGCTCTCACATTTATCCACTAAACAATGCTCCACTAATTCAATCTTTATAGGGTCTAATAAATCGAGATGTGCATCATGGTGGGTTGTTAAAATGATGCCACAATGAAGGGCTTTTTCTTGTAAGAGGATTAATAACGTTTGCTGGGACTTTTTATCCAGACCATTTAATGGTTCATCTAAAATAATAAAATCGGGTTGACCTATCAAAGCTGAGCTTAAAAGAAACTTCTTTTTGGTGCCAAAAGACATATCAGCAATGCGAGTATTTAAATGCGATTGTAACTCCAATCGCTCAAGAATCTGGTTTATTTCATCAACATTATTTGTTCTTGCCTTTGCAAGCCAGGATAAAAGCTCTTTTCCTGTTAGAAAAGGATATACCGCTAAATCATCTGGTACATAAAATAAATTTTTTGCATTAACACTATTATCGTTCACTGAATAGTGATTATTTAAAATGATGGAACCTGAATCGGGAGTATCTAAACCAACCAGCAAACGTAAAAGAGTCGATTTTCCAGTGCCGTTCTTCCCTATAATATGATAAGCCTGTTGCTGAAAAGTATATGAAAGATTTGCAAATAAAACTTTATCAGCAAAAGCCTTATTAACCTTCTGTAATTGTATGTGACTCACCCTAGCATGCTCCCAGAAAGATGTATTGGGCAACACAACTGCCCACCGTATTTAGCAAAGAGCTAAACAAGCAGAACCGCAGAGATAGTGCGTAAAGAATTCTATTTATTGCAAATACAACGCTGTTTATTGCAAAAATAACTAAGATCAATAAACAGTAATTTTTTAAACTAAAAATGCAAAATAAAAAAACTGGCATTAATGCCGACATTAATCCTATCCAAATGAGCATTATCTCTTTTATAGGTTGGGTATATTTCTGATAAGGAAATATACTGTGGAATAATGCGTGCTCTAATTTTTCTTTTTCAAAAAAAGTAAATAACGTAGATAATATATAAGCCTGTAGCCCCATCAAAACAAGAATAAGCCCCTGCCGGTTATCCACTGTTTCCTCTGAATTTAATACTTGTAAGATAAGTAGTGATATGGCGAAACAAAGAGTAAATCTAATTAAAAACGAAATTTTATTCTTTCTTAAAACCGCTAATTGAATAATAAAAATACTTTTTAAAGAGTGAATACTTTTCAAGCCATTCAATACATCAACGTGCGGTATTTTAAATGAATATTTTTGCTCATGTAGACAAGGTTGTACTGTTCCTAGAATAAGGCAACACAGCAAAGAAATGCTTAGTCCTACACCAAAATTTAATAGCCAGTCACCTTGCTTTGAAATGATAATAATTAAAAGCAACGCAGAGAAAACTATAATCCCTTTAGCTATTTTTTTGTAAAGAAAATTAAGTAGCAGCGTACATAGTACAAATACAGTAGATGCATAGAGACAATATTGTGAAGCCAGAAATAAAGAGTCTTTAGTATTATGGAGAATATTGGTTCCTCCAAAGAAAATAGCTAGCCAAACAATATTTAAAGAAAATAAAAGAATGATGAAATCAATCGCTTTATGCACGCGCAAAGGAATATATAAAGTATGCAAATACTCTCTAAATGTTCCACCCTTTATAAAAGAAGACTGCGCCCTAGTCAGGCTCAACAAAAACAAAAGTAATGCAATCAAATAAATAAACTTTGCTTTAAACGTAATGTATGGATCAATCAGCGCGTAAAAAGGGATGCCAATGACTTGAATATTTTTTACTCCCGGCACTAATAAGCATACGATAAATGCTGTTAATAGTTTATGTCTGGCAAGCAACTCCTTGGTTTCATTTACGTAATATTGTGTTCGAAATTTAAGGAACTGCTGGTTAAAATAGTTCCTATCTATATGAGTCAGTCCTAACATGTAAATGCACCTGTAAAATTTTTAATATCTTTTTTGAAGAAATTGCTTTTAAAAATAATGGATTGAACAGCCTCAGAATACCGTGTGACAGCCTACCATATCGCTTTAGATTATAGAATCATGAGCTTTCTAAGAGGCAATTGCTGCGTCAAAGTTGTCTAGGCATTATCTGCATGATAAAAGTTCAATCAGCGAAAAAATTTGCCCGGAAAATAGAATAAGCCTATAATTTATTTACTGGTTTTAGCGAAAGGCGAGTCACCATGGCGCATCCTTCTTCAGATTCTTTACTATTGGACATATTGGCTAAAGTATCTACGGCGCAAAAAGAACAGGCTGAAAAGGCAACAATAGAAAATGATGCACTGTTTAATCTTATTTTGGATTTGATGCAGCAGAAAAATCGCCAATTAATTCAGGAAGAATTGCTAAAAGCTGTTAAGCAGCAACAAGGTTTTGATGATATTCCTAGTGCATTAAACCAGGTGCAAAGCTCTTTTAAGCGCAGTCCTTTACAGCAAGCTTTTCAAAATCAGGACTTTTATTCAGCGAAGCAGTTAATGGATTTCGGGGCAATCGTAGGCCCTGCGGAAAAAGCTACTTTTAATTTTGCGCGCGACAGCGAGGCTGCGCAAAAGATAGGTTTACCACCGCCTGTAACAGAAGAAAAACTTTCCCCCATTAAATCGTTTGGCTTGCGTTTAGGCGTCCTTGCAACAAGTGAGAGCGGAGAATTTTCCATGTGGGCTAATATTGGACCCACCTATAAATTGATGACGGATACAGTGTCTACTTATTCCGGCAGCAAACCTGGCGATCAAAATATTAAAGCAATTGCCGATGCGTTCAATTTTGCAAATAAGACAGCTGCATATGTTAATAATACGCCGAAAGGCATGCCTGCAGCCGGAGAGCAGCTGGCAGAGCGCATACAATCTGGAAAAGTTACGACCATTCCCACGTCCTGTAAAGGGCATGCCATGGCTTTATCAGTCGTGCCTGATAAAGATGGCAAATCAGGTTACCTTACTTTTACAGATTGTGGAGGCAGTGTTAAACCGGGTGAGCATGGTACTAAAATTTACCGTATAGACGATTTAAGCAAAATAACACCACAATTTATCAATCACATGATGAGTGGACATGTGAAAGGATATTCTCACGAACAACAAATGGCACGTCTTAGCGAAATCACCGGAGGCAAAGAACCTGTTCATGCCATTTCCCAAAAACCGCAAAAATATGATAATTGTTCTACCCATAATTGCCATGTCAATGTTCATGGCATGCTGTTATGTCAAAAAGCTATTGAAAAAGGCGGCTTTAACAACTTAACCGATGCGGATCTTCAATCAACCAAGGCAGAGTATAAAAATTTCAGCCATGATATGCGTAAACAAGCCGTTGAACAATTATCAAAAGCCCTCACTGCGGCTCCCAAAGATCCGGATTTAATCAAATTAGCCAAAGGTTACCTGGAACAGCACCCTAATGCTGTTTCTTCATTAAAAGAGCCTTTGCAAAAAGCACTGGCTAATACAGAAAAATTGCATAATCCTTCCCCTACTCCGACCATGTCTGTTTATCCTTCCTAATCCGATGCAGGCAGAAATTTAAGGATATTTCTCGGTTGCAGAAATTGATATGGCGTATAGTTAATGCAATAATACGCACAAATTATTACCAATTCGTTTGTTATGAGTAAAATCAGATGTGCCGTTATCGGCGTAGGATACCTTGGTCGCTTCCATGCGCAGAAATATCGCATGTTGGAGCAAGTGGAGCTGGTTGGCGTTTGCGACAAAGATCCCATTGTGTGTGCAGCTGTAGCCCAAGAATTAGGCACTGAAGCTTTTATCAATTATCAAGATTTATTCGGGAAAGTGGATGCAGTCAGCATTGCCGCAACAACCAGCGCACATTATCACATCGCAAAAGATTGCCTGCGACAGGGAATTCACGTCTTGCTGGAAAAACCCATGACTGAAACAGTGGCGCAGGCTCAAGAATTGATTGCTCTTGCCTCTATCCATCAAGCCAAACTGCAAATTGGTCATTTGGAGCGCTTTAATGCTGCCCGCCTTGCTCTAGATGAGCATCTGGAACAACCTTTGTTCATTGAATCGCAACGGCTTGCACCATTTAATCCTCGCGGTGCAGACGTGAATGTGGTGTTGGATTTAATGATTCATGACATCGACATTATTCAAACCATCGTACAAAGTCCTGTAGTGCATATTGACGCGCAAGGGGCTCCAGTTTTAACCAAATCAATTGATATTGCCAATGCCCGAATCACTTTTGCAAATCATTGTGTTGCTAATGTAACAGCAAGTCGCATCAGCTTTAAAACAGAGCGTAAAACTCGAATCTTCCAGCCTAATACTTATATTTCCATTGATTTTCAAAATAAACAATTTGCTGTGTTTCAGAAAGGCGACGGCGAAATGTTTCCGGGGATCCCTGAAATCATCCGCCATGAATCCACCTTCGAAAAAGGGGATGCATTATTTGAGGAAATAAAAGCGTTTATTCATTGTATTGAACACGACACGTCTCCTTTGGTTACTGGACAAGAAGGCTGTGAAGCTTTGGCTACTGCCGAAAAAATCAGCGCTTTAATCAATAAAAATCTTACAGCACGATATGCGCCCAGTTAAGCACCTTGTGGTTGTAGCCGGAGAGGAGTCAGGCGATCTGCATGCCGCTTCTTTTATCCGCGAATTAAAATTGAAATATCCGGAGTTGGAGATAAGCGGCATCGGCGGCCGTCATATGCAAACAGCAGGCGTTGAGCTGATTAGTGATTTGGCCCGTTTTGGCGTGACTGGTATTTCGGAAGTTTTTCGTCATTTTAAAGTGATTAAAGCAGCGTTTCAAAAAATAAAAACCCATCTTGCTACAAATAAACCGGATTTACTTATTCTTGTGGATTATCCGGGATTTAATCTGCGTTTAGCGAAGTTTGCGAAAGAAAAACTCGGCATTCGCATCCTTTACTACATCAGTCCGCAAATCTGGGCTTGGAAGGCCGGGCGGATTCACACCATCCGCAAGTACATTGATCATATGGCAGTAATTTTGCCTTTTGAGAAAAAAATTTATGAAGATGCAGGCGTTCCAGTAAGCTATGTAGGGCATCCATTAGTTACCCACATGCCCTGTTCTCAAGACAAGGCAAAAAGCCGTGAACAGTTGGGTTTACCCAAAGCAAAGCGTTTAATCGCTTTGCTGCCCGGTAGTAGAACGCATGAAATTGAGCGTCATATGCCTGTTTTGATAAGCACCCTGCACTCTTTAAACCAGGCATTTAGTGATTTGCATTTTACAATCCCAATTGCAGGCACCATATCTCCTGCTGTAATCAAGGCTTATTTTAAGGATACCGCAACAGATGCGTACACTTTAATTCAAGGACAAGCCCCAAAAGTAGCCGCCTGTAGCGATTATGTAATAGTTGCATCAGGCACCGCTTCCTTGGAGTGTGCGCTTTTGGCCAAACCCATGTGCATCATTTATAAAGCATCTTGGCTCACGTATTTACTTGCTTCCCAACTCATCAAAGTTAAGTATTTAGGGTTATGTAATTTACTTAAGAATAAAATGCTGGTACCTGAACTCCTGCAATATGACTGCAATTCCAAAGAGTTAACTGGCGTTATGACAGAACTTTTAAGCAATGAAGTTTTTTCAGCTCATATGCATAGGCAATTGTCTCAAGTGAAAAACTCCCTATCCATTCATGAAGCCGATTGCACCATTGCAGCGCTAATTGAGCGTACAGCGCTATTAGGATAATTGCCCTTTGTCTCAGGAGACAATCATTACTCTTAATTTCGGTTTTAAACGTTAAGAACATTTACACAAGCTTATCCACAGTTTTTGTGGATAAGATAATCTTTAGGGTTGTCATGAATCGTTTAACCAAATTAACATTACAGGAAATGGAAATAGAACTTGAGAGAAAACGAGTTAAAAACATTAACTTAAGAATTAATGCCAGAGGTCAGATTAAAGTCAGCGCCCCTATCTTTTGTACTGATGAATCCATTCTTAATTTTCTGCAAAATAAACAGGAATGGATAAGAAAACATTACCTCCGTTTTTCAAAACAAACAGAAAAAAATTTGGAATTTAAAACGGGTGAATCACATTTGTATTTAGGGAATAATTATGAGCTTTTAATTCAACCTGCCTGCAAGAAAAATTATGTCAAATTGCAAGGATCTTATCTGTATTGTTTTATAAAAAACGACACCATTAATAAAGAAGCCTTGGTTTTGCACTGGTATAGGGAACAATTAAAAACACTGTTGCCGGACTTAATTCAAAAATGGGAAACCCTTATTGGAGTTAAAGTAACTAGCTGGGGAATCAAAGCCATGAAAACACGTTGGGGAACTTGTAACCCGCATTCTAAACGCATATGGCTTAATTTATTTTTGATCAAAAAACCATTAATTTGCATTGAATATGTAGTCGTGCATGAATTAATTCATTTATTGGAAGCCAGCCATAATAAGCGTTTTTATGCGTTAATGGAGAAATTTTTCCCAGAATGGCAGCAATGCAGATCTTTGTTACGTGGTTAATGCCCCGGCTATTATAGATGGCACAACACACATTAAAATGATAAAAAAATATTAAAATTCCGTAAGATATATTCAATTCGAACTGGCTTATTAATTATCCTTCATGTACAATTAATTTTGCTTTCAGTCTTGAAAGTACCTGGAATAGTATGTTTTAACCAAAATAAGGAAGTTATAAATGACTGTTACTGAAACACAAAACCTTTCTAATAATAGTTTAAAGCAGGAACAAGGTCTCCAAGACTTGGTATATGGATTGGTAAGTCGTTTTCTTGCTGAGAATAAAAGCAAATCTATTGACAACCTTTATGATCTGATTCTTTCGGAAGTTGAGCCTCCACTTTTACAAGCTGTGATGGAAAAACGTCGCGGTAATCAACTGCAAGCTGCAAAAATGCTAGGAATTAGCCGTGGGACAATACGTAAAAAATTGCAACGTTATTTTGGTACAAAATATTTCCGTCTGACTGATGAATAACATTTCGAAAAATAAAAAAGGCTCGCTTAAAAACGAGCCTTTTTTATTTCCAGTGAGCTTTTTATTTCTTAAGAACCTGGTGGTTGGCCAGGTTCTTGGCTATCGATGGATCATTGCAGTAATAATTGATTAACGCGGCTGACAAACTCAGCAGGATTTTCTAACTGCCCACCTTCTGCGAGAACGGCTTGTTCAAAAAGCACTACGACCCACTGCGCAAATTTGACATCATCCTGGATATCATGCAAGCGTTTGATGAGCGCATGTTCCGGATTGATTTCAAATATGGGTTTAGTGTTAGGCAATTGCTGCCCTGCTGCCTGCAGAATGCGTTGCATTTCCAACCCCATATCTTGTTCATCGGCTACTATACAAGCAGGTGAGTCGGTCAGGCGGTTAGTCAGTTGCACATCTTTAATTTTATCGCCCAGCACTTCTTTTATATGCTTAAGCATTGGAGCAAGATTTTTTTCTTGTTCTTTTATGTCAGCTACATCTTCCAGTTCAACTTTTCCCTTGCTGATAGACTGCAATTTTTTACCTTCAAATTCACTGAGGTAACCTACCAGCCACTCGTCAACCCGATCGCTTAATAATAGAACTTCTATGCCTTTCTTTTTAAATATTTCCAGATGCGGACTATGTTTGGCAGCATTATAGCTGGAGGCAGTAATATAATAAATCTTGTCCTGCCCTTCTTTCATGCGGCCGAGATAATCTTTAAGTGACACAGTTTGCTTTTCGGAATCCGTATGAGTAGAGGCGAAACGCAATAATTTGGCTATAGTGTCGCGATTAGTAAAATCTTCTATAGGTCCTTCTTTTAGTACCAAACCAAACTCTTTCCAGAATGCGTCATATTTTTCAGGATCTTCGCTGCTTAATTTTTCAAGCATGGCTAATACGCGTTTTGTACAAGCGCCACGTATGCTGTCAACCTGCTTGTTATCTTGAAGAATTTCTCTGGATACGTTTAACGGCAAATCGCTTGCGTCAATAATCCCTTTTACGAAACGCAAATAGCGGGGTAAAAATTGCGCTGCATCATCCATAATAAAAACACGTTTCACATAAAGTTTTAAACCGTGTTTGGTTTCCTGTTGCCATAAATCAAAGGGAGCATGGCTTGGAATGTATAATAAACTGATGTAATCCTGCTTACCCTCGACGTGGTTATGCGACCACAGCAATGGATCTTGATAATCATGGGAAATGTGTTTATATAATTCTTTATATTCTTCGTCGCTGATTTCAGATTTTTGCAGCGTCCAAAGGGCAGTGGCTTTATTGACGGTTTCAAACTCGTTTGTCTCTTGCTCTTCGGTGCTGGTCTTTTTCATCACAATAGGCCAACAAATGTGATCCGAATATTTGGTAATAATGCTTCTTAACCGCCAATCGCTTAAAAATTCTTCGGCATCTTCTTTTAAGTGCAATATAATTTCGGTGCCACGGTCTTTTTTAGTTTCTTGCCCGATGGTGAATTCCCCTTCCCCGCTGGACTCCCAAACGATGCCATCTTCTGGCTTTAACCCAGCACGGCGGCTTTTCACAGTAACTTTGTCAGCAACGATGAATGCAGAATAGAAACCAACGCCAAATTGCCCAATAAGTTGGGAGTCCTTGGCTTTCTCACCGGTTAAATGACTGATAAATTCCTTAGTGCCTGATTTCGCAATGGTACCCAAATTATCAACCGCTTCGTCCCAGCTCAAACCAATCCCATTATCGCTAATCGTAATGGTTTTGAGTTTTTCGTTTGCTGCAACGGTTATTTTTAAATCGGAATCCCCTTCGTAAAGTTTGCTGTCTGCCAGCGCCAGAAAGCGCAATTTATCAAGAGCATCCGAGGCATTGGATATTAATTCACGTAAAAAGATTTCCTTATTGCTATAAAGCGAGTGCACAACCAAGTGCAACATTTGCTTAACTTCAGTTTGAAACCCCATGGTTTGTTGTTTACTCACCATTAACAAATCTCCTGTAAGCATTAATTATTGACGATTCACCATCTCCGACTATTCAATCGCAAAATAAAAAGCTTATGCGCTAAATAATTCAGCTATTGAATATGTGGGTAAAGCGGCAAATTTCAAGGGCCGCGTCGCGTTGCCGGCACCATCCCCACTCTTGGCCTATGCATAAAAATAGTGATGGATTCGCTGGTGATTAATACATTTCCCTCTGCATCAAGGACTTGAGCGGCAATGGTGTGTGAGCCTCGATTAATATTTTGCAACTCAAAAGCCATTGTGGTTTGAGGCTGTCCCAGGGCGGCGCCGTCGAAAAGAATTTGTAATTTATCACCGGCCCTTAAAGCGGGCTCCACCTGTACCAGCACCCCTATGCTTCCCTGATTATTACGGATAGTGGCTTGATCTTCCGGCTGTGTAATTGCAATACGGGTATACGGGGCTAAAGTTGCTGTGCTTGGAGCTTCTGGAGTTTCATCCGCAACAGGTGGCGGCGAATAAGTTTGCACTGGCGGCAAATCAATTTTCTTGGCACCTGGATGCGGTCTATCACTAAAATGGACATTTCCGTTACTGTCTGTCCATTTATATATTTGCGCAAATAATGAAGATGCCAGCAGAATTAAAGTAAAAAAAAGAAGAAATTTTTTCATGAATTGAGGACTCCATGCCTGTCAAACCCAGAATTATAGCTCTTGGTTGATATCGATGAATCTTCTGTCTTCGCGAATCCACGAAGACAGAAGCAGGCGCGAATTTTAATTGCTGTAATACAATTCAAATTCGAATGGATGCACCAGGCTGCGCACCTGGGCAATATCTTGCTTGCGAAGCTCAATATAGCTTTGGATAAAGTCTTTGGTGAACACATCGCCTTGTAATAAAAATTCATGATCCTTGTGTAAATATTCCACTGCTTCATCGAGCGATGCGCATACAGTAGGCACATCAATTAATTCTTCAGGAGGCAGGTCATATAAATCTTTATCCATGGGCTGCCCTGGATGAATTTTATTTTGTATTCCATCAAGCCCTGCCATCATCATAGCCGCAAAGGCAAGATAAGGATTCGCAGTTGGGTCTGGGAAGCGGACTTCGATGCGGCGTGCTTTGGCACTGCTCACGTGCGGGATACGAATTGCTGCGGAACGGTTGCGTGCAGAATAAGCCAATAAAACAGGAGCTTCAAACCCAGGGACCAGCCGTTTATAGCTGTTTGTGGCGGGATTTGTGAATGCATTTAGGGCACGGGCGTGTTTGATGATTCCGCCAATGTAATACAAAGCCACTTCCGATAAACCGGCGTACTGATCGCCTGCAAATAAATTAACACCGTCTTTCATCAATGATTGATGGCAATGCATGCCGCTGCCATTATCTCCTACCAAGGGCTTGGGCATAAAGGTAGCTGTTTTACCATAATTATGCGCGACATTATGAACCACGTATTTCAAGATCTGCAATTCATCTGCTTTTTTCGTGAGCGTATTAAAACGGGTAGCGACCTCACATTGATTGGCGGTGGCCACTTCATGATGATGCGCTTCAACTTCAATGCCTAATGCTTCCAACGTAAGAGAAATAGCCGAACGTATATCTTGGGAAGAATCCACCGGAGGTACAGGAAAATAGCCACCCTTTATGGTAGGACGATGGCCGATATTGCCGCCTTCCACTGCTTTACCGGAATTCCAATGGGCTTCTTCCGAATCAATTTTGTAAAATGAACCACTAATGGTGGTTTCAAATCTTACATCATCAAAAATAAAAAATTCAGGTTCAGGACCAAAATATGCTGTATCCGCTATCCCTGTAGAGCGCAGATAAGCTTCGGCTCGTTGCGCCAATGAACGTGGATCGCGCTCATAACCCAGCATGGTTTGCGGGTCGACTACGTTACAACGAATAAATAATGTATTTTCCTGGTAAAACGGATCAGGAAGAATGCTGCTTAAATCAGGTACTAAAGCCAAATCGGATTGATGTATTTTTTGCCAGCCTTTGAATGAGGAGCCATCAATCATTTTCCCGTTTTCAATGAAATCATCGCATACAGCAGATACAGGGATTGTAATATGCTGTTCTTTTCCGCGCGTATCGGTAAATCTTAAGTCAATAAATTTGGCGTCATGTTCTTTAATTGCATTGAGCAGCATATTTTTACTCATTTATTCTCTCCATAATTACTCGGCATCTCAATCACAACCATTGTGAAAAGTACGCGCTATTGTACCTCATGAACTGACTTAAACTAAATGTTTGTTAAACCATCCAGGTAATTTATTTCATTAAGATGCTTTGGTGTTACAATAACCCGATTAATCGGTTTACTTATAGTCAGCATAGGTAACAGAGGCCAAAATTATGGGCGCATATCAATATCAAGCGCTAAAAAAATCCGGCGCCACTTTTAAAGGAGTGATTGAAGCCGATTCAGAGCGCCATGCCCGCCAATTGCTGCGTGAACAAGGCATGATCCCTACGCACGTCCATGCCTTAAAAAAAATTCAAACCATCACGCATAAAAATAAATTATCTTCCCAGGATCTGGCGTTATTTACCCGGCAGTTGTCAACGCTTCTGGCGGCAGGAATCCCACTTGAAGAATCGTTACGCGGCGTTAGCGAGCAAACAGAAAAAGATAAGACCCGTCAATTAATTATTGGTGTGCGCTCAAAAGTTCTTGAAGGTTACTCCCTGGCGCAAGCCATGGCTGAATACCCGTATGCATTTCCTGAGCTATATCGTGCAACTGTCGGCGCAGGCGAGCAGACCGGGCGTCTGGACTTGGTATTGGAGAAATTGGCTGAATACACTGAGAATCAGCAGCAAACACGGCAAAAAATTCAGCAGGCGTTAATTTATCCTACCTTAATGATTGTGGTATCTGCTGCCATCATTAGTTTTTTACTGGCATTTGTCGTACCAAAGATCATTGAAGTATTTACCAGCAGCGGTCAATCGTTGCCCGAAATGACCAAGATACTGATTAACATCAGTGAACTGGTTAAAGCATATGGACTTTATCTATTGATTGGCTTCATCGCTTTATTGATTGGCTTTAAACGAAGCCTGGCCAACCAAAACGTGCGTATGTTCTGGCATCGTATTATGTTAAAATTACCTGTTGTAGCATATCTGGTGAAATCCATTAACGTAGCCCGTTACATTCATACTTTTAGCATTTTGTTCGCGGCCGGCGTTAATGTATTGGAAACCATGCGTGTATCAGCAAGTCTTATCAACAACCTACTCATGCGCAATGCTTTTGATGCAGCGGCTATTCGCGTCCGGGAAGGAACTGCAATTCACCAGGCGTTAAAAGAAACCGGCTTTTTAAGCCCCATGGCCATTCACTTAATTGCCAGCGGAGAGAAAAGTGGACAATTATCCCCCATGATGGAACGCGCCGCGGTTCATTTGGATAATGAAGTTAAACGGTTAATTGATACTGCTTTAACATTATTGGAGCCCTTTATAATTTTATTGATGGGTGGAGTTGTGCTTTTTATCGTATTGGCAACTTTATTGCCAATTTTTTCAATGGAGCAACTTGTAATATGAAAAAACAATTAGGGTTTTCGTTAATCGAAATTATGGTGGTGGTCGTTATTTTAGGAATTTTAGCTTCTATCGTAGTACCCCGCATCATCAGTAGGCCAGATGAGGCGCGTGTAGTAAAGGCCAAACAAGACGTGTTGGCAATCCAAAATGCGCTTGAGCTTTATAAACTGGATAATGGGTTTTATCCAACGACCGATCAAGGCCTCTTGGCATTAGTAGAGAAACCGAATACAAACCCTGCTCCACGCGATTGGAAGCCTTATCTTAAATCCTTGCCTAAAGATCCCTGGGGACGCGATTATTTATACCTAAACCCGGGAGAGCATGGGGAAATCGATGTGTTTACTCTGGGAGCCAATGGCCAGCCTGGGGGCACCGGCATTGACGCCGAAATCGGTAACTGGGATGCAAAATAAGCGTGGATTTTCCTTATTAGAAATTTTGGTGGTCATTGTCATCACAGGCATTACACTTACCTTTGCCATGTATGCTTTTGGTGATTTTGGCCAGGCGCGCCGCATCGTATTAGCGGCAGAACAATTTGCAAGCTACGTAAAACTTGTTCAACAGCAAGCGATTCTGGAAACCAGCACGCTAGGTGTGAATCTATCTCCCACCAGTTACCAGGCAATACGCTTTAATCCTGCCGCGGGTTGGGAAACATTTCAGCAAAAAGGAATTTTTAACGTGCATTATTTTCCCTCCGGCGCTGATATAAAATTTGCAGCAAGCCAGGGCAAATCCAGCAAATATGATCCGGAAATCATTGTTAATGCGTCTGGGGACATGACCCCTTTTAAGGTTTTTTTTAACTCGCAGGATGGAACTAAATTAGCCATGGTGGAAGGACGCCACGATGGCAGCATTCAGGTACATCATGAAAATTAAAGCCTTTACGTTAATTGAAGTGCTTCTCGCTTTGGCCGTGATTGCCATTGCTCTAACGGCCCTCATTAAAGCCACTGCACAAAATACAAGTTATACAGAGCGCATACGCGGGAAAAGCATCAGCCATTGGGTTGCCATGCAGGGCGTCACTATGATTCAACTGGGATTATTAACCATCCCTCCTAATCAGGAAATAACGCAAGCTACCACCATGTTGGGAGAAAAATGGTTTTGGCGAGCCAAACTTCTGCCAACCCCAGTAAAAAAAATGCAGCAAATCCGGATTCTTATCAGTAAAAATCAAGCTGGTCCTTTCGAGGAAGCGTTAATTGGCTTCAGGTATGGATCATGATGCAGTCCAACCGCGGCGGGTATACATTGATAGAAATTTTAATCGCATTGGCTGTATTTGCTATTTTAGCCATAATAACCACTTCCGCCATGTATTATGCATTTGATACCCGTAACCGGGTCAACTTGCAGGCTGAACGCCTGAATATCCTGCAACTGGCTCTCTCTATTATTGCCAGAGATATAGAACAATGCGCCGAGCGCCCTATACGCGGCAATGAATTGCACGTATTTTCCGCCTATATTGGCCAATCGAATTACACTGAGTTTACTCGAGGTGGCTTAATAAATCCAAATGCCATGGAGCAAAGAAGCACATTAAAGCGTATTGCTTATTTATGCCGTGATGGGCAGCTGATTCGACGCAGCTGGGAAACTTTAGACACCCCTCAACGCAGTCACTATGAAGATAAAGTGCTGTTGGATAATTTAACTCAGTGTAAATTCGCATATTTAAACAGAAACCGGCAAATGTTAACTGAGTGGCGAGAAAATGCAGTTTCCCAAAACCAAAAAAGAGAACCATTACCTACTGCCGTACAATTTACGTTAAACCTGCAAGAATGGGGAGAAATGAGTTTATTATTTATTGTGCCGGAAGCTTTGTATGGCCCATAAGTACCATGCTTTGCGAGGTAGCGCCCTGCTTTCTGCCCTGTTTATCATGACTCTGGTAGCGATTGCTGCCACAGCCATGAGCCTGCATTTGCAACTGGATATTTATAGAACACGGCTTACCATTCTCAGCGATAAGATGTATTTAGCCTCCCAAGCCGTAAGTTTTTGGGCAATGGATCGCTTGCATACAAAAAATTTAATCGTCTCTAACGTTGATGCAGAAGGTAAATTGGAAGAATTTCCTAAAAATTTACAGCAAATATATCCAGGAATTACTATTCACGGTGGTTTATATGATCTGCAAGCACGCTTTAATTTAAATAACGTACAAGACAGAAAATACAGAGTGTCTTTCTTAAAATTATTGGAGCAAATCTTACCTAAAACCAATGCGGCGCAGCGGCGTCTGCTAGTGGATGCAACAGTCAACTGGATTACCCCTTATACCTTGGGACAAGGTCAGGATAATTTTCTTACTTACTATTTACAACAGCATCCACCTTATCTTCCAAGCCATTTTCCAATGCAAAGCGTGTCTGAATTTCGTTTACTGCAAGGAGTGGATGCAGCCATTTACCAAACACTTCTACCTTATGTGACTGCTTTGCCTGAAGTGACGCCCATTAATGTCAATACAGCAGCCAAACCTGTCTTAAGAATACTCGGCAATGGATTAAACGACACTCAAGTCAATACGTTTATCGAAGCACGCCAGCAGAAAACTTTGGATAATAAAAATCTCATCGCGCTTCTGCAACGATTTGATATCCCAAGAGAGCAAATTACACTGGAAAGTCAATATTTTTTAAGCGTGGCGATCACAAAAGCCGAAGGTTTAACCTTTATTAATTATACTGTTATTCGCCGCAGCAAAGATAAAAACGGTAATTTGATCGTTAGTATCATAAATGAAAGCTTAAATACTTTGTGAGAATTAAGGATTCTCCGCTTCATCCCTGGCTTTGGCTTCTTCCGTTGCAATTTCTTTCAACAAATTTTCACCTTGTTGTTTATCTTGCGGGGAAAGCTGTATTTGCAAGCGCTGCAAATCTTTTTCAGCTTGTTTATTATCATTTTGTGCAGCAAGTTTTAACCATGCATAAGCTTTTATATTGTCTTTCGCTACCCCTAAACCCGCGGCATACAAGTAGCCTAACTTCCCTTGTGCTGCGGCGTTTCCATGCTCGGCTGCTTTTCTAAACCAAAACGCAGCTTTCTCATAATCTTTTTCCATACCGGTACCAGTGAGAAGCAATTGCCCTAATTCTCCTTGCGCATAAGCGTTACCCTGCTCTGCAGAAGCTTGATACCAGAAGGCGGCTTTTTTAAGATCTTGATCAACGCCCAATCCATGTAAATATTGGTAAGCTAAATAAGCTTGGGCATTGACATGGCCTTGGTTGGCAGCCTGCTCCAACCAATACGTTACAGCTTGCTGATCCTGAGGTATACCGTATTTACCGCTATACAGTAGTGCTAAACTATACTGTCCTTTATCATCTCCCTGGAGCGCGGCTTTTTCATACCAATATTGTGCCTTATTGACATCTTTTTTGGCACCGTAACCCATCATGTATTGGTATGCCAGGTTAACTTGTGCTTTACTATATCCTTGTTCCGCTGATTTTTGAAACCATTGAAAAGCCAATTCCTCATTAGCAGCCACTCCTTCTCCTGTGGCATACATTAAGCCCACGTTGCGTTGCGCAATAGCATTTCCCTGTTTTGCAGCTTTCATGTACCAGCCAAAGGCTTCTTTATAGTCTTTGGGTACTCCCGTACCTGCATCGTATAAAAATCCAAGACTTAGCTGGGCCAATGCATTATTTTTTTCTGCAGATTTTTTATACCAGGAAAAAGCTTCTTTTAAATCGGTATTTACACCAAGACCATATTGATACATCCGTCCAATAAGATACATGGCCTCCTCATTGCCTTCTTTAGCTGAGGTTATTAAATGTGCATAAGCTGTATTATAATCTCCGTTTTCATAAGCAGAAAAACCAATAAATTCATCTGCAAATGCTGTGTTAACCGCTAAACACAGTACAAGTATGAAGGGACGCATATCCACTCCAACTATAATCCTTATCTTTTAGAGTAGGATAATTATCCTGATAGTTCAATTTTTATACATATTGCTGCAATGAAATTAATATTTTGAAATTGTTAAGAATACTTTAATAATTCTATGACCAAATAATGTATAATTCGACCTTAATATTCATTTTTTATCTATATCTGGAATGGCGAAATATAAAACTCAAATTGACAATAGTGGTTATGATTCAGGCTATGAGAGTGATGGAGGCACCAGTTACAGTCAACCTAAAAGATTAGGCAGTGGGAACTATAGCCTCTGTCGCATACTTTCTTCAACTGACGGTTTAAAACATAAAATTGTCCTGAACCCTATAAATTCTACCCAACCCAGTAGCAGTACCCAATACGGATTTGATTATGATGAAGTTGTAGCGAAGGCACGTTTCTTTAAAACACTTTATCCAAGCGCAGACGTGCAACTTTTTATCAGCGGCGACAAAACTCATTACCGTCTTATCCTGCCGCTACTCCCTGGGAAAGCCTATAACACATTTGAGAATCCGGATTACAAACAGTTACTTAAACTCTTTTTAGCCGCTGTTCGCGCTGTGAAAACCTGTCATGCAAAAGGATTAACTATAGTCGACTTAAAAGGCGATAACTTGCTTTTTAATAACCAACTGGGAAATTGTATTCTAATCGATGGCGGTTTTTCCGCCCTCACAAAACAAGAATACGTTAAGCCATCGGTTTTTAAGCGCTGCCAAAGGGAAGTTGTCCAAATAGGTAACACGAGTTGCATTACCTTAGAGGGTGAGAATTTATTAAACCATTTTAGACAACGTCACCCACATATTGCCCCTGAATGCTGGTCGCAATATGAAGTGTTTGCGGATGCTGCCATGGATGTATACTCTCTCGGTGATTTATTGATGCGAATGTCTGGTTTTTCTTCTCAAAAAACCATATGGCCTGCAATCGTCCAGCTGATTGAGTGGTGTAAACAGACTAATCCACTGCAAAGACCTACTATAGATATACTTGAGAAAAAGGTTGAGGAACTCTCCAAAGTTTTAGAAACAGAGCTATTAGCAGCTAAAAAGGATTATTTATCCCTTTTAGATCAAATAGAAGAAATTAATGGAGATTTTTCTAAACTCACCACCCTTAAAGAAGTGCAAATACATAAGAAAGAAGTGTTAAACCAAGTAGATAAAATCTGCGATGCAGAAAGTCTCAAACGCATTAGCTATCTAAACCCGGATGACCTCATTCCCATTCGGTTTGCAATCATGCAGAAAAAAGACACTATTACACGCAATGCAACGCAAGTTGAACTTCATATTAAAGATCAGAATAGTCTCAATGAGAAAATACAAGAACACATTGCTGAAATAAAGAAGTTTGTAGTTACTTTTCCTAATTCAAATAGCAAAATATCCATTCAAACACAGCAAAGACTATTGCTTTTAAAACTACAAAAACTCGTTAATACAAACTTGGGCAAGAATGAGAGTATCATCTTGGCGTTAGAAGAAAAAAAGAGAGAAATTACAACTGTAGCTGAGAAGCTAATTACGGAAATTCCCTCTAATAAAAATAAAGTCCCCACAACTGCAAGCGACTCTCGCATGCCACAGAAGCAAGCAATTGCACAGATAAATAATTTATCAGTGGATTTTTCCAATGATATTGAGCTAAGCGTTGTTTATCGACATAGGGAAGAATTATTAAGAAAATTAGCTACTCAACAGTATAATATATCGTTTACATCCACAGAGCAGGGAGAATTACAATCGGCAATTCGCAAAAAAACCGAAGAAATAAATCAAAAATCTAAAGAGCGGATTGAGGTCCTCAATCAGGCACAGCAGACGGTTGCCAAATATATTGACGAAATCAAAAACAAACCCATCGATTTTTCTGGTATGGCTTCGGCAACGGAAATTAACAATCAATCTGAAAACCTGGGTCAAACCCTGGCAGCTTTAAGCGCAGCAACAAACCTTCTGCAAGCTTATAAATTTTTAAGTATCGAAAAAGATACCGAATTGACAAGAGTGTTGGAAGAGAAGAAAAATGAGATTAAACAAAAAGCCCAGTCTCAACTTAAGCTTATTGATGTGCTGGTGCAACTGAAGTTTGATGAGCATTATAAAAATTTTGAACTTAAAGCAAGGGATATGAGAAGGAAGGTTGAGGAAGAAAAGAATGATTACTATGTAGACGGAGCTAATACCGCCAGACAATTCTGCACGGAATTACAAGAAGCAAAAAAGAGTTTTTTACGGGGCTCCAATCCCGAACAATTTCAAAAAAATTGTTTAGATGCGATTCAAAAAGCAAGACCTGTCCTGGATAAGCACCGTGAATGGCGCGGTGCAATTGCAGCATTTTTCCTCAAGCTATTATCAATTTTGACTTTTGGGATATTTCATAGCCAGCTGTCTTTTTTTGCCAAGGCACACTCAGGAAAGATGTTAACTGGATTTGAAACTGAACTTAATAATTCAGCAATAGCCATACCCTCTCATTGAAATTAGCCGAATGTGTGTCTCCCATGTAGGGAGACACTCACAGCATAGATAAGTCTCACCTTATTTTTCATCAGTAATGGCAACGCCCATATTGTATGCTTTTGCCAATAACTTCCAATTCCAGATGCATGTGAATTATTATCGCTACTATGAGTGCATTTATCTGTCTGCGGTTAGCTTCAGTAACTGTTTTGGACAATCCATGCAAGACAGCAGTTAATGATGGAATCAAATTTGCAATATGGTTTAAAAGACGTTAACTTCTTTACCAGTTAAGTGACTTTATTGGTGCTGATGAACGATACAAGCGAGTCACCACGTCGGCCGTTTTATGGCGATAAATTAAGAAAGAGGAGTAATTATTTTGACTAATAATTTACTACGACCAGAAGATATTTTACCGAATGGGGTTGATAATACGACCATCAATGGAAAAACGATAAGAAAGGGTACAATTGCCGCTTTTTTAGCAAACATAGATTGTTTGGAAAATGCAAATGCGAGTGAGCAACAAAGGCAAGAAGCAATTAATATAATGAAAGAATTAGCACCAGCCGTTGTTTCTATAGGATTGCATAAGCATGTTGTATTTAAAAACAATCAGGTTGAACAAATTCTTGTTGCTGCTGAATAACTACTGGCAGAGTGGCGGAAGGGTAAAAATGCCTCGTGGAGTACTTAATTTAAACTGACCATCTTCAGTTCTTAATATTTTCTTGCTATATTCGTTGCGGCTATTTGATGTGCTGGATTTTACATGCTTTTCATAACCAAGATGCTCATCCAGTTCAGCAGTAAGCGCTGCCTCAATTGTAATCTTGGTTAACAGTTGACTGAAATCATTCAGATCTTTTTCTGTCTTTAATGTCTTTGTCGCTTCGCGAGCAAAGGCTTCTAATGCTTCTCTATTCAGTACTATCTATCCTTAGCCTCAAAGGCTCTTGTCATAGACAGTTACACAATTTTATCTACAGTCTCATATGAGTGATGCGTATTGCTTAATTCATAAAAAAATTAAGCAATTTTATCTTTTAATCGCCCTACTATATGTTTGGGTAGCAACAACCAATAGTGTCCTGGATTTTTCATGTGGCCAGCAATATAAGCCGCTTCTTTCCCCGGCCCCCAATATACGTCACCACGAACTGCTCCACGAATCGCACCACCTGTATCCTGGGCAACCATAAGGCGTTGGAAAGGCGCTTCTTTCTTGGCATTATCAGGGCGGGTAGTATTCAACCAAATTGGCGTGCCTATAGGAACCCATTTCAAATCCACCGCTAGCGAATAGCCCGGAGTTAAGGGAACGCCTTGCGAACCTAAAGCAGCTTCTTGCTTTAAAACATTAAAAAATACAAATGATTTGTTTTTGTTTAAAACTTTATCCACTTCTTTGGGGTGTTGTTTAAAGTATTTGCGGATACGCTGCATGGAGGCATTATCCTTAGTCATCACGCCTTTATCGATTAGAACTCGAGCTATGGAAGTATAGGGAGCCCCATTTTCACCAGCATAACCCAAGAACAGATTTTTGCCGTCTGGTAATTGCACCACACCAGAACCCTCAATTTCCAAAAATTGCAAATCTACTTTATTGCTTATCCAAGCAAGTACGGGAGCTGATTTGGCGATAGCACCTTTGGAAATTTGGGCGCGAGTATAGTATGGAACTAACTTTTTACCCTGCAATCGTCCAATTAACTTACGATGGTGTTTTAAGCTTGGATCAAAAAGACCCAGATTTATAGTAATCCTATCGTTAGGCAAACCATAAATCGGGGTATTAAACTTAGCAGTTTTGGTCAAATTGCCTTCCAGGACGGGCATGTAATATCCTGTAAACAAACCGCGTACGGGCTGGTTCTCGTGAAAAAGAACAGGTGTAAACCAGGTTTCAAAAAACTCACGGGCTTCTTTATCCGTCGCAGGCTCTTTTATGGATAAAGCCTGACATGCAGAATGCCAATCTTTTGCTTTAACGTCAATGTAGGGGCTGCCCACTGATTTTTCAGGCTTTTGCTTTAAAAATGTTTTACAGGAAATTTTAAAAGCCTTGAAGGATTGCAAAGCATCAGCTGCATCCCACCCCGGCAGTTTTGCGAAGGAAAATGTCTTAAGGTGCAAGGGCTTTGCTGGCGCTGGAGAATAAAATTTCCACACCCAGAAACCGCCTACAGACAAACACAATATAATAACGCTGATATAAAGTAATTTTCTCATAACTGGACAAATTTTACACTAAACAAGATTAAAAGCAACCCAAAACTGTTTAAAGTTATTTCATTTTATCAAAAATAAAATCTAATAAGTTGTTTTCCATGAAGAATTTTGGTTGAAAAATTTAGCTTATTTTGGGGCTAAATTACAAAACAGCAAACGCGAACTAGGCCAAGCATGCTTCATTAATTTTTTTTGCAATTTGAAGATCCTGTATTGCTAAACCCGTTAAATCAGCAATTGTTATTTGAGTATCGTTTGTACGACCAACGCTCTCCCCTGAAATAATCTGCCCTAACTCAACTAAATTCTCCGCTCGAATTATTTTTTTACGAACAGCATGAGCGGTATTTCCTCTCTCGACACACTGCGCCACACTATCAACAACAACGATATCCGCCACGCTGAATATGGATACATCGAGTTCTTGTTTGTCGCTCGTATCGGCTCCAATAGCAGTGATATGCGTGCCAGGCTTAATATTTTTAGCAAATAAAATGGGCAATGTTGATGGGGTTGTTGTTACAATAAGATTACAAATTGCTGTTAATTTTTCCATGACCTGGGTGATCTGCACATTAAATCCTTCTTTTTGCATATCTTCCTGAAAGTGCAGAAGATTGCGATAATTTCTTCCAAAAGCCAGCACATTGCTACAAGGCATTATTGAGCGTAAGAAGGACAATTGTAATCGTGCTTGTGTG
Source organism: Legionella septentrionalis (assembly GCF_003989745.1). Lineage (GTDB taxonomy): Bacteria > Pseudomonadota > Gammaproteobacteria > Legionellales > Legionellaceae > Legionella_A > Legionella_A septentrionalis. The sequence goes on from NZ_RZGS01000032.1 coordinate 23,145, forward strand.
CCAGTACCAAGAATACCAATGCAATTGACTGTGCCGGGTGCAAGATATTTTGCTGCAATTGCACCAGCTATGCCAGTTCGTATATTAGTCAAGTATCCTTCATCGAGAAGAATTGTTAGCAGTTCTCCTGTTTTCTGACTAAAAAGCAGCATAAGTCCATTGTTGGAGGATAAATTGAATGCTTGATTATCATAAAATCCGGAAGCAATTTTAATCACATAGTAATCAACCGGACTTAATGTGTACTTCGCCGGGAGGTGTTTTAAATAACAATTCTCCAACGGGCGGAACGACGCAATTTCCTTTTGAATAGTTCACAAATCCTTCTTCAATAGCCGTCATAATATCTACAGATTTCAGGATGTTTTTTATCTCATGCAGGTTAATAATTCGCATAAGATTACTCAATGACGCATTTTAAGGTTTCTAAACTAATGTTGGCGCCGCTTAAAACTGCCACAACATTTTTATCTTTATAATGCTCAGCACACTTGAGTATTGCCGCAAATGCCATAGCGGCAGCCCCCTCAATTAAGAGATGCTGAGTTTTAATGATCGCTAATATTGCCTGTTGAATTTCACGCTCAGAGACTAAAATAAAATCATCTACATACGTGTTGCATAAGTCAAAAGTCATTGAATTAGGCTCTATTCCTCCAGCTGTTGCGTCTGAAAGGGTCGGCAATGTGCTCATGGAAATAATTTTTCCTGCCTTGATGGATGCAGACATAACAGGAGAGTTTTCTGGCAGGCAGCCGATTATCTTTGTTTTAGGGGAAACAGCTTTTATGTATCCGGCAATCCCTGCAATTAAGCCACCACCACCGACAGGTACAAAGACTACATCAACAGAATCTAATTGACGCAGAATTTCCAGGCCAATGGTACCTTGGCCACCAATGACTTGGGGATGATTATAAGGTGAAATATAGGACATGCCTTGATGCTTTGCATAATCTAATGCATAAAGCTCTGTTTCTACACTATCAGTTCCATGAAATTTAAGAGGAATGTTGTAATTACGAATATTTTCAACTTTGGTAAGGGAGACATTTTCAGGAACAAAAATAATACCAGGAATATTTAATTTACTTAGACTATAGGCAATTGCAGCCCCATGATTCCCAGTTGAAGCGACCACAACTCCTTTCTCTTTTTGTGTTTTTGTTAAAGATAATAAGGCGTTAAATGCCCCGCGAACTTTAAAAGACCCTGTATGCTGTAAATTTTCATGCTTTAAATAGAGGTTTAAGTTTGTGATTTTGCTAAGAGGTAAGGAAAAATCCAGAGGCGTTTCACGCACAGATAAACGGATTCTTTTTTCAGCGTGCAGTACTTCACTGTGGATATCTAACATTTACAATCCTTAATTACGATTCTAAACAGCCTAAATAGTTATAAATAGTGGCCCGTGATACATTGAGAATCTCAGCAATATACTGTGCTGAATTCTTCCCAGAAAAAGCACCTACCCTATGCAGGTGAATTACCAATGCTTTTTTTTCTTTTCTATTTAAAGTATCAAATGTTAATTTATGCTCATTCAAATAATGATGAACATAATTATGGATTCGTTCTTGCCAATCATCTTTAAATAGAGGTTCTGGTTTTGGGATTAGTTGCTCACACTGAATAAACGCTTTGATGAGTTCATTGCATTGCTCAAATGCAGAAATATCAAGATTAATACAGAGCATCCCTACAGCCTGCTGATCTTTATCCCGGATAATACTGCTCACCGATTTAATTTTTTTACCATTCCAATTTGTTTTTTCATAAGGCCCGATGCAATCATTTAATAACTTGATATCGTCTTGCACGAGCAAGGAAGGATCACCTGCCCGGCGTTTTGAAAATGGATGATAAATAGCCGCAATTTTGTTTTGTATAATGTCATGTACAATCACTTCTGCATAAGGATGCAGTAATCGCGAGATGGCCTCAGCGGTGGGTAAAAAAACTTTAATTGCTTCATTCATGTAATAAATCACATTGTTTTTTATATATTATTCTAATTTAGACATTTTTGTCAATTATGTGATTAATCGCTGAGATATCCTTAGAGGGATTTTAGAGTGTGATTGAATACGATAAAAAAATATTAATTACGGTCAATTTGCATATAAATAATAGTAAAAGATCTATTATTATAAATATTGTTCATATAATTATGAGTTTTTATGCCACATTTGCACGATAATATTATTTCCCGCGGTCGAGCTTTGAATTATTCACTTAATCCCTACTCTAGGAACGTGCGAAGGGGAAGATACTCCTCTCCACTATCCTGGACAAACCCGCCAGCCAATACCAAGTCTTTCGTTTTAATTGTGGATGACCCGGATGTACCGCGGCGGGGGCGTGGGTGCACTGGGTACTTTTTAATATCCCGGCAAACATTAATAATTTATCAGCTAGCGAAATCTTGCCTGCCGGTGCCATGAGCGGTAAAAACAGCTGGGCACCACAGGTTATCGTCACGCATCGGTATTTCTTTAAGCTATATGCACTGGATAGCATGCTCTCCTTTGATGGACAGGCCGTCCTCAATACCATGCAAAATCATATCCTCGCAGAAAGCGTATTAATCCGGCTTTATAAAAAAACTTCTTCATGAAACATACTCATTTTCATGCCAGATTCATTCTTTTTAATCGAGTTGCATTTATGATGACTGATATAGAACTTAAAGACATTGCGCCTGCTGCAAGCATGGGGCTTAAGTGAATACCAAGAAATGGATAAAGTATGCCGGCTGCAATGGGTATGCCTAGTGCATTGTAAACGAATGCAAAAAATAAGTTTTGTCGAATATTATGTAAAGTAGCTTCTGCTAAAAGCCGGGCTTTGGTAATGCCGCTCAAATCACCTCTTAAAAGGGTAATGCCAGCACTTTCAATGGCGACGGCAGTACCCGTACCCATGGCAATCCCTATATTCGCCTGAGACAGGGCTGGCGCATCATTGATGCCATCCCCTGCCATAGCGACGATATGTCCTTGCTCTTGCAATTGTTTTATTATATGAAATTTATCTTTGGGTAACATTTCCGCATAGACTTTGGCAATCTTAAGTTTTTCCCCCACTTTTAATGCTGCATTTTGATTGTCGCCGGTAAGCATGATGGGATTAATATGTTGTGCCTTTAAGGTTTGTATGGCATCCAGGCTGCTGGTTTTAATTGGATCCCCGATAATGAAAATGGCAGCTGGAACTTCATCCACCAGCATACCTACCAAAGTATTGCCTGCTGCCATGTTTTTTAATGTCTCTGAAAAAAACTGAAAATTATTTGCACCTTCCTGCATGAATTTCATGCTGCCAACCATTATTTTTTTCCCGTGAATAATTCCCATCACCCCGCATCCTGTAGCAGAATTAAAATTTTGCACAGGAAGTTGCGGTGCTTTTTTTTCCTTGGCCTTGGCAATGATCGCTTTTGCTAAGGGATGTTCGCTATAGCTTTCTAATGAAGCGGCATATGACAAAATTTCTTGCGTATCAAAATCTTTTGCAACCACTATATCCATCAGCTCCGGGTGCCCTTCGGTTAATGTACCAGTTTTATCTATCACCAAAGTATCTACCTTTGCCATAATTTCCAAAGCTTCGGCATCTTTAATCAAAATGCCATGGCGAGCCCCCTGACCTACCGCAACCATAACAGACATTGGGGTGGCAAGACCCAATGCACAGGGGCATGCAATAATAAGAACAGAAACTGCAGCCATCAACGCATACCCTAATGATGGCTTCGGCCCCAGCCAAAGCCAGGCATTAAAAGAAATAAAGGCTATTAATATGACTATGGGTACAAACCAGGAAGATACTTGATCCGCAAGCTTTTGGATGGGAGCACGACTGCGCTGCGCTTCACTCACCATCTGCACAATATGCGCGAGCATGGTATTTTTACCCACACGCAAAGCTTTCATGGTAAAACTACCTTTTTGATTCAATGTGCCGGCAATTACGCTTGAGCCTGGATGTTTAGCTACCGGCATGGGTTCTCCCGTTATCATGGATTCATCAACATAACTTTTTCCTTCTGCAAGCACTCCATCCACAGGAATTTTTTCACCCGGACGCACCCGTAATAAATCACCGCTGCAAACCTCAGCAACGGGAATATCGATAATATCTCCCTTATGGAGGCGATGGGCAATTTCAGGTGCGAGGTTTAGTAAATTACGTATCGCATCGCCTGTGCGTGCCCGTGCCTTTAACTCCAGCACTTGCCCTAATAAAACCAGGGTCGTAATTACCGCAGCTGCTTCGAAATAAACAGGGATTACTGCTTCATGATTACGTACAGTTTCTGGAAACAGATTCGGGAAAAAAATAGCGATAGCGCTGTAAGTCCACGCCACACCCACACCCATTCCTATCAAGGTAAACATATTCAGCCGCTTATTTTGTAATGAATGCCATGCACGCTGAAAAAAAGGCCCCCCGCCCCAAAATACTACTGGAATAGACAATAAAAATTGCGTCAAAAAAGACATGGGTTGCGAAATGAGATTCCCATACAAATGACTGCCCATATCCAAAATTAGGATTGGCACGCTTAAAAACAAAGATACCCAAAAACGCAGGCGCATGGTTTTAAGTTCTGGATCATCCAAGTCTTGAGTTCCTGATAGCTCAGGTTCTAAAGCCATGCCACAAATAGGACAATTTCCAGACCCTGCCTGTCTAATTTCAGGATGCATGGGACAAACATAAGTTGTATCCGCATCCGTTGCCTCCAATTTGGCAGGAGATGGATGTTGATGTTGGCAGCAAGTTTTTTTATGATCCATCATATTTCCTCGCACATTGTCTTATGAGTATAGAGAGTTTGACTAACATAGGATGAAGCATGGTTTTAAATGTTTCTCGCAGGAAAATAGTTTATTTGCTATTGTTTCCAGCACTTAATTGATCTGATTTTAAGGATATCTATGGCTATCTGGTTTAAACCTTTTACTTTAGACGATTTAACAAACCGCGGAAAAAATACCATGGCTGATTTTTTAGGCATTCAGTTTATTGAAATTGGCGATGACTATTTAAAAGCAACCATGCCAGCCACACCACGCACGAAGCAACCGATAGGCATTGTGCATGGTGGAGCCAACGTAGTATTAGCTGAAACGATTGCAAGTACTGCAGCCAATGCCGTAGTTGATCTGGAGCATTATTATTGCGTTGGCTTGGAAATCAATGCAAACCATATCCGTCCAGTAAGGGAAGGCATAATTGTAGGAATCACTCGCCCAATTCATTTAGGGCGCACGACTCAAGTCTGGCAAATTGATCTTTTTAATGAAGAGGGAAAGCAAACGTGTGTGTCAAGAATGACCGCATCCGTAGTTAAAAGATAACTACTTTTTCGCTGTAGTTTCGATAGCCTTGCGCGATGTATGGTATCAGAACCGAAGCTGTCTTCCGTGCCATTTAAATCTGTATTAAATATAAATGTCGCGCAACCACAACAAACCTTGATAAAATGCGGATAAGGGACGAAGCGAGTTTATTAATCTCTTGTCCTCTAATTTGATCCTCTCCCCAAAACTGCTCCGGCCTTACCTGGAAAAACTGGCGCTTAACACCCTCTGTTTGAACTGATTTGGAGTCAAATTGTTCACTGAAGAATAGGGTGGAAACCATTGTAATCCTGCCACCATTCTTCAATTTTGTTTTTAGCATCTTCAAGAGATAGAAACCAGTGGCTATTCAAACATTTATCCCGAAAACTGCCATTAAATGATTCACTGAACGCGTTGTCTGTTGGTTTTCCAGTTAAATAGCAAAACCATAATGTGTCCCATCCGGAAGCTCAACATCGAGCCGTAATTTTCCTCCAGTTGCTTCAATATAGCGCTTTAAAGATGATAGCTTAAGATCACGTCCAGGCTTTTCCATTTCAGCGACTGTGGGCTGCTTTATGCCAAGAACATTTGCCATATCTACTTGAGTCTTTTGTACCAACTCGCGAAGCTCAGCTAAATGGATATTGAGCAACATTTCTTCTGCCTTTTCTTGTGCCTTTTTAACCACTCCTGGTTTTTCTGCTGCAAGAATTTGTTCAAGGGTTCTCGCCATAATAATTACTCCTTATTTAACTTTTTCAGATGAGCAGTAAACTCACGATCAGCTATTGGAATCATTTCATCATAAAATCGTTTATCATTTCCTGTTTTATTGCCAGCACACAATAAAATACCTCTCCGCTTTGGGTCAAATGCAAAAAACGCCCTGATTGGATCACCTTTACTTTGGACTCGTAACTCCTTCATATTACTATGACAAGAGCCTTTGTAAACCCTCCTTTTTTAGTGCCAAGCTAAACTAGAGGTTTCCGGGTTTCTGTTTAATCGGTATTGAACAGGCGTCATGCTGTTTAAAGCTTGATGCGGTCGTTCCTCGTTATATTCTTT
>NZ_RZGS01000033.1 GCF_003989745.1 Legionella septentrionalis
GGCATCATCATACTATCAAAGCTCCTATCGCGGGAGAGGGGGTAGATCGAAGTGAAATAGAAAAATTTGTGCTCAATTTAAGATGAAATCTTGTCTAAAAAACTTTAGGGACGTTGCCTAGCTTTATGAAAAATTTATTATCTATTTCAATAAAAATTAATTAACTAAATGACTTATATTGCCATGGAGCGTCGTTAACGCTGGATTATGAAGAGAGTTAGCTTTATAAACAATCTAGCTCCAATCGATTCTCCTTAATCCAGTCTGATAAAAAAATGTTCTTCTGGCAATTTATTTGATATAATTATTCAAATTGTTCATACATCAGAAAAATAAATTGAGTAGGTTTGTTTTAGGCGCTTATGATGGAAACCACAGGGTAAGTACAAAAAGAAAACCCTTAATGATTGGATGCAGTGGCGGAGGCGGCCACGTTGCAGCTATTCAAGGATTGTACAGCTATTTTAAAAAAAGATTTGGCAATGATATTGTCTTTCCCGAATATGACGTGGTTTCTTATGCGAATAAAAACACATCGCCTATGCGAAATAAAATTACGCACGCTGTTGGTGTCATGCATGCACCAGTAGTTGGGATCTTTGCTAGGGGGATTGTTTCATTGTCTCCCCTTCCGGTTTTACCTGATAAGAATGCCTTAAGTGATGAAATAAATTCCTTATCTTTAAAAGAAGAAAAAACTAAAAAGCGTAAATATGTTGATATGTTATTGGATGTTTATCCTGCAGGCTACGAAAGTGCTGCAGCGTGGAATGTACTGCAGCGAAACGATAAAACTGAACAACTTGCCAAATTAATTGCTTTGCAAAAAATGAGTGATGCCGATAATTATGCAGTCACTTATAATCATTATCTCACCACCCTAAAAACAGCCGCTCAGCAGGGTGTTCCTTATACAGAAGTAATAAGCACGCAAGCTATGGCATTACCGGCCTTATGTGATGCGGTTAAAGACTACAATAAATGGATTTCTGACGAGCAACAAAATGCCCCTGACATGTGTATTCATCAATACTTGACTGATATACCTACAGCGGGTGCGGTGCATTTCTTCAATGCGCTGGCAATGTTAACACCAGAGCAACAGAGTCAAATGAAGCTTTATGGTGTGGGGATGAGCAATGAAATCATCCAGCATTTTTTTCCTGGGGAGAATCATTTTTCTTCTTTATGCAATATACCCATCAAAGAAAATCCAATGGTAAGAGAGGGATTTTGCAATCCGGTATTGGATAATAGTGCTTGCTTTCATCAAGAGGTTATCCTGCAGCTGGCGGATGCAGAAGGGTTCTATACGGTTAACATTAAACCTCATGAGCAAATCGCCTCAATCATGCTGGGTAGCCAAGCTGGTAATGATACGTATGAATACATAGAAACATTGCTTGTAAATGGAATGGACAAGGTGTTTATTTTTGGGGGTCTAAGCAACCGTTTCCTGAAGGGAAAAATTGAGAAATTAATTGAAAGACACTGCGAATACAAAGATCGGATAATCTCTCTTGGTAATCAGGGCGATGAGCAGATAGCATCGCTGATGACCCGCAGCAATATGGTTATCATTCGCGGCGGCGGGCTTAGTACCATGGAACAGTTAGCCATGAATCATAATAAAGAGCAAACTGTATTGATTCATCATGCTAATTCTGCTGCGAAAGAACTGACATCAGGCATTCCTTGGGAAGACGCAAATGTTCGTTTTTTGCTTGATGAGTTAACCCAGCAAGGTGTTCATTGTGAAAAAACTACTCCAGAAAGAGCTGCGCGGCACATAGCAGAAGGGCGGTTAATAGCAGCTGTAAAAAGGTTGGGAGCAAATATCGACACGGCAACTGCAATTCAGCACATCAAAAGTCTTGATGACGATGGATTAAAAATCTGTGTGGATGCTCTGCAACTGTCTGAAAGCAAATTAAGCACTTCTTTACCCGAAGAATTAACGCGCTATTTTAGATACCGTGAACAAAGCGCAAAAACTCACCTTGATTTCATAAATGATAAATTAGCTGCTGCCAGAGATACCCTGACGACGGTAATCAGGCAGGAAATAGGGGATGCTGGTGGTGAGGAGCAGGAAGGAGATTTAATGCCTACTGCTCGGCAATCTATCGATTACGCGAGCATTGCTTTAAGTGAGAATCCTTCTCCTGTCTTGGTTTCAGCAATTGACGCTTACAAATCCATACAGAAATTACAGGAAATTATAAAGACGGAAGAGGCCAAGACTTCTGCAGACAAAATCTTGATAAAATTTAGGGAAGAGTATGCTAAACCCGAAACTAAAATTGTCTTGTCGGTTGGAATCATTAGAAAAATTATCGAAGCCATAAATTATATTTTGGCTGACTATTTTGACTTTTTTGCCGCAAGGCTTACTCCTGCTCAACAGGTTAAAAAATACTTGGGCAAGCTTGATAAAAATGGAAAGGCAGGAGCTTCTGATTTTTCTTTCTTCAAGGATGATGCCGCACGGGATGGAGTTGCTGCAAGCATTGAGCAAAATAATTCAAATAAGAATGATCAATGCAATCAAGCATAAAATCAGCTTTTCTTATAAGTTTCTATTGAATGTAGTTAATGCAGCGGTTCCATATCGCATATTGGTTGTTGCTTGTCGCTTTAAAAGGATACATCCACTCAAAAATTAATTAAAATGTTGCTTGATTGATTTGTTTTGTGAATTTGCATGCAAGAAGTTGACGTTGTGATAATCGGGGCCGGTGCTGCCGGTTTGATGTGCGCTATTGAAGCGGGGAAAAGAAGGCAGAAAGTAGTTGTCCTCGATCATGCCAATAAAGTGGGTAAAAAAATTTTAATGTCTGGCGGGGGCCGTTGCAATTTTACAAATTACCATATTAACCCCTCCTGTTATTTGTCGCATAATCCGCATTTTTGTAAATCTGCCCTGTCGCGTTATACCCAGTGGGATTTTATTGAGTTGGTCAGGACATATAAAATCCCATTTCATGAAAAAACCCTGGGGCAATTATTTTGTGACAATAAATCCAAAGATATTGTCGATTTATTACTGGCAGAAAATAATAAAGCCGGTGCAAAAATTCATTTAAATTGTGCGATTAATAAAGTTGCCCGCTCAGAGCAGGGCAACTTTAAACTGCATACTTCAATGGGTCAATTTCAAACGCGCGCTCTGGTAATAGCTACCGGCGGATTGTCCATTCCCACCATGGGTGCGAGCCCCTTTGCTTATCAGATCGCCGAACAGTTTGGCCTTAAAGTCTGGCCCACACGCGCAGCTCTTGTTCCTCTTACTCTGGATACGTTGGATAAAGAGCGTTTTGCCGTACTTTCTGGTATCGGCGTAGATAGTTTGGTAAGTAATGAGTGCATGGAGTTTCGCGAACACTTATTATTCACGCACAGAGGATTAAGCGGCCCGGCAATCTTGCAGATCTCTTCTTATTGGCATGCGGGGGAATTTATTTCCATTAACTTATTGCCGGGTTGCGATTTAGTTAGCTTATTAAAAAAAACTCGTCAGGAAATGCCCAACAAATTACTAAGCTCAATTTTGACTGCCTATTTACCCAAGCGTTTGATTGATGTGTTCATTCCTAAAGACATACTCGAAAAGAAGCTGGCCGATATTTCAAACTCCCAGGTTGAAGCGGTTGCCAAGAGCTTGAGCAATTGGAAAATTAGACCTAATGGTACGGAAGGGTATCGCACGGCCGAAGTCACTTTGGGAGGCGTGGATTGTGATCTCTTATCTTCCAAGACCATGGAAGTTAAAGAAATTCCTGGTCTTTATTTTATTGGGGAAGCCGTAGATGTAACAGGCTGGCTCGGGGGATATAATTTTCAATGGGCCTGGTCATCTGGATGGGCTGCTGGACAAGTGGTTTAGCTCTTCTTACAAATCCTGAATGACTTTTAATGCATTCGCCTAGCAGGTGGCTGGGTGAGTGCGGTCTATGAACATTGCCAGCCTGACCGACATGTATTCAGAGGCAGCAGTTTTAAATCATATACTTTAAGCGCACGCTCGTATTATGCACGACGCTGCCATTGCGCGCGCACTATTTATCCTCAGCAAGCAAGAGCATTGCCTGAGCAAGAATAATGATTGACTAGCGCAGAATAATAAATGTAGCCTAACAAAGCAGTATCTTGTATGTGTTTATAAAGGAATGGGCTACATGCCTGGCAGAGGGATTACAGGTACTTAATGTTTAAAAGCAGCAAGATTATTTTTTTTATTATTGTCTTATTACTTGGTTTCCTAGTATTAGTATTTTTTGCTTTTAAACAAGCGAAACATCTGCAGCGGGATCCCATTGTATTGATGAACCGCTACTATTTATTAAAGGAATCCAACCCTGAGGCGGCCAAGACAGCCTTAATGATCATATTGCGCCAAGATAAAGATTATTTACCTGCACTGAATGAACTGAGCCAACTTTATTTAAAAGAAAATAATTATAAATCGGCCCTTCCTTTATTGCGGCGATTACATGAGTTAGAGCCCGATAATTTTCATCAAACCATGCAGCTGGCACACATGTATTATGCTGGTGGCGAGTGGCAAAAAGCACATATCCTTTTTGAACAACTTAAAGAAGAACAATTCCCCGGCATAAGAGAAGATGCCCTTAAGATGTTGTATAAAATGGCATCTGCGCTACCCAACTATAGAATGAATGCTGCTGCTGAATTGAAAGAGGTACAACCAGCAACGTTTCTATCGGTCAGGCAAATTTGGCTGGATTATTTTTATAAAATAAAAACAGAGCATCGCGAACAGGCGAGAGAATTATTAAGCTTACTGGCTTTGATGGATTCAAAGAATCCGTTAATCCAGGAAGAAATGGGCTATATTTTACTGGAAAATGGCGAAGAGACTGCGGCAATTCCTTATTTTTTACAAGCTTATAATAAACAACCTTCAGCCCGGCTCGCATTGCAACTCGCTTACCTTTATTTAAACGGGAAGGATGAGGTAAAAGCTGCGCAATTTTTCTTGCTAGCCGCTCGTGCCAATGATCCCCAAATAAAAAAAGCAGCCTTAAGAGGCTATGAATTGGTCCGGTTTAAACAACAAGAACCTTTGTTGCAATTACCTATCCCAAGAAAATCTCTCTCCGAAGAACAAGTATGGTTGGATCAGTTTTATCTTCTTAAAAAGAAAAATAAAGAATTAGCCTGGTTGCTTATTCAAAAAATCATTAACCAGTATCCAAATAATATTACTGCGTTAAAAGAAGGCGGTTTTCTTGCAATTGATAAGGGTTATCGCCAAGAAGCAATTGTTTATTTTACCCAAGCGTATAATTTAACATTTGCAGCGGATATAGCCATGCAACTTGGGTATTTATATGATGAAACCTCTAATAAATACCTGGCTTACCGCTATTTCTATCTAGCCACTTCCAGCAAAGACAAGGAATTGGAATTGCGTGCCCAAAATTCGCTAACCAATCTGGCTGGTTTACAAACAAAAGCATTGCCTGAACCTTATTTCGGCGAAATATTTTTCGATCCTTTTTCGCAAAGCAGGTTTGGCTTGACGGTGACTCCGCTATACGCCCGTTTGGGTATTGAAACAGCCAGTTTACTGCAGACGAAAGCATATCTGGTATTTCGGCAAACCGAAGATAATAAATCAACCAATTCAGGGCAATTACCGCAAATTTATGAAGATAATGTCCGTATTATGGGTGGCGGGGTGCAAATTACTCCAATTCCCAATTTCCCTTTAATAGCATTTGCGGAAGCAGGGGCCGCTTATGATTTGATTTACCGTAACAGGGAGCGGTGGCGTGGTGATTTGCGGGGCGGGCTGATGTATTACAATGAATTTGGCGCCAAGCCTGCTTACTATGATCGGGTTAAAATAAGTGCTGATTATTACAGTACATGGTATGGCGATTTAATTTATTTTTCACGCTATGACAATAATGTGATTGGTACGCTTAGAACCCATCAGGGGATACGTCTTATGCAGTACCATAGCAGTATGGTTAATTTATATCTCACGGGTCGCATCATTGAAGATACGCGGCGGGAGTTTTTTAATAATATTGCCGAAATAGGTCCAGGGATTGGTTTTATCCCATCCAATCGCTATCGGGTTGAAATCCGCTTTGAACATATCAAGGGAGCTTATTTACCCGCAGGAGGATCCTTTAACCCTTATGGTAAATACTATACTAACAATACTGTCCAGTTTCTTTTCTATCTAAAACTCTAATGCCCGGTGATTTGATTTTAATTATTTATTTCATAATGTGGTATTTTCTTATCGCATTAGCCGTTTTGTTTATTATTTCTGGCATAGATGATTTATTTTTTGATGCTTATTACTGGATCAGATATTTATTCCGCTTATGGACAACGCGGCATTATAATCGCTTGACTTATGAGCAGCTTGCTAGCAAAGAGGAACAAATGATTGCCATACTTGTTCCTTGCTGGCATGAAGCTGGGGTGATTGGTACGATGTTGCGGCATAATTGTTACTCGATTGATTATACAAATTATTATTTTTTTGTCGGGGTTTATCCTAACGATGCAGAGACAGTCCGTGAAGTGCAGGAAGTTGCCGAGCAAATAAAACATGTTCGCTGTGTAGTCGGCAAATCACCCGGGCCAACCAATAAGGCAGCCAATTTAAATGCGATTTATGAATATGTACGCGAGTTTGAAAAAACATTAGATAAGCCGTTTGATATTTTTGTATTTCATGATTCAGAAGACATCATCCACCCGTTATCATTTAAACTCTATAATTATTTAATTCCTCGCAAGGAAATGATTCAAATTCCGGTGTTTCCTCTTGCAGTTAACTACTGGCGTTTTACCCATTGGCTTTATGCAGATGAATTTTCAGAAAATCACACCAAAGATATCATCGTGAGAGAGAGCATTCATGGACATGTGCCTTCCGCTGGGGTGGGCACAGCATTTGCACGGCATGCGCTTCAGCTCCTTGAAGATCCAAAAACAGGTGTCCCTTTTGCGACGGATTCCTTGACAGAAGACTACCGCACATCCCTGGCGCTCCGTATCCGTCACTTAAAACAAATTTTTGTGACTAAAACCATAGTACGTATGAAATGGGTACCCAGAGGATTCTTCCGCAAAGGTTATGTGCAAAAACCCATCAAGGAATACATTGCCACTCGCGCTTTATTCCCTATGGAATACAAGAAGGCGGTACGGCAAAAGGCACGCTGGATTATTGGAATTGTTTTCCAAGAGTGGCGACATACTCAGTGGCCTAATGAATGGATAATAAGATTTACGCTTGCACACGACAGGAAATCATTCATCACACATTTTATTAACGGATTTGGTTATTTTGTTTTTCTTTTTTGGTTAATTTATTCATTCTGGACTTACTTGAATCCGGAATATCCTTCCTTGCAAGAGCAACTTAATTTACATCCCTGGGTGTGGTGGCTTATTGTTATTGTTACCTTGATTATGGTTGAGCGCTTGCTGCAGCGGATGATCGCCGTGAGACGAGTGTATGGCTGGATCCCCGCTCTTTTATCTTTCCCCAGAGCGTTTTACGGCAATATACTGAACCTTCATGCCTTAATGCGCGCTTACAGGGTGTATTACACGACGCCAAAAACGCAGGCAACAAGCAGTAAACAACCCTCATGGGATAAAACCGAGCATCATTTTCCAGGCAGCCATATTCTCACGCCTTATCGACAAAAATTGGGAGATCTATTGCTCAAAAATAAAAGGATTACAAAACAGCAGTTGGATGAAGCCATCATTAAGCAACAAAAAACAGGAGAGCGTTTAGGAAAGACATTGTGCGATTTAAAATTAATCAGCGAGCATGAACTCATTCATTTACTATCCGAACAATATAAATTAAAAATTGTACCAAGGCGCTGCCTTGTGGAGGCTAAAAAAATCAAAAAGCTGCCGTTGCCTGCCAAATTACTCGATTGGTTGAAAAAAAATAATGCCAATGTGTTGGCATTTGATGAAACCAGAAATATGCTGACAATCAGTATAGAAGATCCGACCAACGAGCACTTAATCGAGCGGATAATTAACCGCATAAGCCCCCATCGGGCTCGATTTGTACTCCTTGATGACATTGAATAAATTATTTGCGTTGCATTGCAGTAAGTTGCTGTTTTACATAATTTACTATTCGTTCTGCAGCATGCCCATCGCCATATGGGGATTTGCCTGGTGTCATTTTAGAGTAGGCCGCTTCACTGCTTAACAACTCGCTCACCTTGCTTACTATTTGCTGCGTTTTAGTTCCAACGAGTACTCCGACGCCCTCTGAAATCACCGCTGGGCGCTCTGTTATTTTTCTTAATATGACAACCGGTTTATTTAAGGCAGGCGCTTCTTCCTGGATTCCTCCCGAATCAGTTAACACTAATAAACAACGGTTCATCAGATGAGCAAATTCATCATATCTTAAGGGAGGCAGAAGATGGATTCCTGGTTTTTTATTAAGCATTGCATGAATGTCTTTTTGGACATTGGGGTTGGGGTGCACAGGAAATAAAAAATGAACATGAGGAAATTGTTTGGACAATTTAATCACGGCCTGGCAGATATTTTTTATTGGTTCGCCAAAATTCTCCCGGCGATGAGCGGTAACCAGAACAATATTGTGCCAGTGGGTATATAAATCATCTGCGGGTTTATGCTTAAGAACCCAATAAAGGGAGTCAATCACTGGATTCCCAGTAACAACAATTTTGGCGGAAGCTATATTTTCACGCAAAAGATTAACCTTTTCCAATTCAGTGGGAGCAAAATGCCATACGGCTAAAGGAGCAGTGAGAATGCGGTTTATTTCTTCCGGGAATGGCTCTTTGGAATTATAAGTTCTTAATCCAGCTTCAATATGACCAAAAGGGATGTGATGATAAAATGCAATTAATGATGAAACAAATACGGTAGTAGTATCTCCTGCTGCAAGAAGTGCATCAAAATACTGGTTGTTTACTAAATTCTCAAGCTTCTTACACAAGGATGCAGTTAATCCTCCTAATGATTGATCAACCGTCATGACGTCTAAATCCACATCGGGAGCAAGATCAAAAAGCGTAAGCATGTCATCTAATAAACTTCGGTGTTGCGCGGTATTGATGAAAAGTACTTTAGCCCATGCCGATGCTTTTAATTTAAAAATAATCGGAGCCATTTTAATAAGTTCTGGTCTTGTCCCTACGATACAACCAATGACGAATTGTCTTTGGATCGGCATAAAGTAGTTCCTCTATTCCTTTTCATAATATTAGTTCAAAGTTAGGTTTTTCACTGGCCAGATATTATCAATGCTTAGGCAGACTTTGGGGATGAACGGCTTGCTGTACGTTGATAGGGATTAGAAAGCACTGGCTGCCAGCCAGAAAAAAAACGCCCATTCCAGGACAGCATTCTTTCGATAAATATAAGGCTCGATAAATAATAATAAGCCATCCAAGCGTGGGGTGGGGCTGCGTGATAAACCAGTGTGTTATAAAGCATCAAAAGGGATGCAAGAATCCAAAAACACCAAGGAAAATAGGTGAAATTTTTTAGTAAGATATATCGATATAATCCCATAGCAAGCATGCCAAAGAAAAAACCGCCGGCCACGTCGACTAAAGTATGAAAATGATAATGTATTAAAGAAAGCCCGATGCCGAGGAGGATTAGGAAAATTACACTCCTTGTAAGCCAGGAAACATAAAGAGCCCACCACAAATAAAACATGGTGCCCACTTGCATATGCCCACTGGGAAAAACATACGTGGTGCTAAGTTCCGGCGAATGAGGTATTTGAAAAGTTCCTTTTAGCGCGACGTTTAAAATGACTCCAAAGGCAATAAGGCAAAGGGTTTGCAGTATAAGTCTCTGTCCAAGTAAAAAAGCGCCTAGAATAGTAATAATTATTATTACAGGCTTATTCAGCAAGGCGAGCAATATATCTGCACTTAGGTCAAACATGTTTCAGCCTGTTAAAATTCGTCGCAACGATGAGTATTTCCCGATCAATATATTCATAACCATTTGATTTATCAAGTCAATTTAAATATAGCCAGGCATGTTTTACCATAAAAAACGTCTGGATGACGGGTGAAATAATACTTGCATGTTTATGAGAAGCCGAGCTAAAGTAACTGGGCGTTTTACTCTTTATTTGCCATAATTAATTTGGGCTACGTTGAAAGATTCAACGTAAAATTGGATTTCACCAAGTAAAAGGAATTAATCATGAGCACAATCGGGCTTATTTTGTTAATCCTTATTTTAGTTGCAGTACTGCCAACCTGGCCATACAGCAGCGGGTGGGGATATTATCCCAGCGGCGCAGTAGGCTTAATTCTTCTTATTTTAATTATTTTGCTTTTAACACGAGGCGGCGTATAGCGAAGCTTACGTGTGATGAGTATCGTCCGGGCGAGAATGCTTCGCCTGGACGCAACTCATTTTTCGTAATAGTAATTATTAAAAATTTCTTTAAACCCTAGGCGTTTGTATAAACCATAGCCTGCCAGAGACGCTTCAAGAAAGCAGGTTTTAACACCCATGTCATGCGCATGCTGCAAGGCCAGGGTGATTAGTCCGCTTGCGTATCCACGCTTTTGGTAGTAAGGAATGGTTGCTACATCATCTATGCGTGCATGCTCATCTGTTGCAGTTAATGTCAGTGAACTAACAATTTGTCCATTAATAAAAGCAGAAAAATGCCAAATACCTTTGGAGCGTTGCGTGGCTGTAAGGTGACGTTTAATGTATAGCTTCATATTGTCTTCAGTGGATGCAAATCCCTCCAAAATGGGAAGCCCCCATTCCTCCAGCCGTTTTTCCATGTTTGTCATGTGCAATGGAGGCGAAGGGGTTTTTAGGGTTAATCCCGTTAAATCGCAACTCATGACGATTCCTTTATCAACTAAGGAAAAACCATGGTGTTTCAGACTATTCTTCAACTCAGGCGATGATAAAGACTCAGGAAGCAAAAGTGCCCAGGGCAAGCCTTTTTGCATATAGTAGATTTCACAACTTTTTAAAATATCTAAAAAACGGCTGCTGATATTTCTTACAAATACAGGATTTAATCCCGAAGCTTGCACGCCTGTGGTAAAAGAAATGAATTCGCCATAATTTATCTTGCACGTGCTTACCTGCGAAAAAAAATGGTCGGTAATATGATTAAATTGCTGGATTAGGTCATTCATTTTTATTTTAAATTGGCGGTTGATGAGAATATAAATAAGCTCTTGTTAATTCTTTTATTTTATTAAAAAGCCGTGCAAGAATACATTAGGCTTTCAAATTAAGATATCACCTATGAAACTAAATATTTCACCCCGGCCCTGGGTCAAAATTCCTGTCGAAATTGCTGCACGCGAATTTGAAGCGAAACTTTTTTTAACTCATGTGTTGGCAAGGAAGGGTTGGGGCGTACTAATTGGCCAGGAAAATTTGGTGCGCTCAGCAATTGCCACGTCTGTCTCAGGAATTCAATACGACAAAAGCATTGCAGCAGGAATGAAAAAATATCTTATGGAGGCTCAAAGTCGGGGTGATTATTTCACGGCCCACTGTGAAGAAGGATTAGTCTATCTTGATCCGCAAACTTATATCCGTCGGAAAATTTGCCCGGCTAATTTCATGGCTGCTGATGCATTCTTTTTTTGGGGCAATCAACAATATGGGGATGTTACCACAGCTTTAAATATTGACTATCCACATACAATCACGGGAAATCCGAGGATAGATTTATTAAGAAAGGACATGCAAAATTGCTATAAGGACTCATCCACCTGGTTAAAAAATAAACTGGGTGAATTTATACTAATTAATACAAAATTCGGACGCTACAATCCTTTCATCGGCCGGGAGATTTTCTATCAAAAAGCAAAAGGTGCGTGGGGAATTATTAAAACGCCTGCTGAAGATGAGAAATTCCGAGCCTCCGTAAAGCAGCAGGAATTTATGTACCATAAAACCTTGCATTTAATTGATCGGCTAGCTAAAGAATTTTCTTCGCAAAAAATTGTTATTAAGCCGCATCCTGCCGAAAATTGGTTCCCTTATGTGCAACGCTATGCCAATGCTGCCAACATACATGTTGCGATGCATGGTGCTTCTAACCAATGGCTGGCCGCAGCACAGCAGGTTATCCATAATAGCTGTACTACTGGAATTGAGGCATTCCTTTTGGGTAAGCCTGTTTACTCGTATGAGCCTTATGAAGACACGAGCCAGGATGCAGAATTACCTGCTTTGTTAAGCACAAGGATAAAAACAGAAGATGAGCTAATGGAGTCAATAGTAAATGCTCCTCCAGTCAATGATAGGGAAAAAAGGAACAAACTGGCCGAAGAATATATGGCAAATTTAAGCGAGGATATGGCTGCGGTTCGCATCGCCAATCATTTCAACACGTTAATTCCTCCTATAAAAAAAGTAACGTTTGCTGTGAGACACATGCTTTGTTTATCAGAAATAAATACCCATCACACTGAAAATTCTCACTATTGGCTAGAGGCATCTTATGGAACCAGGCAAGATTATAAAATGCAAAAGTTTCCGGCATTTACTACTGCTACAGTTGCGGGCACGTTGCAGCGTTTTTCGCAAGTACTTGAAAGTATAGAGGATATGACTGTGGCTGAAGTTGAACAGTGAAATTTTAGCAAAAGCTAAAAAACTGCGGGTAATTGCCACAAATACCACAGGTCTCGACCATATTGATGTTGAACACGTAAAAGACTTAGGCATTCAATTAATTTCACTAAAGGAAAATAAAGAGTTTTTACGAAGTATTCACGCCACAGCCGAACTTACCTGGGGATTGTTATTGGCTGCAATGCGTCATCTGCCGCAAGCGATTGACGCTGTAAAAAATAAAGAATGGAAGCGCGAAAATTTTATTGGACGGGAATTGGCGGCCAAGCATATTGGTATTATTGGAGTTGGAAGGATTGGCGAAAAAATCGCACGCTATGCCGAGGCTTTTTCAATGCATGTCCATGGATTTGATTCCGATGTGGCCGCTCGAAAAATTAAATATGTAAACTGGCATGATGAATTGGATAGCATGCTTTCTATATGCGATATCCTAACAATTCATGTGCCACTTAATGCACAAACAGAAAAATATATAAATACGTCCTTCCTGGAACGATTGAAACCGGGCGCGGTTTTAATCAATACGTCCCGTGGGGCTGTTTTAGACGAGCAAGCTGTTGTGCAGGCGTTAATAAACAGGCATCTTGCTTGTGTTGCGGTCGATGTGTTGGCAAATGAACATCATGCTGCTTTCCCAGAATGCAATACTCTCTGGCAATTTGCGCAGCAATCGCCGCGGGTTATTATTTCTCCTCACATTGGCGGGGCAGCCTGGGAAGCTTGGGATAAAACAGAACGATTCATTGCCCGGCAAGTTATTACTCATTTAAACAAGGATTAGTCGTGTGTATTCATTCGCAAAGCAAAGAACAGTTTGAACAAGCATGGGAACAGCGCGCCGAGCATGAAACGCTCTATTTGCATTGGACCAGAGGCGCTCCCAAAACCCAAATTCAACTTGCTTTCAGGCAGCATTGGTTATTATTTCAAGAACTAATTGGCCAATCTCCTGTGCGAGGCAAACGTTGTATTGAACTTGGCGCAGGACGAGGGACCATTTCCATGTATTTTGCGGATGCGGGCTGGGATTGTACTTTGTTGGATACTTCAAAAACAGCACTTGCACAGGCAAAAAAAGCGTTTTCACAATTTGGTCTTCCTGCCACTTATTTGGTAGGAGATGCTGTAGGGACCAACCTTCCTGATGAAAGCTACGATGTTTGTGTCTCGATTGGTTTAATGGAGCATATCCCGGAACTTGAAAAAGCATTAGCCGAACAGGTTCGCCTTTTAAGTCCAGGCGGTTTGTTACTGGCTTATGTGGTTCCTGATAAAAAAGCCAAAGTTCAGGCACAACAAGAATGGGTTAATGATATTTTGGCTTCTTACTATCAATTATTAATGCAGCAAGAAACCATTGCCCCTCAGACGAAACCGGAAATTTACCGCAGCAACACGGGAATTAGCGTGTATTTGGAAATTTTGAAAGATTTGCCTCTTACCGCAATCCATGGTGCAGGCGTATATCCCTTGCCCATGCTTTCCCCTTCAACGACCTTTCCGTTTACATTAAACCCACCGGAAGTGGAGGAACGCTTGGTGCATTATTTCACGCAGCTTTTAGCAGAAAGACGCCTACGCTTTGGGCATAATCCATGGTGGTGTGAAGAAGAATATGGGCAAGCTTTTTTAATTTCTGCAGTAAAAATTTAATCTATTCGAGTTGGTAAACTTTTAGTAAAGTTTGTATAAAAAATAGGATTGTTTTGGTAAAATGCACGCAAGATTTATCAGTCAAGGTTCTGATGGGCAAAAAATTAACCAAAAAATTTGCTGCTTTTAAAGACAGCCAATTGGGGATACGTTTAAAAAATCTGCAAGCCAAGATCGCAGAGCTTCCCGTTGCTAATGAGGCTCATATTTCGCCTGAAGAAAAACGGGCTGTGCAGCAAATACAAGCTTTCCTGAAACTGTTATCCATTGCTACGAGTAAATTGCTTATATTTAGTGATGGCAAAATTCCCAGTTACATACAATTAAATTCAATCCGCTCCGAATTTAAAAATATCCAAAACTTATGCCAAGATATTGTTGCACCAAAGTATATTTTTGTCGGCTTTTTGGAGGGAAATTTAGCCGGCATAATGGGACAAGCCTTAAAAGCAAAAGGTGTGGTCCAGGTGGGAAGCAAGGAAAAAAGACTCCAGGAAATGCAAGCTTCCTTAATCGGATTGCTAAAGAAACAACTTGCTTTAGTAAAGCTTAAAAACGTTTCTGAAGGCGATTTGGAAGCAGTTTTTAAGAAAACTGACGAGCTAAAAAATTGTTTACAGGAAATTTTGCAGGCATCTGATGAAGGTAAAAACATACGAAATCTCTGCGCTCAATTTATGGAAATTTTTAAGAATAATTTCTTGGATTGTTTGCCAGTTGAGATTACCCATCCCTTAACCCATGAGTGGGCAATAATCTGCTTAAATGAGTTGTTATCCTTGCCGGATAATTTACAAAGTCTTTTAGATTTTTTTAATCCAAAGTCCCTGGAACTGGACTTATCGAAGATACCATTTTTCCCAAAAATTAAAGTTCAGCACCATGAAAGCGAAGAAAGCAAATATATTTTCAAAATTTTAATTGATTCGCAAACCGAGGAACATGATTTAGAAGTCTACTATCCCCAGCTGATTCAGTTTGGCGCGCGATGTCTGGCGAAAGCGCTTTCTAAATATTATAAAAATTTTGCTTCTACAGTGCATGTGCAAAGTGAACTCGTAAAAATGGATTTGCTGTATAAATTTTTACAGCAGGAATCCGATTTAGGGAAAGAAGTGGTAAACGCGGCTCAGTCGTTGTTTGATGCTCATTGTGAACAAACTATAAGTGGTGATTCATCTTTTGAAATAAAGGCAGAGTTTCTTAAGAGACAAATTGAAGAGGCAGAAAAAGAAGATTCAAAAATAGAGGCTGAACTACTCAAAATCAATGGCCGGGTTACAGCTTATGAGCAAGACACGGTTCAAGACCTCCTGCAAGAAAATTCTGCGTTAAAAAGCTCCATTGCAACTATTGATACGCAAACTATCGATGTCAGATTCCTTAAAAAACGTTTACCCGATGTAATTATTGGAGAGGACATTGGCGTTATACAAATGCGCCCATACCTTCAGGAGATTACTGCAGCCAAGAAAAATTCTTTACAGGCGATAAAGACTAAATGGTTAAGTCGCAAAGAAGACCTTAAAAACGAATGCAACACAGTTTTTTTAACATGGTATAAGGAAGAATTGAAAAGACATCAGCAAAATAATCAAGAAACTGCAGAATATACTCAGGACGTTACACATTTTATTTCTGCAATGATGTCGAAAAAAATTAAAAAAGAACACAGTCTGGAAGCAATACAAGAGCAATTGACGCAAATTGGGCAAGAAATCGCCATTGCAGAAAAATACTTGCTGAAATTAAGAGAACATCAGGCTAACTTCGATGAGCGGGAGAAATGTCCTGACGCTCTTGGCAATGCACGCCCCCATATTATAGAAGAAATTAAACAAATTTATCGCGGCAACAAACAACAATCGTTAAGCTTAATGCAGCAGCTGCAAGAAATACTCGCGGAACTTGCGTCAAGAAAGCGGGGGCTTGAGATTGAGCTTGATAAAACAAAAAAATCAAAATTCTTTGCTGAGAGTATGCTGTCTTTGAACCCCAGTAAAATTCAAGAAATAAAAGCTGAAAAAATTGAAGAATTAGAGCAAATTAAAAGGGAAATAACTCATATTCAATCGCAGGAAGAACAAAGAGAAAAAAATAACATTAAAAAAGAAGAATATATTAATTTAGTTTTAAATTTAATTGTGGTTATAAAAGACGATTTGATTTTTATCACAGATAAGCCGGGTGAAGTTAACAGCCTTTTTACCCAACAAAACATGCAACAAACTGAGGATGTTAAAAAAGCTCTTGGCTTTGTCAGACGTCTAATCGATAAAAAGCAAGAATATGTCGCCATAGCTAAAAACTTGGGAGAATTAAAGGCCGAAAATTACGTCGGTAAAGAAAATATTCTGCAAGCCAATTTGCGCAGTAGGCAGCTTTTACGGCAACTACTTTTACGCTTTACCAACGTAGATGAGAATTTACTTGAACTTAAAGATTTATTAGAAAAAATCTTAGCCATT
The DNA here is from genome assembly GCF_003989745.1 of Legionella septentrionalis. Taxonomy (GTDB): domain Bacteria; phylum Pseudomonadota; class Gammaproteobacteria; order Legionellales; family Legionellaceae; genus Legionella_A; species Legionella_A septentrionalis. The sequence continues at coordinate 16,773 of NZ_RZGS01000033.1, forward strand.
AGCATTGAACTCCAAGACTCCAAAGGTTTTGCTGAAGAATTGGAGCATCATGAAAACGCCGCTGTTTTTACGCAAACTGAAATTGGGATTTTAGATAATATTTCGCATCTTATCGTTGAAATACAAAATTTAGATACAAAAATCTCCAGGTTGGAAACACTGGATGAACAACCGATTGAAGCTCTGGCTACAGAAAAAATTTCTATAAAGCAAGACTTTGAGTCCGTTGAAAAGAAACTGGGTAATTTGGAGGATAAATTACAATCATTGCGTGAAGACGTGGAAAAATTTCCTAGCAAAAATCACTATTCACTGCATTTAAATACGTTGCAAAATCTTTTAAGTAACTCCAGGGCGCAAACTACAAAAGCAGCTAGTAAAATACGCGAGAAAAAGCTTAAATTTACCCAGGAAAAAACAAAACAAATTTCCGCAAAAATGGAGTCTTTTTTAGAAAATATTCATACACTAAACCAACTCACATCGCCAGGCGATACTCTGGATATTCTGGAAAAAAACCAAAGTCAATATCAAGAGTTTACCATTTCTCTGGCAAATGATTTACGGCAAATGGCTGATTTGGAGCATGATCAATCAAGCTTTACGAATTTTTCAGTATCTGCAGCTGCTCAGGAAGCTTCACTGCAAAAACAAATACTGGAGAGCGTAGAGAATACCATTAATCATTATACACTCGCCATTAAAGAGAAACGTGCCGCGTTGGCGATGCAATTTAACGAAAGCAAGGCTTTTCATGAGTCTTTCAAAAGCTCATTAACTCTGGCTACAGAATGTCTTCTCAGCTCTCCTGTAAAAAGAATTGCAGGGATATTGGAGACATTTAAGCCAGTTAATGCTGAAATTGAAAAAATATTAGCGGCAACTAATGCCCGTGTCCTCAATCTTTCTGAGGAATATTCTTCCTTGCAGGCAACTGTGAATACCAAAAAAGGTTTCCTGGGAGAATTAGCCGATCGCATTGGCTCAAGGGAAAAACTGAAGGAAAATTTTAACGAAATACTTCAGCAATATCTTTATGAACGAAAAGAAAAATACAAATTTAAAGACTTTTTTTTAAATGCTGATGCCGTCAGGCGGGAAGAATTCATCCAAAAATTGAATGAAGACCTTGAAAATTACGCAGCATCTGGGGAAAGCGCGCAGCTTATTACCTGGTTGCAAAGTACCAAGGCAAGTTTTCCTGGATATAATTTGGCCTCTAAATTAAACCAGATTGTTTTTGCGCTAAAAGAAGAAAATAAAAAAATCCCGGTAAATTATACGGAAGCTTTTGAAAACCTATATTCTGTACATTCTGGCGAACAGGCGGTTCGTATTCTTGAACAATTGCAGCAAACACATCCCGAATTTGTAAATGCTATAAAAGCGGTGCATGAACAACTTGAAAAATTAAGAATTTTGGGAGTGCGGTTACATGCAGATAATCAGGGAGATACTGCAATTAAACTGGCAGAAAATCTGCAGCAAAGACTTGACGAATTCATCATTACCCATGAAAAAAATTCGCCCTCGCAGCAGTCTTTTTCTGAATTTCGTGAAGAATTTGAATGCCTTCTTCATAGTCAAGATGATGTCATGTGTCAGCATGAAACATTTTGGAAACCCATAGTAATTAATATCCTGGCTGCCTTGTTTACTTTGGGAATAGCAGTAGGAATACAATTGATTTATTCGAAGGTGACTACCGGCCGCGCCGCATTTTTTTATGATAAATCAGAGCGGTTGTACCAAGTGGAACAAGTAGATAAACCCCTGGAAGATTTTAACGGGTCAGGGCTGAAAAATAGTTGTTGATGATAAATTTCAATATCTTCACTTGCCGGAGCTTTTCTTGCTGTTATGCTGAAATTTCCGACTGCCTGCAAGTCGCATGGCTGGTTTTTTTATCAGATAAATAATCGTGTAAAGCCAGTTGCGTCTCTGCATTAGCTTCAAATCCGAGCTTGGTTCGCCGCCATAAAATGTCTTCCGCAGTTTGGGCCCATTCTTCATTAATTAAATAATTAACTTCAATTTGATATAAAGTATCCGTAAACTTCAAGCCCAAATCGGATTGGGTATGTGCATCAGCCAGTAATAACTCTGTACGCGTGCCATAATTTTTTAAGTAGTGATGCAGAATCTTTTCATCAAGCCAGAAATATTTGTCGAGCGCATAAGCTTCATAGCGGCTTAAATCCAATTCTTTAAAACGGGCTCCGGGCAAGGGAGTCACTTGGGTGCAGGATGGTTTTAAATGGGGAAAAGTGGTGCGTAGCTGCTCCACCGCTTGCTCTGCCAGTCGCCGATAAGTGGTAATTTTCCCGCCGAAAATGCTGACTAGTGGAGCAGGAGTATTGTAATAAGAATAAGCATAATCCCGGCTCAAGGCTTTCAAGCTTTTCCCCTCGGCAGATAAGAGTGGTCTGATGCCGCTCCAAGTATGAATGATGTCTTTTTCGTCGATAGTTTGCCTGAAATATTTATTTACCAAGGTGAGCAAATAATTTATTTCTGCCGCATCAATATGAACTTCCTCCAGTTTTTGCTGAAAGGCAACATCGGTAGTGCCAATCAGGGTATATCCATGATAGGGGATGACGAATACAATTCGTTTATCATCATGCTGCAGCATATAAGCATGTTGCCCTTCATATAATTTATGCACAACGATATGACTGCCTTTTACCAGGGTTAAATTATACGTTGCAGGTGCGTGCAACATGGTATTAACGTATTCAGCCCATGGGCCGGTAGCGTTAATGACAGTTTTTGCCCTGATTTGAAAGGGCGTCGTTTTGCCGGATTGCAAGGTAAGGCGCCATTGTTGTTCACACGCTTCGGCCGCAATCAATTTCGTACGGGTTAAAATGGCAGCGCCATGCTGTTTAGCTTGTAGAGCGTTCGCCACCGTCAGCCGGGCATCATCAGTAATGCAGTCATAGAAAAGAAAACCTTTGCTTAATTCCTTAGCAAGCGGTGCAAAATATTCGGGGTTTTGCTTGCGGCGGACTGATTGGCTGGCAGGCAGACGGTTTTTGCGGCTTAAATGATCATATAAGAAAAGGCCGGCGCGCAGGATTAAACTTGGGCGCATGTGCTTTTTATGAGGCAAAACGATGGGAAGGGGGTACACCAGATGTGGCGCGATATGCAGCAAAGTTTGCCGCTCATCCAGCGCTTTTTTAACCAAACTGAAATCAAAATACTCGAGATAGCGTAAGCCGCCATGGATCAGTTTGGTGCTGCTTGAGGAAGTTTTTGCGGCCAGATCATCTTGTTCGCAAAGAAAAACGGATAAGCCCCGCATCGCAGCATCCGCCGCACAGCCGCAGCCATTAATTCCACCGCCAATAATGGCCACATCGTAAAGCTGCTCCATTTTTTAAGTCCCTGATTATTGCACTCGAATTAAAGCCTTTTATAAGGCAGAATATATTTTTGTTTCCGCAACGCGTCTGTTTGCCCTTGAACCAGGGCAAAACATAAATCCTTCTGCCAGGTATAATTAAATTTCAGTATCGTCTGTTGAAATGAGCCAGTGCAGCAGAAAGATATTCAGACATATATTATATTGGGAATTAAAAATCAATGAGTTATCTTTTAGCCATCGATCAAGGTACCAGCAGTACAAGAGCTGCCTTGTATTCAGAAGAAGGGATTCTTTTACATATGAGTCAATATCAGTTGACTCAATATTACCCCCATCCAGGGTGGGTTGAACAGGATCCGGAAGAAATCTGGCAGAAGACATTAAAGGCCATACGGGATGTCACGGCTGCTGTTATAGGAAATGAAATTTTGGCGTGTGGTATAACCAATCAGCGTGAAACTACAGTCATTTGGGACAAAGAAACGGGTGAGTGTTTATCTCGTGCGATTGTCTGGCAAGACCGCAGGACACAAGAATTTTGTTTATCCTTAGCCGAATACGCCGAGTTGCTGAATAGGAAGACCGGTTTATTTCCCGATCCTTATTTTTCAGCAACGAAATTGCATTGGTTATTAGCTCATATCCCGAAAGCCCGGCAACTGGCCAAGCGTAACCAACTGGCTTTCGGCACAATGGACAGTTTCATATTATGGCGCCTTAGCGGTGGTAAAAGCCATGCTACAGATATAACGAATGCTTCCCGCACTTTATTATTTAATATTACTGAACAGCGGTGGGATGAGGAATTATTACAGTTATTTGCTATCCCGCTAAGTATATTGCCCGATGTGTATGCTTGTGATGCCCATTTTGGCATCATGGACCCAAAATGGTTGGGGGCAGCTATCCCTATTACTGGCATGGCAGGTGATCAACAAGCCGCTTTAATAGGACAACGCTGTTTTGAAAAGGGGATGATAAAAGCTACGTTCGGTACGGGCGGATTTTTGTTGTTGAATACAGGGGAGGCACCGGTAACGTCTAATCATAAGTTGCTTACCACCATTGCCTATCGTATTCAAGGCCAAACTATTTATGGGTTAGAAGGCAGTTTATATCAAGCCGGCACAACGGTTAAATGGCTTCGTGATGAACTGAAGTTATTTAAGCATGCCAGTGATACGGAGGCTTTGGCAGCTTCCCTTGCAGGTAATGATGGCGTATATCTGGTTCCTTCTTTTACAGGATTGGGTGCACCGCATTGGTTAAATACCAACGGTGCCTTAATTGTGGGCTTATCTCGCACGAGCGGGTCTGCACATTTTGCGCGCGCCGCATTGGAAAGCGTGTGTTATCAAACTCGGGAAGTTTTGGCTTGTATGAGGCACGACAGTAGCTTGGGTTTATTAACATTGCACGTGGATGGGGGAATGGCTGCTAATAACTGGTTCTTGCAGTTTTTGGCATCCCAGTGTGGATTAACCGTACAAAGACCTCATGATATCGAAACCACCGCGTTGGGGGCGGCAATCCTTGCAGGAATTGGTTGCGGCGTCTTTAATTCCCTGCAAGCATTACAGCAAAATTGGTGCGGGGGAAAGGAACTGCGGCCTGAAAATAACAAGGAAAAAATAGAGAGTGACTATCAAGGATGGCAGCGCGCCTTGCGCATGCTCAAAGCGGGTTGATTTAAAACCCGCTATAAAGCTATGCTGGCGCCCTTTGCCTCATTTTTTCCCACTGCATGGCAAGCCCCACTTTGTATTAATTTTCTTTTGATAAGCAAGGCTCATGAGTAATCATGTCTTCCGCCGCAGCAATAAGAATTATTGACAGTGATCATGTTGCGTTTAGTAGCAAGCATCCCTTGGGGTTTGTTAAATTATTGCGCGATACAATGGATGAGAGAGGTTAAAAATAATATACTCCTTGCCTTAAGCAAGGGTGCTTTGTTAATAAAATTATCGGGCGCAACGTAGAAGATCGCCAACTTGAGCGTAAGCGAGGGATTTTAAGTCAGTACCCCTGCAGTCACAAGATGCAAAATTTTTATTGACGTTGTTCGTTTCTTGTTGTTATTCCTATGAAACCAAAAAATATTAAAAACCGTGGGGCCGTCAGCAACCCGCCTGGCCGCTTTGAAACCATTACTCAGGAAGATTTTGACGATGGATGGGATTTGGCAGAAGAAGCATTGCCCTTGCTTGAAACTGCTTTTTTTCCGGAAGCGGCCAAATCGATTATTAGCCGTAACGATTCGCCCGATCTTGGCTTTGCGCAGTCCATCAATCCATACCGCGGTTGCGAGCACGGCTGCATTTACTGTTATGCAAGACCAAGCCATGCTTATGTGAATTTATCCCCGGGCATTGATTTTGAGACAAAAATTTTTTACAAAGAGAATGCACATAAACTGCTTGAAAAAGAAATCAATAAGCCCAATTATGTATGCAAGCCCATTATCATTGGCGCCAATACTGATCCCTATCAACCGATAGAAAGCAAACTTAAAATTACGCGGCAGTTGCTGGAAGTGCTTAATCACCATAAGCATCCTGTCAGCATTATTACAAAAAATTCACTCATTGAACGGGACATGGATTTATTAAGCGAACTTGCAAAAGAAAACTTGCTGCACGTTGCAATCAGCATTACCTCGTTATCGCCAAAACTTAAACTTATTCTTGAACCAAGAACATCAACGCCCCAAGCCAGATTACGGATAGTAAAGGAGTTAAGCCTGGGTAATATTCCTGTCCGCGTCATGGTGGCACCAGTTATCCCCATCATTACCGATAATGAAGTTGAAAAAATTCTAAGCGCCGCCTCCGATGCCGGGGCGAAATATGCAAGTTATGTCTTGCTCCGTTTGCCTTATGAAGTAAAAACTTTATTTAGGGAGTGGCTGGAAAAACACTTCCCTATGCGTGCCGAGCATGTGATGAGTATTATCCAGCAAATGCGTGGCGGCAAGGATTACGACGCTACTTTTGGCAAAAGAATGCGGGGGGAAGGTGAGTTTGCGAACTTACTCGCCACCCGCTTTAAACTGGCCTGCAAGCGTTTTAAATTAAACCAAACCCCTTTGCAAGCGCTAGATACGCAAAAATTTACAAAAAAAGAAAAATCATACACACAATTAACTTTGTGGGGAGAAGAACAATAGCACCAACAGGGCAAATATTCATTTCTGGAAGTTGATGTTTTTCATTTGGTCAGTTTGCTTTTGATTTATTCCTTGCTTATAATTATCAATACTTTAATCGATGTGAGAGCGATAATGGCTAATGACAATCAAGATCCGATACAGCAACAAGGAAGCATTCAAGATCAACAGCAGGAGCAGCAACAAGAACCCAACGTTAAACAGCAGCCTCAAAATCTAAAGTCACTTGGGGTACAACAAGGAGAATTGGAAGATACACAAAAAGACGTAAAGGAAAATGAGGCAATTGAGGAAGCGGCTAAAAAACTTAGAGCGCTAACAGAAAACTATTTAAATGGTTTCTCGGAAAAAGACAAGAAAGAAAAAAGAGATCTCCACGGGCACGCTACCCACCTTAATAAATTGATAAATAAGCAAGATGCTAAGACGGCAGTTGCTGAATTCTACTCTTATTTAGCTGAAGATGATGGCATGAGATTTCAGGCATTAATGGATGATAAAAGAGGTCAAAAAGTTGCCCTGGTTATTCTTGCCGTTGCTTTAACCATCAGTGGTTTCTTACTTGGCGTGATTCCTGGGGTGATTGCCGCCATTGCTATTACTGCCATAGCGCACAAGCAAACCGGCTCAGTTTCTCAAACCTTTGGCACGCTTTGGCATGGCAAAGGCAGTCAGTATGCCAAACAAGTGGGCAAGATCGAGGAGGGTCTTGAAAATGCTCATCCTGGTGCTACTCAGCCAGTCAAAGGCGAAGAAGAAGACGAGAGTCAATCACTTACTCCTTCACAATAATAAACCCCTTCTCCCATAAAAGTTAAGCTGGAAAATTTTCCAGCTTAACTTTCCATGATTTAAGCCCATTCAAGGCATGAAATCCGCCTCACGTTGCAACACAGATGTGAACTTAGGTGAAAACACGCATGCGTTTTTAAGCTATATTAATTTTAGGGAATAAAATTAAATACATGCAAGGAAATCGCTATGCTCAAGTTGCTGGTGCTTTTGGCAGTCTTGTCGACCGGTTTGCTATTGCCGTTTCAGAATAAAGATTCCGCCGAAGTCGTTCGACAAGAAAATCAAGCCATAGCTTATATGGATAATCTTATCCGCACTGGCCAAGTTTATCCTGCCATGAGCGTCCAACCGTTTAGCGATATTAGAAACATGCTGGAAAAAGAAGCGTCCTTGAAAGCGCCACTGATTAATAAAGTTTTAACTATTTTAAAATGCACAAAAGAATACGACGTTACTCATAATAACATGTTAACCATTATCGATTATTCGCTTCCCTCCAGTGAAAAACGCTTGTGGATTTTTGACCTGCAGCAAAAAAAATTACTATTCCATACTTATGTATCGCATGGGATTAATTCAGGTGCCTTACTCTCGGAATATTTTTCCAACAAATACGACAGTAAAACCAGCAGCATCGGTGTTTACAAAACCGAAGCTGCTTATTATGGGCGCGAAGGGGTATCGCTTAAATTAAATGGCTTGGATAAAGACTTTAATGATAATGCCTCTAATCGGGCCCTGGTGATGCACGGTGGCTGGTATGTGGAAGAAGATTTTATTAAAAAATACGGCAGGGCGGGGCGAAGCTGGGGATGTCCTGCCGTACCGCTGCATTTGGCTAAATCCATTATCAACACGATAAAAGATCGTTCCTTGTTTGTAGTTTATTATCCAAGCGATCGCTGGTTTTCAAAATCAAAATTTCTAAATTGCAGTCCTGCTGTGCATAATTCTCAGCTTGCGGAAAATAAGCCGGAAATCAAACCGGTTGATTTTCGTGAAGATATTTTATTTGCTGATATCAACAAAAATAATCAACGTGAGGAACATGAGCCCATTATTGTTATGCCAGCGGACAGCTATGAACGTTTGTTTCATGCAAAAGCCCCGCTAGCGCGCATGTTAAGACGGCAAATAAATAATATGGAATATGTTGCGTTGAGTAATGCCGAATTCAAAGATTTAATTGCAAAGGGTGGGGAATATGAACGGCTTGGCAGTTTAAATTCTATTTACTTTGTTATTCCGGTCGTTAAAATGCGCCGAGGTTATTATGCGACTGAAATGCATATTGTCACTTTGGGTAAGATAAAAGAAGTAAAATTAAATTCAGGCTCTTCCCTGGAAGATATTAAAAATCATATCGTGTTTTTCGAAGAAAAACCGCAAGTTAATTTAAAAGCCACCAATCGTTTCATCAGGTGGTTGGGATTGTAGCAGGACGGTTAATTTGTACACTCTTTATTATTGTGAGATTCCTACGGTTCTTGGAACCATGTTAGCTGTAGCGGATGAAAATTTTTTGCATCTTCTGGAGTTTGTTGATTGCACTGATTTATCCGATAAAATACGGCGCTTGCAGCAACAAACTCGTTCCAAGCTTGTATTTGGCATGACCTCGCCGCTATTAGCTATTCAGCAAGAACTCAGCGCCTATTTTTCAGGTGAGCTTCGCGTGTTTAAAACCCCATTCTTGCTGGCAGGCAGTGATTTTCAAAATATGGTTTGGCAGGTTTTGTATTCCATTCCTTATGGTACATTAAAAAGTTACAGCGAATTGGCGTTCATGCTGGAAAGGCCGAAAGCTTATCGGGCGGTTGCACATGCGAATGCCACAAATCAAATTGCCATTTTAATTCCCTGTCATCGCATAGTGCGTAACAATGGACAGCTTGCAGGGTACAATGGTGGGATTAAACGTAAAGCATGGTTAATCGCTCATGAACAAAAAACAGGCTCGGGAGGTAGCAGTAATAGGAATTAAAAAATCATTGCAAGCAAGGTAAGTTCAGGTGCAGAAGTTAAACCGAAAGTTTAGTCCGCAAGAGCGCCAAATTATATTTAAATGTAAGTAGATTTATTCCAGCTTATGGATAATTTATTTTTTTAACTTCCTGGCAATGAGTTCATCGAAAAGAATTTTCTTTTCTGCCGATAATTCTGCCCGGCGCTTAGCCATGATGTCTGGTATAGGGCCTTGTACACAATCTTCTGTTAAGCGATCGGTTATCAATAAGCCGTTTACGTGATCAATTTCGTGTTGTAAAACACGTGCGTAAAAACCTTGTACTATTTGTTGCTGTGAAATGCCTTCTTCATTTTGATACTGTACCTTAATTTTTTTGAAACGTGGCACTTTTCCCGCCAGGCTGGAGACAGAGTAGCAACTTTCATAGTCAAGGATAATATCGTGAGGGTTTATAGGTTCGTAGGTGGGGTTAATTAGAATGTGCATCGGGTAAGGGATTGCATTATCCCGCAGCAGTGCGGCGTTTTCCGGGATATAAATTGCAATGATGCGTTTACTCATATTCACTTGTGGGGCAGCTAATCCTACTCCTTCCAGTTCATACAATTTTTTTTTCATCGCCCTGATTAACTGTTTATCTTCATGATGCAAGGGAAAGGGGACGTTTGCTGCCGGAGTTTTCAGAATTTGGTAAGTTTCAATTTGTTCTATAGTAAGAATTTTTAAATCAATATCATGCATTTGGGTCATAAGGTAGACGAGTAAACACAGGAAGTTCATTTTAGCTAAATTACAGTAAACATAAAGAAATTGCCCTAAGGCTATCTCTAATTTTTATTATTGAAATGATTTATTTATACCCACAGCTTTATCCACAGAATTTGTGGATAAGCATAAAATTGGGGGTAAATATTTAAATAATACTTGGATTATGAAAGGAAGCCACTTCCTGTTTTTTATCTGTTTTTTTATGAAAGAATTTACTGGAATGCTCTTGATGGGCAAATCTTTGTATTAGTTCTTCAAATTCCTTCACTTCTTCCCCGCTGGTATCCGGGTGAGCCTGTTTATACAATTTTACCAACTCAGGCATGCTAATCTTTTGTTTTGCATAATATTGGGCGGCCAGCATAAAATTGTTTCCCTCTAATGCACCGAGGATTATATGCGGCAAAAAAATATGGTTTGCATAATTATTTTCATAATGTTTGACCCATTCGTCATTCCCCTTCCTGGCATGATTCCTGGCTAAAAGGCTTGGTGAAACATGGTGTAGAGCGATATAAGCTTCTGCTTCGGAATGATAGCCTCCTTCCACATAGCCGCAAGCTATCAAGGAAGGATTGCTTTTATAATGAGTGCGATAAAATTCAACAGACTCATGATCTCCTGCCTCAGCAAATCCACAAGCAATCCAATCTTTTAATTCGGCATCCGAGCGTTTAGCTATTTTTGCATAGTTTTTCTGCTTGGCATAACCTCTAAAAATTTGACTGTGCTCGATGTCATATTGTTTAAGAAAATCAAGTGATTCTTCATCGCCTTCGTAGGCAAGTTGAGCTGCTGCAGTCCAGTGGAGTGAAGCGGGCTTGGGAGCGTCTAGCAGTTTTTTATTAAACGAGAGAGAGGTTTGAATAAGCAATTCAATTTGCCTGTTGACCATTGCATTTAGCAAATCGCTATTTTTATCCTTGCAGGCTGCATAAATTTCTTGATATAAATTCACAATAAGACCTTAATTTATAGGGATTGTGCAGTATTGCTGCATTTGAGATGGGCAGCAATACCAGAGGTTTACCAGTCTAAAAATATTTTAAGTGAGTCATGAATAAATTATTTCATGCTGGTTTTTTGTATACTCTTCTTCTATTTTTTTGGCACTTTGTACTGTTGATTTCAGAGGATCTTTAGAGTGCGTAAAAAACAGGGTGCCTGCCAATACTGCAGAAGTAATGCCCCCGGCTACAGCGCCAATGGCAACACCAGGAATACCGCCGGCAGCAAAGCCAATCGCTGCCCCCGCAGCAATAAGAGCGACAGAAGCAATCAGGGTGAGGAGAATTTTACCTACAACTGAGCTTTTAAAAGGAGTAACAATTTCATCAAAGTGTTTGACATCATCTTTGCTAATTTCTCTGCGATATACTCTTGTTGCCAAGTCTTTGGATTTCATTGCAAGCATCAGGCAATTTTTAGAGTCAAATAATGCGCTGTTTTTATTATATTCTTTAAGCGTTTTTTCTTTCATTGCTTGCAGTGAGGTAACGAAATCATCAAGGGTTTTTCCCTCGTCTAAATCATCAAAATAATCAAGCGCTTGATCGAAGATTGCTGCAATTTTCCGGGCGTTATGTATAGGGCTGGTGGAGGGGATGGGAGTGTAAAAAGAGGAATGGTCCTCTATAAATCTAAATGTTGGCTCTAAAGCGGGATAAGTCTGAGGAAAGGGAGGGTTGAATATGAGTTCTTTTCTTAAAAATTTGCTTCCATATTCCATAATCATCGTAGTATACACGGGGTTATCTGCACATATAGGCTCTTCATTAGCTTGGTTGCGCACGCCAAAATGTTCATGCAGACCACATTCATCCCAGGCTAAATCCATCGCGCCCTCATCTCCCCTTACGCATAATGCAGTGGCCAAAGTACCTATCAGGATAAGATGCATTTCATAGTGTATGGCATCTTCATCATAATCGGTCGCTTGTGCTTTCAGCTTTTCCAAAAGCTCATGGCCAATTTGACCAACGAGCTTCGCTTTAAGGGGATGATTCTGCAAAGTTTGTTTCAATGCATTTTGGGCGAGAGATATTTCTAACATGAGCATTCCTTACTAACAACATGTTCTTATAAAGGGCATATTGTAGCATATTTTTATAAAAAAAATGAAGGCAAACTATCATCAGCTTTGCTTGATAGGGATAGCAGCATTTGCAAGGGAAGCATTGCTTGTAAATTTTATGCATAATGCTCCCCAGGCAATTTTTGCCTGGGGCCATTAGATTATACAGCTGGAGTTAACAGCTGCACGTATTCCTGCATGGCATCCAATCTTTTTTCTGAATCCGTAGTAAAGAATAAAAAGTGTTTACCGCGGGTCACAGCAAGGTTGATTAATCCTGCGACTACAAATCCAATGCCTAAGCCTGCAATGGCCAAGGCGAGATTAGCCAGGGTTTTATTTAAGACACGGTGTTTTTCCAACTCAGGCCGTGCTTTTTCAATGGCAAGATTGCAGACATTTTGGAATTCTTTCTGTTGCATCTCATTCTCTGGGTTCAAGAAAAATTCTTCTGCTGCTGTTTTAACTAGTATTCCCCGCGGCTTGCCGCGGTTCCTTAATAGGAAAGTTTGAAAACCATAGGTTTTCGAGTCAAACTATTGCGTATGACCCTCAAACGGGCAAGCCACTGCGTGTACCAGACGC
>NZ_RZGS01000034.1 GCF_003989745.1 Legionella septentrionalis
CATCATCATACTATCAAAGCTCCTATCGCGGGAGAGGGGGTAGATCGAAGTGAAATAGAAAAATTTGTGCTCAATTTAAGATGAAATCTTGTCTAAAAAACTTTAGGGACGTTGCCTAGTTTAATGTGATGCTTTTCAGCCTCAAGGATCATCGAACGCATGTAATCTGTACCAATTTGGTGGCCCAGGCCGCGTGACCCACAATGAATGCTTATGACCACATCGTGTTTTTTTAAATTTAAATGAGAAGCAATGTGCTCATCATAAATCTCGTTGACTTCCTGGACTTCGAGATAATGGTTTCCTGAACCTAAGGTGCCCATTTCTTTTTTCTGCCGCTCCTTGGCATGCTCTGAAACTTTATCAGGCAAGGCCCCCGGCATGCAGCCGTTTTCTTCGATGCGCTCCAAGTCATTTTCTTCACCAAAACCCTCACGCACAGCCCATTGGGCTCCACCTTGAAGCATGCATTCCATGCTTTTTTTATTTAAGTGAATATGGCTTTGGCTGCCTACCCCAGCTGGGATACGCTTAAATAAAGCATTTGCAAGGTTTTCTTTTAAAGGGGCGAGTTCGGTCGTGGTAATCCCGGTAGACAAAAGCCTTACACCACATGAAATGTCAAAGCCAACGCCGCCTGCCGATACCACGCCTCCTTGTTCAGGATCAAAAGCTGCTACTCCGCCAATTGGAAAACCATAACCCCAATGCGCATCGGGCATGGCATAAGATGCACTGACGATTCCCGGAAGGGCGGCTACATTACAAATTTGTTCATAAACTTTTTCATCCATCTCTTGAATGAGTTCAGCTGAGGCATAAATTATTCCAGGAACTCTCATTTTTCCATGGGTTGGAATAAGCCATTCAAAATCATTTATTTTTTCTAAAGAAGATAATTGCATGTCTGCTCCTGAATTCATTTATCAAACATCAACCACACATTGCGCAATCCATTGCTTCTTTTTTTTAACTACATGCAATTCATTATAGGTTGCGCCTTTCACGTCAACTGCAGGTTGGTGTTTTAAGCGATTGATTTTCTCACCTTTAATCACTGCGGTTAAGTGCATGGCAGGTGTTATATGTACTTGAAATTCTGAAAATAACATCTGTCTAGCATCCATTTGAAAAATAATGGCGTTTAGCCAATCAATGAATAAAATTTCAGCGTCAGGCGCTTTACAATTGATGGTGAATAGCTGGCTGTATTTTATCAGGCTCAGTAACTACACAGGTAAGTGCTTTTGCTGCCATGGCGAATGCCTCTGCCAGGGTAGAACCCATACCTCTTATTCCCACATCAGCGCCGTGAGAAAAGTGCTCCCATTTTATAATCGTCATTTATTTCCCGGTTAAAGTGCAAAAAATTATAATTGAGCTAATTTTAGTAGATGTTTTATTGCAATTTCGAGTAGCTGTTTATTCCATTAAAACAGATAAAGGATGTTCAGTCATGGGCAAAAAATATCTTATAAATCCATTGGTACTTGCTGAAAAAGCTCCAGCTGATCCGCAATTGGATACATTTTATGTTTATCAGGATGAGAGCCAAAATTGGCATTACATGTTTAAAACCGAAACAATGTTTTTGCAGCGGATCATTGAATTAGATAATCTTGGTCAGCAGCTTATAAGTTTGCTGCAAAACAAAGAGGAGCTTCCCAAGGCAACCGAGTTGGAAGCAGTTTATTTGCTGTTGCAAATAAAGCGCGCCGATGAGCAACCTGTTTCAATTCAGTTTGATTATGCCGAGCACGTATTCATAGGCGAAGCAGTAAAAGAATTGTTTCAACGCAATCAAACTTTTTTTAGAGAATTTTTCCCCGAAGAGTTTTTTGATAAAGGGTTGATAAAATTGGAAAATGGCATGTTGCTTGAAGTAAGTGAATTCTATGGACTTATGGGGGATTTTTTTGGAATACCTGGCAAACCAATTTCTTTCGGTAAAGATCCAAGTGAGCAAAAGGATTTTTTTGCTGCTTCGTTTAAAACGTTCTCGCAATGCTCACCTGAAATCTTGAAGAAAATTCTCACCATTGGTGCGATTCAAAAATATGCAGTCCACATTGCCATGCAAAATTGCTCTTGCCAATCCAGGGAAATTTGTCAATGTCCTGAGCAAGCTCTGGAGGAAGTATCTTCCCTTACCAACAAACTTTGGAATGAAGCCACGGGTGGTTCTTATTCTTTTTATCTGTTTGAGCATGGGGATTATCTGAAATTATCACAAAGCAATGTGGATCATTTTGGTGTGAATGCAAAAGAAACTTATCAGGCAGGGCACGAATTAGCGCTGGAGTATATTAAAAAAATTGCGGAAGAAAAGAAGAAAGAAGCCCCCGATTTTAAGCTAATACAAGCATGGATGCATCATGTATTTGCCTTGGAAGGCTCTGCAGGTCATTTCTTGACGGATGCTTTTTCTACAGGGCACGTGCGCGTACCACGTCAGGAATTATATGAACTCAAAACCATTTTTGGCATACCAGTACCTGCAGTAATTACCGGCCTTTTCACATTAGTAATGCACAATGAAGATGGCAAAAACGGGCTTATGTTGACGAATGGGAGAGGAGAAACTTTTAAAGCATATGGCGACGATGCATTGTTAACGGGAAAAGGCGCGGTTACCTTTAAAAAAGTAACGACTGCCGCCAGGGCAGGGATGCAAGAAATTTTTTCGGAATTGAAAAAAATTTTCCATGAAAATCGAAACGAAGAAAAAGCATCAGTTATTGCAGACAGGAGCTCGCCCACCTGGGGTGGCGTGTATGATTTATTTCCAGTAGCAAAAGAAGAAAATAATGTAGGGAATAATGCCTTATTTAAAATGCAAAGCGGTAAATTGCTGCGCAGGAAAGATATCCACGATATTGCCTGCACTGAGTACATTGAAAACTGGTGGGTATGGACAACTTTTTTACTGCTTCTGCCACAGATATGGCAGTATGCTTTTGGTACTGCTGCGAGTGCAGGGGTTAATGAAGAAATCTTGCATGACGAGGCCATGTTGGAACAAACCAACAATGCCCGTATGATGCAAATCTTGTCGCAGAATGACAACGGCCCTAGAACTGCAGTGGCATTTAAGCGTATTGAATCACCAACGGATGATGTGATCATTCACGTCCATCAACCCGGTTTCGAGGAAAATTATCAAAATAATTTAAGTGCAACAGAGCTTAAGATATTAAAAATATGATTTATTTTATTAACAAGTTGCCATCCTGGAATATCATTTTTTTGCTGGATATCGCCGTAATGCGCTCCCCTGGCAAAATAATGCCAGCCAGATTTAAAGGATCAGATGCCGAAAGAATCAAGTTGCCAGTGGCTTGATTCTGACGTTTACCCGATTTGCTCATGGTTCTTATGGATTCTACTGCATAGGGCAGGGCGAATTGTTCGCCCACAAACCCATTTACAAAGCGGCCACCGCGGATCTCCCCGCGATCTTCAAGCTTTCTAAAAGCTGTTAGCAATTCTCGCCAGCTTGGGATAATTTTTTCCCGTGTTAACAGTTCGCGGAAAACAATGCCATAACGTTTCAGCAACACCCAGCAGGTAGCTTCCAAACGCCGTTCATGATCTGCTGATTTCTTAATATTCAATAAGGACCAACGTCCCATTGTTTCCGGAGCACGTCGTCGTTTCCCTAAGCGTTTGTGTGGATCAATTAAAGAACGTAAATTGTCAAAGCCATCAGCGGTGATCATGCCAGCAGCGACTAGTTGCCAAAGACCTGTTTCAATTTCAGCACGTAAATGGCCCAAATCTTGTACTATATCGATAAAAAAAGAAGCCCCGCTTTCCTGTAAGTAGGCATAAATTTGTTGGGCAACATGGCTTAAAACATGCATGTTTCTTTTATCGAGAGCAGATATCCCTTGCATCCAGTCTGATTCTTGTCGTATGAAAAAAGTAATAGGTACCACGCTGGTAGGCTGGATGCGTTTTTTTAAAGTATCTTCTTCTAAAGCAGTCATGGCTGGATGCATCGACAAGCGTCCCCAGCCAATTACCCCGGTAAAGCACAGACGGTCTAAATATTCTTTCTGATAGCCATGGATTCGTGAGGCAAATATTTGCTTTTCCCAGGCATTGGCGGGAATTTCAAAACCTTGCAATTGTTTGATGACTTCCAACAGCCCTTGTTCTCCTTTCAATTGGGTGCCGGGTGCAATGTGCTGCCAAGTTAGCAGCCACTGAAAAAATTGTTGTGATGTAACCGGCTCAATTTCTTTTCGCAATTTATGCAAGGTCAATTGATGTATTCGAGCGAGCAACCGGCGTTCGCACCATTCAATTGCTTCTCTTGGTGAAGTGGAAAAATGCCCGCGCAAGATCAAACCGGTTGCTTCTAATTGAATTAAAATTTGCTGCACTTCTTTAGGCGGTAAATCAAGTGTGGCGGCCAAATGCTCGGCACGCACAGGCCCAAGGTAATGCATCCAATTTTTAAGCATGCAAATTAATGCTTCCTCGCGTTCCAATTCCTTTTGTTGAATTTTGATTGGAGGCAAAATGAATACAGTTTCCGGATAAATAACTTGAAAGATTTTGGTTTTCTCTGCAGCTACCCAAAAGGTTTTATCATGACAGGTCGCTTCTACAACGCGATGAGCAGTTTTTAATTCATCAAAAAAAGTAAACCATTCCTGCATGACTTTTTGTTGTGCAGAGAAAGCAGTATGAACCGGCAGGGCGATCACAGTTTGCAAGACATCGTGCAATTCATCTGCATTACGAATATCAGGCCAGGTTTGCTTTTGCACTTCTGAAATAACGTCGGCATCCAGTTTTCCAGCTTCCTGGAGAATAGATTCTGGTAATACACGGCGTAATTCGACTGCGCGTGCTCTTCTTTCTTCAAGAGGGGCATCATCCAAAAATGCATAAGGGTTTGCATTTAAAATTTCATGCGAAAAAACGGAGGGCACAGGTGTATCGACTGCGATGCATTGGATGCTTCCATTTTCTATATTTTTAAGTACTTGGATTAATCCCTGCAAGTCTAGTGCTTCGGTAAGGGCATCTTTCATAGTTTCTTCAATTAAGGGATGCGAAGGCAGCTCAACATCCCTCCCTCCCAGATTATCCTGACATGCCGCCGCATCAGGGAAAACCGCCGCTAAAAGATCATCTGCTTGCATCCTTTGTATATTTGGCGGCACTTTTTTGCCGCCGCGAAATCGGACCAACGCTAACGCGCGGGTGGCATCCCAACGCCAGCGGGTTGTAAAAAGAGGGGATTGTAAAACTGCTTGCGTTAGGACATCGGCAACTGAGTTAGAATGCAGAAAATGAAATACATCAGCAAGAGGAAAACTGTGTTGTTCGGCCAATGAAATATTGATGCCATCGTCCGTTGCCGCAGCTTGCAATTCAAAATTAAACGAACGGCAGAACCGTTTGCGTAGGGCAAATCCCCAAGCTTTATTAATTCTCGCACCAAATGGAGCATGTATGATGAGTTGCATGCCGCCTGCTTCGTCGAAAAAACGCTCTGCAATTATGGTTTCCTGCGTGGGAACCGCCCCCAATACGGCACGCCCTTGCAAAATGTATTGCACAATTTGCTCTGCTCCAAAGGAATTAACCCCACATTGCTTGGTTAACCAACTTAAAGCTGGTTGGGCATCTGGATGATTAAGGTGTTCACACGTTAAATGGTTAGGCAATAAATCATAAATGGTTTTACGCAGCCTGGCGACTTGCAAGGATAATTCATCCGTACGGGCAGGGGCTTCACCGCGCCAAAAAGGTACCGTAGGCGGTGCTCCATGAGCATCTTCCACTAAAATTCTTCCTTTCGCACTCTCTACACGTTTAATTTGCCAGGATGTATTGCCAAGAAGAAAAATGTCACCGCGGTTACTTTCCACCGCAAAATCTTCATCCAGCGTACCAATCATCACTTCATTAGGCTCAACAATGACATTAAATAAGCCATTTTCGGGGATGGCGCCGCCACTGGTAATTGCAGTAAAACGGCTGCCGCGCCTGCCTTTAACCAGGCCATTGACTTGATCACGGAACAAATAAGAGCCATAGCGTCCTCTCGAACCGGCTATCCCTTCAGCCAACATTTCCACCAGGGCAGCAAAAGTTTTACGTGATAAATGCCGATAAGGAAATGCCCCTTGTACCAGATGGAATAAGTCTTCTTCTTTAAAATCTTCGGCAGCACAGGCAGCAACGATTTGTTGTGCCAAAATATCCAAAGGTTCTTCAGGAATAATTAATTTATCCAGGTCTCCTTCTTGAATAGCATGAACTAAAGAGGCGCACTCCAGGAGCTCATTGCAAGTGGTAGGAAAAATTTTCCCCTCGGAAATTCCACCATGCCAATGCCCGGCTCGGCCTATGCGCTGCAAAGCGATGGAAATTGCACGCGTGGAGCCAAGCAGGCAAACTAAGTCAATAGAGCCAATATCAATTCCCAACTCCAAGGAAGCTGTAGCCACCAGAGCTTTTAATTCGCCCTGTTTCAGTTTTGTTTCTACTTGTAGACGTAACTTGCGGGATAAGCTGCCATGGTGGGCGGCAGCTTGCTCTTTGCCTAGCCGTTCACCGAGATGATAAGCGACACGCTCAGCCAGTTTGCGGGTATTTACAAAAATGAGTGTGGAGCGGTTTTCACGTGCCAGCTCTGCAAGACGATCATAGATTTCATCCCATAATTCGTTGGAGGCAATCGACGTTAGCATTCGGCCAGTAAGTTCAATGTTTATATGTAAAGGCCTGGTATGTCCGATATTGATGATGTTCGGTAAAGGCCGTTGACTGCCTGCAAGAAATTGTGCCACCAGCTCAATTGGTTTTTGTGTGGCGGACAAGCCAATACGAGTAATAGGTTTATGCACAAGTGCTTGTAGTCGTTCCAGTGATAAAGCTAAATGAGTTCCTCGTTTATTATTCGCTAAGGCATGGATTTCATCCACGATAACCGTGCGGACACTTTGCAAAATGCGTCGGCTTTTTTCCGCAGTCAGTAACAGGTATAACGATTCAGGAGTTGTCACCAGGATGTGTGGCGGTTTTTTTAGCATCGTTTGCCTTTCGCCTGCCAATGTATCGCCTGTACGTACCGCGACACGAATATCCTTCATGAAAAAGCCCCATTCCTCACCCAGTGAGTGAATTTCCTGCAAGGGTTGCAGTAGGTTTTTTTGCACATCATTGGTTAAAGCTTTTAGCGGTGAGACGTAAAGTACACTGGTTTCATCCAGTAATTCTCCGGTAATGGATTGCCGCACTAACTGATCGATACATACCAAAAATGCAGCCAATGTTTTTCCGGAACCGGTAGGAGCTGAAATTAATGTTGTCTGATTGGCTAAAATAGAAGGCCACCCTTGCTCTTGCGGGGCTGAGGGTGAAGTGAATTTATTTATAAACCAATCATGGACAAGCGGATGTGCCCACGCCAAATGAGCGGATGCATTAAGATTCATACAAAAAGTATATACAAAATTAAAAAATTTTGCGGTTTTTTTGAAAATTAAAATTATTTTTTTTAAGATGGAAAATGATTTTAATGTAAAATAAAGCCGTAAGGTTCCGGCTTTATTTTAGGATAAAATAGAATTATTTATTGAACTCAGGATAAAGCTTGCTGATAGGTTCGACAGCAGTTAGCATCGTATATTTTTTCTCATTCTTTGAAAAAACTCCGTGGCGGCTGTAAAGCGGAGTTTTAATTTGCGTTTCTAATAATATCTCTGCTTGTTCGCCGCCAATATATGAAAGCTCGAAGTTATTTAGATAAAACATAGCTTCTTCCATGGTCTTAATTTTTTGCGGCGGAGCTGCTGGGAAACCGATGCGCAATCCTGCATATTGTTTCTCCAGTTTCTCTAATTCTGCTGATATTTCCAAGGCAGATTCATAACTGATTAACTCAACGTTAGACTTCTTTTGTATTCTTTTAAATTCTTCTGCATCCATAGATGGAATTTGTATGGTGAAACGATGGCTCTGAAAATCAGGGTTAATATAGACAGGCCCGTAAAAAAATTTGCCATATGTTTTTCTTACCATAAATACATCATTATGATGAATCACACTTTTATCATCCATATTGGATGTTACACCGCTCAACTCGCTTTCGCCGCTTTCTTCAGTAATATCCCAATCACGGTCGCTGGCAGCAGCTGCAGGCATTTTCCCGCTTTGTAAAGAGATTACCGATTCTGCTACATTGACATGGATTCTAGGTTGATTAGTTACGAATACTTGCCCGGAAAGAAGACCGGAAAATTTCTCGGCTTGTATGGAGTGTTTGCTTGTGGAAACATAACTGTAATCGCCGCTAAAAACGGTGGCAAATTCTTCTATGCTTTTATTTTTACCTTGCGGGGTGAAATAATCCAAGACATCCAAATCTTTTTTAACACGCACGCCACGATATGCAACAGCTCCATGGCAATATTCAATATTGGTATTCCCTACTAAATTTGTAAAGTGTTCTATGTTAGCCTGAGTAGCGCTTATTTTTTTGTGATGTTTTTTAGAATCCAGTGCTTTTTTACTCTCGGAAAAAAATTTTTCTTGGCCATGTTTATATAAGGTTTTTGTTGTCTGAGTTACTTTAAAGCGCATGTCTATCTCCACTGCTAACAACTAATTTTCCTGCACAGGAAATAGAATGATTTTACTGACTAATTATTAAGAAAAAATTAAGAATTATTATTTATAGAAGAGTATTTAATGTGAAATAGAAAAATTATTTATTTTACAGGGCATAATAAGGCATAAATTCTATTTTTTAATTTTAAAAAATATGTATTTTTTTAAAATTTTAGTGGAATATATTAAGAGCCTTCTGATGCTGCTGTTGACTGATGGTGCCGATTGTTTTAAAATAAACCAATTTTTGTTTGCTTTACTAAGGGAAAAATATGCTTAAAACAGGAAGGTATGTTCCAATTTTTTGGAAAAAGATAAATCCTAAAACCGCAATTATTGCAATGGTTGATCCAAAGGATGCGACTTTTGAAAATTTCAGCAAGTTGGAAGCTCATTTAGCAAAGCTTCAGGTTAAATTTTTTGCTCCTAATTCTAAAGACGTTAAGAACACGATTGGAGTAACTAATAGCACGCCCTTTTATCTTGTAAATGGAGACGAAGGCGCCTTGGAAGCTGACATTAATGAAGCATTGCAAAAATTTGAAGCTGGCCAATAAGGAAGAAGAATTGCAGTAAGCCTTCCTTTTTTAAATAAATTTATTCTTCAGGCTGGTGTGAGTTGAGTAGTTAATTTTTCTTGTTAAGCCTGACATGGATTGAAGGATAAAATTTGGGTTATCTTAGCGTCTCTTCCTTAAAATGCACAAAAACTTTAATTGAGCATTATCAGTCCCTGGCGCATCTGCCTGGTTTCGTTTTGCTGGAAAGCAGCGATAGGAAATCAGGGCGTTATGATATTTTAGCAGCATATCCTTATGAGATATTTTCGATGCCGCGCCATGGACGGGATAGCAAAGAAACTTTTTCCTGCCTTCAATCTTTATTGCCTGTAGTTGAATCTAATAGCGATTTGCCTTTTCAGGGAGGGGCTATTGGGTATGTTTCATATGATTTTGGTGCAGAATTATATGGAATAAATGCGTCGCCCCATGCATTGCTGATAAATACTCCATTGATGGAATTTGGTTTATATGATTGGGCAATTATTACTGACCATCATCAACAAAAAACTTACTTGGTAGCGGCAAATCAACGTGCTGAAACAGCCTCATTAATCAAAGAAATAGAGCACTGCTGGTATGGTCAGCAAATCCTTGTAAATTCATTTACCCTGGTTAAGGAATTCAAGCCTTTAATTAGCCGAGACGCATATCAAAAAGCATTTTGTGCGATTCATGAAGATTTGCAGAAGGGAAGAGCTTACCAGGTTAATTATACTCAGCCTTTTATAGCGCATTTTAACGGCGATCCCTGGGAGATGTATAAACGCATCAGCCGATGCAATCCTGTCCCTTTTTCTGCTTTTTTACGTTTACATCAGATGGATGTTTTAAGTTTTTCGCCTGAACGTTTTCTTTTAATGGACAAAGAAAGCTTATTAACTTCGCCCATCAAAGGTTCAGCAAGGCGCTCTCCCGATGCCAGCGAAGATACCCGTTTAAAAAAAGCTCTGGCTGTTTGCGAAAAAAATAAAGCTGAAAATGTGATGATTGTTGATTTGATGCGCAATGATTTGGGTAAGATTTCAGTACCGGGTACTGTGAACGTAAATGCATTATGCGAATTACAGAGTTATAATTCCGTCCATCACTTGGTCAGCCATATCGAAGCACAGTGCCGCCAGGATGTAAGCACAATAGAAGCATTCATGTCTTGTTTTCCCGGCGGTTCCATTACCGGTGCGCCCAAAAAAGAAGCGATGCGCATTATCCATGAGCATGAACCCTTTGCGCGCGGAATATATTGTGGCAGCATCGGTTATTTTTCCGCCCACGGCCGCTTTGATAGCAATATAGCAATTCGTACCGTTACTGCTAAAGAAGAACAACTTTATCTTGTAGCGGGCGGTGGTATTGTAATGGATTCAACCTGGGAGGATGAATATGAAGAATGCTACACAAAAATTAAAGCGATAGTATCCGGTATTTAACTGGGCAATGCCCCTAAGCTTTTTTGAATATTCTTTAGGGTTTGTTCTGAATACAAATAATCTTAAGTTGCTTACTGCTGAATGTATAGGGAGAGTAATCATGATATTTGTAAACGCTTAATTTTACGTACCAGTTTTTATTGATATTACCCTAGAATAAGTAACTGAAGCAAAGAAGGTGTATGAAACGTAATATTAATCAAGATGAGTTAAAAGAACAGGCAGAAAATATTTATGATGCTTGGGAAAGCTCTTGCAAATAATGACATTGAAGGTCTTTTATGCAGATGACGCATAAAAACTTATTGCTAGCAATTCCTTCACGATTGTCATTGGCAGGTCCAGCGCGATCATGCTCTGGATAATTTTGAGGCAACTATTTAATAAGCATTAAGATACATTGTGTAATCAAGAGCATGCAATTTTGGGGATAATATGGCTGCCAAGTATTGATAGAGCTTCTGGCGACGATATTGAATCAGAAATCTATGATCAATATAGCAATGGTTGCACACTCCTCTTTGATCTCTCAAGATGTATTTAATACCACACATCAATTTTGAGCAACCTAACCGAGTTACCCGCTTTAAAGCAAAATAAGCTAATCTACCTATGTATTGCCTAAACTATTTACAATTGAACATGTTAAGAATCGCATCAGTGATTGTATTGCAGGATGAAGCAGCCGCTTCGCTTGTTTTAACGAAACGCAGTGCCAATTTACGCATGCATCCTGGAGAAATTTGTTTTCCAGGCGGCCTTTGGGAACCTCAGGATCAAAATCTTTGGATTACTGCTTTGCGGGAATTGCAAGAAGAGTTAGGGATAGCTGCTTCTCGAGTCCGATTGCTCAAGGAGTTACCTTTAGAGCGAACACTCTCGGGAACGGCCATACATCCTTGGCTAGGCTCAATTTCCGCTTTGGAGCCCTACCTCATCAACGAAAATGAGGTTTCCGAAGTGATTTTCCTACCCATACAAGATGTTTTGAATCCTAAAAATTATCAGGAGATTGAAATTGCGCGATTTGGGCAGCGCCTTACTTGTTGCCAATATACTGCAAGCAGTGAGCATTTTATCTGGGGGGCTACTGCACGTATTATGAAACAGTTATGTTTGGCCGGAAAAGGAAACTTTTAGCTTCTTTCCGGCTCGTATGGAAAAGAGATAAAATAGTAGCGTCACCTCAAGGCACGTCTTAAAATTTTTCCTACATTTGATTTTGGTAATTCATTATAAAATTCAACGACTTTTGGAATTTTATACGCTGTCAAATGCTGCCGGCAATGAGAAATGACTTCATCCGCGGTTAAATTGGGATCGCGCTTGACAATGCATGCTTTAACTTTTTCGCTTGCATCTTCCTCCTGGACCCCGATAACGCCGACCTCGAGTACGCCTGGCTGCATGCTAATAACTTGCTCTACTTCATTAGGATAAACGTTGAAGCCAGACACAAGAATCATATCTTTTTTGCGATCCACAAGATAAACAAATCCCTTTTCATCAACTGTTGCAATGTCTCCAGTGCGTAAATAGCCATCTGGCCAGAAAACCAAAGAAGTTTCATCGGGACGTTGCCAATAACCGGACATGACTTGTGGGCCTTTGACGCATAACTCTCCTTTTTCACCTAATGGTAGTTCATTTCCTTCATCATTGCGGATGGAAATGGATGTTGAGGGAAGCGGCAAACCAATGCTGCCATTATATTCATCCAAATACATGGGATTAATGGTGACAGCAGGACTGGTTTCGGTAAGACCATAAGCTTCTAAAATACGTGATTTGGTTTTTTCCCGCCATTTTAGAGAAACACTTTTTTGTAGAGCCATGCCGCCAGCCAGTGCAAGTTTAAGGTGTGAAAAATCAATTTCATCGGATTTTGGATGGTTTAGCAGTCCATTGAATAAAGTGTTCACCCCGGTAATCGCAGTGAATCCTGTATGCTTGATTTCATCAATAAACCGCGACAAATCGCGGGGATTAGTAATCAAAATATTTTTTGCCCCCAGTCTCAAAAATGTAAGGCAATTAGCAGTTAATGAAAAAATATGATACAGCGGCAGGGCGGTGACGATGATTTCGTTTTTGCCAATGGCTGATGCGGAAATCCAGGCGGAAGCTTGCAAAACATTTGCAATCATATTGCCATGACTTAACATGGCTCCTTTGGCTATACCGGTAGTGCCGCCAGTGTATTGTAAAAAAGCGATATCATCCAAGGTAATGCTTACAGGCTTAAACTGGCTTTGAGCGCCTTGACGCAGTGCTGTTCTGAATTCTACAGAATTGGGGATCCGGTAAGCCGGAACCATTTTTTTAACGTGTCTTACGACGTTATTCACAAGAATGCGTTTAAGAAAAGGGAAAATATCCCCGATTTGCGTGATCATTACGTATTTTAAGGTGGGAATATGAGGTAGAGCCTTTTCAACGGTGTGAGCAAAATTGGCTAGGACAACAATGAGTTCCACACCGGCGTCATTCATTTGGTGGATGACTTCGTCGCTCGTGTATAATGGGTTGGTATTCACAACAACCATCCCAGCGCGCAGCGCGCCAAACAATGCAATAGGATATTGCAGTAAGTTGGGCATCATCAAAGCAATACGCGTGCCCCTTTTTAAACGCAATTGCTGCAGATAAGTTGCAAACTGCAAGCTTAATCTATCCAGCTCCTCATAACTAATTCCAGATCCCATGTTAGTATAAGAGATTTGTTCTTTGTATTTGCTGCAAGACTCTTCAAATAATTCCACAATCGAAGAATATTGATTCATATTAATTTCATGAGGTACGCCTTGCTGATAATGCTGCAGCCACAACTTCTCCACGTTACTAACCTTCTGTTATTGACTCCTGCGTGCTAGTATAAACAAAAATGAGAGGGATGGATATTACGGTATGACCGATAATGTGTTGAAATCACAAGCATTTAAACTGAAAGGCAGGCTTTATACATTGACTGTTTTATCAGTTCTTGATACAAATATTGAACTGTTTGCAAAACAATTGATAGAAACGATTCATAAAGCACCACGTTTGTTTCACCAAAGTCCTGTAGTATTAGATTGCTCAGCAATTCACGCAGACCAGCTTGATTTTCAAGCATTATACCAGTGCGTGCGCGACCTGGGGCTAATCCCTGTGGCAATCCAGGGGGGAAATCCACGCTTGGAAATGCTGGCGCAATGCCAAAATATGGCGGTGTTAAAGGCTTCCTCTGATTATGATAAACCTGTACTGGAAAAAGTAATGGGTGCTCCCGCCATCCCGATTGAGGCGCCTAAAACCAGGTTATTGACGTCTCCCGTACGCTCAGGGCAGCAGATAGTTAGTAAAGGTGACCTGATTGTTACGGCTGCGGTGAGTCATGGGGCAGAATTGCTGGCTGATGGGAACATTCATGTTTACGGGCCCTTGCGCGGGCGTGCTCTGGCCGGGATTGATGGGAATAAACAAGCCCGTATCTTTTGTCAAACACTGGAAGCCGAGCTGGTATCCATTGCCGGATTTTATCGATTAAGCGATGCAATTGGAAACCTCTCAGGTCCTTGTCAAATTTTTCTTCAGGATGATCATATACAAATAGAGCCGTTATGACTTCAGCACATCAAGGGTCGGATACGGTAGCTGTATGGCTTTCTTCCGCAGATAAAGTTCCTAAAAAGCCAATGGAAGCCGTGTTTATATCTGATTTGCATCTTCATCCGGCGGATAAAAACATCTCAAACCGCTTTGCGTGCTTTATTGCCTGGGCTACGCATAATACTCGTGCAGTTTATATTCTTGGCGATTTTTTTCACGTGTGGGCTGGGGATGATGCAATCGACGCCTGGAGTTCTTCCATCATTAACCAGCTAAAATATTTAACTTCGCAAGGGGTTGCGGTGTATTTTATGCACGGTAACCGCGATTTTTTGCTTGGCCCACGTTTCGCCAAGGCAGCCAATGTGAAAATGCTTACAGAGCCTACGGTAATAACCTTGGGGGGTATGCGGATTTTATTAGTGCACGGCGATCGATATTGTACGAAGGATCGCGGCCATCAATGGTTGCGCTGGTTAACGCGTAACCGTTTTTTCCCGGTTTTATTTTTGAAAATCCCTTTAGGTTTACGCAAAAAACTGGTTCACAGCATTCGCCATCGCAGTGAATACAATCGCAACAAATTGCCGGAAAAACTGGCTATTGTGTCGGCAGCTATGCTGAATGAAATGCAGGTTTTCAATGTACAAACGCTAATTCATGGACACATCCATAACTCTGGTTTGACCATTCATAAACACCAAGGAGCATACTACAAGCAGTATGTATTAAGCGACTGGGATGACAATCCCATGCTCATGTGCTATGATAACGCAAATGGCCTATTTTTTAAACGATTTCCGGAGACGCAGCATGCCAGCCAATGATATCTTAAAGAAAGAATTGGAGAATGAACTTATTAGAAAAGCGAAAGCAGAACTTGCAGAGCTTAGAAATAAGGAGCGCCAGGAAGAAATCGCTACCAAAGCAGGGGATCGTGAAGAAGCCAATGCTGCAGCGGATGAAAAATGGGCGGAAGTGGATAAAATAGCCGAAGAATTTATTCGTTCCAGCCAGCGTGGTTTTGATAATCCACTCTCCCAATGGTTGGATATTCTATTTTTATGTATGAAACTTGCCGAGGCAGCAAGGAAATCAAACCCTGTAAATAGCTTGCTAAACCAAGGGCTTGATCAAATACAAGGTTTAATTGGACAATTCCGTTATTCCAAAGACATGAAAAATGCCAATAGTTTTGCGGAAGAAGATCCGGAAAAACGCGCCCAGATTATGAAGGAATTAAACATCACTCTTCCCAGAATCCAGCATTGCGTAACCATGAATGATAATGATGAGTTAGAGCTTGGCAGTATCGTTGGCGAAAATGGCAAGCCGATTTTCGAAAATCCCCAACTTCAGCAATATGCGGAAAGACAATATGCAGCCCTCGTAGTGGCCTGGTTACAGACTCATGGCTACACGCGCATCAATACTGGTACTTTTGTGCATCAAGACCCGCCACATAGACAATTAGACCGTGATACGTTTGAAGCTTTACGCGATGACTTGCATGCCGGGTTAAATCAGCGAGCCGAAGAACAGTTTGGTTTAGAATTCGTCACCAATCCTTCATTAAGGCCTTAAGTACATCGCTTCCTTTATCTCGGTATTCCGCTATGGAAGCGGAATACTGAATCGTTGCCGCAAATCAATTCATTTTCAATATCCAAAAACCGGTTTATTTTTTCGTCAACATCACTTCCATAAAGGTAGGCAAGATTTAGATAGTCCCGGAAGTGCCGCGCTTCGGATTTTACTAAGGTACTGTAAAACTTAACTAAAACCGGATCATTTAAGACTGAAAGCAACGCCTTAAAACGTTCGCAAGAGCGTGCTTCAATAATTGCACCGATGATAAGTTGCTCGCTCAAGCGTTCTTGGTTGCAGCGCGTGGTGACTTCTTTGTGCAAGCATTGTGCATAAGAAGACGGATGCAAAGGTCCAAATCCAAGATTTCGCTCGTGCAGTAACAAGAGTACTTTTTCAAAATGCAGTAATTCTTCGCGGGCAAGGGGAGACATTACATTGACCAACTCCTGTTTTTCCGGATACTTGCTGATAAAATTTATTGCAGTGGCGGCTGCTTTCCTTTCACAATGCGCATGATCAATCAGCAGCAAAGGAAGATTAGTTTGCGCATGTTCAAGCCATTCACCAGGAGTTTCTACTCGTAAAAACCGGGAAAGGGCGGTCAAATCATTCATGTTGGTTTCAATCATCATTGCACTACTCTTTGTTGAACTATCTTTACCCAGGCTCGCATTTTAGCAAGCGGTAGGTATATACTTCAGAGAGACGCATTATACCTGTTATGCACGAATTATGAATGAAGAAACAAAAGAACTTGATTTATCGCAGTGGTTGTCCACCTACGGAATTTTAACAGCAGAACGCATCCTTGAGCGCTTCCAAATTCATTTGCAACAAGAGGAACTGATCACCACGATTAAGAACCCCCGCAGTATTTACTATCAGCTTTTGCGTGTGCCATTGAAAAATGTTTTTAACGGAATCATTTTGCAGCAGGGCCATGACTATCAGGTTTATGCACAAAAATTATTTATTGATTATTTATTATCTGGTCAAAATGATAAGGCACCCGAGGCACCGGGCGCCACCATCCGGGAAGATATAGAAAACGAGCGCACCACCTTGGCCAAGTTAAACGATGAATTTAATGAGCAGGAGTTAGCACAGCAAAAACTCATAGCCGAGAGCCAGGCAAAATTAATTCATTTATCGCGGCAGTTGAAAAAATCTTTGCAGACAGTAACTGCAAAAATAAATGAAGTTTTAAAAAAGCATGACATTATTAAGGCCGAACAGACTGTGCAGCGAGCTATCCGCTTGGGCATTATCCATGGCGATGAAACCGATCTCTTTTCTGAAAAATCTTTTTTTTGGACTAAGATGGAAGAAGTTCTGCAGGTTTCTCTGCATAAAGAGTTGCGTCATGAATCTGGCGAATTGTTGAAAGAATTTGCCGCACACCGACTTGAGATTGACAATATTTTGGCTACTTATCTCGAGCAAACACAAGAAATGACTTTGTCGTTGCGTAATTACCGCAAGCAATTTTATGAACTCATTTTGCGTGCCACTGAACTCATAAAATTATTACCGGACTATTATCAGGATACGGCGAAGCAGGCTGAAAATTTAGCTGCGCTGGATTTTGATGGCAGCATCGGCGAGCAGAATAACTCGTTTTAACATGCTGTAACGCCTGCCTTTAAAATTGAGCCACTCAATGTATAAGTGATTTAGTGACAGGCTTGCCGGCAACCCATGACTTCAGCCTTAAGGGTTGGAATTTGCAATTTTGTAATTAAAATGAAGTATGTT
The DNA here is from genome assembly GCF_003989745.1 of Legionella septentrionalis. Classification (GTDB taxonomy): domain Bacteria; phylum Pseudomonadota; class Gammaproteobacteria; order Legionellales; family Legionellaceae; genus Legionella_A; species Legionella_A septentrionalis. Next base: position 17,561 of record NZ_RZGS01000034.1, read on the forward strand.
TAATTACAACTGATGCCCAAGCTTAATATATCCCTTAATTTTCGTCCCTTCTGGTTGAAATTCGTGTATAATGCCGGCTTTTTAAAATTATGACTGGAGTTCGCCATGACAACTGAATTAACTTTGTCTATTATTAAACCAGATGCAGTTGCAAAATCTGTAATTGGCCAAATATATAGCCGTTTTGAGCAAGCTGGCTTGAATATTGTTGCTGCTAAAATGACGCATTTATCCCGCGAACAAGCCGAAGGATTCTATGCAGTCCATAAAGACCGACCTTTTTTTAATGATCTGGTTTCTTTTATGATTTCTGGCCCAGTCATGATTCAAGTATTGGAAGGCGAAAACGCCATTGCTAAAAATCGGGAAATTATGGGAGCAACCAATCCTAAAGAAGCGGCTCCTGGTACCATCCGTGCTGATTTTGCCGATAGTATTGATGCAAATGCAGTACACGGTTCCGACAGTTCGGAAACTGCTGCTCAAGAAATCGCATTTTTCTTTGCACCTGGCGAAATAAATAGAAGAGCTTAATCCGTTGATTTCAGAGGTAACGATGAGCGGGAAAATAAACCTCCTCAATTTTAACTATCCAATGATGCGTCAATTCTTAACCGACATCGGCGAGAAGCCTTATCGCGCCCAGCAATTGTTGCAATGGATTCATCAGGTAGGTTGTCATGATTTTTCGCAAATGAGCAACATCAGTAAGGCATTGCGGCAGAAGCTTAACGATGTGGCTGAAATTCGTTTACCTGAAATTACAAGTTGCCAGCAATCCAGCGATGGTACGCATAAATGGTTATTAAAACTGGATTGCGGCAATTGCATTGAAACAGTATTTATTCCGGAAACCAAACGCGGAACACTCTGCGTGTCATCCCAGGTTGGTTGCGCATTGAATTGCAGCTTTTGCTCAACAGCCAAACAAGGTTTTAACCGCAATTTATCGGTGGCTGAAATCATTGGCCAAGTGTGGCTCGCCGTGCGGGAATTATCCAGGCAACATGGTGCTCATGACAAGCGTGTTACGAATGTGGTCATGATGGGGATGGGAGAACCGCTGCTTAATTTTGATAATGTGGTGGCGGCAATGGATATCATGATGGATGATTTTGCCTACGGCTTGTCGAAACGTCGGGTCACCCTAAGCACCTCGGGCGTGTTGCCAGAAATGGAACGCTTACGGGAACAAAGCCCCGTAGCTTTAGCCGTTTCTTTGCATGCTCCAAACGATGCATTGCGCAATGAGCTGGTACCTATTAATAAAAAATATCCCTTAGCGCAGCTAATGGATCTTTGCAAACGTTATTTCAAAAACGAATCCAAGCGTAAGATTACTTTTGAATATGTGATGCTAAAAGGGGTGAATGATCAGCCTGAACATGCTGCTCAATTGATTAAGCTTTTGCATAATGTGCCGGCTAAAGTCAATCTTATCCCATTCAATCCCTTTCCGATGACCCAGTACGAACGCTCGTCGCAAACAACCATCAATGCATTTAGAGACCAACTGCTCGCCAGAGGGATTAATACCACCACTCGCAAAACTAGGGGAGATGATATTGATGCAGCTTGCGGACAACTAGCCGGTTCAGTAAAAGACCGAACCAGCCGGTCTCAACGTTGGCAAAAATTGCATTTTACCCCTCAGGAAAAAAAAGAAGAATAGTCCATTTAGCCTGTTAAGGGCTAAGCTCTTGCGAATAGCGCAATATGAGTATAAAAAAAATACAAAACAGGTTGCAGATTCAGCCAGCAGAAATAAAAGATTATTTAACCATACAAAATATGGCTGGATTTTATATCTATGACCTTTCCCGTGAATGCGGATGGGCATGCTCTGATGATGGCCTTTATGAAAGTTTCGACTTTAAAGCATATTTGACAGAGCCGACCAGGAAGGCTTTCCTTGTGAGAGCGGCTGATGAATTGGCAGGCTTTATCTTATTAAATCAACAGGGATTTTACCCGGAAACCACATGGAATATGGGTGAGTTCTTTATCCTTGCAAAATTTCAAGGCAAAGGAATTGGCAGCTTGGCCGCAGCGCAAATTTGGCAAATGCACCAGGGGGCATGGGAAATTTCTGTTCTTCCTGAGAATCAGCGCGCTTTATCTTTTTGGCGTAAAACGATTTCCAACTTCACTGGTGGTTCTTATTATGAAGAACTTAAACACGTTGATTACGATCCATCTCAACCTAAACGGATTATTTTTTGCTTTAATACCAATGCGCATCAAGAGCAAAATGTTTTATGTAAATTAAATGACTGCAAGATTCAATTAATTGATAAAATTGCTGCAGCAACTGAAAAAAGAATGATGAAAGATTTGGTTGCCTATGAAACAAGCCATGGCATCGATGTTAATTACCAACGTTTTGCCATCACCATTTCTAATGAGGATGACATCATTTTTGGTGTTTTGCACGCGTATACTGCCTTTGCGGAAATTTACGTGGATGATATATGGATAGACAGTGCTTATCGTCATCAAGGATATGGCAGGCAGTTATTAGTGGCTCTTGAGAATCATTTTAAAGGCCAAGGGTTTAATAATATTAATTTGGTTACCAGTGCTTTTCAGGCCCCTGAATTTTATAAAAAATGCGGTTTCCAAGCGGAATTCACCAGAATAAATAAAAAAAATCCAAAGTTAAGCAAAACTTTTTTTGTCAAATTTTTTAATGAAAAGGAAGAAACTCAGGGTATTGTTAAATAATTGTTATGTAAGGTGGAGATTTATTTGCATAATTTATATTCATTAAAATATAAATTAATTTTGAGAGCTTCCTATTCACGGTTATAATGCCTTGAATTTCCAATAACAAGTGAGTCGATGTTGAAACTTCATTACCTGTTATTACTTGTCGGTTTATTATTAATTCAGGCTTGTCAGCAAAAGCCTGAGAGCGAAACACAAGCAGCAGGGTCAGGCAAAGAATACAATCGCAGCGACGCTGCTTCCTACAATGTGCAATTAGGGTTGGCTTATTTAAAGCAAGGAGACAGACCAAGAGCAAAGCGTAAGTTATTGCTTGCCATTGAGCAGGCACCTGACTCCCCCAGCGTAAATGCGGCCATGGCTTATTTTATGGAAAAAACTGGCGAACTGGAGGAGGCACAATCGTACTACCACAAAGCAATGGCATTAGCGCCTGGCAGTGGCGCACAATTGAATAATTATGGGACTTTTCTTTGCCGACAAGGGCAGTATCAGCAGGCTGAAAAGTACTTTTTGCAAGCGGTAAAAGATGTTAAGTATGAAAATACAGCCGGAGCCTATGAAAATGCAGGTTTATGCGCCATGGTCATCCCTGCACATGCAAAAGCCATCGAATATTTCGGTAAGGCTCTCGAACAAGATCCCTCGCGGAAACAATCATTATACGAATTGGTAAGACTTGAATCCCAGCAAAACCATAATGACCAGGCGCTGGCTTATCTGGAAAAGTATCCTATGCTTTCTTTGCGTGATCGAGTCCTACTAACATTGGCGGCTGATGTCGCTCACAAAACTGGAAAGATTGAACTTGAAGCAAGCTACAGAGCGCGTTTGCATCAATTAAATAATTTTTCGGACAATACCGGAGTAAAACATGACAATGACAGCGACAATGGATGAAATCGAAGAACGCACCCAGGAGAAACCCGGTGCACGATTAGCTTCCGTACGCCAGCAAAAAGGCTACAGCATTGAATATGTGGCTGGAAAGCTGCATTTGCGGGTACAAATTATCGAATTATTAGAAGCCGATGAGTATCAAAATATGCCCGAACCTGTGTTCATTAAAGGATATTTGCGTGCTTATGCTAAACTGCTGGAAATCCCGGGAGAACCTTTATTGGAAACGTTCAAGAGTTTATATTCTCCTGAACGTAAACCAGAGCGTGCGCTTTGGCAAAGCAAACGCGAAACCAACCGGGCAGAACGCGTGGTGCGTTGGTTGACCGCCTTGTTCGCAATAGGGGTTGTTACTGCCGTAGCTATTTGGTGGAATAAAAATAAAGATGATGAACGCATTTTCCCAAGCGCCAGCACGGCTGTGCGCCAGGAAACAGCTGCAAATAAGTCGGAAAGTGAAATACGATTAACCGATTTATCAAAAATGCGCTCTTTATTGTCTTCACATAATCTATACAGTGCAGTGGAGAAGCAGGGTGAGTGAGCGTATTCAAGCAATCCGCGGTATGAACGATGTATTGCCAGAAGAAACTTTCCTCTGGCGCCAATTGGAACAAATATTCAGCCAATGTTTGATGCAATATGGTTATAAGGAAATCCGTACGCCTTTATTGGAAAGCACCAGTTTATTTAAAAGAACGATTGGTGAAGTAACCGATATTGTAGAAAAAGAAATGTATACTTTTACGGATTTAAATGGTGAAAGCATTACATTAAGACCTGAAGGAACAGCCAGTTGTGTGCGTGCCTGTCTGGAGCATGGTTTACTGCATAACCAACAGCAAAAGCTTTGGTATTGTGGCTCTATGTTTCGCCACGAAAAACCACAAAAAGGGCGCTATCGCCAGTTCAACCAGTTTGGCGTTGAAGCTCTGGGCATTCCCGGTGTTGGAATTGAACTGGAGTTAATCGCTATTTGTAAGCGCTTATGGGAAATTTTGGGTATTTCTGCTGCAGTTGAGTTACAAATCAATTCACTGGGCGAATTATCGGAAAGATTGGAGTACCGCGAAGAACTGGTTGCTTACTTAAATAAACATTTTGAACAGTTGGATGAAGACAGCAAACGCCGTCTGGATAGAAACCCATTGCGTATACTGGATAGTAAAAATCCAGACATGCAAGCCTTAATTTCACAGGCGCCCAAATTTTTGGACAAGATGGGTGAGGCTAGCCGCCAACATTTTCAGTCTCTATGCGATGGCTTAAAAGTCCTTGGTATTCCTTACACCATCAATCCTTTTTTAGTGCGTGGGCTTGATTATTATGGCCATACTGTTTTTGAGTGGGTAACTGATAAACTGGGTAGCCAGGCAACTGTGTGTGCCGGCGGAAGATTCGATAAATTAATCGAACATCTAGGCGGCAACCCAACTCCTGCGGTGGGATTTGCCCTAGGTATTGAACGCTTATTATTGCTGCGTGAAACCCTGTCTCTTAATCAGGACAAGGAAGCATTTCCAGATGTTTTTTTTATTGTTGTAAGCGAAGATGCTTTGCAACGTGCGTTAGTTTTGGCAGAATCCTTGCGTAATGAAAATCCCCGGCGGCAAATTTTAGTCCACACCGCGGGTGGAAGTTTCAAGAGTCAATTTAAAAAAGCGGATAAAAGCGGCGCACGCTTAGCCTTAATCTTAGGGGAAGACGAAATGGCGCAGCAGACGATAGGGATCAAAGACTTACGCCATCCTACAGAGCAGCAAGTGATCAAGCAAAAGGATTTGAATCAATACTTACAAAGCTATTTGCAGTAGCAGGAGAGAAGAATGTCAGTTTATATGACAGAGCAAGAACAAATAGAAGCAATAAAAAAATGGTGGCAGCGTTATAACGGGATCATAACCGTTATTTTTTCCGTTATTTTATTAGCTATTGCTGGCTACAAATATTGGAGTTGGCACCAGTCTAAAATTACGCAGCAAGCATCGAATGCCTACGAGCATTTAATGATAGCGTTTTCCAATCACGACAATAAAGGCATTCGAGCATATGCGAATCAGCTTATTCAAGAGTACAATGATACGATATACGCAGATGCTGCCCGCCTTACTTTAGCAAAACTTTTTATTGCTAAAGAGAAATATTCACAAGCACAAACGCAACTGCAATATGTGGCAGAGCATTCAAAAATGCTGGCGCTACAGCAGGTTGCTAAAATTCGTATGGCACGTTTGCTGCTTGCCGAAAAGTTATATGATAAAGCTTTAACAGCACTAAATCAGGTCAATGATGAAGCTTACACGCCTCTTATCAATGAATTAAAAGGGGATATTTATGCTGCGACAGGCCAGTATCCGCAAGCTGTTGCATCGTATAGAAAAGCAATGGATGAGGCACAGACTCAGGGAATGGGTAATCTATTTTTAGAAATGAAAACAAATGAATTGGCGGCATTGACTCACTCAATGAGAGGCGATGAAGCACTTCAAGCTGCCTAGTTTTGTTTTAATAAAGAGGCTTTTAATAGCCTCTTTATATTTTTAAAGACAACCACTTTCGTGAGGTTAGTAACACCAATGAATAAGCCATTTGCTGTTTTAAGTTTTTTTCTACTGTTGCAAGCCTGCGCTCAAGTAGATGATTACATGTTGGGTAAGGATAATACTCCTAAGCCAGCAGTTTTAGAGCCTATTCATCCCAGGGTAAAGTTGGTCGAAACTTGGTCCATCGCCAGCGGTAAAGCCGCCAAGTCGAGTATGTATCTTAAGTTAAAACCTGCAGTTGTTGGTGATGTAGTTTATACAGCAGATGCTGCGGGCATGGTGCAAGCTGTTGATAAAAATTCTGCGCGTGTTTTATGGTCAAAGCAACTTAAAAATGGGGTGATTAGTGGCCCTACAGTCGCTCGCGGCTATATTGCCTTAGGAACCAATGCTGCAACCGTCATATTGTTAAATCAAACTAATGGCGAGCAGTTATGGGAGTCTAAAGTTTCCAGTGATGCCTTATCCAAGCCTGTCATTGCAAATAATAAAGTTTTAGTCAAAACCATCGATGGCAATTTGTTTGCTTTTGGATTAACCAGTGGTGAAAAGTTATGGGTTTCCGATCATGGTGCCCCTCCTTTGATTCTCAAAGCCAGCTCTTCGCCTGTTATAGTAGATAAAGTGGCATTAGTCGGTTTTTCAGACGGGAAGCTCGATGCGATTGATCTTGATTCCGGAAGTCTCGTGTGGCAACGCGGCATTGCTTATGCCAGTGGTGCAAGTGATGTAGAGCGCCTAGTTGATATAGATGCAGATCCTATCGTGCGGGGAAATGTTGCTTATTTGGCTGGATATCAAGGCTATATCGGTGCCTTATCCTTAACAGACGGTCAATTTATTTGGCGTAAACCGGCTTCCACGTATAAAAATTTGGCCATGGATGCAAGCACGTTATATATGACCGATAGCGATGATGTAGTGTGGGCTTTCGATGCTCATAATGGTCAAGTCAAATGGAAACAAATCGCGCTAAAAGCACGCAGTTTAACCGAACCTGTGCTTATGGGAAATCGTTTGGTTATTGGCGACAAAACAGGTTTCTTGCATGTCCTTTCGGCACAAACCGGGGAGTTTCTCTCTCGAACCCAGCTTGGGGGTTCTATTGATATTGCTCCTGCTGTATCAGGAAACAATCTGTACGTGATGACTGCTAACGGCAAATTAAATCGCCTCTCTGTGAGTTAACTATTATGATCCCTGTTATTGCCTTGGTAGGAAGACCCAATGTAGGTAAATCCACTTTATTTAACCGTATTACCCATACGCAAAATGCCCTGGTTGGCGATTTTCCGGGTTTAACCCGCGATCGACAATATGGTGATGCACAATTTGATGAGAAAGCGTTTATTGTCGTAGACACTGGCGGAGTTGGCGTTGATGATCTGGCTGTCGATGCATTAATGTCCAAACAATCTGAAATAGCCTTGCATGAGGCAGACACTATCTTTTTTATGGTGGATGGCAGGGCGGGGTTGACTGGAATAGATGAAAATATTGCCGATCGCCTGCGAAAATTGAGTAAACCCGTTTATTTAGTTGTAAATAAAACCGATGGATTAAGTGAGGATATTGCCAGTGCTGAGTTTCAAGCCTTAGGGTTTTCTGCAGTGCATGCCATTTCTGCAACGCACGGACGTGGCATCCACTCCTTGCTGAGAAATGCCACTCATGATTTCCCTGCCATTGACAGCAAAGAAGCAGATGCAGAAGAGCAAGCCATAAAAATTGCATTTGTAGGGCGACCCAATGTGGGTAAATCCACTTTAATCAACCGCATGCTTGGGGAAGAGCGGGTTGTGGTTTACGATATGCCGGGTACTACGCGCGATAGCATCGCTATTCCATTTACCCGCGACGAGCACCACTATGTTTTAATCGATACCGCTGGAATTCGCAGACGCTCTCGAGTAGATGAGAAAATTGAAAAATTTTCCGTTATTAAAACCCTGCAATCAATTAAAGAATCCCATGTTTGCCTCATGTTATTGGATGCAAAAGAAGGATTAACTGAGCAAGACATGCATTTATTGGGCTTTATAATCGAAGCAGGTAAGGCATTGGTTATTGCTGTAAATAAATGGGATGGACTGGATAGTGAACATAAAGAAAATATCCGGCAAGAACTGGAACGTCGTTTACCCTTCGTCAGCTTTGCCAAGACACGATTTATCTCGGCACTTCATGGCAGTGGTGTAGGGTTACTGTTTAAGGATATTGAGCAAGCGTATGCATCTGCCATGCAAAATTTTTCGACACCGATGCTGACACGTCTGCTACAAGATATTACGAGTCAACACACGCCACCATTGGTAAAAGGCAGACGCATCAAATTACGGTATGCGCATTCTGGAGGACACAATCCGCCAATCATTGTCATTCACGGCAATCAGGTAGACTCTTTACCAGACAGCTATAAACGCTATTTGGCAAATTCATTTACTGAGCATTTACGATTGATTGGAACTCCCTTAAGGCTTGAGTTTAAAGGCGGAGAAAACCCTTTTAAAGATAAGAAAAATAAATTATCTGAACGACAGGTCAAGCGCAAAAAAAGATTGATGAAGTTTGTAAAAAAACGTTCTTAAATCTCGCGCTGCTGGCTCACGCAAGCTATAAATGGCTGCTAAGTCCAAAGTTTGCGTGCGTTAATTATTACGGTCGGTTCATAAAATAACCTGCAACATGGAGCGTTTATGCAAAAAAAACCAAACTTTATTTCCAAAGAAGAAATCTATGCAGGACATTTATCTTTCTATAAGTGCGCCCTGGTGATTCCTAGTTTAATTCCCGACAAAACAGCCATAACGTTACGTCGTGAAGTGGTTTCCAGTGCGGATTCTATCTCCGTATTACTTTATGCACCCCAAATAGATAGTTTTATTTTATGCCAGCAGTTTCGTGCGGGTGTTTTTTTGAATGAAGCCGATGATGATCCTTTTATTTTTGAATGTGTTGCCGGTACCATGGAGCCTGATATGCAGCCGGAAGCGCTTGCACGCAAGGAAATCTTTGAGGAAACTGGGTTAACCGTCGATAGCCTGGAAAAAATTGCTGTGATTTACAAAAGCCCGGGCATCATGACCGAAAAAGCTTATTTTTATTATGCCGAAGTAGATGGGGAAATTAAGAGTGGTTTTTTTGGTGTTGATGATGAGGAAATTAAAACCCATCTTGTCAAGCGAGTGGAAGCGTATAAGTGGCTTGACGACATGAAAATTCGTGATGCTTCTACAGCATTTGCCTTAAACTGGTTCCGCGCAAAAAAAGATAAGTCAAAATAAACGTTTCAAGGATTTCCATGCAACTTTGCCCGTGTGGTTCTAATAAAATTTACTCTGTATGTTGCGGTTTATATTTGGATGGTAAATTTATACCGGAAACTCCTGAGCAACTTATGCGTTCGCGTTATACAGCTTATTCTTTAGCCAATATAGATTATATAAAAAAGACCATGTGCGGCAAGGCATTAGTAGGTTTTAACCCGCTTGCGGCTGAGCATTGGGCGAAAAAAATTCTGTGGATTGGCTTGCAAGTCATGAACACACGGCAAGAAACTCCGGAAAAAGGTTATGTCGAATTCATTGCAACCTTTTTGGAAGAGGATAAGTTAGACTCAATTCATGAAATAAGTGAATTCCATCGACTTGAGGGCCGATGGTTTTATGTAGATGGAATGGCTCCTAATGTTTCTTCTGCTCCCTCCAAACAAAAAATTATGCGTAATCATTCATGCCCATGTGGGAGCCAGAAAAAATTTAAAAATTGCCATGGTAGTGTAGGAAGATATTAAAACTTTTGTAGACTTAGCATTAAACTTATTACTGTAATTAAATATTGCGCCACCTAAAGGAAGTTCAGACTATATCCTACCCATCTAAACCTTAAGCTGATGCCAGTGAACATGTCATAATTAGAGCTGAATCTGGTTTAGGACAAAGTTATCTTTTAAGACCATCTCTGGAGCATGGAAATATGGTGATGGCAAAATATCTATACCTGCCGCAAAATTTTTTACTTTTTACCCCAAAAACCTACTCTATCAAATGATACTTTAAAGGCTGTTTTGGCTTATCCTGAGCCGGTAAATACTTATACAGAAGAACAATATATTGATGCCTTGCAAGCTGTGGGTAAAATGGATAAGTTTATTTCCTGATTAAGCGAAAAAAGCAACTGGTCAAAGAGTTATCCGGTGGTCAATAACAAAAAATTTCTTTTGGGCGAGAAATACCACGCTTCCGGCAAATATATCCTACATCTTTAGTTTCAAGATAGCGATTTACCCATGTTAATCTGGCTTTAATTTGCTGTTTCATAAAACAGGTAAATCAATTTGTAATCCCCCTGTAATCCCCCCTTATAATTGTTCCAGTCAAAATTAGAGTTCTCTGGGTATAATAACTACCGAGGAGAATTTGATGAAGAAATCGAGATATAACGAAAGCCAAATAATTACGATTCTAAAA
>NZ_RZGS01000035.1 GCF_003989745.1 Legionella septentrionalis
GGCATCATCATACTATCAAAGCTCCTATCGCGGGAGAGGGGGTAGATCGAAGTGAAATAGAAAAATTTGTGCTCAATTTAAGATGAAATCTTGTCTAAAAAACTTTAGGGACGTTGCCTAACTGATTATTTTATTGTTTTATTGGAAATCCTATACTCTAAGAAGCATCGGCAGGCTGGCTCATACACGAAAAATACTGTCTTCTTTTTTTGAAAAATTATTGTAAACATGAGCTATGCTAAGTGCTCATGGCGTGCTTCTAATACTAACCGCTGATGAATAGAATCACCCACTATTTGGTTGCAATATAATCAGTCGCTCTGTATATTATTTTCCCTTTCATATGAATAAGCTAGGGAATTGCAATGAACGAGCATCGCAAACAAAATGAGTCGGAAGGTAAACCAGGTGAATTCTCCAACTCAAACACCATTCAAATCCTGCACGCAGCAACAAGAACCCATACTCACTATCCACAGACGCCCTTTTCCGCAAAAGAATGCCTAACCTTGGCGGAGGAAGCATTTAGCCGCAAGAATTTTAGCGTTGCCGTGCGATGGTATGCGCTTGTGCTCTTTGCCGAGCCACTTAATAAGTTTGTACTTTCCCGCTCAACAGAATGTTTCCTACACCTTAATCAAGCTCATTTGGCGGTAACATCTTATTTAACACTTATCCGGCTGGCTTTTCTTCAAAATGAGTTCGAGCAAGTCAAACAATACATGCTGCAAATTTTGACCATCGACCCGAACTATCAATTCCACGCGGAAATATCTGAACCGCTCATCGAGCATTTTCTTGAATTGGCCAGCGAAAAATTTACAGCACAAGATTATGATCAAGCGATTCATTATTATGATTTCATTCTTAAACTGGACTCGATTCATTTTGACGCTTTGCTGGGAAGGGCTTATTGTAATTATGAAAAACAGAATTTTGCTGCAATTATAGATTCCTGTTTAATCCTCCTTAAATTGATCAGTGAAGGAATGATTTTAACCGAGGAGGAAAATATAGATGAAGATGAAGATCAGCTTTCTAATGTTTTAGAACTTCTCTCGGATTCTTATTTGAAATTAAAACAATTCACAAATGCGCTAACCTATTGCAAAAAAGCCATCGAATCCGATCCGCAAGAAATAGAATATAAAGAACGCTTAGCAGAATGTTATTTTGAGTTAAAAGAATACCAAAATTGCATTGCGCAATGTAATTTAATATTGCAAGAGCAAAATACAAATCGAAGAGCCTTGATGTATCGAACCTTTTCTTTCCTTAAAACTTATGAAGAAATATTAAAAAAAGCTGAGCCGAAAAAAAGTAAAGCGCAAACTGCCGAAATATTTGAAAAAGCTCGGGAGGATTTTACCCACTTACTGTCGCTTTCCATCAGCAAAGATGTATTAATGATATCTTCCCGCTTTTTCCTGCAAGAAAAATATTTTGATTGGGCCCACAAAATGGCAGAAAAGCTGCTCCAGGTGGATTTTCAAAATTCTGTGGGCCAAGTCGTTTCTTCTATTACCACGAGCCATCTTAAAAAAATAAATACAATTAAAACCTTGGAAGCCATAGCAGCAAACCCTGCCACCAATTTGCGGGAAATCTTATCCATTTTGACTTTTTTCATTGACCAAGGCTGCCGTATTGAAGCTAAAGCCATTATCAATAACTTGGAAATAAATGCGCGCGAATTGCAGATCTTCAATACACCAGAAGGCAGGCTCGAGCTTGACTGCTTTTTGCGAGCGAAAAAAGAATACCAGAGCTTACAAACCAAGCAATTGGCTTTTTTTGCAAGCAAAGCATTATCGCAAACGGATGTTGTGGTCATGACAGAAAATAATAACGCTGGTAAATCTCTAACATGATTTCCAGCTGCTATCATTAATGCATTTAAAAGAAATTGCCATGCCAGAAAAAAATAAAAATATTACAATGGTTTCACCTGCAAAAAAACTGGAAGAATACTTAGAAAAAGGAAATACTGCATATGATGAGGGAGAGTATACAAGCGCCGAAACCTATTATAGGGAAATCGTGAGTCTGGATCCCAATCATGCTGAAGCTTACTACAAATTATGCTTATCCTTTTTTTGGCAAAGAAAAGAACACGATGCATTTACTACCTGCTTAACCCTACAGGAACTGGCTCCTAAAATGGCAGCAGAATTGCAACAGATATTTCTAGCTGCTAAACATGCTACAGCTGCTTTTAAAAATAAAAACTTACAAACCGCACAAGAAAAATTAAAACTTATTACCCAGTTCGATCCTAAAAATATCGCCGTGTTGCACAACCTGGCTTTGTGTTGCTTGCAGCTTAACGATTTAAAAAGCTTTCAAGAAACAACTGAAACGCTATTAACTCATAAGCCTCATACAACCCCATACATCCAAGCGTTAAAATCCTTACAAAGCCATTGTTATAGTAATGGATTATATGAAACGGCCATAAAAATCAGTACCCACATCATTTCGATTCAACCCAATAACGTCGAAGAAATGGTTTATCGAGCCAAGTGCTATTGGAAGAAAAAAAACCATATACAAAGCCTTCGAGACTGCGAAACAGTGCTGCAAAAAGACCCGGTAAATATTGCTGCTTGTTTCATTCTTTCTATATGGATTTGGCAACCACAACACCCACAAGCATCTGTAAATTTTCATGGCACGCTTCTTCCGATTTGCGGCCAAGATAAGAGTAAACTTTTATTTATTATTAATGCTTGCCTAGAAGAATGTATTTTGTCTTGGGCGGAAATAGCTCTGGCAAAGCTTTTTGAGGTGGATCCAGAAAATTTACAAGGGATGAAGTTTAAAATTTTACTGGATGCCAAGCAAAATAAAATTACAAAAACTGAGATAGTCAGCTCACTCTATGCCGTTGCAAATCGGCAAGGTCTTCCCGAAGCCGATGTATTAGAAATTATTAATTTTTTTATAGACAACAATTATTTCCAGGAAGCAGGCGATACGTTAAAAACCATTGCACTTTCGTGTGCAAAAAAAAGCCAAGAAGCGCTGAGTCTTTTTATGGGGCTTAGAAACATTTATAACCAGCATGTGTTTAAGCATACACTGTTTAAACAGACAAATTATCAGGATTGCACAATCTTTACAGATGCCCCTCAACCCTCATTTACCAAGAGATAACCCTAATGTTCAAGCGCTCACGTCCATGGGACAATGATAAAAACGATGGGAAAAAGCAAAAAACAGTTTCCTGTGTACAACCACTTGAAAAAGATATTGCTGCCTTTTTAAAAGCCGGCATCGATGCATTAAATGGAAAAGATTACCAAGGTGCGATCCGGAATTTAACTTATGTTCTGAATGATAAATTAGATAACCAAACGGCTTTATTAAAACGAGCTGAAGCATATCTTTTCTTAAAGAATTATAAACAAGCGGAAAACGACATTACTGCTTTGTTAAAATTGGCATCTTTTCCGGACAGCAATCATCTTAGAGGACTTGCAATTCTAAATTTATGTATTGATGCCAAACAAAACATCGATGAGTTAACCCAAAAAGCATATGAATATTACCAACAAAAAAATTATCAAGCGACTATTGAGCAATGCACTCGCGTAATGGAACTTGATCCGCAAAATAAAAAAATCATCGTGGTTAGGGCAGATTGTTATTACCATCTAAAAAACTACGAAGCGGCTGAACAAGATTGCGATAACATATCTCCCATTGTTCTGACTGCATTATCACCCCTGACGGTTATGATTAAAATGGCAAATACCGGCCCTACCGCCCATAACTTTTCACTGGACTTACAGGAAGTATTTCGCATTAAGAAACAGTGCTTACAAGCCAAACAGCTCATAGAGCAAAATTTATCAGCAGCAAGTGCCTTATTAGCTAGGGCACAATATAAAGAAGCAGCGGAAAAATACGCTGTCGTTCTGGATTTGGATCCGGTGCATAAGAAAGCCCTGTTAGAGCAAGCGATATGCTGCTTTGAATTACGCGATTTAAAAACAGCCGAAGAAAACTGTAAACAGGCATTAACTCTTTCCCTTACTCCTAAACAAAATGAGGATGCCTTAATCCTGCTGGGATTTATCTATCAAAAACAGGGAGATTATAAGCAGGCGGAAGAATGCTGGAATATGCTGTTTTCGCACATACCTACCCCTTCCTTTCGAGCTTTTTATGGGCGTGGCATTTCTTATTTTTATGCCCAGAAATACCAAGAGAGTATCGCTGATTTTGATGCGGCCTTGCAAATAGTCCCCACAGAAAAAATCATTCATTTCAAACGCAGTAAAAGCTTGGTTAGACTTGCCGAACAAAAGAATAAGCAAATCCAAACTTTGCAAAATGAGTGCCAACGTATGGATTATTATCTGCAAAACTTTCTTGTATCGGGTAAAAAACAACAAATTAAAGAACTGCAAGCGCAAGTGCGTGCCTTACGGCAAGAAGCCAAACAAATCCGCTTTCACTTCATGAATGCAGCCATGGCGGGTAATACAAGCCAGCAAGAGAAAGAAGATCAACTTTATGAAATCATTGATTTATTTAATGACGAAGGCAATTATAAAGATTCAGAAACCGTCATTTTAAATTTAAAACAAGTGAATGAATTAAGGGGGGCGCTCTGTTTAAACACAGTGCATTTCAAACAAAATAAACACCCGGAGACTGCTGTTAAAAATTTGCTGCAATGCTTGGAAAATAAAAATATGAATGCCGAAGAATATTTATTCACTCTCAAATTCTTCTTTGAACATCAGCTGCTTAAGGAAGCCAAATCGGCTTGCCTCGTTATTGATAGTAAAAAAGATACTTTATTCGAAAACACTTCGCCTAATTTGCTCAAAATGTACCATGGGTATAAGCAACGGATTTTAACGACTCTTCTTAGCTCGCCTTTATATCATAGTGCGGTAAAGCAACGTTTGGTTGATGTGGAAATAATAACCGAAGCACCTGTACGTGCCAATGTGGGTTTTAGTTCAGTTTAGATAATTAAATCAAAGCATTACACCTTGCAAACTAATTCCAATACGCTAACATGGAGGAACTTTTTATGGACAAGGAGTGTTATGAGAATTATCACTGCTTCTGCTGCCTTGTTTGCGGCTACCCTTGCAACGGCGGCAACTCCCATTGATGGCTGGTATAGTTCAGTATTTGCCGGTTACGCTTATTTACCAGATAACGTCAGTAATTCATTTTCGGGCCTGGTACGCAATAATACCATTTACCAGTCGGGATATGATGTGGGGGGCAGCTTTGGTTATAAAGGAAGCCCGTTGCGTTACGAAGGCGAGCTTACCTACGTTAATGCCGAGCTTAAAAAATTTAATGTGAATGGTGTGCGGCAAGTCGGTGTCCGCGGCTACAATAATGTAATTTTGGGCATGGCAAACGTATTTTATGACTTTCCAGGCATTGTCTATGATGTACAACCTTTTCTAGGAATTGGTATCGGCTATGCGTGGATCAATGCCCAATTAAACAGTTCCGGGCCTACTTCCCCGACACGCTTCACCGCCTCAAATAGTGCGTTTGCCTATCAGGCGGCAGGAGGTTTAACTTACAACTTTGCGGAAAACTACGCGCTTAATATCGGTTATCGTTATGTAGCGACAGAGCGCGTGGATGATTTAGGCAAAATCTTTCAAGCTCATTTAGCCAATGTGGGTGTGATTTACCGCTTCGATGAAGCCCGTTATAAGTAAGGATGTAAGTCATGAAGCCGTCATTGAAAATATGCGCCGCCAGCTTGTTGCTGTTTAATACTTCCCTGTTCGCCGCCAACCCTATACCCGGAATTTATTTAGGCATTTTTATTGGCGGCAGCTACGCACCAAGCACAGATATTACGTTTTTGGCCCCTACTAACTTGACTTCTTCCTGTTTGCCGCCAACAAGCACATCCAGCGGTTGCGGCACAACCACAACGGGAGAGTTAACCTATTCCGGCTTTGGTGCGATAGGTGGGCAAATCGGTTACCGCATCGATCAATTCCGCATTGAAGTTGAACCGATGGTGAATTATAACCCGTATCAAAAAATAACCGTAGGTACGACCCGCTACAACAGCCCCAAGAGCAGTACTGGCTTGCGCTTAAAGGGCAGTACCACCACTGGGGCTATCATGCTGAATGGCTATTATGACTTTTATACGCCAGGCAGTTCATCCGATTTCGCCCCTTATCTGGGAGCTGGCATCGGATATGCCCGCGTAAACAACAGCATGCGTTTTTATTATAATAATGAAACACTGCAATACACAAAAATCGTTGAAAATAACAGTTCGCCTGCCGCGCAGGGGATAATCGGGGCTGCTTATTTCCTGGATGATTATACGTGGTTTGGGCTTGACTACCGCTATCTGACTACGAAAACAATCGATATTTTAAATTCACGTGTACAAATACACTCAATTAATTTATCGTTTAACGGTTCAATATGTCTTTAATTGAGATCATTTGATGCCGCACCAAATTTTACCTTCATTACTCTCGGCCAACATGATGCGTCTCGGCGAGGAAATTGCAGCCGTCCTAGCAGGCGGTGCAGATTTTTTGCATTTGGATATCATGGATAACCATTATGTACCGAACTTAACCTTTGGGCCATCTCTTTGCGAACAAATCCATCAATCTTTTCCCCAAGCTTTGCTCGATGTGCATCTAATGACTATTCCTGTTGACGAGCTAATCGTGCAATTCGCAAAAGCCGGCGCTAGACGAATCAGCATCCACCCTGATGCCACCCTCCATTTGGACCGCAGTCTGCAGTTGACTCAAGATTCAGGGTGCGAGGCAGGACTTGTATTAAATCCGGCCACTTCGATTGATTGCCTGCGCTGGTGTGCGCATCGTCTGGATTTTGTGTTGGTTATGACGGTAAATCCTGGGTTTGGGGGACAAACCCTTATTCCTGAAGTAATCGAAAAAATAAAATACCTTCATGCAGAATATCCACACTTGCCTATTTGTGTGGACGGAGGAGTCTCAGTGCACAATATCGCCCAACTTGCAGCAGCAGGGGCACAACAGTTTGTTGCCGGCTCTGCTATATTCAAAAGTACTGATTATGCAAAAACCATTGCTGCCATGAAACAACCTCCTTCGCAATCATGAATAAAATTGGTTTATTTTTATCCGGTTTTTTTTTAATCGCCACAGCTTGTGCTTCCTCTGGCGATGAGTATATGAAAAAATTTCAAGCTTACCAGCAATGGAGCCAAAACCTGCCAACCTATCCTGATCAAGAATTTATTGCTTTTATTGAGAGCAACACGCCTCTTGCGCAAAAATTGCGGGAAAAATGGTTATACCAATTGGCACGTGATAAAAATTGGGGCGCTTATGCACTTTATTATCGGCCTTCCAAAGATGTAAGTTTGCAATGCTACTCTCTCATTGCTCTTTATCAGGCAAACAAGATACAAGAGGTTTTGCATGCCGTTCAGCCTGTATGGTTAACAGGTGATTCCCAACCTCCGGCCTGTGATGCTTTGTTTACCCTTTTATTAAAAGATAACTTGCTTGCTGAGAATCTAATCACGCAACGAATTGTTCTTGCCCTGGAAAATAGGAATGTTTCCCTAGCCCGTTATTTGATTAAACAATACAAAAGCGTAAACCCGCAAACATTGCAGCTTCTGGATGAAGTTCAACGGAATCCGGCAAATATTAAGCGATTGGAAGCAGGCAAGTTACACGATGATTTCTATTTATACGGACTTAAGCGTTTAGTATCCAGCAATATGGATTTGGCAATTTCATATTGGCACGAGGAAAAAACACAACGGTTGCTTAGCGAGCAGAAAAAGCAAAGTTTTTTAACCCATATAGCTATTTATAAAGCGATGCGCAACCATGAAGATGCTCCACAATGGTTTGCCATGATAAAGCCTCAGTATTATTCCGATGCATTGCTTGATTGGCAAATTCGCTTTGCTTTAAAGCAACAAAAATGGCAAGAGGTAGAACGGCTTATTTATCTTTCTCCCAACAAGACCAATCCAGCCTGGCAATATTGGCTGGCCCGCTCCCTGGAAGCACAGGGTGAACAAGAGTATGCTCATCCTATCTACAACGAAGTAGCCAAAACCAGAAATTATTATGGCTTTCTGGCAAGTTTGCGGCTTAGAAAAAACTTTACCTTCTTAAATGAACCTGCGAGCATGGATACCCGCGTTTTAGTGCCGTACCAACCCTTCCTTGAACAAATCAAGGCTCTTTACGCAGCCAATCAAACCGCACAAGCATCTAGACTCTTAAACGATTTTGTCAGTGAGTTACCACGGGCGGACAAAAGTGCTCTGATATATTGGTTATCCAATGAGTTACGTTGGCATGCCAAAGCGTTATATTTAAGTAACAACGAAGAATTAAATAATCAGTTATCCTTAAGATTTCCCCTGGCATATCAACATACGATTTCATACCACGCAAAAAGTTACCGCATTCCACCTGAATTTATTTATGCCATTATTCGTCAGGAAAGCACCTTTCATGAAGACGTCATTTCTCCGGCTGGTGCTTATGGGTTAATGCAAATCCTGCCTTCTACTGCCAAAATGATGGCGAAAGATCGAAAAATTGCCTATCAAGATAAACAGCAATTATTTTCTCCCCAGCAAAATATCAATATCGGTACTGCTTATCTAAAACACTTGGCAGAACGATTTAAACATCCTTTGCTGATGGCCGCAGCTTATAATGCCGGTCCGAGGCAAGTAGTACACTGGTTAAATACTCATCCCCCTAAACAAATTGATATTTGGATAGAAACACTTCCCTGGCAAGAAACACGTAACTATTTAAAAAACGTCATTTCTTTTTATGCTGTTTACCAATATCGTATGAATGCGAAACCAAATATAAACGAATTTTTCAAGCCATTTAATTAATAATAAGAAACGTCTGTGAACTGATGATCCATGCGGGCAAACTTTAAGCTTCAGGAATAGTGCACAATAAAAATTGAAAGCCTGCAGCGTCTTTTTTGCTATTATCATAAGCCTCCATTCACAAACTGGATGCCTTTTCCGAATAAAAATTTTAAAAAATCGAACAGGTATTGGTAAACAACTGATGTATTAATTTAAATTCTTGCTTATCCTTTTGGAAAATTCCCTTGAGAATTTATATAGGAACTTTTGAATTTTCTCGCCCAATTCATGTTTGGATTAACGATGGATTAGCCAGTGGCAGTATTTTAACCGGGAGCAGAATTTACAATGGCTATTTTTATCGCTAACTTAGCCTTCGATCATCACTTCATTAACACTGCTCGTTTGGAAATCTTCTCAGCAAGTATTTTTTGCGCCCTAGCAGGAATTCTTATGCTGGCACTATATAAAAGGTATTTTCAAATTTTTTAGTTACGTAATCGTCAGTCGATGTCTTAATATGCCTATGACACATCTTTTCCCCGATTAATGCATACCACAATAACCGGGGAGGTAACTTAGTTCATATCTATATAATCAAAATGTACAGCGCTCCTGCACCTCTGAGCACCTGGACTAAAAGCTGCTTATTTTTCTGTTGAGCGATTTTTTGCAAATCGCGGGTCGTCACGGTAGGTTGCTTGTTCGCTGCGACGATGATGTCACCCGGGCGCAAGCCTGCTCGCCAACCTGCACTATTTTCAGAAGCACCGACTACTTGCACCCCTTGCACATGACCATGCATTGGAGAATCTTGCTCGAAATCCCTGAGAGCCAACCCATAGAGGAAAGGATTCTTAGATTGCAACTGCTGCTCATGTTTCTTGACGTCCGTTACCATGACATCAAACGTCATATCCTTACCACCGCGTTTGATTTTAATTTTAGCCTGGCTACCAACGCGTAAAAGGCTAATTGTGGTTTTAACCTGCGTGGCTTGGGTAATGTGGGTATCATTGATTTGCACAATGATGTCCCCCGGCTGCAAACCGGCTATTTCTGCAGGTGAATTTTCATTGACTTGAGAAATCAATGCTCCTTGAAAATCTTCCGGATAATCCAATGCTTGTGCCAATTCCGGGGTAAGGTGCTGCACAAAAATTCCCATCAAACCACGATGCACTGAACCATACTTAATGATTTGTTGTGCTACGTCTTTTGCCATATTGATAGGAATGGCAAAGCCTATACCAACGTTGCCGCCGTACAGTGAAATAATGGCCGTGTTAATACCGATTAATTCTCCTTTTGCATTCACTAATGCACCGCCTGAGTTGCCAGGATTTATTGCTGCATCCGTTTGAATAAAATTCTCAATTCCCTCGATGTTTAAATCACTGCGCTTCATGGCACTTACGATACCGAAAGTAGCAGATTGACTGTTACCGAAGCTGTTAAGACCAAATGGATTGCCGATAGCAACCACAAAATCACCTACTTCAATTTTGTCTGAATCGCCGATTGGCAAACTTTTTAAATTTTTTGCATCAATTTTTAATACGGCCACATCGGTTTCACTGTCCCCGCCAATCAGTTTTGCCTTTAATCTGCGACCATCATTGAGCGTCACAGTAATAAGGGTTGCATTACGTATCACATGATCATTGGTGATGATGATTCCATTAGTCGGATCAATGATAACTCCCGAGCCGATGCTTTGAAATTTCCGCGGTTTTTCAGGCCCGGCTTGCCTCTCTTGGTTATTATCATCTTCATCGTCTTGATCTTGCGGCTGTAAATTTCCTGGAATAATACCTTGTACAGCCACGTTCACGATGGCCGGCATAGCATTCTTAAGAACAGGAGCCAGGGTGGGCAATTGATTTACTTCTACTGCAGCTTGCGCCCATGAATTGGCAAGCATACATGCCAAAGCAATGGCATAACGAAATTTTTGTAACATATTAAGTATCCTGTTTAAACCAAATTAAAGTTGCCATTCTACCAGTTTGTGTTTGCCGTCGGTAAGAATAGAAATGTCGTTCAAGCTCAAACGTACAGGCATTGGATGAATAAACCGCTTTGACGCCTTGAGCATTTAGAATTAATTCCGCCATTTTAGCTAAATTGGCCAACCATTTTTCACCCTTTTGCACAAACGTATTTTGAGTATAGGGGTAACGATCGGCATAAACTTCCAACACCTCCCGTCCCACTTCAAAGCATTGGCAGCAAATCGCAGGGCCAAGCCACGCCAGTATATCTTCAGCGCGGCTGTGCATTTTTCCAAGGGTATTTTCGAGAATTCCCCCAACCAAACCACGCCAGCCACAATGAACCGCAGCAATTTCCGTTCCCTCACGATTGCATAAAATAACGGGCAAACAATCGGCTGTCATGATTGCCAGCGGATAATTTTTGTTGCGCGTGACTGCTGCATCTGCATTTCGTGTGGCCTCATCCTCAACAACCACACAACGCGTACTATGCGTCTGCTCAAGCCATACAGGAGTAGCAGGAAGCCGTAATCTCTGCTGCAATGCCTGGCGATTGCACTGCACGTGCATAGAATTGTCTCCTACATGCAAGGCAATATTATTACCGGCGTACGGTAATTGGCTCTCACCTTCATGTCGCGTCGTTGTCACAGCACCAATATGATGCGGCGCTGGCCAATCAGCAATTAAATAAAACAATTCACCCACCTAAAAAAACAAGAACTTGACATATTAACAATGAGAGAAACTCTGTCAATAGCATTATCGTTGAGACTTATCACCTGCGTTTTTATATTAAAAGAAACATAGATTGTATATTTATTTACGCAACTGCGTATAATATGGTTAATTAATAAAATAATCTATGACTTCAGGAAACTTTAAGGTCAATATAGTAATATATGCATCAATACATGCAATTTTTTTTCTTAATGACAACAAATATATCATTATTGTGAGGGCACGATGAAGGGAGTAATGCGTTTTTTATTGCTGTTTCCTGTAACAAGCCTGGTTGGGCTAGCTATAGGGGCAATTGCTTTTTTAGTATTTACCCTTCTTTACATTCCTTTGGTTTTAGTAGCCACTTTAAGCCTGGCATCCAAAATAACTGAAAAAATAATGCATCATTATTTTCCTGAACGCGTTGAATATTACAACGTGCCAAGAGAACAAATCCAAAGAGACGAAAGAAAACAAACTGCAATAAGATTTACCTTGCTACCGATAATCAGCTTACTGATTGCTCCTCCCATAGCCTTTCTAATGCCCATACTCATCGTGGCGCTCCCTGTTTTCCTCGCTGGAGCAGTCGCTATTACTTTGGCTTACAAACCTTTCAAGCAAGAAAGTCCTGCAGAGCTACAGCACATTCCACGTCCTCGCAACGAAACCAATCTGGGCGCATCCTATCATGCGATGAATAATAGCTTTGGCAGCAGCACTTCGTCTTCTTTAATAATGGATGAGGAAGATACTCCCCATTTTTCTTCACCATTACAAAGGCGAGTGTCATCTAATAACGACACTCAACAAGATGAATTAAATTCATATAACAATAACAACAGCATTTAGGCAGTAGAAATTAACCATAATAATGCTCTAAAGTCTGCAGCAATTTTTGAAAATCTTCTGGTAAGGGAGCTTCAAAGTTCATATATTCCTGCGTCTTGGGATGCAGCAAAGACAAAGAATAAGCATGCAAAGCTTGCCTTTTAAAGGTCTGTAAAAGCTGGCGCATCTCATCTGTAGCATCCGCTGGGAAACGCACCCGCCCGCCATATAGCTGATCGCCAACCACCGGATGATTCATATAAGCCATATGGACGCGGATCTGATGCGTCCTGCCCGTCAACAAACTTACCTCAAGCAAGGTAAATTGATGGTAATGTTTTTTAACGGTATATTCCGTGATGGCTTCCTTCCCCTGATTACACACCGCCATTTTTAAACGGTTGCGTGGGTGTCTTCCGTAAAAGGTTTCTAATACTCCACCGCTGATGACATGACCATACACCAAGGTCAAATAGCGTCTTTGGATTTCCCTGGCTTGCATTTGCCTAATCAGCGATGTATGGGCAGGCAAGTTTTTTGCTACCATTAATAATCCAGTAGTGTCTTTATCCAGCCTATGAATAATTCCAGCCCTTGGCAGCTGCTGCAAAATGGGATCATGATGCAATAAGGCATTAACCAAAGTATGCAAAGGATTGCCGGCTCCAGGATGAACCACTAGCCCGGCGGGTTTATTAATGATTAAAATATCGTCATCTTCGAATACTATTTCTAATGGTATGGCTTCTGCGGCGTCTTCTTCGTAATGATTAACCACATCGTTTAGCTGTAAAAGCACCTTTTCCCCGCCATAGATTTTTTCTTTTGGTTTGTACAAACGCCCATTAATGGTGATTTTACCTGCCTTCAACCACAAGGTAAGCTGCGAACGGGAAAATTCGGTAAATAGTTTGGCTAAGGCTGCATCGACACGCTCACCGTAGCATGCCACGGGAATAATAGCTTCTTTGCTCAATGATTCATTCATAATGGGAAGACTCGATATTGAACATACAATAAGAGGGGCAGCCCCGCTAATCTTAAAGCGGGGCGCAAAGACTTAATCTTGCATCAGGCGGCCACGCAATGAATTAGGTTGGGCTTCTGTTATACATACATCTACAAACTGTCCAACTGCAGTCACTGGGCCATCAAAATTCACCACACGATTGCATTCAGTACGCCCGGCCAACTGATTTTCCCGCTTTTTGGAAATACCGGTTACCAGGATACGCTGCGTGCTGCCCACCATGGATTGACTGTAGCGGGAAGCCTGCAGAACGAGGCGATCTTGCAGGATTTTAAGACGTTGTTTTTTAATTTCCATAGGAATATCATCTGGCAAATTCGCTGCAGGAGTTCCTGGCCTTGCACTGTAAATAAAGCTGAAGGACGTATCAAAACCAATCTCATGCACCAAATCCATGGTGTCCTGAAAGTCCTGATCTGTTTCGCCGGGAAAACCCACAATAATGTCGGTAGACAAGCGGATATCCGGGCGGACTTTACGCAACTTGCGGATTTTTGATTTATATTCCAAAGCAGTGTAGCCACGCTTCATCAAGGAAAGGATTCGATCCGAACCGCTTTGTACCGGCAAATGCAAATGATTCGCCAATTCGGGGACTTCGGCATACGCATTGATTAAATTATCGGAAAATGCCAACGGATGTGACGTTGTAAAACGGATTCTGTCAACGCCGTCAATGGCAGCAATATAGTGAATCAGCAATGCCAGGTCGGCTATTTCCCCATTATGCATGGGGCCACGGTAGTCGTTGACGTTCTGCCCTAGCAAATTGATTTCACGTACTCCCTGAGTAGCCAATTGGTAACACTCGGCCAACACGTCATCAAAAGGCCTGCTAATTTCTTCGCCGCGGGTATAAGGCACCACGCAATAGCTGCAATACTTGCTACAGCCTTCCATAATTGAAACAAAAGCCATTGGTCCTTCTGCACGCGGGGCAGGCAGATGATCAAATTTTTCGATTTCTGGAAAACTGATATCTACCACGGGCTTACGGCTTTCAAGCCTTTCATTTAAAAGCTGAGGAAGACGATGCAGCGTTTGCGGACCAAACACCAAATCCACAAATGGCGCACGTTTAAGAATAGCAGCGCCTTCCTGACTTGCGACGCACCCACCGACACCAATAACCACGTGTGGATGCATTTCTTTATGCTTACGCCACTCGCCTAATTGCGAAAATACTTTTTCCTGAGCTTTTTCGCGAATAGAACAAGTATTTAATAAAATAACATCGGCTTCTTCAACGTGATCTGTTTTTTGTAATCCGTGTGACTGCAGCAATACTTCAGCCATTTTAGATGAATCGTATTCATTCATCTGACAACCGTTGGTTTTAATGTAAAGCTTTTTAAACATAATAATCCACTTACTTACAGCATTTAATTAATCACTCATGCACGCTTTTGCAATAAGTTTCCCGCAAAAGTGGCATAATCAGCAAAGCAATGAACATACCTGCAGGCAACAAGGCCAAAGCAATATGGTACGCCTCTAATGGATAAATGCGAACAGCATTTACTGTCTCCCCTTGCCATAATTTATCCAGAATATAGCCAATGATTGGCTGCGCCAGCGCTATGCCAATCATATTCATCATATTCATGAAACTTAAGCCGGTAGCAACATAACGCTTGCTGCATAATTCTTTCGCTACGGCGAATGCAGGTAAAAAACCAGCAGAAAAAATACCGAACAGGAATAATGATAATTCCATCAGCCAACCGCTTTGTATAGGGACATAAATAAAACATAAGCTGGTAAGCAAAGCCCCTATACAACCTATGTACATGGGTGGCTTGCGACGCCCGATGCGGGTGGAAAAAATTCCCCACAAAGGACTGGCAATCGCCCAACCTACAAATACCAGGGATATATAATTAGCAGCAGTGGCTTTGGCAATTTGCATTTTCAGCATTAAAAAAGGCACACCCCATAAACCACAAAATACCGGGGTAGCCATATACATCAAACCGCCATAAGTAGCCACTAACCATAATTGTTTGTTTTTTAACAATGCCAAAAGGCTTTTTAATAAACCTTCCTCATCCGTCGCATGATGAACCAATTTGACTTGGCTGGGCGTGTCTTTGGCCACCAGAAAAATCAGAAAAGCAAGAACAATACCCACACTCCCCATGATGATCATGCTTTCGCGCCAGCCATATCGATCAATGAGCAGAGCTAAAGGAGCTTCACCCCCGATTGCTCCCAACATCCCAATGGTAACCATAACACCCGTCAACAAGGCAAAGCGTTCGGAAGGAAACCAATTGGCTGCCAATTTCATGGCACCCACAGCGGCAAAGGCAGAGCCAAAACCAATCATCAAGCGTGCCAAACAAGCCATATAAAAGCTGCTGGTCAACCCAAAAGCAATTGTGCTTACCGCACAAATTGCCGTGGCGATAGTCAACAATCGGCGTGGGCCGAAATAATCCATCAGAACGCCGCCGGGAAGCTGCATGGACGCATAGGAATAAAAATAAATGCCGGATAAAATACCAAGAGTTTGTCCTGTCACCGCGAAATCGCGCATAAGCTCAGAACTCATTACACTGGGCGAAACTTGCAATAAGCATTCGTAAAAATAAAACAGGCAACCTAATCCCCATACGATCCAAGGCATCAGCAATTTAAAAGACCAACTATGAGAAGCAGCCGCGCGCGGGTTACTAAAAGCCATTTATGTCCATCTCCCGTCCGGTACGAAATCGAACTATTTTTTCAAAAGCACACTGCAAAGGTTTTACTTTTTTAAGGCACGAAAGTAAAATATTATCAGCTTGACCACTAATTGTCTATTCTGTATTGAATGACCAATACTGATGTTATCAGGTCTCCAATCAGCCAAGCAATGCCATTTTAATTAAAAGTTCAATAACTTAACCGTGTTATTCAAAATGCCTGTACCGCACGTTTTACTCACACTATTGGTAGTCTTTATTTGGGGCTTAAATTTTCTTTTTGTTAAGATTTGCCTTGAGGAAATTTCACCACTGCTTCTTTGCGCCCTACGCTTTTTCCTGGCAAGCGTGCCTGCGATTTTTTTCATTAAACCACCCAAAATGCCATTCAGAACGGTGGCTCTTTATGGATTAATCATGTTTGCCCTGCAATTCGCATTATTGTTTCTGGGCATTTATGCGGGTATGACGGCGGGCATGGCGGCATTAATCATGCAGGTACAAATTTTTTTCAGCATGTTTTTTGCGGCTATTTTTCTTGATGAACAACCTACTTTCCTGCAAGTAGCCGGCGCTTTTACTTCCTTCATTGGAATTGGCGTTGTAGCCTGGCATTTCGACAATCATCTCTCTTTATTAGGATTTATCTTAATACTGGCAGCAGCTGCCACTTGGGGTTTTGGCAATTTGATAACTAAAAAAAGTCCGAGCGTGAATGCCATCGCATTGATTGTCTGGGGAAGTTTTATTGCCTTCCCACCTTTGTTTTTATGTTCCTTGCTTTATGAAGGTTTTGCCAGTGCAGTTCTAAGCTATCAACACATTAGCTTAAAAGGAATTGGGACTTTATTGTATATTGTGTATGCCTCCACATGGATAGGTTATGGTGCATGGAACTGGTTGCTGGCCCGTTATCCCATCGGGATGATTGTCCCTTTTACTTTATTAATACCCATCATTGGAGTATTGGGTTCTGTCGCTTTTTTGGGAGAACCTTTGCAGACTTGGAAAATTATTGCTGGGTTATTTGTTGTTACCGGGCTTTGCATTAATCTGCTAAACTCTTATGCTCCCATTAAGTTCAATAAAAAAGCGGTAAACGCATAACAGGCAAGGTTATTAAAATTGCAAATTTGGATCGATGGCGACGCTTGTCCCAACAAAATTAAAACCATTCTTTTTCGGGCGGCGATAAGAACGAAAACTCCATTGGTTATTGTGGCTAACCATTTTGTCTCAATACCCCCCTCCCCTTATATTAAACGCCTGCAAGTAGAAACAGGCTTTGACTCGGCAGACAAGAAAATAGCAGCCAGTATCAAAGCGCATGATCTCGTTATTACTGCAGATATTCCTCTGGCAAATATCGTCATAGAACAAAAAGGCATCGCATTAAACCCAAGAGGCGAGCTATATTCTGCCAATAACATTAAACAAGTATTGGCCATGCGCAATCTTAACGAATCACTGCGCAACACTGGTATGATATCAGGCGGCCCCGCTTCGCTTAGCTCCAGTGATGTACAACGCTTTTCCAATCATTTGGATAAAATTCTTGCTGCAAAACCTCATTAGAATAAAGTTTCAGCGAAGCCCAATACCACTATTAAGCCCATCTAAACACCCAAATACCAATTTAAAAAAATTAATACAATAGCAAGCGCGGCTATAAGAATGCTATCAAGTCCAGCAAAAGTTCATCACGCCAGTAATTTTGGCGATGGTTTAGAAATACTTCTGCGCCACATTCACTATGCTCATGCTCCAAAACACTATTGACTATTTCAAAACAACCGCATGCACTTTGTATGGGCAGCAAAAAATATCCTACACTTTATGATAATTAATACCAGAATTAATGCTCCAACCCCGAACTGGAGGGGCAATCCGATGGATGCAACCTTGGATTTACTACGGCAAATCATACTAAACGTCCCCAACTATATTTTCTGGAAAGATAGAAATTTAATTTATCGTGGCTGCAATAAAAATTTTGCACGCAGCCTCGGATTTAACAATATTCAAGAGATAATCGGCAAATCCGATTACCAAATGCCCTGGGCTGTTTCCTCCACTTTGAATTATATTGATGAAGACAATCAAATTTTGGCAACGGGCCACCCCATCCTTGATAAAGAAATCCCCATGGTCTTTCCGAATGGTAAAGAGCGCATTTTATCTACAAGCAAGGTACCTTTATATGACAATCAAGGCATGATCAATGGAATTCTCGGGATTTATGTAGACATCACTCATCTTAAAGAAGACGAAAAAATCCTTTCACTTGCTAAAGAAGCGGCTGAAAGTGCAAATCAAGCTAAAACTCAATTCATAGCCAACATGAGCCATGATTTACGCACGCCATTAAGCGGCGTAGTCGGCATGTCGGAACTTCTGCGGGATAAAGCGGATAATCCAGAACAGCGCCAATATGCTGAGTGGATCCATGATTGCAGCCAACAATTGCTGCAGCTGCTCAATGGCATTTTGGATATTGTTTCTCTGGGGAAGGTTAAGGAAGACGAGCTTAAAATAACCACGTTTGATATACGGGAATGTATCGCAGAATTAGTGGCGCTTGAAATTCCAACCATAAAAATTCGCGGTTTGAATTTATTGGTTAATATTGATAATGATGTGCCTAAATACATCGACTCCGATCGCATCAAA
The DNA here is from genome assembly GCF_003989745.1 of Legionella septentrionalis. Classification (GTDB taxonomy): domain Bacteria; phylum Pseudomonadota; class Gammaproteobacteria; order Legionellales; family Legionellaceae; genus Legionella_A; species Legionella_A septentrionalis. Next base: position 18,814 of record NZ_RZGS01000035.1, read on the forward strand.
CTGCATCGCATCATGCTTAATCTTTTAGGTAATGCCATCAAATTTACAGACAAGGGGCATGTGGCCATTGATGTTAAATTAAAAAATTTGCAAGAAAATGAAGCCTTGATTTATTTTGCTGTAGCGGATACCGGCATCGGTATCCCAGAAGAGCAATTAGCCCAAATTTTTGATCGCTTTCACCGCATTAATCCTTCCTATAAAGGTATCTATGAAGGACATGGCGTCGGCTTACACATCGCCCAATCGTATATTGCCTTGTTAGGAGGCGATATTGAAGTCAAAAGCAAACCGGGGGCAGGTACAACTTTTTCTTTCGAACTTCCTTTAAAAATAGGGCGTGCGGAAGACGCGGTGGATGAATCTTCTTTGCAATTACTGGAGAAAGCTGTACATGCAACCAAGCATCATAAGCCAAAAAAAATAGTATCAGCTATTCCCCACTTACTGCTCGTTGAAGATAATTTAGTGGCCCGCCATCTTATTGAAAATCTGGCGGCGCAATGTGGTTGTCAATTTATGTCTGCAGAAAGCGGTGAAGCCGCACTTGAATTAATAAATAATAATGAATTTGATTTAATCATTACCGATATTGGTTTGCCTGGCATGTCCGGGCATGAATTGACGCAACATGTCCGGGAAAAAGAAGCCAATCATAAAAACCATGTTCCTATCGTGGGCTTAACAGCTTTGGCTCGCAATCAAATCAGAGATGAATCGCTCAAATTGGGCATGGATGATGTGTTTAATAAACCTATAAGCCTTGCCCTCATGGAAACCATTATTAATCAATTTTTAGACTTATCACCCAAAGCTAAAGCTTCGCAAAAGAAAAAAGAGCAGATTAAGGCCGGGCTTGGAGCCGACTTGCCTGAAACCGAATCTGAACTTTTTAATTTAAACGATTATAAAATTTTTGACTTGGACGAGGCGAAAAAAAACCTTGGGGATGAAAATGCCGTAAAAGATTTGCTGCGCCTTATGCTTTCACAAGAAATGCAAACGGATTTGGATGCCATCAAGCAAGCCCACCGGAAACATGATTGGGAAAAAGTAGAGAAATTAGCGCATAAAATGAAAGGCGGCGCGCTTTATCTTGGCACTATAAAAATGAAATACGCCTGCCAATATCTGGAACGCTACCAAAAGGCAGGACATACCAAGCTGCTCGAACCACTTTACCAGCAACTTATAAAAATTGTGATGGAAACGCAAAACTACATTACCAAGTGGTTACAGCAGGAGACATAAATTTTTTTGCACCCAATTTTATTTTTTAAGCTTCCTATCTTGACATCCATCTTCGAAAAAGACAAAATCACTGCCTCTGTGGCTATGTAGCTCAGCCGGTTAGAGCGCGGCACTCATAATGCTGAGGTCGGTGGTTCGAGTCCACCCATAGCCACCATCCTCTCATCCTGTCTCATTTATAACTTTTGCTTAGCAAGATTTTCTTTAATAATTTCTAACATAACCAACAGGTTTCTGATTTTGTTAAATTCCGTGGTGATAACAAGTGGTAAAAAAAATAGAATGTTGGTTAATATCAAAACGAAGAAAATTAACAATTCATCATTAACAGGTGCGAGTTTGGCTATGAAAAACGCAACCACAAAAGAAATTGCTGCCCTCATGGGTACAGCATCCAACAAAGGATGCCCTTTGCTATTTTCTAATTCCAGGTAAATTCGGCATTGTTTTATTGTTTTATTTAAAAAATCGTGTGTAAGTCGATTATCTTTTTTTAAACTTTCCCGAATTTCATAAAGAGTGTGCGCAAAGTATTTTTTTTGAAATAAAGGTTTGTCATAACCTAGCTCTTGCAACGGTTTTTTGTAATCAGCATTTATTAATTTGATTGGAATATAAGAAAAGAGAAAAAAAGGGAGGAACCAACACAGATACACAAATTAAATAATCAAATTCTGCATGAAAACAAAACGCAATACACAATCCTATAATTATTAATTGACAAACCAAGTATATTTTTCGTGCATAATTTTTACATAACGCCTGTTTATTAAAATAAAACCAGTTGTATTTTTTCCATAAACCAAACAAATAGTTTAAGTTTTCCATATATTTCCCCTGAATTAATTATTTCATTCATAAAGCCAAGCCTTGGCTTTGATCGGCTAAATTTTTATTTCCTAAAGACGCCATCTGTCAAGCATTGCCGGAGTAGATATATCCTATATGCGTTCCCCGTTAACCTAAGGATAATTCCAAAAAGTCTATTACATCCTTTTAAATTTAGTTATTATGCTATGACTATGATTTAATGGTTGTTTGATGCGAGCCTCGTTTTATTTTTTAATTCTGTTTTGGGCCTCGATAGTCCATGCGGATGTAGATATTAAAACAACGATTAAAAACGACAAGACAGTTTATCTTCTTCAGGTCGGCGCTTTCCCACATCAAAAAAATGCCGAAGAATTGCAAAAAAATTTAACCGAATCCTTAAAACAGCCGGTTTTGATTTATCGTCCCGATATCAAAAGCCCTTACATTGTCCAGGTAGGTCCCATCGAAGAGCTTGCACTGGCAAGAGAATTGAAAACTAAAATAGAACAAATGACGGCAAACCCTGCGCCGGACACACCTGCCTCTTTTAACCCACCTGATGCGCCCTTGCTCGTGGATAAACCTGCGGAAAAAATCTGGAATTTAAGAAATGCGGATATTCGTGCAGTCATTGCAGAAGTCTCCCGCGTAACCGGCAAAAATTTTCTTATCGATCCGCGGGTGCAAGGTAAAATTTCCATTGTTTCCAGCACGCCCATGTCGGATAAAGAATTGTATCAAGTTTTTCTTTCCATGCTGCAAATTTCAGGTTATGCTGCCATCCCCAGCGGCGAAGTAATTAAAATTATTCCGAATATCGATGCAAAAACATTATCTCCCGATCTACTCAGCTCCTTAAAATCACCGCCACACGGCGATGATATGATGGTAGAAGTTATTCCGGTGCATTATGTTCCGGCAGAACAACTCGTTCCAGTGTTACGCCCGCTTATGCCGCAATGGAGTAGCGTGTCTGCTTATGCGCCCTCAAATATGCTGATTTTGTCTGGACGTGCCGGCAACATCCGCCAAATGGCTAGTATCATCAAACAAGTGGATAGTTCCTCCTCAAGCGGAATTGACATGGTGCCGCTGCGGCATGCGTTAGCAATGGACATCGCCAACACGTTAAAGGATTTGGTGAAAGCACAGCCTTCCTCGCCTCTGCATGGCCAAACTACACTGGCTGCAGATGATCGCAATAACGCCATCCTTATCAGTGGCAGTAAAACCGATCGCATACGCCTTAGGTTGTTAATTTCTCAGTTGGATCGTTCCGGCCCTTATGGAAGCAACAGTAATACCCAAGTGGTGTATCTGAATTATTTACGCGCGGAAGATTTGGTGCCCATTTTGGCCGGCATTGCCCAGGCAAGCTTTAGCGGTACCGTAGGAACTACTATTGGCACCATTACTCGCCCAGCCTTGGATAGCACCAACCCTGCTGCCAGTTTAGCTACAGGCAGTTCAAGCGGCGGCCAAACCATGCCACCCGCCAGCGTAAGCGCTACCACCGTTAACCCGGCTGCCACACCCAATACTACGGGTGCTGCCACGCAAGTGGAGGGCAGCACTAAACCTACGGTACAAATTATCGCAGAGCCAAACACCAATTCTGTCATTATCAATGCCCCGGTTACCTTGATTCGTACTTTAAAATCCGTGATAAGCCAACTGGATATTAAACCCGCACAAATATTGATTGAAGCTTTAGTTGCTGAAATTAACGAGAGCGATGTGAATGATTTAGGTATTGAATGGGGAAGCATCGATCAAGACACATTATCCAGCACCACATTCAGACCTGGTTTTGCTATTATTAATTCCCGGACATCTTTGGATCAGTTTCAGGCACAAATTTACGCCCTGGCAAGACAACGAAAAGCCAATATTTTATCCACCCCGTCTGTAGTAGTATTGGATAATCGGCAAGCAAAAATTCTTATCGGTAAACAAGTTTCTGTCGCTTCGACTACTTATCCTAATAATGCAGGTGGCACCACCACTGCAAGCCCTTTTACTACCTTTGATCGTGTGAACGTGGCCTTACATTTGTATGTGCGACCACAAATCACCCGCGGCAAAGGAATTCAGATGCAAATTGATCAGGGTAACGATACCCTCGATCCTGCCAGCACTTTGGACCCCACCACAAATCCTGTTTTCAATATCAGCGCCATTGTTACCTCGGTGCATGTAGAAAGCGGCGACATCATTGTATTAGGAGGTTTGAAACAAGACAGCCTCGGTAATGATGACAATCGCCTGCCCATTGTCGGTGATCTGCCAGGCTTCGGCCGTTTATTTCAGCGAAATATTACCAATCGTGAGAAAAAAGTCCTCATGGTATTCATAAGACCCCTTATCCTTAAGACCGAACTGGATGCCTTGCGTGTAACCGGCGGTAAATACACAGACGTGCGTCAATATCAACTGCAATCTTTACGTGAAGAAGATTATGATCCGCGTAATGATGAAATTGTCTTACCTCCTTTAACACAAGCGCCTCTCCCCAAACCTTTCTGCCGGCCTGCAGCGCCCATGCTGCCGCCTAAGTCTCCGCCGCCATCTATTCCATCGTTCATGGTAACGAAATAATGCAACCGAAACAGCAAGTCCAACTCCCTTATTTATTTGCCAAAAAACATGGGGTGGTGGCTGCAGGCATGGAACAGGATGGTCGCATGCTCGTTTATCATCTTCCCAATACGCCTTTGCAGGTATTTACCGAAATACGCCGGACTCTGCAGGCTGAATTACTGTTAAAGGAAGTCGATGCAGCTGAATTCCAACAACACTTGGCTGCCTCCTACCAATCGCAATCGTCGGTGCTGGATGCAGCGGAAGGCATGGAAGAAGAACTCGATCTCGATTTATTGGCAGGTCAACTGCCTGTTAGCGAAGATTTGTTAGACAATCAAGATGATGCGCCTATCATTCGTTTATTAAATGCTTTGTTTACGCAAGCCATTAAACAAAAAGCTTCCGATATTCACATTGAAACTTATGAAGATCGAGTACTGGTACGTAACCGTATTGATGGCGTATTGCAGGAAGTACTGGAAATACAACGTGGCATTGCACCCTTTGTTATTTCCCGCGTTAAGGTAATGGCAAAACTTGATATTGCCGAGAAAAGGATCCCGCAAGATGGGCGGATTGCTTTACGCATCGGTGGACATAACATCGATGTGCGTGTCTCCACTCTCCCTTCTAACCATGGAGAAAGAGTCGTCATGCGGATTTTGGATAAACAGGCAGCGCAATTGAACTTAAGTTTATTGGGCATGGCAGACAGTACGCTTGCTATTATTCGCCATATGATTGCTGAACCGCATGGAATTCTGCTTGTAACAGGACCCACTGGCTCTGGAAAAACCACATCTTTGTATGCCATGCTGACTGAGTTGAACCAGGTGAGTCGCAATATCTTAACTATTGAGGATCCCATCGAATACGATCTTCCCGGCATTGGACAAACTCAGGTTAATCCTAAAGTACAAATGACGTTTGCAAAGGGCTTGCGTGCCATTTTACGGCAAGATCCAGATGTAGTGATGATAGGTGAGATTCGCGATCTGGAAACAGCGGAAATTGCCGTACAAGCAAGTCTCACTGGCCATTTGGTTTTATCCACTTTACATACTAATAGTGCGCTTGGAGCCCTCACGCGCCTGCATGATATGGGTGTCGAATCGTTTTTACTATCCTCCAGCATCATTGGCTTAATTGCTCAGCGCCTGGTTAGAAAACTTTGCCCACACTGCAAGAGTCCCCACCATTTACGCGAAGATGAACGTGAATTAATGGGAGCGACCGAATCTACCGATATTTCCAGGGTATCTGAACCTAAGGGTTGCGATGAATGCAGTCAAACAGGCTACCGCGGCCGTACTGGTATTTATGAACTGATCAGCATTGATGAAACTTTGCGTGGCATGATTCATAGGAACGAAAGCATTCATACCATTGAGCAGTATATACGCCCTTCTATGCCCAGCATTCGGGAAGATGGTTTTAAACGCGTGCTCGCCGGAGATACTTCTTTGGCTGAAATTCTTCGAGTTACGAGTACTTAATACTACATGCCGGAAAATGGAAGAAAAATATTCCCCTCGTCAAGACTGTTTTTTTAATTTTTATTTAGCTACCATATATTGCTGTTGAACGATCTTATCTCCTCTGTGGATATCTTTTTTAATTCCTCCTCAACATGATTAATTCCTCCTTGCGGTAAAACTTGTTGTTCCAGTAACTATAAGGCGTTTAGCTTTGCTGCAAAATTTTTTACGAGCAGAGTTATCCCCAAAAACTGTGTATAACTCTGTGAATAGACGCTTAAAAACCTTTAAAAATGAGCCACATCATCGCTGCTGATAATTTAACCTAAGCCATCATTCACTATGGCATAGGGTTTTCTTTTTTCACGGGCTCGACGATTTTTTCCCCTGTTGTGGTGGGCCTTGAGGCTGAGAAGTAGCGGCTGTAGAGAAGGATACCTGGGACGATGCCAAGGACGAGTCCGACGAAGACTAAGAGGCCTTTGCCGATATCTTTGGGGATGCTGCTGTGTGGTTTGACCAGTTCTTTCTGATTGGTTTTGATGTGGGTATAAAAATTGTCCAGTTTCTCTTGGGCCGTGCCAAACTCGGCCTCGAGTAAATTCTTGCCTGCTTCAAGCAAGCTGATTTTTGTATCGACAATGTCATGGCCTGCATAAGTCTTCAAGCGTTTAATTTGTTCCTCACATTCACTCAGGTAATGCGCTAATTTTTTATTTATCTCTGCTTCTTCTTTTTCCCGAGATTCTTTTTCCTGGCTTAGCGGGTCATGCACTGCTTGCCCAGGGTTTATATTTTCTTCCACAGGGGGTGTTTTGAGCGCTTCGAACGGCAGGTTTTCCTCGGCGGCTGCAGAAGACGCCGAGGGCTTTTGTTCTTCTTTTTCCCGGGATTCTTTTTCCTGGCTTGCAGGGTCATGCACTGCTTGCCCAGGGTTTGTATTTTCTTCCACAGGGGGTGCTTTGGGCGCTTCGGACGGCAGGTTTTCCTCGGCGGCGGCAGAAGAAAGCGCGGGTTTCTGTTCTTCTTTAGGCGGTAATGCAGCTTCTCCCATTGCTTCGGCTGCTCTTACTCCCTGTTGTTGTGTGGGTGTTTGAGCTTTGCTGTGGGCATTGATTTCCTCCTCGGCGACGCGGATTAAATCCCTGAATGTTGGGGGTGGCTCGAGGCGTTTCTCGCGGGCTTCGTTGAGCTTGGTAAGATAAGCATCGACCATGAGGGTGGCATTTGCCGGATTGATTTGTTTATGCTGCAAGACGTCAATCATTTCCTCGCGGCTGTACTCGTCAAGCTCGGTTTTAAGCAAGCGCCTGGCGAGTGCGTTGCCGGGTTTGCGGCGTCCTGCCATGGTGACCGGGTTTTGGGTGCCGATGATAAAAAAACCGGGTTTATCGGGTTTGCCTTGCTCACTCTCGCCCATCAGCAAATCATTGAGCAAACGCTCCATCATCGGTGAGCTGTTGATTTCATCGACGACCACCACGGCACCTTCCTTGAAGGCTTTGAGCAGCAGGCGTTTCTTATCATCCGGCTGCATGCTGACCGGCATGCGATAGAAGCTATTCTCGCCTTCCTTAGGCGAGGATAACGTCGCTTCGGTAAACCCATGCGAGAGGAGTGCCAGAGTCACAAGCTCGCTCTTGCCCACCCCGGGCGGGCCTTCGAGCACCATGCCGCCCAAGCCGCCGTATCGTTGCGCATCGGTTGCGGCTGCATGGCGTTTGAAGTCCCGCAAGGCTAACACATCAGCCAATTGCTGGTACACCACCTGGCGGGAAGGGGTCATGACAAAGGATTCAAGCCCCTTCCTATCGATTTCTTTGACCTCATGAGCGGGGATAAATTGAGGCTTAAAGCGCTGGGAAAATTTCTCCTGCTCCTCAACAGGCAGCAACTCCTTACCCAGTTGATGGGCATAATAAGCCGCCACCTGCGCAGCGTCTGCCTCCGGGTGCTTTTTAAGGTAAGACAGGGTGAGGAGTGCCATCATTTCCAGTTCACGCGGGGAAATGAGCACTTCCTTGCTGGATGCATTCGCAAGGTATGTATACACGCTTAACCATTGTTTGCACCCGGCACGAACGGCCTCCTCGCTTAAGCTTTGTACCAACAAAGGCTTTAAAATATGCTGGTAAATAAATTCAGGCGGCATCGCTTCAAACACCAGCGCATTGCCATGCCGGGCAAAGAAAGGCGAGAGCTTGCGCTCACCGCCATAATTCACCGGGTTGCCGGCAAATACCACCTTATGCTGTGGGCTTAATAACGTGTACTCCCCATCAATGAGCATACCCGGCGGGTTGTTGAACAACCCTTCAAATTCCGTCCATTGCCGCGTACCGATGTTCGCCTCATCAATGAAAAGAATCTTGCGTTTCTCACTCTTATCACCGGCCCAGGCGCTTAACGCCTGCTCGCCTGAATATAATGTATCCTCTTCATTCTTAAAGTACTGCCTGACAAACGTCGATTTGCCAACCGCCGTCAAACCGCTTAAATAAACATAAGGCTCGGCAGCCAAAATTCCATTGACCGAGGCGATGCGCTTTTCAATGAACGCCTGGGCTTTTTTCTCATAGTCGAGTTCATCAAGCTCAGCCATCGCAGGCACCGGCAACTGGTGCATCCCCTGCCAGGCTTCACCCGTTTGCCCAGTCGGGTTGCGCTCTGCATAAGATAACCTCGCCTGCAGCGCACTCAATGGCTCGTTCTCAAGCTCTGCCATCTTAAGCGTTTGCAGTAACGATGGCGCAAAGCGCCCGGCAAGAAGCTCCCCTTTCTCCGCAACCGTCACCGTATGCTGAAAAGCCCCCCAGGCACTGAATGCATCCGGCTCATCACTCACCAATATAAGCTCGCCCAAAGCGTTGGGATTACCCTGCCGCGCAAGCAACAACGGCGCCAGATGGTCTAAAAGCTCCGGTGAAAATCGACCCGTTAAGATAATCTTTTCATCAGCAAACGACGACAGCAACTGCCGCTTTTCCTTAAACTCAAAACGAAGCGCCTGCTCGTTTAAAACACCCGTGAGCTTTCGCAGCAAGTGCGAAGCATCACACTCCGACACATCAATC
>NZ_RZGS01000036.1 GCF_003989745.1 Legionella septentrionalis
ATCATCATACTATCAAAGCTCCTATCGCGGGAGAGGGGGTAGATCGAAGTGAAATAGAAAAATTTGTGCTCAATTTAAGATGAAATCTTGTCTAAAAAACTTTAGGGACGTTGCCTATTATCAATTATTTACCTATCCTTTTCTCCTTAAGCCAGACTCGGCTGGATAATCCTCATGGATGGATTAAACTTTAATAAATAGCGGTAAATTAAAAAGGATGATATGAAACACTCGCTGCAGCTGAATTTGGTAAATCAGCTCACACTAACCCCTCAACTACAACAAGCTATCCGTTTACTACAATTATCTACTCTGGAATTACAGCAGGAAATTCAACAGCAGCTTGAATCCAATCCAATGTTGGAAGCTGCCCCCAATGAAGAAACGGAAGACTATTCCTCTGCAGCCCCCCCCTCTGCAGAAGAAGACTATATGGATTTCCAATGGACGCCGCTGTTTACGAATCAGGGCAAAGATAAAAAATTTAATGAAAACGATTATGTATTTGAAACCTTGCACTGTACCACAACCAACCTTCAAGAGTATTTACACTGGCAACTGGACTTGACCCCGATGACTGATGTAGATAAAGCTATTGCCACCACCATCATCGATGCAATTAACGAAGATGGTTTCTTAACCCTATCACTGCAAGAACTTCACGCAACCATTACCCGTGATCTACCCAATAGCAAAGTGGATACTCGTGAAATGGAGGCAGTTTTACACCGCATACAACGCTTTGATCCTATAGGATGCGCTGCCCGCAATCTAAGCGAAACATTATCCATCCAACTGGAACAATTACCAGATTCCATTCCTTACTTACCATTCGCGAAACGCCTTGTTGCTGAAAATCTGGACCTGCTTGGACAACATAATTATCGTAAACTCATGGCAATCTATGGAGTTGATGAACTGTCTCTGCAAAAAATAATCCATATTATTCATCAGTTAAATCCCAAACCTGGAAATACAATCTCCCGCGATACCCCTCAATACACGATTCCTGACTTGACCGTTAAAAAAATTGATAATAAATGGCACGTTGCCCTAAATGACCAGGTTTTGCCGCATTTAAGCATCAACACTTATTATGCTTCATTGATTAAACGAGGTAATAATGCAAAGGACAACCAATTCTTAAAAAACAATCTCCAGGAGGCACGTTGGTTTTTAAAAAGCATTCAAAGTCGGCAAGAAACATTGTTAAAAGTAGCCCGTTATATAGTAGACTATCAGCAAGAGTTTCTGGAATTCGGTGAAACTGCAATGAAACCACTCATCTTGAACGATGTAGCTTTTGCCCTTGGCGTGCATGAATCCACCATTTCCCGGGTTACTACGCAAAAATACATCTATACGCCACGTGGTTTACTGGAACTTAAATACTTCTTTTCCAGTCACGTATCTACAGCCCAAGGTGGTACTTGTTCTTCAACAGCCATCCGTGCACTTATTAAAAAATTAATTTTGGCAGAAGATTCCAAGCACCCTTTAAGCGACCATAAGCTTGCCCAACTGATAGGCGCACAAGGAATTAAAATTGCACGCAGAACCGTTGCAAAATATCGTGAAGAATTGGGGATTTTATCCTCAAACGAGCGAAAATCAGTTTCGTAGTTAGTGTTCTTAATCGAGGAGGATGTTATGCAAATTAACTTCACAGGTCATCGAATGGAAATTACTCCCGCATTGCGCTCATTCACGCAGGAAAAATTCGATAAACTGGAAAGGCATTTTGACAAGATTACTGCGATCAATGTGGTTTTCGATGTAGAAAAACTAAGACAAAAAGCCGAAGCCACCGTACTGGTCGCCAAAGGTGAATTGCACGCCAGCTCAGAATCCGATGACATGTATACTGCTATAGATGAATTAGTAGATAAGCTGGACAGGCAATTAATTAAACATAAAGAAAAACTTCGCAATCATCATCGCGAATAGCTTATTTTAAACAGCGGTGTTATGCCGCTGTTTTATCTGCGCAATTTATAGTCAAATAGTTAAAAAACAAAAAAATAGTGTCATTTTTGTCAAGATGCAGTAAAATACCCTAACTTCTCATTAACAGTTTTATCATGGTGTTTCGTCATCTTTTGCAACCACGCGATATTTGTATTGATGCTACTGCAAAAAGCAAAACGGCAGTCTTATTAAAAATAAGCCAAATTCTTAGCGATGCCCATCCTGAACTCAACATGGAAGCATTGTTCGATGCTTACTGGAAAAGAGAAAGCCTGGGTAGCACCACAATTGGGCACGGGGTAATGATTCCGCACATACGATCAGAAGTCATTCAAACCATGTGCTCCTGTTTACTTAAACTGCAGCATCCCGTTGATTTTGGCGCTACGGACAAACAACCTGTAGATATTGTATTAGCCTTGGTGGTTCCCCAACACCAAATTCAGGAACACTTGCAAATCTTAAATCAAATCACCAAACAATTCAGTATTCCTGCTTTTCGTGCGGCTTGTCGGAAAGCAACTGAGTGCAGTACTTTGTATTCTTTATTAACTGAAGATAACTTGGCACAGACAGAAATTGTATAAGTTGCCTGGCGAAGCAACGGCTGCTGCGACACCCCAACACGGATGACCGACTATGATAAATTTAAAAATCACAATCATTAATAAATTGGGCTTACATGCGCGGGCTTCTGCAAAATTTGTCTCTACTGCGGCAAGATTTCAAAGTCATATCGAAGTAAGCAAAGGCTCCCACACCGTAAATGGCAAAAGCATTATGGGCGTTATGATGCTAGCTGCTCATAAAGGCAGTGAACTTACTTTGCATGTGGATGGACCCGATGAAGAAGCCATGGTGAAAGCCTTGACTGATTTGATTAACCGCCGTTTTGATGAAGAGGAATAATTAAGCGCATTGCAACGCATCTTATCCCCCGTATTTACTTATTTTTGATTACGCTGTCTTCTTTTAAGACGCTTATCATCATTGGCTGCATGACGTTGCTTACGAACCCGGTGAATGACGAGCAGGGTTTGCACAGGACCTGATAACGCATACAGCATAAATCCAAGGAATAAAACTCCGGAAGGATTAGCCGCTATGGCCACAAATAAAATTACAATCAATAAAATATATAGGAAAGGAACTTTTCCTTTAAAATCCACTTCTTTAAAACTGTAATAGCGCACATTGCTGACCATAAGGATGCCAATAATGACCGCAATAATCGCAGCGAGCATGGAAACTATAAAATGTTCCCAGTGATTCTGATGCCCCAGCCATACAAAAGAGGACACAATAGCAGCCCCGGGAGGACATGCAAGTCCCTGGAAATAGCGTTTATCTGCTGTTTCTACCTGTGTATTAAACCGTGCCAGGCGCAAAGCCACCGCCGCTGTATACATAAACGCCACAAGCCAGCCAAATTTTCCTAACTGGTGCAAACTCCAACTATAGAGTAGCAGCGCTGGCGCCACACCGAATGTAACCATATCAGACAAGCTATCATACTCCGCCCCAAATGCAGTTTGGGTATTCGTAAGGCGGGCAATTCGTCCATCCAAACCATCGGCAACCATGCCGATAAAAATGGCAATAACAGCTGTTTCATACTGTGCCTTCATTGAAGCCACGATGGAATAAAAAGCCGCAAACAAGCTCGCTGTGGTCAATAAATTAGGTAATAAATAAATACCTGAATGATTTTCTCTACGCTTCACAAATCTGCCTCATTAAAATCAACCATTCATCATACCTTTAGTTTTAGATACAAGGAAGATGGTGCTATACTAAACATACTGTTTTTATTATGTAATAAAAATGACCGAACCTGAAGATAAAAAAATTATAATTGAGGGCGTTACCAATCAAGGTAAACCGTTTCGCCCAAGCGACTGGGCCGAACGCATGAGCGGCACCATGGCCACATTTAAAAATAGCCGTATTCACTATTCCCCGCTTTTACAACCCAGCGTAAACCGCGAAGGATATAAATGCGTTTTATTGGATCCAAAATTAAAAGAATCCAGCCCTCAAGTTTACCAAGCCATTTTAGATTTTGCGAAAGCAAATAACCTTAAAATCTGCGGCGAAGAAGATTAACTACTTTGCCAATGACAGATACACTTCATATTTACTGCCTGCATCAAACAATTCAAATTTCTGAATATCGCCTTGCTGATTGGCCATGGCCGTCCCTTGTTCCCGATTGGGGATGCTCCATTGAGTTTTTAATTGTCCTTGTTCATAGGTAAGCTTAACTCGTATTGAGCCCAGCACATCATCCGGATTTAAAGGCGTAGCATCTTGCTCAATCAGGGAAGCAATCAATACCACGCTCTCACCTTCTTTTAAAGGTTCCGACCACAAGGTCACATTCTTGATTTGCTTGCTCGCTGCAGAAGGCCAATGCATAGGTGCTTTCGGTATCCGTACAAATTGGGTAGTTTTATTAGGCCGGTAAATGCTGATATCAAAATAGAGTTCATCGCCACCAGCCTCTTGCGCCCGTATAAGTTCGATATGGTTTAGAATAAGGCTAGGCTTTATAAATTGTTCTGCAGCAACTGCTAGATGACCTGGGACTAGAAGCGAACATAACAATAATATCCTATAGAACCTCTTCATAACAGCCTGCTCCTTAATATTTTCATTCCGAGAGTTTATACCCAACTGGTCAGTTTCAGTAAATAATCCATAAAATAGTTTAACGCGTCGATGGTTCCCTGGAAATTCATGGCTAAAATACCGGCAACTATAAACGCCAACCCTTTAGGTCCTTCCTGCACGCCAGGATTACTGGAATGCACCAACATGACACTACCGCGCACAAACCATATCAAACCTGCCGTCTGAATAACAACCTTCATAGCATTATAAATATTATAAGGATCGTACTTGGTATATCCTAGAATATTCGTTGGTCCAAAAGCCGTTCTGGATAATGCAATAAGAGCTGTGGGTAAAAAAATAAAAACCGCGCCTCCTAAAAAATAAGCCAATGGCACAAATATTTTTTCATGGGAACCGCTATTGGCACGAGCATCACCGATTTTCCGCAATTTTTTAAGCGCTACAATAACAAACAAAAGTCCGATAAGATAGGCCAAACCGGTAACCAGTGCTTGTACGTGCAGGAGTGCTTGGCTTATATTGCCAATCATTTTAACGATGTCAGCATTCATAAGTTAATTATATACTGATTCCTTTATGAACTATTAATTATTATGGACAACAACTTGACTGCTGATTTAAACACAAAATAAATTTTTTATGCAAAATACAGAAACCATCAAAGCCATTTATATTGCGAAAAAAGAATTCACATCTGAACTCTCGCACGAATTGGAAGCGCTCACCAACTGCATCGGCTCTCTCTTTTTTTCTTCCTACTTCCAACCCAATGTCTGCTTCGCACAAGATATTTGGCTGGCACCGGAAGTAGTTAAATTTGCATCAATTTCACAGGCAGTCAATATTCTGAAACAAGCTGGAAAATTTTGGTACCACCACCCTATTGCACAAATCCGGCGCGCTACATTAATTGCCAATCAATTGCGAAAACTTCCTACCCTGGAGCAAACTTTCCCATTAACGACGGAAATTCCCAAGACAGGCGCATTTAGCTTACTGGATCAAAATACACTGGTTTACAGTGCAACAAGGTTGAAACAATGGCCTGACGGGAAGTGCCGGTTCATCGAAGATAAAATCAATCCTCCAAACCGCGCTTATTTAAAATTATGGGAAGCTTTTACGTTTCTTGGTAAATATCCAAAAGCCGGTGATACAGCCTTGGATTTGGGAGCCTCTCCTGGCGGCTGGACCTATGTCTTGCAATCTTTGGGAGCGCAAGTAACTGCGGTCGACAAAGCGGAGCTGGATACAAAGATTGCGTCCTTGCCGCAAGTGAAATTCTTAAAGCAAAGCGCTTTCTCCTTAGATCCCCTGCGACTTAATCAAAATTACACATGGGTTTTATCGGATGTTGCTTGTTACCCTGAGCGGGCTTATCAATTAATCAAACGCTGGATTAGCTCAGGCAGAGCCCAGCACTTAATTTTTACGATTAAACTGCAAGGCAAGACGGATTTAGATGCCATCAAACTTTTTAAGGAAATTCCAAATTCACGCATCATTAACTTATTTTATAACAAACACGAAGCGACGTTTTTTTACCCTTTTAATGAAATACTCTCTTAATGCCCAGTCTTCCTGAATGAAATGTGCTATACATTATAAATGTCAAGTGCGGGTTTATCCCCAAAGCAATCAGGAAATTGCATGCATGAGGATATGAATAAACGCGTATCTTCAGTCTTAGGACTTAAAAAAATGAGATTGAGCAAAATTGTCTTCAATCTGATTTTTATCCTGACTTTTTTCCTTTTAATTCTGTTGACCATCGCTTCTTATAATCAGATAAAAAATCTCATTGCCGAAAGTCATCGCGTCATTCACACGCATGAAGTCATTGAAACCCTGGATCTGGCTTTGTTTGAAGTTGTGGATATTGAATCGCATCAACGCGGCTATCTTATAACGGGTCAGGAATTATTCTTAACTGATTTGGATGGCAGAAAAGCCCGGTTAAATAATATCTTAGAGAAATTAAAAAATCTTACGGCCGATCATCCTCCCCAACAAGAACGGGTTATGCTATTTTCGGACTCGGTTAAGGAGCGGCTGGATGTCTTAAGTAAGCTTTTGCACATCAAAGTTGCCAATAAGCTAGCCACTACGGAAGGTACGGATTTGTTAAATCATAGCCAGGCCGCTTCCGTTAAAGTAAAAAGCTTGGGGCAAGAGATTAAATCCATTGAGTACATTTTATTAAAAGCAAGAAATGATACGGTGATGCAGCGTGCATACAGAGCCAGCATCATCTTGGCTGTGGGTTCATTTCTTGCTATCGCATCATTACTGTTTGCTGCCTTTTTAGTGCGTCAGGAATTGCTAAGAAGAAAAGCAATTGAAGAAAAAAATAAAAATACAGAAAACCGCCTGCGTAAAATCATCGAAAGCTCAAGGGACATGATTGCAGCATTCAATGAACAGCAAGAATTTATTATCTTTAATGAACGCTATGCACGAGAATTTAAACGCATTTTCGGCAAAAAAGTACACGTGGGGCTTTCCTTAAAAGAAGCATTGCTACACATTTCAGAAGACAAACGCAAAATTGCTGCTTTATTTGAGGATTCCCTTACTTTAGAAATTCTTGATAAACGGTTTGAATGCAGTGAAGGAGAAGAAAAACGAATCTATGAATTAACTTCCTCCCCTATTGAGGGCGAAGAATCAAGCTATCAAGGCACATTACAAACTTTGCGCGATATTACAAAACAAATGGAGGAACATACGGCCTTACAACAATCCTACGAACAACTTACCATCGGCATCAAGGCATTGGAAAATAAAAATAAACAAATTACTTTATTGGTTGAAATGAGCGACATCATGCTCGCCTGCAGCTCAGTGGATGAATTGCGCGAAGTGATGGCCAATTATTCGAAGCAACTTTTAGACTTTGCCAGTGGCTATCTTTTCATTATGCACCCGTCTAAAAATTATCTGGAAGAAATCATGAGTTGGGGCAACCCCATTCCGCAGAAAACGACGTTTTCTCCAGATGATTGCTGGGGTATTAGGCTTGGGCGCATTCATCAAGTTGATGAAAAGCATCCTGGGCTCATTTGTCAGCATTTGGAGATGGAAGAGCATCAACATCACGCTACACTCTGCGTGCCGTTAATGGCACAAAATGATATTTACGGCATGTTATATTTAGAATCCGCTACAAAAGAATCATTATTTGCTGATGAAGATAAAAAGCTGCTGATTATTGCTTTTGCCGAATTAACCGCATTAGCGCTTGCTAATGTCCGTCTACGGGAAAATTTGCGGCATCAATCGATTCGCGACCCGCTAACCGGTTTATACAATCGCCGTTATCTGGAAGATTTTTTATTCAAGTTAATCAATCAAGCACAAAGAACAGAATCTCCTTTGTCGCTATTGATGCTGGATCTGGATCATTTTAAAAAGATTAATGACACTTTTGGACACGATGCTGGTGATGCAGCCTTGAAAGAAGTTGGGAAAATATTACAAAGCGCTATTCGTGAAGGAGATATTGCCTCTCGCTACGGCGGTGAGGAATTCTTAATTCTCTTTTACGATATTGATTTGGAAAGCACACGCAACCGCGCCAAAGCATTGCGGGAAGAAATCAGTTCATTAAAAATCAAATATGGGGCAGAACAGATTGGACCTTTTACCGTTTCTATCGGTATAGCCGCATTTCCTATTGATGGGACTACGCCCGAACAGCTAATCGAAGCTGCGGATAAGGCATTATATTATGCGAAAAATCATGGTAGAAATCAGGAAGTGCTTTTTTGTGAACTGGATTTGCAAAGACCGTCGTGAAAATCAATGAAAGCACGACCTCCTTATCGTGCTTCTTAATACCAAGAATAGTAAAACTTATTTAAGTTTAAACTCTGGCGTAGATGCTTGCTCACTGGTACGCGTCGGGGTCTTACTTAGCAATTTGAATAAGCCCGGGGTATGAGGCGTATTTCCAGGCGTCATGCTTTTGGTTTCTTTATTCTGGCTGGAGGAAGGCTGCAAAGCCCCGGACGCCCCAATAATTTCTTCCAAGGATTCTTTTAGCCCGTCATATACCTCCCCTTTCAAGTGCCTGATGCCATCAACGACCTTTTTGAGAGATTCCACTTCCTCGGGCAAAGGCGGATAAGTTACTTTTATCAATAAAAACGCTAAATTCTGCAAATTAGCCATCTTCTTGGAAAGCTTAGGCGTGGGCTCTTTATGCGTGCCGAAAGAAAAAAATGACGACAAAGTCTTCTTCAGGGTCGAACTTTCTTTAGGCGTGCTTTGCTTGCTTGTTGTTACAGATGTCATTGTTTCCTTTGAGCTACTACCACCTTGTCTTAGTGGGGAAACCAGCACCTGGTGCGTACGCGGTGTCATGCTACCGAGTTGCTTGGGCGATGTCAGCACCGACGCATTAGGGCGTGGAGTGTAAAACCCTCCGTTATTCTTTTCATTGGTAGAAATTTTACTTTTTTCCAACTGGGCTTTAACAGCTTCCTCAGGAGACCATTTACAAACCAACTTGCCAATTCTTTCAAACTGCTTAAATGCTCGCTCTTCTTCTCTAGACCATCGCGGCAATGAAGGCAATAAAACTTGAGGCTGGCTTTTTTCTTCCGTTTCATTTTTTTCTTTTTTATGATTTTTTTCTTGTATCTTTTTGCTCTCTTCTTTTAATTTTTCATGTTCCACTGTCCATTTTTGTAAACTTTGGGCAAATACCTTCGACCAAGTCTTTGCTTGAGAAATCCCTTCCATTCCCAAAGTATTAATGAGGATTTTTGAGAAAAATGCATTTGCCTCATCAACAATCGATTCATTTTCAATCATGGAATTTAAGATTTCCATATCTTTTTCATCGGGGATCATCCCCGAAGTTTTGAAGGTTTGCTTAAATTCTTTGCCACGAAATTTACTGACCAAATCATTTATTTGCTTGGTCAATTTTTCCAGTTTCTCCTTGCCTTCCTTACCTGTATTCGCAAAGCCAAAGTCTTCTCCAGAAAAGAATGCAGCGGTCAGATTAAGATAGAAATCGCCATCGGTTAAAATACAATTTTTCCAAAGATCCTCTAACATACCCAATGAGTGCTTAAATGCAGTAAATGCATCCTGGTGGTAAAATAAATAATCTTGCTCTAGTAAGGATCTTTTTCGCTGATAATCATCATGGCATTCTTGCAATGCTCTCTTATAATTTTCTTCCCAAGCTTCTTGTTCTTTCTCGACCTCATCCATGGCAAGCTCTGACTTATCATCTTCTAATTCCTTGGATTCTAAAAAAAGACCATGAATCTGTTCTGTAAGTTCTGTATAGGATTTTTTGGCTGCGTCTAGCTGCTGCGCGGCTTCGATAGCCAATTGTTTAGATTTGCTATACCGGGACATAAATACCAAATATTCACACAAATTTTGTAAAAAATAATATTGGTCAGCATGTCCCATCACCGCGCAACTAGCAAATGCGATCGCTTCAGGACCACTTTTTGGATCCAGCAGGTGGCTATAACTTTTGATGAGTTTAACACTATGCTTTTGCTCGTTTTCAAAAACGATTACGAATTCACTTTTATCAAGCGTATCCTGCATTTTTAAAATATTTACGCGTATATCAGTCACAATAATAACCTCTTTTGAGCAATATATAACTTATTTGGCAATATTTTACATTATTTAAGCTATTAATAACAGAGCGAATGAACAAATTTTGCTCACAAGAAAACACACAACGTGCCCAAGAACCCCACCACTTACATCTAAAATAATGATGCACTCACCTTTGGCATTTCCAAAATTAGCCTTCCCACTTGCAATGTATAAATTTTCCCCTATAGTTAAGGGTTTTTCCCGCTAAACATATTATGCAAGTTAAACCATTTCCTATCGTACTGGAAGAAACATTTATGCTATCTCCCAAAGTGAAGCATTTTATTTTTAAATGCAATCAAGAGAGCGTATTTGATTATGTGCCCGGCCAGTTTATTACCATCCATTTCGAACATGACGGCAAAATTCTGCGCCGCAGTTACAGTATTGCTAATGTACCCATGCAAAATAACCGCATTGAATTTGCTGCAGGTTATGTCGAAGGTGGTCCAGGCACTGAATTGCTTTTCAATTTAAAACCTGGGAATACCATTCATATTACGGGGCCTTTCGGTCGTCTAATTTTGCGCGATGACTTACCCAAACGGTATATTTTGGTGGCCACCAGCACCGGCGTTACACCTTACCGCGCCATGCTCGCGGAACTTAAAAAGCGTCTGCAACAGCATCCTGAACTGCAAATTGTTATTTTACAAGGAGTGCAAACACGTGAAGACGTCTTGTATGAAGAAGAGTTTTTGCAATTTAATACCTCTTCTCCTCGCATTATTTTTCGCACCCACTTAAGTAGGGAGCAAGAAGAAAATCTCAAGACACATGAATATCGAGGCTATGTACAAACCTCTTTTCCTGAACTAGGATTGAATCCGGAAGAAGACATGGTTTATTTGTGCGGCAATCCAGGCATGATTGATGAAGCATTTGACTATCTAAAAGAAAAAGGCTTCTCCATTCAGCATATTATTCGTGAGAAATACATTTCCGGTAAATAGTGTTCTTTTGCGCATAAAAATAATTCAAAGCGACAATTAGTCTTAAAAGACTTAACCAATCAGGAGATTTCAAATGTATTATGATGAATTAGCAAGCACTATGGAATTATTGCTGCAAGATGGCAAAGGCATCCTTGCTGCTGATGAGAGCAACGGCACCATAGGCAAACGCTTTGCCACGATTAACATCGAAAACACTGAGGAAAATCGCCGCAATTACCGTTTACTGCTTGCCACGACTCCTGATTTGGAACAATACATTCACGGGGTTATTCTTTTTGAAGAAACGTTTGATCATAAAGACGAACAGGGTACTCCCATTGCTGATTTATTCGCAAAGAAAGGCATTGTACCTGGGATCAAAGTAGACAAGGGCTTGGTGGCATTGCCCAATTCGGAAGATGAGAAAGTAACACAGGGATTGGATGGTTTAACCGAACGGCTTTTACATTTTAAAAAATTAGGCGCTAAATTTGCCAAATGGCGCAATGTCTATTCCATCTCAGAATTTACCCCCAGCCTGACTGCCATAAAAGCAGGGGCAGAAATGCTCGCCCGCTATGCAGCTTGCTGCCAATCCGTAGGAATTGTGCCGATTGTTGAACCGGAAGTATTGATGGACGGCAATCACAGCATTGAACACTGTGCTGAAGCTTGTGAATTGGTATTGCACGAATTGTTTAATGCCTTGTTTATCCATCAAGTGGAACTGGAGCATATTATCTTAAAGCCAAGCATGGTGACTTCAGGTAAAGATTTTTCTCCGTTCAGTTCCCCTGAAGAAATAGCCAATTACACGCTGGATGTATTTCGCAATCAGGTTCCCGCTGCAGTACCTACGATTAACTTCCTATCCGGTGGTCAAGCTCCCGAACAAGCCACAGAAAATTTAAATGCCATTAACAGCTTTGGCTACCAGCCCTGGCTATTAAGTTTTTCTTACGGACGCGCTTTGCAGGAAGATTGTTTACAGGCGTGGAAAGGCCAAGCAGACAATGTTGCTCAAGCTCAAGCAATGTTGCTGAAGCGTGCCCGCTTAAACAGTTTGGCTTGCTTCGGTGAGTATCATTCAGATATGGAAAAAGAATAATCTCCTTTTTAAGCGGCATTTAATAGACATTAGATGTCGCTTGTCACCCCTTGAGGTTTTCATGCCAACACATTTGCTTTCGCATTCTGCTAATCCTGCTGATCTCAAAGCCGCTTTGCAAAAGATACGGGAACGAATAAAACAAGGTGGGGACAAAAAACACGTTAGTGTGGCGGTACAATTGCAACTTCTTGATGAACTGAGCCAGTTTGATTTCGGACGATTTTTAATCCAAAACCGCGGCATCAATGGGTATTGGACAAATTACATGCTGACACACCCTTGGTTTGGCAGAAAAACTAAAAAGAATAACCGCGGCCAATCTTTTTCAGTACTGGAACAATTTTTGCTGGATAAAGCTCCCAGTGTATTGGCAACTCAAGAACGCTTCCAAATCTTTCTGCGAGAAAATCAGAAAGCGGTAAGAGATGAGGCAATACTTGCGACCATCCCCTCAGGAATGATGGGTGAATTACTCTATTTAGATTATCAAGGCGTACAATGTATCGGCTTGATTGGCATAGATTATGATTCCCAAGCGCTCAGCGATGCAAAGATGCTTGCTGCAAAACAGCAATTACTTGATTTTGTCGAATTAGTAGAAAGCGATGCCTGGTCCCTCCCTATTGAGGCGCAATTTGATCTTATTTCAAGCAACGGCTTAAGCATCTACGAAGCCGACGACGCTAAAGTGCTAAAATTGTACAAAGAATTTTATAGAGCTTTAAAACCAAAGGGCAAATTAGTAACCAGTTTCCTTACCTTTCCTCCTGCTCTTACCACAGAATGTGAGTGGCTCATGGAGAACATTAATGATGAGGATCTCTTATTGCAGCAAATCATCTTTTTAGACATTTTGGATGCAAAATTTCAATGCTTCCGCTCCAGTGCACAAACCGAACATTATCTTGCCGCCGCTGGATTTAAGGATATTGCTTTTATTTATGACTCAGCCCGCATTTTTCCCACGGTTATCGCCGAAAAATAACTTAATGGCTTTTGTCGATTGCAAATCAGATTGATAAAACAACCGGTTTTTGTTAGGGTAGCTGTGTTGCTTGATTGCAACAAACAATTTTTTTCACCAGGGGTGCTTAGAATCTAAGCTGAGAAATACCCTTATAACCTGCACTGGATAATGCCTGCGGAGGGAGTGTGATGCTCAAAGCATATCAAATTCATTCATTCAATTTATTTATCTTTTTCCATAATGCATTAAATTCTCGCAAGCTCAACTGTTCGTCCTCAGCCGTGATGACACGCTGTTGAATCTTTACTGCAACCCATACTCTTCTGCAACTTACCAGGCAAGCAATTTTTAAGGCTTAACATGAACTTATTACAAAAGCTACATATCGTAACTTATCCCATCATGCAAAAGATAAAAATGCATCCTTTCAATAGCCATTTATATAAAGGAAATTTACCTCCTGCCATTTTTAATGATTTTGTCAGCCAAGACCAAATTTATTTGCGAAGTCTGGCGCAAGGATTGGAGATAATCGCCAATGGTTTTACCGGCAATGAGAAAGAAAAATTTAAATATTTTTCCATGGAAATCATGCAAACAGAAGAAAAAATGCTTGAGAAATATGTGATTAGAACACCGAAATTATCTGTTATAAGAAAAGAAACCGAGATGATGTATATTACTAAAAAGTACAGCGATCATATTCTTGAATGTGCTTTTGCACCGATTCCTGTCTGCATTGCAGCGGTTTTACCTTGTTTTGAAGCCTATAGGCAGCTGGGTCAGATGATGGCGACAGAAAATTTACCCGCTTCGCATCCTTTCAAAGGATGGATTAAAACTTATTCGAGTCCTTCTTTTCTCTTCGCGACCCAGGAAATTGTTAATATTTTTTGCTTGCATGCGGCAAACCTCGATCCATATGCAACGCAAGCCATTATTAAGAATTATGAAACTTCCATGAACTTTGAACTGCAATTTTTTAACCAGGTTTATAACCCGCTTACACAAGTTTCAGTGCCAATGCTGATTGCCCAGCGCAAGGAGGCCCAAAATTACAAATTGTCATTTTTCCATCCTGTTCCTATAGCTGCCACAGAAAAAGAAGTATCTGCAGAGTATCTTACGATGAAAGCAGAGTAAACTGTGCAAAAAGAGGAACATGATCCGATAACATCCGCCAAGGTTTTCCTTGCAAGCATTGCACATCACTAACTTCCATGCCACGGAAGTAAACCCGATCGATGCACAAAGAAGGGCGTATTGCCGGAAAAGAGCGGGCATGACGCCCTTTAACGGAGTAAAAAGCTTCTTGAATGCCTAACTCCGCTTCCAAGGGTCTTGATAAATCCATGCGCCAATCGTTAAAATCCCCCGCCATCAGTAAAGGCTCATGTTCAGGAACTGCCTCGTTAATGCGCATCATTAACGTCTTGCACTGTTCGGTGCGTTCAGCTTTAAAAAGCCCCAAATGCACACATAACAAATGAATCTTCACCCCGCCATCCAATACCAGCTGGCTGTGTAAAATTCCACGCGAGGCACGATTGATATTGGACAAATTAATGTTTTCAAAACGCTCAAAGGGGTATTTGCTTAAAATGGCATTGCCGTGATGCCCTGCCTGATAAACAGCATTTTTAGCATAAACATAATGCGGCCAGATTTTTTCAGCAATGTATTCAAATTGTGGGGCTTCTGGCCATGCATCGATGCGCCTTTGCCTGCGTCTATGTTCTCCCTGAACTTCTTGCAAGAAAACAAAATCCGGGTTCAAGGAAGTAATCGCATCTTTCATTTCCGGCAATAAAAAACGTACCTTACCCAAACCGAAACCTTTGTGGATATTGTAGGTAATAAGGGATACAGTCTGTGCGGATGCTTGCATTAACTTCACCTAACCACGTTTTTAAACAATTTATGCATGGCTGCTAATGCCAATATCTTACCATTTTATGATTATATTCTTAGCATAGGCTATTTTCACAGACTATTTGAGGAAAATAACTTGCCGCCACTTAGGCGGCAAGTTATCCATGATTTTAAACGACAGGAGACAATTCTTTACATTGTTCAGGCTTCAATGCTACTTCGCTTAAAGATTGTTTTACTGCCACCTCATCCAATTTTAAATCTTTAGCAGCCTGGATAATACCGCACCCTCCTTCCTGGAAATTAGAAAAAGGAGTCCAATAATCCATGTTAGCTTTCACCATTACGCTAAATGCCTTACGGGTATCCCAGCCATTTTGATGAGCGAGCACATAAAACAAACGGTTATATACACCACTGGAGAAATGCACATCCAAACCATCATAATACTCATCGGCATTATCGATTGAGTAACCATCGCGGCTTGGTTTATCCATATAGCGCAATGCATCGTAACCACTGCTTTCTTTCATAATTTCAGCACCAATCATCCAAGTATTTTTCTTGGTTGAATAGAATTCAGCTGCTTGAGCCGCCATGTCTGAAAACGCCTCATTCATGCCGCCTGACTGACCGAAGTACATTAAATCCGAATGCTGCTCGGTAAAGCCATGACTGATTTCATGGGAACTAACCCCAAGAGAAACCAATGGATACATCATGGTATCACCATCGCCAAAAGTCATTTGCTTGCCATCCCAAAAAGCATTTTCATACCCTTCGCCATAGTGAACGCGCATAACCAATTGCATGGGTTTACCCATTTTTGTTACTAATGGATACACCCCATACCATTTATAATACATTTGGTTAATTACCGTACCCGCGTATAAAGCATCGTTGGTTGGGGAGTAAGCTCCATTTTGTTTATCGTACCCATCCCCTTTATATCCAGTCCAGAAAACCTTCGGATTTTTAGCGTCGGGTAATTTGCAAGAAAACTGCATGGGTTTATTGGGTGCATTGTACTTATGGTGCATGTCTACAATTTTTACACCACGGTTTGCCATATAACAAATTTGGGTAGCATTATCCCGGCTTAGCCATAAGTGAGGCAAATCCTGACCGTACTGATACTTGTGTACGCGCTGATTGCCACCAAAACCTGCACCCTGGATGTGGCCACGCCCTGTTTTTACATCATTCCATTGCAGGAATGGTTTGTAAGTTTGTGCATCAATAATTGCTGTCGGACGCTCCGGTATTTTATCTGGGTATTGTACAAACACACTTACTTTATAAGCCCAAAAAGCCCGTTGATTTTCATCTACAAATACCATAGGCACCACTTGCTCTTCGCTAAGAGCGTAATTTGCATACTGAGCTTTGAAATGTTGCAACGCGCTATTTGCATTGGCTAAAAACCCAGCCGAGGGTTGTCCAAGCTCCGCCTCAAGGCCGGTAAATACAGTTCCATTCATGCTGGCTTGCTGGTTGGCGCTACTTAACAATTGAGGCGACTGCTTGCTGTGGATAATGGCATAACCACGGTATACAGGAAACCCCTGGTATTGCTGCTGCATGCGGATATGATTTACATGATTTTCATCGGTGCGCTGTTGAATAACTTTTAAGGTATTCTTGTTATTAATCCCTG
The DNA here is from genome assembly GCF_003989745.1 of Legionella septentrionalis. Taxonomy (GTDB): domain Bacteria; phylum Pseudomonadota; class Gammaproteobacteria; order Legionellales; family Legionellaceae; genus Legionella_A; species Legionella_A septentrionalis. The sequence goes on from NZ_RZGS01000036.1 coordinate 16,782, forward strand.
CCTGCAACGTATTGGGCATAACCAACTGGAAATTTTGCTGTATGGTACTGAACGAAGCATTTTCCAGGGGAATGGGTTCTGCAGCTTTTACCGGGCTTGATAAAGCGATGGCTATACTGATAGCTAGGGGCGACAAATAAAAATTGCGGTGCATATTAATCTCCTTAGTGGTGACACTGGATAAAACGCTTTGCATTTACCCTTTATGCCAATTGTGAATACTTCTTGAATGCAAAAACAGCTATTCATTCAAGAAAAACTCCTTGTTGCACAATAAGCCCACGATTGACACCAAAACAGCATAGCACTAACGAGCATGCAACCGATAGGATCAACTTTTCTTATTAAAATTATTTTTATGGACTTACAGCCTGATTAGCAAGAAAACGACTTATCCCCACGGTCAAAGACGACGGGATGATTGGTTGAGGCGCCTTGCTAATTCAAGCAGCTTCCGTGCAGTGGAATAGATAAACAGAAATCGCAGCATAAATCAATATCACTTAAGCATTGAAGATAAATGCAATAAAACCTGCTCAGGTGTCACCTTATCACCTTTTTGGCAGAATATGCCGGTTACCCTCCCTGCAAAAGGCGATTGGATCTCGGTTTCCATCTTCATGGCTTCAAGCACCAATAAGGTCTGCCCGGCAGCCACTTCTTCTCCTTGCGAAATACATACAGCCACAATGGTTCCAGGCATGGCTACTTTAATGTCGCCAGGATCTGCGATTGTTTTTTGCTTAACCGGCGCAATCGCTCCTTCTTCAGCATTTAAAAAATCCACAACTACTTCTTCCGGCACGCCATCAACCCATAAGTAGTAAGCTTGACGCCCCTGCTGACGCATGCCTGATCCGCCCACTTTAACATGATAGGATTCTCCGTGTACGGCCATATCAAATTCAAAAACCGGGTTTGGTGTTGGAACAACTGGAACTGCCAAAGGTTCTGGTTGTAAATGCCCTTTGGCACGCTCTAACAAAAATTGCCGGGCAATTTCCGGGAACATTGCATAAGACAATACATCTTCCTTATTGACCGCTAAATCTTTTATTTCCTGGCGCAGACGCTGCAGCTCCGACGGCAACAAATCTGCCGGGCGTACCTCAATTACCTCGGTATTACCAATGGCTTTTTTACGCAAGCTTGCATTAATTTTCCCAGGCGGTTTGCCATATTTGCCCTGACAATACAGTTTTATCTCATTCGTAATGGTCTTGTAACGAGCCCCGGTTAATACATTCAGCACCGCCTGCGTCCCAACCAACTGCGATGTTGGCGTCACCAGAGGTGGATAACCGAGATCGCGGCGCACGCGTGGGATTTCCGCATGCACAGCCTCTTTCTTATCTAATGCTTGCTGCTCTTTTAACTGATTGTATAAGTTAGAAATCATGCCGCCTGGAACTTGATACGCTTGCACGCGCGGGTCAATGTCTTGCGCTTCGCTTTCAAATTGCGCATATTTTTTGCGCACTTCTCGAAAATAATCGCCTATATCAAGCAATCGATTCAAATCAAGGCCGGTCTCGTAGGGAGTACCAGCCAATGCTGCTACCAAAGATTCCGTCGCTGTATGTGACGCACCGCCGGCAAAAGAAGAAATTGCAGTATCCACATGCTGACATCCTGACTGTATCGCTTCATACAAACAAATAGCAGCCAAACCTGATGTGGTGTGGCTGTGTATATGGATGGGAAGTTGCGTAGCCTCGGACAAACCTTCATATAATGCAACCGTTGTGGCAGGGGTCAGCAACCCGGCCATATCCTTTATTGCGATGCTGTCACATCCCAACTCCGCCATGCCCTGGCCCAGTTCAATGAAATTTTCCAAGGTATGCACCGGGCTCGTGGTGTAAGCGATCGCGCCCTGCGCATGGCGTTTGTTCTTTTTAATGCCCTCAATGGCTTTTTTTAAATTACGTAAATCGTTTAATGCGTCAAAAACACGAAATACATCAACACCGTTTTTTGCAGATAAACGGATAAACTCCTGGACAACATCATCGGCATAATGGCGGTAACCCAATAAATTTTGCCCGCGCAGTAACATCGATAAACGAGTATTTGGCAAAGCTGCACGCAATTGCCGTAATCGTTGCCATGGGTCTTCTTTTAAGAAACGCAGACATGCATCGAATGTGGCTCCTCCCCACACTTCCATGGCCCAAAAACCTATCTCATCCATTTTACTGCAAATAGGTAACATGTCTTCGGTGCGCAAGCGGGTGGCGATTAAACACTGATGGGCATCCCGCAAGGTTACATCCGTCAAATAAGTGGCCATTATTCTTCCTGAAAAGCTTTCTTCTAAGAACCTATCATTATTTAACCTTTTCTTTCTAAAAAATAATAGTGAATCAACAAGATCACGCGAATACAATCGATTTTTTAAGTTGGCGGAAATTTTGAGGGTAACATGCCGACATCGTGCCGATATCCTCGTGATATAGACTTATTTTTCAAATTCAGGCAAAATCCTTGCAATTTTTTTTCCAGCCCTTGCACCTTATGAAGAAAATACTTGTTCTGCACGGCCCCAATCTTAATTTATTGGGTTCAAGAGAACCTGCGTTGTATGGAACTGCCTCACTGCAGGAATTAAATGCACGCTTACAAAAGGAAGCGGATTCTGCCGGGTATGTCTTACGTGCCCTGCAAAGCAATAGTGAAGCAGAATTGATTGATGCCATTCAGCGCGCCAAAATAGAAAACGTGCAGTACTTGATCATCAACCCGGCAGCATATACCCATACCAGCATTGCCATGCGCGATGCCTTATTGGCGGTAGCCATACCTTTTATTGAAGTGCATATCAGCAATGTGTATGCCCGCGAAGCATTCCGCCGCCATTCTTATTTTTCAGACATTGCAACCGGTGTAATCATCGGGCTTGGAACAAACGGCTATCTGTTGGCATTACAAGCCATTATTAACGAATTAAAGTAAGAGAGAGTAAGATTCATGGACATTCGTAAGATTAAAAGATTAATTGAATTATTAGATGAAACTGGGATCTCGGAAATTGAGATTAAAGAAGGTGAAGAATCCGTACGTTTAAGCCGCCATACGTACAGTTATGAACCCCATCCCATGCGAGCCGTGGCTCCGCCGCCGCTTGCAGCAGCCCAGCCTGCTGCGGTGGTTGCAACCCCAGCCCCTGAGAACAAACCGATTGAAAACAGTGCAGGGCATAAAGTTCGCTCCCCGATGGTTGGTACCATGTACACCGCGCCTTCTCCGGATACTGCTCCATTCGTCACCATGGGGCAGACGGTAAAAGCCGGCGATACCTTGTGTATTATTGAAGCGATGAAAATGTTTAACGAAATTGAAGCCGACCGCGCTGGCGTGATTACTGCCATTCACGTCGCGAATGGCGAACCTGTTGAATATGACCAGCCTCTATTTACCATCGAATAAGGGCAAAACTATGTTGAGTAAAATTGTTATTGCCAATCGTGGTGAAATCGCATTGCGTATTTTACGTGCCTGTAAAGAATTGGGAATTAAAACCGTAGCCGTGCACTCGGACGTCGATAAAGATTTACTGCATGTACGTCTTGCCGATGAAACAGTTTGCATCGGGCCTGCCCCCTCGCAAAAAAGCTATTTGAACATTCCTGCGATTATTTCAGCGGCAGAAATTACCGACGCGGTAGCCATTCATCCTGGTTATGGTTTTCTCGCGGAAAATGCCGATTTTGCCGATATTGTAGAACAAAGCGGTTTCCGTTTTATCGGACCACGTGCTGAAACCATTCGTTTAATGGGTGATAAAGTTTCAGCCATCGAGGCAATGAAAAAAGCAGGAGTTCCTTGCGTCCCCGGTTCAGACGGCCCCCTGGGTGATGAGGATGCATTAAATTTATCACTGGCTAAAAAAATAGGTTACCCCGTTATTATTAAAGCTTCTGGCGGCGGCGGCGGCCGCGGCATGCGCGTGGTACACAGCGAAGCCAATTTATTAAATGCTATTTCGCTTACGCGTAGTGAAGCCAAAGCAGCCTTCAATAATCCCATGGTTTACATGGAAAAATTCCTTGAAAATCCGCGGCATATTGAATTCCAGGTATTAGGAGATGGCAAGGGCAATGCGGTTCATTTAGGAGAGCGAGATTGCTCCATGCAGCGCCGCCATCAAAAAGTGGTGGAAGAAGCCCCTGCCCCAGGCTTGAGTGCTGAATTGCGTAAAGAAATCGGGGACTGCGTGGTCAATGCTTGCCGCGAACTTCACTACCGCGGAGCCGGTACTTTTGAATTCTTATATCAAGATGGGTGTTTTTATTTCATTGAAATGAATACTCGCATCCAGGTGGAACACCCGGTTACGGAAATGATCACAGGCATCGATTTAATAAAAGAGCAAATTAAAATCGCAAGCGATCTTCCTTTCACGCTCACGCAGGAAGCCATCAAAATGCGCGGGCATGCCGTTGAATGCCGAATCAATGCAGAGGATGCGAAAACTTTTATGCCATCGCCCGGATTAATCCGCTTGCTGCATCAACCCGGTGGACCTGGCATTCGTTTTGACTCTCATATTTACAGCAGTTATTCTGTTCCTCCAAACTATGATTCGATGATTGGAAAATTAATCAGTTATGGCGAAACCCGTGCAGAAGCTCTTGCCCGCATGCGCAATGCCCTGGATGAAATCATCATTGAAGGCATTAAAACCAACGTCGAATTGCATCAACGCATTTTAAACGACAAAGGGTTTATGCAAGGTGGAACCAATATTCATTATTTAGAAAAAATGTTGAAGGATTAATGTGTTCCAATTACAAATTGAGTGTCGCCGCGATGAAGCGGAGCAGCTTGACGAACTACTTGATACAACAGGCGCTTTATCGATTACCATGACCGATAAACACGACGATGCCATTTTGGAGCCGGAATTGGGGACAACCCCACTCTGGCCCAATGTGGTTATTCATGCCTTGTTTGAAGAGAAAGAGTTAGCCCAGCATGCCGAAAAAATATTGCTGCTGTCGCACCCGCATTTAACAGCAGTGTGCAATGAATTACCTGAACAAGACTGGGCTCGTGCTTGCCTAAAGGATTTCAAACCTCTGCAATTCGGGAAGCGTTTATGGATTTGCCCATCTTGGCTAACGCCGCCCGATGCCGAGGCAGTCAATTTAGTGCTCGATCCAGGCTTGGCCTTTGGTACCGGCACGCATGCGACCACGTCTCTTTGCCTGACCTGGCTTGAACAAGCTCCACTGGCGCAAAAAACGATCATTGATTATGGCTGTGGCTCAGGAATTTTAGCATTAGCGGCTTTGAAGCTTGGGGCTCAACATGCCTATGCAGTAGATATCGATGCACAAGCTTTGTTAGCCACGCAGGAAAATGCCAAGAGTAATGACATTCCACCCGCACAACTTTCCGTTAGTTTTCCTGATTCTTTAAATACAAAAGCCGATATTTTAATTGCAAACATCCTTCTCTCACCTTTATTAAAGCTAAGAGAACGTTTTTACGAATTGCTAAAAAATAACGGAATTTTAGTGGTTTCAGGAGTCTTGGCTGAACAAGTGGATTCTTTACTTGGCGAATATAATGAGCAATTCTTGCATGAAAATACCCTCATCCAGGGAGACTGGGCTTTAGTGATTTTTAAAAAGCTATGATGGAAAAAAAATACCCGGGCCATCATCACAGCCCGGGTAAGCAAGTGCAGTAAATCCCAGAATTAATCCAATAACCCAAGCTCTTTAACTGCATCGCGCTCACTGCGCAATTCATTTAATGTGTCATTAAATTTAGCCTGGCTGTATTCATTAAAGGGCAATCCTTCCACGACGCTGACTACGCCATGTTCCAAGCCGACTCGACGCACCAAACCATGTTCGCGGCGGCAAGGGAATGAAAACATCAAACCCTCGTCCACACCATATTCGCCACGCGAACTGCACACCATAGAAAACGTCTCACCTTCCACCGTATCCGTCACCAAATGATTGACACCCACGACAATAGCGTTGGCTGCAGAAGCTGCAGACGAAGCACCACGGGCTTTGATAACTGCCGCCCCACGTTGTTGCACGGTAGGCACAAACGTCTCGCGCAGCCATTGTTCGTCATCAATGACTTTCGCAGCAGAAATGCCATTAATTTTGGCATTGTAAAAATCAGGGAATTGCGTGGAGGAATGGTTACCCCAAATCGTCATTTGGCTTACTGCAGTCACATCGACTCCGGCCTTTTGAGCCAATTGCGTGCGAGCGCGAAGCTCATCTAAAGTGGTCATGGCATAGAAACGATCATCGGGTACATCTTTAGCATGATGTTTGGCAATGAGGCAATTTGTATTGCAAGGATTTCCTACTACAAAAACGCGCACATCATCACTGGCATAATCATTAATAGCTCTGCCTTGATTGATGAAAATACTGCCGTTGATTTTTAATAAGTCAGAGCGCTCCATTCCTTGCTTGCGCGGCACCGAGCCTACTAATAAAGCCCAGTTCACCCCATCCATTGCTTCTTTCAAATCCGAAGTACAAACAATACGTTTCAACAGAGGAAATGCACAATCATCAAGCTCCATAGCAACACCATTAAGTGCTGGCAACGCAGGTTCTAATTCAAGAAGATTTAATTCGATATCAGTATTCGGACCAAACATTTGTCCTGACGCCAAACGGAACAACAAAGCATAACCGATTTGACCGGCTGCGCCGGTAATAGCGACTCTTATTCTATTATTCATATTCTTCCTCTTCTTGGTTTAAGCTTAGCAGAGGGTCAATTCTGCAAAACGATACGGGTTTTGGCTATCTTAATAAAATTTGTACAAAACCCTGAGAGTTAAGGTGCGACTTATGATACTATCGCCTATTCCAACAAGCCAGCGTAATTTATAGCCATGGTGCCGCTATCGCTCTACATCCACATTCCCTGGTGCATACGCAAATGCCCTTATTGTGATTTCAATTCACATAAAAGCCCGGATGAACTGCCTGAAGAGCAATACGTAAATGCCTTAATTGCAGATTTGCAAGAAGATTTGCTGACTTTTGAAAACCGTGAATTAAAATCGATTTTTATTGGCGGCGGCACGCCCAGTTTGTTTTCTGCAAAAGCCTACGAAACTTTGTTTACGCGTTTAAAAAAAATACTACCTTTTGCGGAAAATATTGAAATCACCCTGGAAGCCAATCCAGGCACTGTAGAGCAACAGCGTTTTACCGAGTACCGGGCGTTAGGAATCAATCGTTTGTCGTTGGGCATTCAAAGTTTTAATGCAGAACACTTAAAAGCGCTTGGGCGCATCCATGATGAAAAACAAGCGCATCTAGCAATTGAAAGCGCACGTAAAGCCGGCTTTAACAATCTTAACCTCGATATCATGCATGGCCTTCCTGGCCAATCGCCTATGCAGGGTGTGCACGATTTAAGGACCGCATTATCGCATCAACCCGAGCATTTATCGTGGTATCAATTAACCATTGAGCCGAATACCGTTTTTTATAAAAAAACTCCACTTCTGCCTTCAGAAGATGAAACTTTTGCCATTGAAGAACAAGGGCTTGAATTATTGCATGCCCATGGGTTTAAGCGTTATGAAATTTCAGCGTTTTGCCGGGAAGACAAACGCTGTAAACACAATATGAATTACTGGTTGTTTGGCGATTATTACGGGATTGGTGCGGGCGCACACGGCAAAATTACATCGGCTGCGGTTAAAAAAATTTACCGTACGCGCAAACAGAGGCAGCCCCGTGACTATCTCGCGCTTGATAAGCCTTTTTTAGCAGCGCAAGAAACCGTAGGGCCTGATAATCTTATTTTTGAATTTATGTTGAATACAACCCGTTTGCAAGACCCCATACCGCATTTTCTTTTTAACGAACGCACTCTCTTGCATTTTGAAACTCTCGAGTCAAAATTGCTGTTGGCTGAACAAAAAGGCTTGCTCACCATGGATTCAACCCATTGGCAAGTTACCCCGCTTGGCAGACGCTATACCAATGATTTACAACTTTTATTTCTGCCGGATCAATAAATTTGATTTAAACAGTAACCCACTTCACAAAATTTTTTGCTTCCTTGATAATAGCTTCTTTTAAAAAGCCGGTTTAATTATGCTTACCATGTTTTTGTTTGTGCTGATGGTGTCTATTGGCTATTTGCTGGGTTCTGTTTGCTCTGCAGTAATCGTCTCTAAAATATTTAACTTGCCGGACCCACGTATTCAAGGTTCGCAAAATCCGGGAGCCACCAATGTGCTGCGCTTGTCCGGCAAAAAATATGCTCTTATGGTTTTACTGGCTGATATATTGAAAGGGTTGCTGCCAGTTTTGCTGGCCAAACTACTGGGTGCAGGCATTATCGTCGAAAGCTTTACTGGTTTGGCCGCTGTTTTGGGGCATATGTACCCTGCTTTTTTTCATTTTAAAGGTGGCAAAGGGGTTGCTACTGCCTTGGGCGTTTTGCTTGCTCTTAATTTAATTCTTGGAGTGCTGGTGATTGCAACGTGGCTTCTTGTTGCCAATTTTGCCCGTTATTCTTCCCTGGCTTCTATTGTGTCAATTGTCTTTGCGCCTTTTTACTCCCTGTTTATTTTTGGCAATTTAAATGCTTTCCCGCCCTTATTATTGATTGCGCTTTTTGTCCTGTATAAACATCGTAACAACATTACCCGATTAACGGACGGCACGGAACCTAAGATTAATTTCCGCAAAAAAATGGCTACAGATTTTACTGATACCCCACTTGCAGAAGAATCTATTGAACTCTTGGCAGATGAAGAAGTTGAGGATGCTGATGCCGGCATCAACCCCACTGAAATAGAAAAAAAATAAATGTAAGTATCCCGGATAAAGAGCACCTATCCGGGAATGTGGCTTAATCCTGACTGCATGCCAAAGGCCAACGCGCCTTAACCGCAATCTCCAAACTGCAATCTTTCATCCCTTCAAGCAAGTGCAAGCACCCTGCGTAAGCCACCATAGCGCCATTATCCGTGCAATATTCCGGGCGCGGAAAATACACATCCCCCTGTTGGGCAGCCATGAGTTGCCTAAGTGCCGCGCGCAGCGCCCGATTGGCCCCCACCCCCCCTGCAACAACCAAGCGTTTACTTAACGTTTGCTTGATGGCACGCTGGCATTTGATAATTAAAGTTTCCACCACGGCTTCCTGGAATGCTTTGGCAATGGCATGGCGTGCTTTGTCATCTTTGTTGCTGTTGTTCCACGCCGTCAACGCATGGGTTTTAAGCCCGCTAAAACTAAAATCAAGCCCAGGCCTATCCGTCATCGGACGGGGGAAAGCCGACAAGGCCGGCAATTCCTCCAAAGCAGCGTCAGCAAGCGCCGCTAATTTTGCTCCGCCAGGATACGGAATGCCCATTAACTTTGCAGTTTTATCAAATGCCTCTCCCACGGCATCATCCAATGTATCCCCCAGCAAACGATACTCCCCCAAAGCACGCGCTTCGATAAGTTGCGTATGCCCACCGGATACTAAAAGCACAATAAAAGGAAACGCAAGTTCAGGCGACTCCAGTTTTGCGGCCAATAAGTGTGCTTCCAGATGATGCACCGCAATGGCAGGAATATTAAGAGCAAATGCAAAACTCTTGGCAAAGCAAGCCCCGGTTAGCAAGGCACCCACTAAGCCTGGGCCGGCGGTATAAGCCACCGCTTGTAAATCTTCTTTACTTTTATTTGCCTGCGTGAGCGCGCTGTTAATTAATGGAAGTAAATACTTCACATGATCACGCGATGCCAATTCCGGTACCACCCCGCCATACATCCGATGGATCGGGATTTGCGAATAGAGAGCATGCGCCAATAATCCCTGCTCACTGTCATAAATCGCCACTCCTGTTTCATCGCAAGATGTCTCAATACCCAATACCAACATGTTCAAATCCCGATCACTTTGCCTAAATGCACCTATTATACCCAGATTCATTGTTTTACGAAGAAATTTGTAATACATTAGCCCGCCTGGTCTATCAGCAGCTTATCTGTCATCAACAAGTATGCGTTAGAAAACGCGCCTCATTGGCATTTTTGCCAAAATGCTAGGGCGTGTTTTTAAAGTTTCAGCCACAATATAATACTTACTAGCGTTAATGCCCCTAAAAACATGACTGCTGTTTTATCATAACGTGTAGCAATTCTCCTAAAGCTTTTGACTCGATT
>NZ_RZGS01000037.1 GCF_003989745.1 Legionella septentrionalis
GGCATCATCATACTATCAAAGCTCCTATCGCGGGAGAGGGGGTAGATCGAAGTGAAATAGAAAAATTTGTGCTCAATTTAAGATGAAATCTTGTCTAAAAAACTTTAGGGACGTTGCCTAAGGACTTTTGACAATTTGGCTACTGCAATGGGTGGGAGGGTAAATATTGGCTCACTCACACGTTGCGTTGCCCTCTTGTGCAGTTCTAAAATGACAAGGCGAGCTTAGTGAGTTGTGCCCGCGGGAGTTGGCATTATTCTTCCCGTGGAGGGCGCGTCATGAGGTTTTCCACGGCTTTTCCAGGAGTAATTTTTTCCTGCAGCAAGTTGTTCACTTCGTTGCAAATCGGCATTTCTACATGGTACTGCGCCGCCAGAGCACATACTTGTGAGGCATTGTGTTTACCTTCCACCACCTGGCCGATTTGTTTTTCAGCCGCTGCAATGTTTATTCCTTGGCCAAGCATCAAGCCAAAGCGGCGGTTTCGCGACTGGTTGTCGGTACAAGTGAGCACCAAGTCTCCCAAGCCAGCCAAGCCCATGAAGGTTTCCGCGCGGGCTCCGAGACGCTTGCCCAGTCGCCGCATTTCAGCAAGCCCGCGGGTGATTAAAGCAGCTTTGGCATTGGCGCCATAATTTAAGCCATCGCTAATCCCGCAGGCAATGGCCAAAACATTTTTTACAGCCCCACAAAGTTGCACCCCCACCATATCTTCACTTAAATAAACGCGGACATTGTTGTGGTGAAGAATATCCCTTATATTTTGCAAATACTGTGCATCATTACCGGCCACGGTTAATGCCGTAGGTAGGAAATGGGCAACTTCCTGCGCAAAGGAGGGACCGGAAATGACCGCCATCGGATAGGTTTCCCCCCATTTTTCAGCCACCAGTTCGCTTAATAATTTATGAGTCTTGGGATCCAGCCCTTTGGTCAGCCAGGAGATACCGGTTTGCGACTTGGGCAGCTGGGATAGTACTTCGGCAAAAGCGTGAGAAGGCACAGCCAGAATGACATGGTTTGCCTCGGTCAAACATTGTTGCAAGTCATTGCTGGGGGTAAGGTTTGGCGGCAACGGGGAATCTGGCAGGTAGCGCACATTGCAATGTGCTTCTGCCATGGCTTTGATCTGTTCGGGATCATGCCCCCACAAGAGTACACGATGGCCTGCCGTAGCTAAATGGATGGCTACGGCGGTGCCCCAGGAGCCGGCACCGAGGATGGCAACCGTATTGGTTTTTGTCATTTTTAATGGGCAGTTTCTGAATTTTGTTCGGCGGCCGCCTTTTTTCTTTCTTCAAGTTGCTGCATGTATAATGCATCAAAATTAATAGGCGCCAGTACCAATTGCGGGAAGCTGCCGCGAATCACCTCAGCGGTAATGGCTTCGCGCGCGTATGGGAACAGGATGCTGGGGCAGAAGCTTCCGAGTAAGTGATCCAATTGTTGCTCGGGGGCACCATGAATGGTAAAGATACCAGCTTGGTGGACTTCCACTAAAAATGCAGTGGCATTTTGATTTTTCACTGTGGCGGTTACGGTCAGTACCACTTCATATACATCTTCTTCCAGGCGAGCGTGCTGGGTATTTACATCCAGCGATAATTCAGGCTCCCACCGCTGCTGGAATATTGCCGGTGTATTGGTGGTTTCAAACGATAAGTCCTTTACATAAATACGCTGAATCATAAATTGTACTTCAGCAGGATGGGGTTGTTGATTATTGTTGTTATTCTGATCATTCATGCTGTTATTAATCCTATAAGAAAGTTGTGAACCTGATCTGCAAACTTCATTTATTTTTTAACCACAGGCAGGCCGGCATTTGTCCATGCTGCCATGCCACCTGATAATACCATAGGCTGAGCAAATCCCAGTTCACGTAATTTAGCAACCAGAGTTTGGGATTGCAAACCCCGTGCGCAAACCAAAATGAGCGCCTTATTTTTATACTTATCCATCCGCTGTTCGGTAAAATCTTCACCGGAAGCCTGAATCGCATTGATGATATGGCCAGCACGGAAAGTTTCTTTATCCCGTAAATCAATTACTATTGCATTTTCATGGTTAATCATATCCACCGCTGCACTTGGCGATAGTTCCTGCCCGCGTTTTTTACGGCTGATGGCTTCATTGATGAAAATCAATAGCAAAATAACCACTAACGCGAGCCATAGCCCCCAATGATTTGTAATAAATTGTCCTAGCTGTCCCATAAAGTGTCTGATTTGATTGTTTGCGATGAATTATCCCAGATTGAGCTAAGAACGCAAGCAAAACCAAGGCAAGCCCGTGGCTTGCATCTGGAAAATTAGGCTTTGCTTTGTTGGTTATGCAATTACCGATAACAGCAGTTTCCGAATGGAAAAAGCTTATAAAAGTTGAGATCGTGTTATCGTTTTACCGGGTATCCGCTTTTTTCCCATTCCAGGATGCCACCGTCAATGGAATACACTTCATGGTAGCCCATGGCCAACAGGCTGTGTGCGGCATGCAAGGAGCGCACGCCGCCTTTGCAATGTAAATAAATAGGGCGGTTGTACTCGGGTACCTTGTCTTCAATAACTGCAGTCAATTCGTCTTTGGGAATGTGCATGGCTCCCGGAATGTGCACTTCTTTCCACTCATGGGGCTCGCGCACGTCAATAAGACAAACATCGGGATCCGTATCCCTTAATTTCTTAAAATCATGGACGTTGATGGTATTTATCTTGGGGACGGTCATAATTGGTCTCTCGAATAATAGGCCGGGTTAATGTGGAATGATGTATGAACCAGTAAATGGCAGCTATCATCACGCCTCCTAACAAAGTAGCAAATGCCCAGGTAGGGGCCGAAACAAGCACGGGGCGTTGCCCTATCTTATACAGGCTGCCTGCATCACGAGCTACGGCACCCGCAAAAATGACGTGCAAAATGCAATTAATTAAAAGTAATAAATAGTAAAAAGTTTGAATTTGATTACTATACTGTTGCGCTAATTCCGGTAACATCAACTATCCTTTTCATTCTGGCTAAGTGATCATAGCAGAAGAAAATAAGATTTTATAATTGCCTGGCTTTATTAATTCCGTGTACTCTAGCTTTCTTAAAACCAGCGCATAAATGATGCAGAATTATTTTGTTTATCTGGAGGATGGATGCAATTTTTAGAAACCCCGGTACCTCACCTCACCACGGTTCATTCTGGACCATTGCATCACATTGAAGAAGTTATTTTAAACCAGCTTGCCAACATAGAAGCCTGGTTCCGTCAGCGCTGGCAGGAAACACCTGCACCGATTACTTCATCGGTTGACTTGCGCCACGCTGGATTTAAGTTATCGCCAGTGGATACCAACTTATTTCCGGCAGGATTTAACAATTTAAACCGTGATTTCCTTCCCTTATGCATTCAAGCGGCTCAGGCTGTTATCGGAGAACAAGTACCCAGTTGTACAAAGATATTATTATTACCGGAAAGCCATACGCGTAATCAATTTTATTTTGAAAGCTTAAGTGTGTTGCGTGATATTTTCGCCAAGGCGGGATTTATCGTACGCATTGGCAGCCTGAATTCTGACTTGACAGAACCTGTCAAGGTTTTCACGCAAAGTGGCCATGTCTTGTTGCTTGAACCGGTGCAGCGTAAAGGAAACAAGCTCGGCTTGGTTGATTTTGAGCCATGCTTATTGTTATTAAACAATGATTTGTCCTCCGGGTTGCCTGATGTTTTGCAAGGTATTGAGCAAGACATTCAGCCTACAGCAAAGCTTGGTTGGGCTTCCCGCCTAAAATCGGATCATTTCACGCATTTTTCTGCAGTTGCAGCCGAGTTTGCCCACTTGGTTAATATGGACCCCTGGCTGCTGACGCCTTTATTTTCTGCAGTTGATGGCATTGATTTCATGGCGCAGGCGGGAGTGGAGGCATTGGCTGAAGCTGCTGATAAATTATTACTGCAAATCAGGGAAAAATATAAAACTTATGGGATTACTGAAAAGCCTTTTTTGGCTGTGAAGGCAGACAATGGCACCTACGGTATGAGCGTGATGATGATTCATGATGCACAAGAATTATTGCAATTAAACCGCAAGCAGCGAACCCGCATGGCATCGAGTAAGGGGAGCCAAAAAGTCAGCAAAGTGATCATTCAGGAAGGGGTGTATACGTTTGAAACCATGCCCAATGGTGCTGTGGCGGAACCGGTAGTTTATATGATTGGACAATTTGTGGTCGGCGGTTTTTATCGTGTACACCAAGGCCGAGGCAAAGCTGAGAATTTAAATGCACCGGGCATGCAATTTGAACCGCTGGCATTTGCCCAGGCGTGTAATATGCCGCGTAAGGATTTATCGGTGGTGGAATGCCCGAACCGGTTTTATGTATATGGGGTTCTTGCCCGCCTGGCAGCTTTGGCAGCAGCTCGAGAAATTGCTGCCATCAATCGATAACATTATTAAGTTTGAGGTCATCATGAAGCTTGGCGTGTTGATGGATCCGCTACACAAATTAAAACCCTATAAAGACTCAACTGTCGCCATGATTGAAAGCGCGCAAAAATTAGGCTGGTCTTGCTTTTATTTTACCCCCGATGACTTATTTTGTCTGGAAGGGCATGCCTATGCCCATGTTTCGTCGCTTGCAATACGCGATCTCCAGGCGCACGCATGGGCAGAAGCAAGTCCTCTCGGGGTTAAATCATTGCGTTACTTTGACATTATTTTAATGCGTAAAGACCCTCCTTTTGATATGGAATACATTTACGCAACCTACGCTTTGGATATAGCAGAACGACAGGGGGTAATTGTAGCCAACAAGCCGCAAAGCCTGCGGGATGCCAATGAAAAATTTTATACATTAAATTTCCCGCAATGTTGCCCCTTAACCCTCGTCAGCCGCAACATTAAACAATTAAAGGAATTCTGGCAAAAACACCGCAATGTCATTTTTAAACCCCTGGAAGGTATGGGGGGGCGCGATGTATTTCATGTGGGAGAAGACGGTCATAACCTTTCCGTAATCTTGGAAATTTTAACGCACGGGCAAACCGTCAGCATCATGGCACAATGGTATATTCCAGAAATCCATACGCATGGAGATAAAAGAATTCTACTGATTGATGGGAAACCCGTCCCCTATGCTTTGGCGCGTATACCTGCACCTGGCGAGCTGCGCGGCAATCTGGCTGCCGGTGCACAGGGCAAAGTCGTGGAATTAAGCGAGCGGGATTACTGGATTTGCGAGCAGCTGGCGCCAACTTTGCAAAGCCATGGGCTTTATTTTGTAGGGATTGATGTTATCGGTGATTACCTTACTGAAATCAATGTAACCAGCCCCACTTGCATCCGCGAAATTGCTGCAGCAACAGGCTTGGATATTGCCGGGGATTACATGCGCTGTCTCGCAGCATTGGTGAACAAAAAAACTTAACACCTGATTTTTATTACAATTTATGATTTTTACGGCAGCAAGTTCACTCGCATAATTGCCTCATGAATAGAAGACAAAGGAGCTGTAAAATGCATAGTTTCGCTAAAAATGTCATCTAAATCCTAGCTGCCGCCAAGCTTCAAATAAAATAATTGCTACGGCATTTGAAAGATTAAGGCTGCGGCTTCTCGACTGCATGGGAATACGAATGGCATGAAATTGTTCTCGCATGTCTTGCGGCAAACCCCTGGTTTCCGGCCCGAATAATAGCATATCTTCATCCTGGTAGCGTATGTCAGTATAGTTTTGCGTGGTTTTGGTGGTGCAGGCAAAAATGCGCCGTGCTTTATTTTGCTCAACAAATTCTTCAGCATGATCATAATGAATGATGCTCGCCCATTCGTGATAATCCAATCCGGCCCGGCGCATGCGTTTATCATCCAGGGAAAAAGCCAGAGGATGGATTAAATGCAATTGTGCGCCGCTGTTGGCGCACAAACGGATAATATTCCCAGTATTTGGCGGGATTTCAGGCTGCAGGAGTGCTATGTGTAACATCGTGGTGTGCAGTGGTTATTGGGAAATCTGATTTCGTGCCATTTGCAGGCGTTTCTGCGTCCGGGCCTTCTTCATCATCGCCATCGACGTATAAAGAATCGTCAGCTGCTGCTTGTTCGCCTGTAATCAGGTAATTACGGTGTTGCAAATAGGCATCGCGGATAAAAGCATATTTGTCCAGGGCTTCAGCAATTAATCGATCCGTCTCGAGCATTTGTGAACGCAAATCAACATAGCGAAGTCCCAACAGGGAATAAATTACCGTATCCGATTTAATGTAAGGGTATGGAGTGAACAAGGTATAATCAAACAGCATACCCATGCCGTCGCGGATGGTGCTGGGCCCTAGGAACGGAATGACGACATAAGGAGAATTCTTATTTCCCCATCTGGCAAAGGTTAACCCCAAATCGTTGCTATGCGGCGGTAGACCCCAACGGCTGGCCACATCAAAAATTCCTGCGATTCCGAAAGTTGAGTTAATGAGAAAACGCCACGTATCTTTAATGGCATAATTGCCCTCAGCTTGTAATAAATCGTTGGCAATCGTGGGCAGCATGTTTACATTATTGTAAGCATTGTTGATTCCGGAGCGGATGGGAGCCGGAATAACCGTTTTATAAAGGATGGCGGGGGGTCTTAACACCGTGGCATCGAAAGCCATGTTAAAATCATGGATTTTGCGGTTAATCGATTCGTAGGGATCAGCCGGGTTGCTTCCTTTTTTAATGCATGCACTGAGTAGAAGCATGCAGGAAATGATTAAAGGTTTAACGATTAAACGCATGATTGTTCTGTTTTTTCGCATAGGAAATGTAATCTTACAACCAGATGCCTGGGCTTGCAAATAAACGGCGAGTTAAAGCTTAAAACTTGAGGGTAAAGGTAACAGGACCGTCATTACAAAGATGGACTTTCATGTCCGCTCCAAATTGTCCCGCTGCCACCGCGGGATGGCATTGTCTGGCAAGTTTCGTCAATTCAGCAAACAGCAAACATCCCAGTTCTGCAGGGGCGCCCAAGCTAAAACTGGGGCGAAGGCCGCGGCTTGTGTCTGCGACCAGGGTAAATTGTGGAACCAGCAATAACCCGCCGGCAATTTCTTTAAGGCTTTTATTCATCTTGCCCTGGCGATCAGCAAATACGCGATAATTTAAGCATTTATCCAGCATGCGTTGCAGCGTATCTATCTCATCTTGCTTTTCAAAGCCACACAAGATTAGTAAACCCTGATTTATTTGGCCCACAATCGTATTGTCTACAACCACATGAGCTTCGGTAACACGTTGCATAACCGTTAGCATGCATCCAAGCTCCGACGGAGAATGTCATAACCTGCCTGGATAAGCGCATCAATGATTCCTGCTTCGCGATCCGAATGGCCCGCATCACGCACAATAATTAAATTGGAGGCAGGAAGAATTTGATTAAGCAGCCAGGCACCAGCAAGTGGGCAAACCATATCATACCGGCCGTGAATAAGATAGCTTGGAATATGCCGGATTTTATAAGCGTCTTCGAGTACTTGATTTTCCCTGATGAAGTAGCGATGTTGGATGTAATGGGATTCCACAGTGGCTAATACCAGAGCAAAATGGGGATCGCTGAATTGATCAATGACCTGGTGATGAGGCTGCATGCTGCTGCAGTGCGCCTGCCATAAACCCCAGTTTTTCGCAGCAGCCATCCTCGCCAATTCATTTTGACCTTGCAGGCATTGCCGGTAATATTCAGGTATTGCATCTCGTTTTTCCATGGGAACCATGCTGATAAATTCCTCCCAGTAATCAGGATATATCTGATTGGCGCCATGCTGGTAAAACCAGTCGATGTCTTCTTGTCGCCCCAGAAATACCTGATGCAGCAACAAGGCCGTAATTTGATGGGGATATTGTTCAGCATAAAGCAAGGCGAGCAAGGAACCCCAGCCAGCACCGAATAATACGAAGCGGTCGATATTTAAATAATTTTTAATGCTTTCAATATCATCCAATAAATCTTGCGTGGTGTTTTTGCGTATCTCGGCATGGGGTGTTGAACGACCACAACCGCGTTGATCAAAAATAATGATTCGGTAAAGTTCCGGATCAAAAAAACGCCTAAGATGCGGATCGCCGCCAGCTCCAGGACCTGAGTGCAGCACAATCACAGGCGCCCCATGGGGATTTCCGGTTTCTTCAAAATAGAGCACATGGGGCTTGGCAACAGGGAGTTTGTGGCACAGATAGGGCTTAATTGGAGGGAATAGAGTGCGCATAAAAACTCAACAATTTAAGTCTATCCTTAAAGTATATGACAAAACCGATGCCAACGTAGCGGGAACGTTGGTAGTGTGGTGTTAACGACACCGTAATATTTTCATCCCGCCCGGCAAGCATTGCTTTGTAATTACTTTTTAAATTTATGATAATGTCCCCTGATTTTTTTCTTTGGAAGATTTATGACAAGTTGGTTAAATGATTTGAATGAGCACCAACGCCTTGCAGTAACAGCTCCATTAGGCAACACCCTGGTTTTGGCAGGAGCCGGAAGTGGTAAAACGCGGGTGCTGGTGAACCGCATCGCCTGGTTGATTGAACATGAATATATTTCCCCACACGCTATTTTAGCAGTGACATTTACCAATAAGGCAGCAGGGGAAATGAAGGCGCGTTTGAGCCAGTTGCTGGCTTGTCCGGTGCAGGGTTTATGGGTGGGAACATTCCATGGTTTGTGCCACCGCATTTTGCGCAAGCACCATAGAGAAGCCAAATTGCCTGAACAATTTCATATCTTAGACAGCGACGATCAGGCGCGTTTCCTAAAACGCGTCATTACTTCCCTGAATCTGGATATTGAACAGTGGCCGGTCAAGCAAGCTCAGATTTTCGTCAACAGCAGAAAAGACGAAGGATTGCGTCCTAATCATATCCATATTCCTCCTTATGGCCCTGTGCGTACCCTCATCCAGATATATCAAGCTTATGAGACTGCTTGCCAAATGTCGGGAGTCATTGATTTTGCCGAGCTTTTGCTGCGTTGTCATGAATTATTGCGGGATAATCCCGAACTTCTTTCTCATTATCAGCAACGTTTCCATGCCATTTTGGTGGATGAGTTTCAGGATACCAATACGATTCAGTATGCCTGGATACGGCTTTTGGCCGGTGCGCGCACGGCCGTCATGGCGGTGGGGGATGATGATCAATCCATTTATGGCTGGCGTGGAGCCAGAGTGGAAAACATCCAACGGTTTACCCAGGATTTTGCAAATACGCAAGTGATTCGTCTGGAGCAAAACTATCGCTCTACAGCCACTATTTTGCATGCGGCCAATGCATTGATTACCCATAATCAATCACGCATGGGTAAAAATTTATGGACGGCTGGGCATGCAGGCGAGAAAATCGTCGTGTACAGTGCGTTTAATGAATTGGAAGAAGCACGCTTCGTCAGCGAGCGTATTGCCATGGAAATCAACCGCGGCCGCAGTGCAACGGATATTGCCATTTTGTATCGTTCCAATGCGCAGTCGCGACTTTTGGAAGAAGCATTGCTGCGCTTGGGGATTGCCTATCGCATCTATGGGGGAGTGCGATTTTTCGAGCGTGCAGAAGTTAAAGATGCACTTGCTTACCTGCGCCTTATTGCAAATCCAGACGATGATGCTTCATTCGAGCGCGTCATTAATTTCCCTACCCGCGGCATTGGTGAGAAAACATTGGACGAAATTCGCACACTTGCGAAAGATGAACAATGTTCACTGTGGCAAGCGGCACAACAATTATTAACCCGCGAGCAATTGACGCAACGCGCTGCGGTGGCATTATCCGGCTTTATGGTCTTGATAAAACAATTACAAGTGCGCACTCTGCAAATGGAGCTGGATGAACAAATTGCGCTTATTATTAATGACAGCGGTTTGTATGCCCATTACACGAAAGTAAAAGGTGATAAAGCGGAATCCAGGATAGAAAACTTGCAGGAATTGATTAATGCCGCAAAACAATTCCGTTATGAGCAAGACGATGCCGAAAATGAATTGCCATTGCTGGTTTCTTTCTTGGCTTATGCTTCGCTGGAAGCCGGGGAGATGCAAGCTTCCCCCCACGAAGTTTGCGTACATCTTATGACGTTGCATGCGGCGAAAGGGTTGGAATTTCCTTTGGTATTTCTGGTAGGGATGGAAGAAGGCATTTTTCCAAGCAAGCAGTCTCTTGAAGAGCAGGGACGTTTAGAAGAAGAGCGCCGGCTTTGTTATGTCGGGATGACCCGCGCCATGGAAAAATTGGTTATGACGTATGCTGAAATTCGTCGCCAATACGGACGGGAAGAATATCACCGTCCCTCGCGCTTTTTACGCGAATTGCCGGAGGCATTGCTGGAAGAGGTGCGGCCAAAAGCACCGGTGCAACCCCCATCTTACAATAAAGCCTATTCTGCAGCTCCATCTGCTGCCGATGAAGCGGGAATCAAATTAGGACAATCTGTACACCATGCGAAATTTGGCCAAGGTGTGGTTTTGGCTGTAGAAGGCAGCGGTGCTCATACCCGTGTACAGGTAAAATTTGCGGAGCACGGCAACAAATGGCTGGTGCTCGCTTATGCAAATTTAACCAGTTAATAGCGGTTATTCATTCACTTGTTGTATGGAGCCCCAATTTTTAACTTGTGCCCCTTGCTTCATATCTTCAGGAAGTGCATTCAGTGCTTCCTGAGCTTCTTCATAACTTGGGTAAGTACCATACAATCCTTTGTAATAATTCCTGCCACCGCGTTCGTATTTAACAGTCGCCATGCGGTTTTTTTTGGGTGCCTTAACCAATTTGCCTGCAACTAAGGATGCTTTTTCGTCATCAGCCAATTCAATGGTATAACCTTGCGGGTTTTGGCTGGCTACCCAATCCCGGTCGCGGTCTTTGTGAGAGGCAGGGGAATGGAATGCGCCAACATGATAACTGTCGGGCACCTCCACTTGTTTTCTCTCGGATACCTGGGCTTGCGGCCGTGTATAAGTGTCTTCATAGCTTTCAGGATAAATGGGAGTTCCTTCAAACGTGTAGGTTTGATAATTCGTGTACCCATTAGGATTGTAGGATACGCAACCCGACAAGGCTGCGGAGCAAACTGCAAGCTTTAAAATGCTAAGGTGTTTAAACATGGTGCACCTCTTATCGTTATTATTGGGTGAGATCGCATGTATTTATTTGTTTTCATGTAGGGTTATCTGCATTTTTTTAAAAAACTTTAATATCGGGTGCAATGCAAAAAAGGCTTTGAGGCAGCCTTGTCTCCAAGCTTCTAATGGCATACATTATGCAATTTATAACAGGATTTAACCGATGTGGACTCATCGTCGTTCAGGCCAGACGAATCAGCGTGGAAACGAAGATCATCGCGATCCTTATGAAAGAGACGGAACTCGGGTCATCCATTGCCCTGCATTTCGCCGTTTGCAACGCAAAACACAAATTTTAGGGACGGATGAAGGGGATTTCCATCGCACCCGCCTGACGCATTCCCTTGAAGTAGCATCAATAGGGCGAAGTATCGTACGCAATACGAGTAAACAGCATACGCAAGCATTGGCTGGTTTGCTGCCGAATGATGACTTAATCAGCGTCGTATGCTTACTGCATGATATCGGGCACCCGCCTTTCGGCCATGGCGGTGAGGTAGCTTTAAATTATATGATGCGCCATCATGGCGGTTTTGAAGGGAATGGCCAAACACTAAGATTATTGACGAAAGTAGAAACTAGTTATGGTACTTTTGGCCTTGATTTAACACGTCGCACCTTGCTCGGCATCCTAAAATACCCGGTCCCTTGGTCGCGTGTTGCAGCAACAACTGTAGCTGATGCGGCACAATCTTGCAGCAAAACAATCCGCATTAATGATTGGCTACCGCCCAAGGCTTATTTTGATTGTGAACAACCTGAAGTAGATTGGCTGCTGCAAGCATTTACGCAGCAGGATCGCGATTTATTCCAATCGTTGCTGCAAAGCCCGGCAGGTAATACACATGGCAAAGCGGCTTATCGCTCTTTTGATTGTTCCATCATGGATATTGCCGATGATATTGCTTATGGTGTGCATGATTTGGAAGATGCAATTCATCTGCGCTTAATTGAACGCAGCCAGTTTGATACACCCGAATTGCGTGAATTGCTTTCCCTCACTGCCTTAGCTAAAAATCCTGAAAAATTACTCAGCGCCTTGTTTTCTTGCGCCATTGATGTTCGCAAGCAAGCCATCGGTGAAATGGTGAATTATTTCATCACCGCGACACGAATTAAGACCACCCATGAGCACTTTGAAAATAATCTGTTGAAATATAATATGGTGTTGTTGCCTGAAGCCAAACAGCTTTTACAGTATCTCGTGCAGTTTATTTATCAGCACGTGATTGATTCCCAGGAAGCACGCACGTTTGAATATGGCGGGCAGACGGTTGTGCTGCGTTTATTTGAAGCAATAAGCTCTAATCCTGCGAGTTTACTGGATAATAAAAATCGTAAATTATTCCTTGCCGCGCAAGATGAAAATGCCGCACAGCGCGTGATTTGTGATTACATTGCAAACATGACCGATGAATACGCTTACCGTATGCATGAACGCTTGTTTGGTTTTAATACCCGCACTATTTTTGAACGATTATAGGAGCTTATTTATGTAGATTGGATCAATTGATCCAATCTACTTTAGTTGAATGCAGAAGGTTGGGGTTGGTAAATTTCATTCAATTGCTGGCGAATAAGTTTGGCAAGATCATCAAGCATTTCATTGCAAAAAGTTTGGTTTGTCGGTGACTGTTTATAAATAATATTGGTCAGAAAAGCGGACAAGCCCTGAAATACAACTTGACGGTTGCGTAATTCTGCCGGCAGATTTTCTATCGATTGGGCCAGGGATGATAATAAATTTTGCCCTATAAAATTCATTGCTTCAGCATAATCTTCGCCAGTTAATGGATTCTCCAGGGGATTGTTTTTTTCAGCAATAGTCATTATTTTTTCCTGTAAAATGGGAAATTGATTATAGGGCTTGTCTTATCTTACTGCAATTAAGCAATATAAGTAACTATGCCGAAAGTTAGTTAGATCAGGGAAGATGAGAGTTGACTTTGTATGTAACAAATAAAGGAAAATAGTAATGGCGTCCCCAAGGGGATTCGAACCCCTGTTACCGCCGTGAAAGGGCGATGTCCTAGGCCTCTAGACGATGGGGACCTGGATCTAAAACATGTTTATAAGCTGTACCTTTTGCCATTAAACAAATGGCGTCCCCAAGGGGATTCGAACCCCTGTTACCGCCGTGAAAGGGCGATGTCCTAGGCCTCTAGACGATGGGGACCCTGGAACTAAACCATCACTAGTTGGTGGAGCTAGGCGGGATCGAACCGCCGACCTCTTGCATGCCATGCAAGCGCTCTCCCAGCTGAGCTATAACCCCTGATGGTTACTTACTTCTACGTATTGCTACGTTCAAAGAGACTCGAAGTTTAATGAGGCAACCTTTGACTGTCAAGGAATTTTTTTTATTTCCCGTAAGATTAATTCTCCGAACTTTTGGTTGCGACACATAAAGGAGGATGTAAGGGATTTCCTACATAAAAAAGGAGACAACCCTCACTTAGATCCTCCGCTTGAACCCGGTAAAAGGGAGTTAATTTCAGTTGTTAGGCTGCCGAAGTTTCTGAACGTTTTTTTGCGGATTTTTTGCGTTGTTTCCAATCTTTGTCTTTTGCAAAAATAAAGCTGGCGGCTTCTTCAATAAAAAAACCGATGTCATCTATTTTTGCCCAAGCGCAATACTCATTAATTTGAGTAAAGATTTCGCTGTTAATTTCTGCTTTAATTTTTTCTTTTTTTTGAGAACGAGTCCCATTGATGATTGGCATGGTTAACCTTTAAGTTATGAGTTCGGCAAATAACATAACAGATAATTAAGAGATTGAGAAGATGGAACTTTTTACCGGGTTTGCGAGGATTTTTCGGTTTTTTTGCACTGTGCTGACAAAAATCAGCAGCAAGGACAATTCATTTTACAATACTTAAAAAGATAGGCAGCGGCTTTATAAGGGCCGCTTAATTACATTAAATGAGTATGGTAGTGATGGTTTGACTGATTCTCAACGTGGACAGTGGGTGGGTAATGGAAGAAACTGGAATGAACATGCTGGGGATAATGATGGCTGGGGTGCCTGTGCACATGCGGATTTTCAATAGAGGCATCGCACCTGCCAGCAGCATGCGTTAATGCTAAAATAGCCGCAATTGCAACCATGCCAACGATTAAAAGCCCTGCCGCCAATAGGGGCAAAACGGCAGCTGTGGAAGCCGTGACGGTAGCCAAGGCCATAGTGGCTGGTACCACTGATACCGGTGTTAATGCCAAACTCAAAAGGGAAAACATGCTGATTAAAATACACGCAGCTACGGCTGCAACGGTTAAGGAACCGAGGCATTTGAGTAAAAAATTATAATTAATGGTAGTCAGAGCACCCAGCATGTTATTTCCTAATGTCTTTGTTGCAACGAGTGGATTAATGCCAATAAATTGTGGGCTTTATTTCCAAATAGTGCTAATGCTTTTTCTGCTTGCCCGTAATGTTGTTTGATCAAATTGGCTAGCTGATGCTGATCATAAAGAGCGGCAAATGTTTTCTTTTGATTGGCAGCATCCGAAGCCCGCCCTTTGCCTAGTGCCAGCGTGCCATATTGATCTAAATAATCATCCTGCATTTGAAACACCAAGCCTAGGCAAGAGGAAAATTTGCGCAAAGCATTCACTTCTTTAAGCGTCGGCTTTGCTGCAGCGACCACCATGTTAATGCAAGCCGATATCAATTTTCCGGTTTTTAATTGGTGAACCTGCTTAAGCTGTTCTTCGGTAATATTCAGGGTTAGTTCAGACAAATCCAAACTTTGCCCGCTAACCATCCCGGCAGGGCCGCTGGCTTTAACCAATTCATGCACAATAGCGGTTACTTGCGAGGCGTCTAATGATTGTGGCAAATGGGTAAGCAATACATCTATGGCCAAGGCTTGCATGCCGTCGCCTACTAAAATGGCAGTGGCTTCATCAAAAGCACGGTGGCAGCTTGGTTTGCCGCGGCGTATGTCATCATCGTCCATGGCGGGTAAATCATCATGAACCAGGGAGTAGCAATGCGTTAACTCGATGGCAATTGCAATAAAATCAAGGCAGGAAACTTCCACATCGATTAATTCACCGCATAAATAAACTAAAAGTGGGCGTAAGCGCTTTCCTCCCGGAAATAAAGAATAAAGGATGGCTTCTTTGATACGCGCTGCGGGAATATCGGATGTTTCAATTAAACTTAATAACAAATTTTCATGGCGGGTCACATAAGCGCTGATGGATTGATTAGTCATCAGCTTTCCCGTTATCAATGGTTTTGGAGCTTGAGAGCATTTCGATTTTTTGTTCCGCTTGCGTCAATATCTCTTGGCATTTTCGCGCCAGGGTGATGCCTTTTTCGAATTGTTTTAAAGAATCCTCCAAAGACAATTCACCTTTTTCCAGTTGGGAAACGATGTCTTCAAGTTCAGTAATTGTTTTTTCAAAATGAATTGTCTTAGTCATATTCCTACCTGCGGCCAAGTAAAGCATGCAATTATACTGCCTTAGCCTCGGGTTTCAACCTTTCCTCTTTTGCCATTATGGCGAATATTTAAGCCAAACCGGCAGGATTTTATTTAAATAGACCATGAACTTCCACAATCCGACTTGATACTCCTCGTTGCCAAATGGATCTGCTTTTAGCTCAGGATAGGCTATCCCCAGTCCGAATAATCCTGGACCAATGATGCCAAGATGCGGGTTATATTGAATGGGCTCATATTCATGGACATGAATGCTGTTACGCCTTTTAAAGCCAACGGCATAGACGGCTTTATTGCATTCAGGTAAAAAACTGGCAAGATTTGCGGCATTATTGATGTAACGGCTCAAATTGTCAGGACGCACTCCATCGATGTGCTCCCTTGCCCATTCGGCAGTTTCGCCTTTTAATCCTGCGTTATCAAATAAAATCCAATCACCCATGTTCACGGCATAGCGGCAGGGGGAGCGGTAAAAGTTAACGATTTTTTTAACGCCTAAATCGACCAAATTTTTAATGATAATGATTGCAGAATGTGAAGAACCAAATACTGCAATGCTATCTTCTTGTTTTACTGCTTGTGCAAGAAGTTTGCAATCGATGGCTGTTTCAAAAGCTATGGTTTCAATTTCAGGATGATTTAAACTTTCAGCAACTGCTCCTGTAGCCAAAATAACCTGTTTTGCTGCAAACGTTTCGCTATTGCTTTGTAAAAGCCAAACCCGCTTAGACAAATTCATTTCATGGATCATGGTTTGTTTTGCATGCACGTTTTGGCAAAGCTGTTGTGTAACCCACTGCAGGGGTTCGGCAATATGCTGTAAAAGGCAGGTTTTTTCTTGCGGTAACTGATTAAGCAAGAATGCTTTACGAGCTTTTTCATAAGCAAAAGAAGATGCATTTTGTAAAAATTGCAAGAACAAGCGCACGCTGGTATTGCTTGATACATTGCTCCAGTGTTTCCCCAAATCCCCCACGGCAAACTCAGGATCAACCCAAAGAATTTTTTCAGGGGCGATGCCATGGTCGAGCAATTTCCCCAGCGCGGCGATGCCGGCAGGTCCGGCGCCAACGATTGCCCATTCAAAAATTTTTTTATTCATTTAATTCCATCTTGTTTATGGTGTTAAACTGGGTGCTTTGCACTTGCACAATGCCCCCAGTTTATGGTGCAGCAGGATTCTTTACAAGTTTTCTGGTTCTGATGAGGTAAGCATGAAAATTAAAAGCAAATACGTCTGCAGCCAGTGCGCTGCTTTTTTTTCCCAGTGGGCAGGGCAATGCAGCCAATGCGGTGCCTGGAACTCCCTGACGGAAGAGCAAGCCCCATCGGGTAAAAGCCAGCGTTTGGGCAATTATGCGAACCAACGTTCCGAAGTGACCTTGGTAGAGCACGTGGCACTAGACGATCAATCCCGTATGGATTGTGGCCTCTCGGAGTTAAATCGGGTCCTTGGCGGCGGCTTGGTGGATGGTTCTGTGGTCTTGATTGGAGGCGATCCCGGTATTGGAAAATCCACCTTGTTACTGCATACCTTGGCCAATTTATCGCAACAGCAAAATGTGCTTTATGTGACCGGGGAGGAATCCTTGCAGCAAGTGGCTATGCGTGCCAAGCGCTTGCAATTGCCTGTGGCCGGGTTGCGCCTTTTGGCGGAAACCCAGGTAGAATCCATTCTTGCACACGCGCAAAAGGAAAAACCGCGGGTTATGGTCATTGATTCCATTCAAACCATTTTTACTGATACTATTTCTTCCGCACCCGGGGGTGTAAGTCAGGTGCGTGAATCAGCCGCGCAATTGGTGCGCTTTGCTAAAATGACGCAAACAGCCGTATTTTTAGTGGGGCATGTGACTAAAGAGGGTGCTCTTGCCGGGCCTCGGGTATTAGAGCATATGGTGGATTGCGTTTTATATTTTGAAGGTCAAAACGACAGCCGGTTTAGGGTTATCCGTGCCATCAAAAACCGTTTTGGGGCAGTCAATGAATTAGGGATCTTTGCAATGACCGACCGTGGTTTAAAGGAAGTGGCCAATCCATCAGCCATTTTTTTATCCCGCCAACCGGACCCTACTCCTGGCAGCGCAGTCATGGTAACGTGGGAAGGTTCACGCCCCATGTTGGTGGAGGTGCAGGCTTTAGTTGATCAGGCACATGGGCAACAAGCGAAGCGGGTTACTGCCGGGCTTGAACAAAATCGTTTGGCAATTTTATTGGCAGTGCTGCACCGCCACGGCGGCATACCGACTTACGATCAAGATGTGTTTATCAATGTAGTGGGCGGGGTGAAAGTAACAGAAACTGCCAGTGACTTAGCCTTGCTTGCAGCTGTTGTATCCAGCCTTCGCAATCGTATTTTTGACAGCAAAACAATTATCTTTGGCGAGGTGGGGCTTGCAGGTGAAATAAGACCTGTGCAAAGTGGCCAGGAACGGTTAAAAGAAGCAGCAAAACATGGATTTAAACGCGCGATCGTTCCGCATGCAAATGCTCCGAAACAAGCGATGGCCATCGAAGTGGAGCCAGTGAAGCATTTGCAGGAAGTTTTGCAAAAATTATAAATTCAATGCCCGCAGTTCTTTCAATTTTTGCCATGACAGATCCTGTTGTAATGGTGTAAGTGCGTAGGTGTCTTTACTGGCTTCTTTGCAAAAGATCCCTGATTCTAAATGGTGGCACGAGTAAAGTCAGGAGAACAGAACGCTCCTGACTGCGCTTTAATTTTTTTAAGTGATATGCAGGAAGCTTTATTTTTTTGCAAGGATTTGAGCAGCAGCTTTCGCAAAATAGGTGATGATAAAGTCAGCGCCTGAGCGTTTAATCGCAAGCAAGCTCTCTAGCATGGCTTGTTCTTCATCGAGCATCCCTTGCGCTGCCGCGGCTTTAATCATGGAATATTCGCCGCTGACTTGGTAGGCACAGAGCGGCACCTCCGGGAATTTTTGTTTTATGCGCAAAATAACATCCAGATAATTCATTGCCGGCTTGACCATCAGTAAATCGGCACCTTCCTGCAAGTCCAATGCGGCTTCGCGGATGGCTTCCAAACCGTTGGCAGGATCCATTTGGTAAGTTTTGCGATCGCCAAACTTAGGTGCGCCTTCCGCTGCTTCACGAAAAGGGCCATATAAAGAGGAACTGTACTTCACTGCATAACTTAAAATAGCCACGTCTTGATAACCGGCAGCGTCTAAAGCTTGTCGAATAGCCAAGACCATGCCATCCACCATGCCGCTAGGAGCTACCCAATCAGCCCCGGCCTGGGCATAGCTCAGTGCTTGTTTGGCTAACAAGTCCAGGGTATGATCATTGTCAATCATTTGATTTTTTAAAGCCCCGCAATGCCCATGCTCGGTGTATTCGCAAAAACATACATCCGCAATGATCAATAAATCTGGATTAATGCTGCGTATTTTACGGATTGCTTTTTGAATAATACCGTCCTCTTGCCAGGAAGCACTGCCTTCTGCATCTTTATGCTGTGGGATGCCGAACAATAACACTGCTGGAATTCCTAGTTTGGAAATGCTTGCGATTTCTTCCGGTAAATCATCCAAAGTAAGTTGAAACAAACCAGGCATTGCACCGATAGGCCGTTTTGCCGTCAAGGTTTCACTGATGAAAAGAGGGGCTATCAATTGCTCGGCATGCAAACGTGTTTCCCGGATGAGGGCGCGTGCTTTCGGTGTACGCCGTAAACGCGTCAAGCGCAATGGCAGATGGTATTGTGTCATGTTAATCCTGGCTGTGGGTATAAAGTAAATCAATGCCGCTGCCTGAATCACTGGCGGTGACTTGCAGGCTGAAAAACTTGTTTAATAAATATTTTAAGGTTAAAACGTTACTGTCTTCCTGGAACAAGCCTATGTTATAGCTTAAATACAAACGATTGGTCAATGATTTGCCAACTACAAATGCTGTTCCATCCGTCATCTGATTCGTTTGCTGGTTGTACTGCGATGTGCTTTCCAGATTAAAATCAAACCCTAAGGCTTGTTTAAGCTGATCCAATAATTGAACCCCCTTAGTCCCTGAATCAAGATCCATGGCAGAAATTGCAGTCAGCAGCAATTGCCCGCCTGATTTACTGGCTTGATTGGCAGGTTTCCCCAAGATAAGCATCGATAAAATATCGGCTTGCGATAAATTGGCAGGGATTGAGAACAGCTTTACTTTGGTCGAACTGATGCGCCCGCTTACTTCAATGCCCACTATCGTTTTGTTTCCCAAGTCCAGTGTTTGCAGGTTTCCCGGATTGAAATCAAATAACTGATTGGAGCCTGAAAAATTTCCCGAAGCATTTTTAAAAGTGCGTATTGCCCGGATACGGATGCCTGGATTAGTGATCATACCACCACTGAACAGCAATTGTCCTTCCTGGATGGTTAAATCTTGTCCATATGCTTTATAGGTGCCATCACGTATGGTTAATTCACCTACCGCAAAAGGAGGTTGTTTCGGGTATTGTTTAATCTGTAAACTCCCGTCCAGGAATCCATGTAGCCCTTTGATGTCCAGTTCCACATGATCACCCATCACAATTTTGACATTAGTGGTCAGATTAAGCGGGGCGGCTGCGGGTTCATCTTGCACAAAAACGGCGTCTTCGCTTAAATCAACCGTGCTGCTAAATGAAATAGGTTTTAATGTGGCGGAAGGAACAAGCACGGTACCATCGAGGGCAAATGCATTATTTTTAAAAGTTAACGTTAAATTTGGAGAAATATTAAGCGTGGTTTCGGCTGTATCCATCAAAGGAAATTGCTCGCCGGTTAATTTTATCATTCCGGACAATCCCGGGGTAAATTGCCCGTTTCCGTTAATGGTCAAATTTTTGCCTTTTGCATGGGCAATTCCTTTTGCAGTCCAATGTTGATTCTGGCTGATGAGGCGGATTTCGATGGGGTTTAATGTCAGATTTAATTTCGGGATAAACACGTATCCCTTGTTTAATAACAATTCACCCTCTACTACGGGTTTCTGTACTTTGCCTTTGACGAGCAAATTCATTGTCAATTCGCCTTCGGGCTTCTCAAATAATGGACTTAATCCTTTGAGAAATTGTAATGAATTGATTCTCAGGTTTAATTTTCCATCCACAGATTGCCGGGCTAAATTGAATTGCGTTAGATGAAACTTGGGGAAGTTAAAATTCAAATTCAGTTTTTTATTCGGATCAATGATTAACATTCCAGCTATCTTAAGCTTGTCCGGTTGCAGGTTAAAATTTATATTTCCCCCTTGAAATAAAATGGGAGGCAAGTCTGGATCTTGCGCAGACTGATATTTTCCGGCCCCTATCGCGAGGTTTAATTTCCCATGTTGCTCGTCTCGTAGAATTAATTTTCCCGTCAGCGTAGTTTCCAATCCTGCCAGCGCTTCTGTTAAAAGCTTAGGCTGCGGGAGTGTAAAAGCTGCTTCAAGTTGTAGCGGGGGTTGGCCTTTGAAAGTAATGGTATTAGGCCCTAGAGCAATCCTTCCTTTCACCTTTTCTTCTGCATAAGACACATTGGCTTGTAAAAGCGTATTTAAATAACGTCCCGACAAATTGGAATACGCTGATAAGGTTTTTACAGAGTCGCCGGAAAATTTTGTCGTAAATTGCAATTCATCTATGGGTATTCCCAGGGGAATGAGATTAAAGGATTTTGAAGTTAGCTGGCCTTGTAATTTAGGTTGGGATTTTTCATCATATGCAAGGGTATTAGTAATATTTCCTTGCGCGGTACGAATAACGCTGCGTGCATGCACTTTTTTATCTTTAACCCAGGCTTGCATTGTCCATTGCGCCGCCACAGGTGTAAGCAAATCCACTTCACTTTGTATATTAAGATTGGGGAGAGTGCCGGTAACGGTTATACTGCCTTTCTTGGTCTCCACATTCTGCTTATCGTGAATAGGCCATTTTAAGTGGTTCCAGGAAATTTTCACGTGCACATCACGCCCTTTTTTTAGTAAACCTGCAACATTGCCTTGCACAGGGCCGCTCAATTGTCCTTGCAGATGATACAAATTTAAATCACCGTTTAGGTTGAAATGTGCCTGTAATTGTTCTTTTTGTAAATCCAGCGGCATGACGTGTAAGGATGCAGTTAAAACGTAAGGGGCTTGTACACCGCCTGTTGCTTGCAAGGAAAAAGCATAATCGCCATAAGCGGCACTTAGCTCGGGAAAATCCCAAATCTTATTGTTTAGGACAGCTTTGGCATGGAATTTTTGCACTTGATGCGTGATTCCCAGTTGCCTGAATTCTATTTTTTTTATGGTAAGCTTATGGATGGTTAAATCCACAGGGAGTGTGGGGAAGGAGAAGTCTTGGGAAGCCGTTTGTTCAATTGCTTTGGGCGTGTCTTTAATATCAATTAATACTTCGCGTGCATATAAACGGGAAATAGAAAAATTTCTATGCAGAAGGCTGGTCAATTTCCAGTTTATTCTGCCGTGAACGAGGCGGACGGTCAGCGTGTCATCTGCATAAGTGAGTTCTGAGAAAGATAATTCATCAATTAAACGGCCTTGAGGGTGATGGATTTCCAGTGTCCCAGGAAGGGTAAGGTTTGCTAATTGGAGTGCTACGTATAAACCTGGCGTAGTCGTTAGTAAGAATAAAACCAAACTCGCCAAGAGAATGAAAACAAGGAAAATAATGTACGCTGCTGATTTTAAATAACCCATTAAAGATCAGGTCCCATGTTGATTACCAATTTCGGATTTCGGCCTTCCGTATTATTAAACCTGTTATTTAACGCTTGTGCTATTCCTACTTTGATAGGTCCAACGGGTGAAACCCACATTAATGCAATACCGGCATCGTATTTGAATTCCTTAGGCGCAGGTTGATAAACATCGCCAGCGTCTACAAAACCGACTAAATACCATTTTGAAAACGTTTCTTTTTGGATTTCCAGCCCGGCATAACTTAAAATTTTTCCGGGACCCAAGGAATTATAGCCATATCCTTTAAGATTCTCCGCACCTCCTAAAAGTAGAGCCAAGGATAGAGGTAAGTTATTGATATTATCGATGCCGGTGAATCCCTGTATGCCATGAAAAAACAAACGCGTGCGTAAAGGTGCAAAGGTGAACGCAGCTTTTGCATCGAGCGACGCTTGTGCCAGATTTATATCTGAAAGTACGGCTTTACTGGCGGCCAAACCACTGAGAGTAACATTGTAACCATTGGGAGAAAATAATTGATCGCTGACTTTCCGCCATGTAAAAGTAGCTTTCGGGAACACAACCGTTTCCGTATTTTTAGGTTCGCCGCTATAGTTATAGCGCTCGTCCAGGGCATTGATAGACAATGTGCGCTGATGATTCGCCTTGGCATGTTGTTGGGCGGCAGATAAGAGCACGGAATTTGCATAACCGCTGCTGTAGTTAAGATTAGACAGGCTGCCTGATAAACTGTATTTATCGGTAACCGGATTGGCTCCAGGGATGATGTATTGCGTTAATAAAGCATTTTCTTTAAATGAGCCTTGTACAATGGTATTGAATTTGTGTCCTGCCCGATTGACGGGAGCAATATGTAAACCCGCCCGCCCGCGGGGTCCGGTGTCTGTACCATAACCAAGACCAAATGAATAATTAATGCGGTGCACACGTTCTAAATGAATATCGATTGGTACATGGCGAATATCATCAATATCAGGCTTTACAACCACTGATTTAAAATAGCCGCTTGCAGACAAGTTGCCTTCCAAAGCCATAATTTGCTCAGTAGAAAAGGGTTCCCCATATTTGAAAGGAACATAACGTCTTAATAATTCAGGCGACACATAGGTAGGGGAGAAGGTGAGTTTACCAAAATAATACTGTGCACCCGTGTTAAAAATTAAGGTGATGTCGGCTTTATAGCGTTTTTTGTCAATAAGAATTTGGGATTTATCAAAAGCGGCATGCAGATAGCCTTGATGTTCAGCAGCGCTTAATAAATTATTCTTGGCTTCTTCATATAAAGGATTGTTTAGAGGTTGTCCTGCCTTAATGGAAAGTTTGTCTACTGCCTCCTTGATTCTGAGGTTATTTGCGCCTTCACCAACAACCCGTACCGTGAGAGAACTAATACGCATTTGCGGGCCGGGTATTATATTAATATTTATTTTTTTGTCATTGTTGTAAGCAAGGATAATTTTGGGTTCGAAAAAACCATAAGGATACATCGCTTTGGCAATTTGTTCTTTTAAAACGTCTGGAGGAACTCGGGTAATGGCATCATCTTTATAAAGTTCAAGCAGCCGGTATTGCACATTGGCTAATGCTTCGCCGCGGATGCCATTAACTTTGAAGTAGGTAGGGTTAATGGTTTCCAGGGCTCCTATTAATGGCAGGCAACAGAGCACCAGGAAAAAATAGCGAAACAGCTTACAGAAATTTATTTTTATAAATTTATTTCTCAATTCTCTTACTCTAGCCGCACTCAATGCGGTGTATTTTTGAATCAGCAAGGTAACCAAGCTGTGTGCTGTTACCCGGCCAAGTATATTACCATAAACCAAAGTCAGCGTTTTTAAAAATTTTTTGCATCCAGTTTCTATTGCTACAGTGCATTTCCTGTTCTAAATCAACTCAGCAGAAAGGTGAATGAAAATTTGTATTCACCTAAATCAGCAAATACAATCTAGATATTAACAGCCAGACAAGGATTGCCATGCTGCGAAATGTTTGGAATTATGTAAAAAAAATTACCCTCGCAATTATCCATTACAGTATTGATTTTGGCGGTCATTTGTTAACCCATACTGCAGCCGTACCGGATACGGTAAAAAAGGTTAAGGATTCGGAAAATCTGCGCTTTCTATTGGCCAATTCTTTCTTTATCAATGTCATTCAGTTTGCTGCGCCATTTGTAATCTATCGGGGCGCGAAAAAATTATTACAAGAACAACTTAAAAACCAGTTTGGCGATTATGAAGACTATGTCTTGTTTCAAGTGGCAGAGACTTCTTTGGATACAGCGGTTTATATGGTGCTCTATACGCGTCTTAAGTTAAGAAATGTAGTTTATAATACGGCGGCCACGATTGGTTCTACTCCATTTATTAATGAGGAATTTAATACGCAAGAATTGGGTTCTGCCAACCATAATAAAATTACACTTTGCCAGGATTGTAAAATTACTGGGGACAGATTAAATAAAGAAGTCAGCTTACAAGTACATTTTCTCTGGGGTTCGCTAGCCATGCTTGCTTCGCAAAACATGGTTAAGTTTATTCCTTACGTGGGTTATCCCGCAGGGTTACTATTAAATGCTTATTGGCGGGGATTTATCACGTTCCAATACCCTTTAGCAAGAAAAAAAATATGTGCCGAGCATCAAGTGCATCTTTTGCTCGCCGAGAAATCTTTTATTACCAGCTTTGGATTAATGTTTAATGGAATAGAAGCGCTTGCAGGCCATGTCATCAAAAGCATGGCTCAAGGAAATTTAAGCGATGCAGTTATTGATGCGAGCTTAGCCAATTTCTTATATTTAATGAGCATCATGCACGCACACCAAGTTGATTTTAAAATACCGGAAAACTCCACCACAATTCCCAAGCTTACTCTCGACCCTATTACCATGAGTTGGTGGCTATCCTTGGCCAGTACTAATTTGCTTGGCAAAAGCGCAAATCATTTTTTAAAGCAAATTGAACGTAATGACAATGACTACGTCCTCAAACTAAAACAATTCAAAGAAAGAATCGCAAAGCATCCCGTCATTTACATGGGCGCTGATGTGATAAAAACCATCTTCATCCCTGCTGAATTAAAATCGTTGCGCAAGTTAATGAAGAGCAACGCCCTGCGGCCCTATGCTATTGTGTTGTTAACAGAGCTTGATGCAGGGTTGAATTTTTTAAATGAGATAAATAACAGCATGGTTGTGAGCGTCACCCAGGTGGCGTTAAGAATCCCTTATATTAACCGTTACCTTATTTCTTTTGGGGCGCATTATGCTTATGTGTACGTCGGGATCCCGCCGGAGCTTATCAAGTTACTGGCAAAGGCAGTAACAAATGTTGATGTTAATACCTATCTGCAATCATTTCAAACTGAAATAAAAAAGATCCGTGAGAAGTCCATGGACTTGAATAATAATTGGTTTAATTTCTTTACATTGGGCAGCAGATTACCGAAAAATTGGAATGAAAAGGAAAAAGAATTCACGCGCATTTACGACGCTCGCGCCCTGAAAAATGTGCAGAATGACCACTATTGCAACGAATCTGCACAAAAATCCCAAATTTCGCCATCCAATGACTTCATTGCAAGCGAGATATTAGCTCCAAATGAAACTGGCTTTCCCTATTATGAAAAAGATTATTTTGCTAAGCAAACGATAGAGAAATCAGAGCTGGGTGCAAATTCAATCAAACACTGCAAGCTTGGTTTTTTCACACTTGAGGAAGATGGTGAAAAAGCCGGTAAAGAGCGTGATGCCAGCATGCAAGCGGTAACGAAAAAAGGTTCGAGCTTAAGCAGTAAAATCAAGTTGCATGAAAATTATTTTTGATTTTCTAGCCCTAATGTACATTCCTGTCAATTTAAATTCATGGTCCTAGCCATTGTTAAAAACAATATAGGGATTGCAGCGCCTTATGATAGAGTGGCGGTAAGGGTTTTTATTAAAAACCTAAAAGCAGCGACAGATAATGATTAGGAGGAGCTCATGTTTTTTGGCGATTGTAATATTTCTTCACTACGAAAAAACGTTGAAAGTAACCCCGGGAAAAAGGAACAAATCTTTAAGGAAATGTTGCCATTGCTGCACAAATATACCGAGAGGGAAGTGAGGAAGCTGGAGTTATTGAGCCAGTTATTTCCCGAACACAAGGGTGATTTATATATTGAATTAATGAAAGAGTTTCGCTCTTATGTGACCAATGAGGGACAATTACAAACTGCAATTGACACGTTCCCGCAGCAAAAAAACGATCTCGTGAGCAGTTACAGAATCTTACATGGGCTGCAAGCAACCCCTAAAATGTTTACACCCCCCGTTTTTGAAGCTAAAAAAGAAAGTGGGCATGCTAATTTTAGGATGATCCCCAGTTGGTCACCCAGTTAATAAGGCCCCAGCTATACTAATAGCTGGGGGCAGTAAATGGATTGGTGGCATTTAATAACGTGCGCCTAATACTAGGCAACGTCCCTAAAGTTTTTTAGCCAAGATTTCATCTTAAATTGAGCACCAATTTTTCTATTTCACTTCGATCTACCCCCTCTCCCACGATAGGAGCTTTGATAGTATGATGATGCCC
>NZ_RZGS01000038.1 GCF_003989745.1 Legionella septentrionalis
CATCATCATACTATCAAAACTCCTATCGTGGGAGAGGGGGTAGATCGAAGTGAAATAGAAAAATTTGTGCTCAATTTAAGATGAAATCTTGGCTAAAAAACTTTAGGGACGTTGCCTAATTAGGTACGTAAATTAAAGCTGAGGAGTCTACAAAAAACTTTAGGAGCGTTACCTGTATGCTTTGATAAAATAACATACAATAAGTGGCTGCTATTATGCAATTTAGCATTTATTATTTACAAAAATCGTGTTTTTCATTCGGACTGCTCATGATAATATTTGCACAATTTGAATTTCATGCGGCTTTTTATGGAAAAACCGATTTGGCAACCTTCTGCTTCCCTGCCATCGTTGCACACGCGGGCGCTCATCTTAAATAAAATCAGGCACTTTTTTAATGTTCGAGGCTATTTGGAAGTTGAAACCCCGGTCATGGCACATTTCGGCATTACCGATGTTTATTTGGCAAATATAGAAGCTGTTTTTCGTGGTCAGCGTTATTTTCTGCAAACATCTCCCGAATACCATATGAAACGCTTATTGGCAGCAGGAAGCGGGCCAATTTATCAATTAGCACGGGTATTCCGTGATGATGAGCTTGGCCGCTGGCATAATCCTGAATTCACCCTGCTGGAATGGTATCAACTCAATATTGATCATTATCAACTGATGGGGGAAGTCGAAGCCTTGCTGCAAGAGATCCTGGCTTGTGGCCCGCTGCAAAGGTTAAGCTATCAACATATTTTCATGCAAATATGTGATTTTGACCCATTCGATACCAGCCTGAACGAATTAAAAAAGGCATTGACGCGTTTTGCATTAACCGGAATTTTGCCTGCAGAAGAAACAGATTTCGATCAGTATTTATTTTTATTGATGAGCCATGTAGTGGAGCCTGCTCTCGCCAAAGAGGCTACACCTGTCGCCGTTTATAATTTTCCTGCATCGCAAGCCGCACTTGCGCAAATAAAAAACGGCATGGCCGAGCGTTTTGAAGTGTATTTTAAAGGGGTGGAATTGGCTAATGGCTTCCATGAGTTAACAGATAAGGATGCCCAGGAAAAAAGATTTTTGCAGGATGTGCGCCTCAGAAAAGCGCGTGCCTTGCCGGGTAGCCCGCCGGATGAATTTTTGCTGCAGGCATTGGAACATGGCTTGCCGGCATGCAGTGGTGTAGCTTTGGGTGTCGATCGGCTGTTAGCCATAGCATTAGGGCATTCTTCTATCGCAGACACATTGGCGTTTGATTTCTCCCGCGCTTAATTTACAAAATTTGTACGAGTGCCCGTTTGATTTGCTCTTGGGTCTGCAGCATGTGCTCCTCATTTAAATAGCGGCTGCGCGGCCAGAAAAAACCTTTTAAGCCATCTCCTTTATTGCGGGGAATAGCATGCACATGTAAATGGGGGATACTTTGACTGATGGTGTTATTCATGGCTATAAAACTTCCAGCCGCATTCATGCCAAGTTCTACTGCTTTACCAATGCTTTTTACAAGTTTGAAAAAATCCCCTATTAAATCTTCTGGTAAATCATACAAGGTTTCTACATGTTTGCTAGGTGAAATCAAGGTGTGGCCTGGGAACAGGGGGCGATGGTCCAGGAAAGCAATGAATTGTTCATTTTCAAAGATGATGCAGGCTGTTTCTTTCTTGTTTACTATTTGATCAATGATGCATGTCCCCTTTAAATTTGCCATGGACAACTCCATTTTGTCGAAATTTCTATCCAGTCTGGATGCCTAAACAGATAGATAGTCGGATGTATCCTGTTTTGTAACTGTTATTGGATAAAATAGTCAAGAGTAGACTTTAATATAAGAAGCCACTACAAAAACTAGCGAGCCATTCCGTGCGGCTTACGACATGTGCAAATGAAAATAATGCTCTGTGATAGGGAGATCTTATGCATACAATCGGCGGTTATTTGGCAAAACGCCTGAGAGATTTGGCAATTAGAAACTGTTTTGCCATCCCAGGAGACTATAATTTGGTGCTGCTGGATGAGGTAATAAAAAATAAAGATCTGCACATGATTTATTGTTGCAATGAGCTGAATGCAGGGTATGCAGCGGATGGGTATGCACGGGTGCATGGAGTTTCCGCTCTGTTTCTCACCTTTAGCGTCGGCGGTTTAAGTGCCATGAATGCGATTGCCGGGGCTTTTGCAGAAAATCTGCCCGTTATCGTAGTGTCTGGCGGTCCAAATACAAATTCCATCCAAGACGCTGAAATTTTGCACCATACTTTGGCTAATGATGACCTTCTTTTCGTACGTGACATGTA
The DNA here is from genome assembly GCF_003989745.1 of Legionella septentrionalis. GTDB lineage: Bacteria > Pseudomonadota > Gammaproteobacteria > Legionellales > Legionellaceae > Legionella_A > Legionella_A septentrionalis. The sequence continues at coordinate 2,286 of NZ_RZGS01000038.1, forward strand.
TGCGCGGATTACGGCACATTCCGTACGCATCCACCAGCCAAAACATGCCGCCTTGCAAATTGATGCAGCGATTGCTCAGGCAATACAAAAGAAAAAACCTGTATACATTGAAATTGCTTGTAACCTGGCTAATTACCCTATATCTGATCCAACCGAGCGCGCCTTTAATGTCATTAAGAAAAGTGATAGTTCTTCCCTGCAGGCTGCAGTCCGACATGCAGCTGAAAAATTGAATCAAGCACGCAAACCGCTGCTTATCCTGGGCAGCAAGACGCGGGCTTGTGAAGCTGTAGCGGCAGCAAATGAATTAAGCCTCGCCACAGGTTATGCTTTGGCAGCGATGCCGGACGCAAAAGGATTTATTTCCGAACAGCATCCTAATTTTATTGGCATTTATTGGGGGCCCGTGAGTTCACCTGGTTGTGCTGAAGTGGTGGATTCCAGTGATGCGTATTTACTCATTGGGGCAAATGAAAACGATTACACAACCGTGGGTCATAGGTGGGGAATTACTCTTTTGAAAACAGTTTCCATCAGTGAAGGGCAAGTATGTATTGGGCAATGTGTTTATACCGATGTGTTTATGCATGATTTTTTAAAGGGTTTGCAAAAAGAATTACAATTTAATGATAATTCGCTCCGGGCTTATCAACGCATTGCGGGTGAGGCGCCATTGTATAATGAGGTTACACCCGACGCGCAAGGATCCATTAGTACCCGTTACCTGTTTGCGCAAATCCAAAATATATTGAGTAATCAATTTTCGATTTTGGCTGAAACAGGTGATTCCTGGTTTAATTGCATGCGCTTAAAATTGCCTGAAGGCTGTGGTTTTGAAATTCAAATGCAGTATGGCTCTATTGGCTGGTCGGTTGGGGCTTTATTGGGGATGCAGGCGGCGCTTGCTGATAAAAAACGCGTAATTGCCTGCATAGGTGACGGTTCTTTTCAAATGAGTGCTCAGGAGTTATCAACCATTATCCGTTACGATCTAAAGCCTATTATTTTTCTTATGAACAATGCAGCTTATACCATTGAAGTGCAAATTCATGATGGACCATATAATAAACTCAATAATTGGCATTATGCGCAGTTAACTGCAGTTTTTGGCCGGGGGCACGCCGGGATAAAATCATTTACGGTCAGCACGCGATCCGAGTTAAATGCAGCCATCGAGACGGCAGTTAAGACGCCTCATCTTTGTTTTATCGAAGTTTTATTGGACAAAGACGATTGCAATAAGCACTTGCTTGAGTGGGGAGCGTGCGTGGCCCGCTACAATAGTAGACCGCCCAGAGTATGATCCTGGGAGCTTTTTAATATCGCCAAAAATCAGCCGCGAATAGAGCTGCAGAAACTCGCAGGATTGGTTGTGCAGCAAAAAATTTATAAAATAAGGAGTAAAATGTCTGCCAAAATCTTTTCTTATCCTTTAGTTATCAAGGAAATTTATTTAGATACCTTCGGCCATGTCAACAATGCTACGTATTTGACTTTGTTTGAGGAAGCGCGCTGGGAATTGATAACACAAAACGGTTATGGGATGGCTAAAATTCAGGAAAGCGGTTTAGGCCCTACCATACTTGAGATAAAAATCACCTTCCTGCGGGAATTACGCCTGCGCGATGAAATCGTCATCAATACGCAAATGCTTGCTTATGAAAAAAAAATTGGCAAACTTTCGCAACAAATGGTTCGCAATGGTGAACTGTGTTGCCAGGCTGAATTGATAATTGGCTTGTTTGATTTGCAAACAAGAAAGCTGGTGTTGCCTACCGAAGATTGGCTGCATGCAGTGGGTATGTAAGAAAGGTTCTTACATACCGCTGCTATTTTCCAGGAAACCTCTGTTTTCAGGTCACGCGAGTCCTAAACCATCGACATCAAGATCTCTTTCTCGCTCCACATTTTCGTTATTTGCAGACTCAATTTTGTATCCTGGGCTAAAAAATCCGCCAGTAGCCAGGTTTGCACCAATCTTATAGGTGGTTTGTGCCGCTAACATTAAGGAAGTAGCCAGATTGAGGGTGAGCACGCCTAAAAGCAGGATCAGGAATTTATTGTCGTAAGCTTCCATGGTTTTATAAATGGTGGCGGAAAATCCTAAGGTTAGAAGAATAAGCAAGTAAGCCGCAAACTCATTGCTGGTTATATTGTAATAGCCGCCTTTGCGATGTTGGGCATGCAAATAACTAAGCCTTTGCTTTGGGGTTGCCAGCTTTTGTGCTGCGCGTTCGTCATGCACATGCGGTGGTGCTTTCAATGTGTGGGGATGGCTGTCAAAATCATTTCTTATTTTTTGTAAATTTTGTTGCAATTGCGGCCTGTCAGCCAATTTTTCCAGAGAAGTTTTAGCTACGTACTCGCAGTTTTTGCGCCAAAATATATCCTGGCTATGCATAGTACTGGTTTCACGCGCCGGATAATTTAAAGCTTTACCCTTATATGTGGTAATCAATAATTCTTCAAGTTCTGCAATTTCGCTGGCAACTTTTTTGGCAATTTTAGTTTCAGATTGCTTTAATTTTTCGGCAATTTTTTCCTCTAAGGCAGTTTGTGCCCCTAAGTTGGTTGCGTCTTCCTGAGCTGATGCAATTTCTATCCTAATTTGCTCGGTTAAATTTTCTCTGATTTCTTGCCTTCTGCGCTCAATTGGACGAGAAAAATGTTGCAAAATAAATTCGGTTTGCTCTGCGTCGCCTTTTCCTTGCAGCGCTTCATACCACTGGCGGTTTAATTCCAGATCTTCCCGATAAATAGCATTACTGTTTATATTCAAACCATAGATTCCGGCAATCACATCTACACAAGCTCTTTCCACTTTGCTATTGCCGGTAATGGAAATATGATCATCAATTGTTGAATAACTGGTGATCACTGTATCTTCAGACGTGAACGTCAAGCGGGCCAGATCGTGGGGCTGAAAGAAAATATGGTTGTGCTTCTCGGCGTAAAAAGCCGTAAATGTTGCCACAGAAGGTGGTATAACCCGTTTCTTCCATTCCATCTCATGAAAAGGACCGGGAACAGGATCAGTCAGGACTAAGTGGATTTTGATTTTATCGCCGTATTTGGCATAAATCTCATTGGCTAAATAAATGGCATTAATGGCGCCGCGGCTATGGCCTGTGAGTACAATTTCATCCGGAAAAAGCCCATCTTGCTCAAGGCTTTCCAGAGTATTTAAAATGATTTCATTATTTTCATTTTCACCCGCACCGGTGGTAATGCCGCCAAGATTGCCCCCAGTTTCAGTAAGTGCCAGGGTTTCGTTGAAGCCTTTATTGATTTCTTCCGGATCTGAAGTGGAGGTAGACACCGGCGAGGTGAATAAGGTCCTCAACTGTTCGCCAATTGTTTTTTCGGCTTTTTCTTTATGTGCAAGCGATGTCGTGTCGCGATGAACCGGTGCATTCTCGCCACTCCCTACCCCTGAAAATTTGATAAGCGGCAGAGAATAATCGCTAAGCTTATCAAAAGCGTTTTTGGTGGGGAAGCCCGCTTCCGCGCTGCCACCTGTCCCGGGAAAGTGCACGCTTAAGATTTTCTTTAAACCTTGTTCTGTTTGAGCGGCTAAATTATCGCAAATGTCCAGGTATAATGGATCTTTATGTTTATTTTGGATAGGCATGCCAATAAACCAATATGATTAATTTGTGTTCAATTATACAAGATTAAAGGCAGATGTGCAATTTAAGGTAGGAATGAATGAGTTAAGGAAGGCGCAAAGCCTTCCCTGGCTTTCACAATAAGACGGGTGCGCGCGTGTATGCCACATCGTCAAATTTTTTTAAAGATTGCAAGAAATCTTCCAGCGATTTTGCGACAAAAAATTTACCTATGAAAGGCTTTAATAACCAGACTTCGGGCGGCTGCTCTGCTTTACTCCAGGCAAGGTAAAAAATCCCATCTGCCGTATTTTTGCCGCATTTTGCAAAAGGAAGCTTGTCTTTTGCATTTTTAAAGTTCTTGTTAAATAAGGCAAGGGCGTCCCAAATGGAGTGCATGGATTTTGTCTTTTCAGGACTGTTTTCTTTGGAAATCTCCTGGGTTGACTGCGCAAAGGCTTCTTTTGCTTCTATTTTAAAAAAATAAGCAATGTTACAATAACCGCTTTCATCAAAACAGTTTAAATCTTCCTTTAGATTGTCCGGATCATAATAATCTGACTGCGGTTTTCCGCCATTATACGTTTTGTAAATATGCCTTAATAAGTCTGGTAATTTATGCCCGCAATGACTTTCTAACTCCAGGAGATGTTCTTCTGCAGCCGGGGGAAAATCGCAACTGCAATGGGGTTTAAAGTCCAAGTCTTGAACATCTAATTTTTTTTCGGTTTGGAAGATTTTAAAATTCATATACATACAAGCCTCACTTTGTCTCTAAATAGTTAACTATACTACATACCAAAGTAAGTTATTTATACTACAGTATGTGATTTTTTAACCATTTTTGCTAAAAAATAATTAGAGGCGTGCCAATTATCCAGGCAACTTCAACCGCAGATATAACTATTCTTGTCGTTGAGTTTTGCGCTAACTGGGTATAAAATAAACATTTTTATTCTTACAGGAATAAAATGACAATTAGCTATAATGAAGCGGCAACGATGCTGATGCAAGCATGTGCGGAGTATCTTTATCATCACGAAGGGCAATCGCAAAGGTTTGCAAATAATTGGAGGGGTGAGGCTTATGCCGGACTTAACAATAATATTAAAAAAATTTCTGAAATCACTAATATCCTTCCATTTGACCCTAAAGAAGTGCATGGAGAGCAGCCAGAGAATGAGTTATTCATGCTGACAGCATTTTTGCAGCATGTAGGTAAGGGGCTCCTTACAGAAGAAGCGCTTACGGCAATACAGCAAAAGCTTGCCTACAATGCCGAAGATTATAGCCGGGCAAATGATGAGAATTGTCCCGTTTCCACAAAATGGTACTTGGCATTGAAGCATCTTGAGGTTTTGGCGCGGATACTGCATGCAATTTCCCGGCACCCAGAATACAAAGGTGCAGAGATCAAGGTTTTTACAGATGAAATTTGCCGAGGAGTGAATAAACTTTATCCTGTTATTATGGGAGATATAAAAGCCAAGGCGGTAAAGGAATTGCAAGAGAACTTGCAATCTTTTGATGATGAGCGAAATGTTAAAGCGTTTGAAGCTCAGTTGCGTAAAGGAAGAACTGCTGCAATATTACAGGAAAATCGCCAGTCAACGGGTGAGTTTATGCTTAAGCTATTATCAGTTATATCCATTCTCATCGGCGTTGGAATTTTTACCACCCTAGGCTTGATGGTTAAACGCGCCATACAAACCAGAGGATATAGTTGTAATTTCTTCCGCCCCCTAACGGAACAGTTACACATGAAAATGCAAGATGTCATCGGGCAATGCGAATTGCCAGCAGCCATGAACTCATAATAAGCCAGGCGAACATTGAGGTTCGCCATTTTTAATGGCAGTGTTTTATCATAAGGTCAGGAAGTTATGGGGTACTGGCTATATTTTCTAAATTGTCCACATCCTGTGCGAGTTCGACAGTCTTTTTTCCCGCTGCAGTTGGAGCGGCAAAGAATAAAAAATTACCCGTAACTGCTTTATTGATGCATGTTAACGCCGCATATATAACTAGTAACCCAGCAATTGCCAAGGCAATATTGATTAGAATGCAGCGTAAATCATACCGGGTGCTGAACGCTTTCTGCTGCGCAGCAATTATATCCTGGCAGCGTGCAACCTGGTGAAGATTCTTTTGGAATTCTTCAGGCTCCATTTCTAATAACGGTTCCAGGGCAGTTTGCAATTGGGTTGTCATCTTGGTTAAAGCCTTAGCAGCAGTAACTTCATTATTGCTTATAAATTCTTGCTGATAAGTGTTTAACGATGCAATATCTTGCAGAATTTTAATTATGGCTTTTCCATGTGGATGGTTAAATTTATCGAGATGGAGGAAATTTTTTATGCATTCTTCAATCGTTGCGCGGTTTTCCGGTTTAAGATGCAGCATGGGTGCAATCGCATCAACAACCAGCTTTTTAAGCAAAGAAGGCAAGTTAAGATTTTTAAATAAATTATCCTGCAGATAGGCCTTATCAATATTATTGACATTATCTTTAAGGTCTTCCCAATTTTTTAATTTGTTTTCGACAAGTAAAAAATCCTGCCAAAGCAAGCTTAAAACACGGCCCAGAGAATAGACATCCGCGGCGGGGGTATGCACAAAAGGTTGTTTATCCATAGATTCCGGGGCTAAATACAATGGGGTCCCTGCTATGCCGTAAACGTTATTATCATTTTTTATACTCAAACCATAATCAATAATATTGACTGTGATGGGATGGTTGAGATCGACGATAATATTTTCGCATTTCAAATCGCGATGAATGATACCTAAATCCGTTACCTGCGTTTTCACCGCTTGGAGCAGGGCCTGGGTCAATTCTATCCGTTGCTGCAACGTTAACATGGATTCCCCGTTAAACTCTTTGCGCACAATAGAGGCTAAGGTTATGCCGGGCATCTTTCTCATCACCGTATAACTGGTTTTGCCTGCCGAAACATCTACCATGGTAGGTGGCTTGATTGCCAAGTGCTTCGCCTGCATGCTTAAATGGTATTCATTTCGTATCCGTTGCTCGCGCGCTTCCCTTTCCATCAGCAGATTCTCATGAATATTTTCGCATTTTATTACGCGTGCTTTTTTGTCAACACCTGGTTTGAATTTTACCGCCTTATTTGCTTCAATTGCCAAAGTGCCTGTCACAGCAGAAACGCTGCCGAACATGCCCTTACCAATTTCAGCGCCGACAAATTCATAACGGTATTGCTGTGTATCATTTTTGCGGGCCCTTTTAATGACAGGCGTTGAAAATACGAGGGAGGTTTCGGAATCCAATGCATAGGGAACATTGGCATCCCAAGTAACACACGTTTGCTGTTGAAAAAAATCAGAAAGCAATGCTGGAGGTTGTGTGTGTATGTTTTCAGGCGTAATAAGGATTTCTCTCATTGCATCAGCACCGGGTATAAAAAACATTTTTATTGTACATTTTAATTATTATGAGAACATTAACGCTGTATTTTTTACCAGGGTGAAGGCAAACAATTCTTTCTTGTGCTATTCGGCCAAGCCGTTACGACATAATTTCTGAAAATCGCAATATTGGCATGTGCTTGCCCGTTTCGGGAGGGGAGGGCAATACCCTTGCTGAAATTCTTCCGCCAGATTATGCAATTGCTCTTGCCATTTTTGTTGGTAATCTGTCCAGTGTTCATTTTTTTTTACCGGGCTGATGCCGGCTAATGGTAGGATTTCTTCACTTAAACCTGCACACAGCAAGCGCCCGGCACGCAGTTGCAAAAATAATAATGCACGAATATTTTTATCCAGCAGGGCGTAAAGCAAAAGCTGCGGTTCTTCTGGACGCTCTTCATTCCATGGCTTGTGCGCGGGTAATAGGCTTTTATAATCAATGACCCATTTTTTTTCCCTATCGATGAGTTGATCCAGCCGATCCACGCGCACGTTAAAATCAATGCCGGCGAGCCGGATGGCAAATGTTTTTTCCAATGCCTCAACTTTGAACGGCGGGCGCGTTTTTTCCCACTCCAAACAAGCTTCAACCAAGTTCGTCAAGCGCAGAAACTCAATTTCCTGCACTACGGGCGGAAAAGAATGCGGCCTTTGCTCTGCATACGGCTTTAGCACATCGGCAATGGTGTTGGTGATGAAGTGTTTTAATTCTCCAGCCGGCAAGGATAATAACGTTTTTTGATCACTTAAATATTGCCAGATTTTATCCATGATGCTGTGCATCAATTGGCCCCGTTCGCTGCTGTTTGGGCCTGTGGAAACCAAGAGACCTGCTTTGGCATGCAGGCGGTGCGCTGCAAAAGCTCGAAAAGGACATTTCGCCTGATTGGCAAGCAAGGCGGTGCCGCCCGCTATATTTTCCTCTGCAGTCAAGGGGATATGATAATTTTCCTGGCGCAAAACCAGTTTTTTATGGTGTGGTATGGTCAATGATTCGCAAGCTTTAAGCTTGGAGGATGCCTGCAGCAAGGGGCTTGGCAGGTTAGGCATATCACCGCTTAGTTTTGGATAACTCAGCACGCAAAAACGGCTGCCATTTTTAAGGCGCAACAGCAAACGGCGTGCAAATTCGGCTTCCAGTGCGGGAAGGGAGTGCGGCATTTTATAAGCCCGCTGCATTTCAATTGGGATAAAAGCAGATAAATTTATTTTCTCAGGCAAACATTGATCGGTAAGTCCGCAAATCCACATGCTGTCAAAAGTACAACCCGCAGCTTCCAATAAACCCAATATTTGTACAGGGCAGGAAGCTTTTTTTACTTGAAAAATCGTGGTTTTTGCTAAATAACTCAGCGCAGACAATGCTTCTTCTTTATTCAATAAAGGGGTAACTACCGTTAATTCTAAAAACTGTTCCAATAGCAGCAGCAAACGTTGCAGGTATTGAAACGCAGTAGAGTCAAGCGCATACTCGCCGGGAAATTCCAAATGATCCAGGCGTTTTTTAAATTGTATGGTCCACTCGGCCGGTGAAGCCTGCTGTGGAAAATCGGTGAATCCCGTTAGGACTTTGCTAAGTTTTGGTGCAGTAGCGTTTAGCTCTTTTGCAAATAGTGAAAAAGGGATCTCGGCTTCTTGCAATAATTTCCCCTCTTGCAAAAATTGCGCGCGCTGCAGAAACTCGGAATGCGAGCCTGCGATATAAGGTGTGTGCAGCAGAAGGCGGGCATTGAGATTGCTCAGCATGCGTTTATTGAGGCTTAAAAAAGCCAGGGCATGGGCGACCAAAGGATGGATGCTTAAGGGCTCACCTAAAGAAATATTAAATTGCTGATGGTCAAATTGCTGTTGTAAGAACCGTTGCAAGTAGCGTGATTTTTCCTGTAAATTGGGAACAACCACCGCAATTCGCCTATCGCCTGCTTGCAGCCGTTCGTTTATCCAATGAGTCATTCGCAGATATTCATCATGCTCGTCTTTGGCAGCATATTCTTGCAGGATTTCAGGAGGGGTAAATAAATCATATGCATATTGTCTGCACCCTTGCTTGACTAAGGCTTGCTGCAATAAATGTTGCTCGGGGGTGAAATCATTAAAGCAAGCCCAGATGACCGTTGACGTATGAAATTCAGGGTAAGATAAAATATACGGGATGATTTGTTCTTTTGTGATGGCATGTAATTCGTGCAAGCGCTTTTGGAAATTATATTGCCATTCTATGAATTGTTGCGTTTGCGGCGTGTGTAAGAATTTTTCATGGTCCGGATTAATTTTCCAAAGTTGGCAGCGCGTCCAAGCTTCTTCAATTTTATCAATCAGTGTCTCGGAGGGATGATGTTTGGTTTGCAAAAGTATTTCATGCCACAAATAGCGTTGCTGGGCCTGTGTCAGTAAAATGGGATGCTTAATTTTGGCATAGCGATGGCGCACTTGTGTCAATACATACTGCAAGAAGACTTGATAGGGTAGGCAATGGGGTTTTGTGTGGACATCTGTTGCTTGTGACGTGAAAAAATCGTGTACGAGTTGTTGGCTTAAACGGTTGTTGGGCGTTATTACGAATGCTCCTTCCTGCATCTTGGCAAACAGGGCATCTTTAGTTTCCAGAATGGTTAGCATATAAGTCAATTGAATTGAAGCTAGTTTGCGGCTGCTTTATTGATGGTTATTTTTAGGCGGCAGAGAAACAGTCGTTTCGCCATGCAGCGGGGTTTTTGTTTTCACCACCATATCTTCTCTGGGCGCTCTTCTTCGTTCATACAAAGATTGCAGTAGATAATAAACTAAAAAGCCGCGCAAATAAATCGCCGCCACTCCCGCCAATAGGGCAAGCCAGATTCCTACTAGAATCAGGCTGTAAAATAAGAGGAAAAAATATAAGTATATGAGTTCGGCAGCATTGGCTTCAGTGAATAAGGAGCGGCCCTGACTGGAGAGCAGGTAAAGCAAGCCTAAATCATATACAGGTAAAGCCACCAAAACCATTAAAACGGCCCACCAAAATGCATGAGTACGGTAAGGAGCCGTACTGTATACGATTAATTTGCCAAATAAAGCCCCAAAAATTGCCGCAACGAGGACTGCCAGTAAAATTCCCTGATATAATGGCAATACTTGTTCCACCCCCAATGCATAAAAAATAGTATCCAGTACGATGGTTGCAATGATGGCTAGCAAGCTGAAGTAAATGGCTGAAAGTAAACGAGGGTTGGAAAGAGTTAATGCTTCGTCTTGTTCATTCATACCTAATCCCTTAGAATCCGGCGATTCTTTACTTTTACAAAGCATACAACACACGGCAGTTTAATGTATTGGAAGTGCAGGTGCCTTCAATTACCACATCCTTGCAGTATCGCAGTCACCCTCCATGGCAACAAGCTTGAAAAGCAACCTGCATTTTCAATTTACTGTATAATTATAGTTCAATTTTTGCAGATGTGTGAAAAGAAAGGGTAAAGAACATGAATATGTGAAACTGCAGGCGCGCAACACTGCCTGGCATTCTATAATTCGCTGTATAAATAAAATAATTGTGCAGTTTATTTTTTGCTTTCGCATAAATTTAAGGAAAAATATGGATATTGTTCCTTTCTTTAAACTGATGGTGGATCGCGGTGCCTCAGATTTGTTTTTTAGTGTGGGCGCGCCCCCCTACATCAAAATCGAGGGGAAAACTTCCCCACTTGGGCAAGTCCCATTGAAGTCTCATCAAATGCAGGAAATCGCATCGTCTGTCATGAATGATGCCCAACAAAAAGAATTTGAAGGTACCATGGAATTAAACATGGCTATCTCCGTGGAAAATGTCGGCCGATACCGCATCAATTTATTTCGTCAACGCGGCGAGATTGCTATGGTGGTCCGCTACATCAAGGGTAGTATCCCTTCTTTTTCTGATTTAAACTTACCACCTCTGCTAAGTTCCATTGTCATGGAGCAACGCGGGCTAGTGCTGGTAGTGGGTGCAACGGGTTCCGGTAAATCCACGACGCTTGCCGCCATGATTGATTATCGCAACAGCAATTATTGCGGGCATATTTTAACCATTGAAGATCCTATTGAGTTCATCCACCATCATAAAAAATCCATCGTGGATCAGCGCGAAGTAGGAATCGATACCTTATCGTATGATAATGCCCTAAAAAATGCCATGCGCGAGGCGCCCGATGTGATATTAATTGGGGAAATCCGCGATCGACACACAATGAAACATGCCATTGCTTATGCTGAAACCGGTCATTTATGCTTGTCGACGCTGCATGCCAATAACGCGAACCAAACCATGGATCGCATCATCAATTTTTTTTCTGAAGAAGCAAAACAGCAATTGCTGCTTGATCTTTCCTTAAATTTAAGAGCCATTATTTCCTTAAGATTAATTCCTGGTTTGCACGAAAAACGCATCCCGGCCGTGGAAATATTATTAAATTCACCATACATTTCAGATTTGATTGAGAAGGGAAAAATTGAAGAAATCAAGGATGTCATGGCGCGCAGCACCGAACAAGGCATGCAGACGTTCGATCAAGCCTTATTCAATTTATATAAAAGTGGCAAAATCAGCAAAGAAAATGCTATCCGCTATGCCGATTCCCGCAATAATGTAGGCTTGAAAATTCGTTTAGCGGAAGAGGGAGGTGGGGATATGGGGGCAGGTTTGAGCATTGAGCCTGAGGATGATGGTAAATTTTAAAAAGTTTGTCCTTGGTTCTTCTTGCCAGTTAAACAAGCTTGGCTATGGCATCCATAGATGCTGTGTGCATTTCCAAAAATTCTTTATTGTAAAAAGATTCGCTTCTGACCTCGCCGGCTTTAAAATCCATTAGTAATTTTTCAATATGAACTGCAAACAAATTATATGTTTAAATAATATTCACTCAGATTAAAATTTATGGTACTATAAATGCGCAATTTAAATTAAAAATCGTCATTTACTACAGAGGGTGATTATGCAAAATAACAGTTCTGATTTATCTAAAGATAATGTTTTTATGGAAATCATCGCGACTGAAGGAACGTATAATAAAGCCCTGGCTCTTATAATTGCAGCATTAAGCCAGGAAAAACTGACTGGAAATCACGCCCTCCTACTCAAGATAAAACCGGCTGCAGAAGCACTAAAAACAGTCTCTGACGAGCTTTTAACTCACCTGGAAAAGACAGCCACATTGGACCTTTCCAAAGGATCTTGCGAGGATGCAAACTTGCTGCGTAAAAACAGGGCCGAGCTATTAGATAAATTTTTTAAAGCTTATGAAGCTTATGCCCCCTTGTTTAAGGAATATACCCAGGAGATGGACAAAAACCCCAAAGAATTTACTGATGTACATCATTACATGCGCCAAAACAATGAGAATAAGCAGGGCCTGCTTCCTCACCTTGTAACTCCGATACAGCGCGGCCCACGCTATTTATTGTTATTGAAAGAATTGGCAAAAAATAAGGAAGCACCAAACCATGAATATATAACGGAATTTGTTAAATCCGTGGAAGTGCGGCTTGCGAAAGCAAATGAATCGGTTGAGAGAAAATATCAGTTTGGCGATTATACCCGTGCTATTTTTAGCAAAGTATGGAATTATCGCTCGGTCGAACAAAAACCTGTCGTTACCCCTATAAATGAACAACAAGCTGAAACTCTTCCCGCAAGTTCTTATCAGTTTGGTGATTACACAAAAGGTGCAGTTAAGGGAGTTGCAAGTTTAGGCCGCTCGTTGTTTGGATATTTTTCAGGAGGAAATACCACAACAAAGGATAATGAGCAAGAAAAACAAACCCCGGAATTAAAAAATTAAATCCTGCTAATCAGTTTGGAATAAGGGCGGATAACCGCCCTTATTAAAAAGAAACATCTGGCTGTTAATAATAGTAGTAATAGCCGCCTCGGCGATAATAACGTCTTTCTTGGGATTGGCCGACTTGATTACCAATCAGTGCGCCAGCACCAGCACCAATCACTGTTCCCAAGGCAGTACCTCCGCTTACCGCATAGCCAAGACCTGCACCAGCTGCAGCTCCGGCTGTGGTACCCACTTGGGTTGAAGTACAACTCACCAATGCTGTAAATGCACTTGCCAACAACAATGATTTAGTTACATGTTTCATAATTTCATTCCTCTTGATTGAACTTATTTTTCCTTCACTACTCATATTAGTACAAAATTTAAAAATAAAGATCAAAAAAAGAGCAATTATTGCGTTTGTGAGGAAAACATTTATTTGGACATTGCCGGGCAGTCAGGATTTTTCGAAGGCTCTACACGGTTCCCCAGGCTCATGAAAGTAAAAAAGCAGCTTGTTAGCGCCGCGCGATAAATAGGATATTTTTCGTGAATGCATTCCTGATAATCGTTTAGCTTACTGATGTTTCTGCGAGCTTGTTAAACCTCCACACTCCGATTAGTATTGAATACATCATTAAAAAGCTATGAGGACATTATGTTTCGAGGCAGCATCGTCGCATTAGTAACCCCCTTGCGGGATGACAAGATAGATATAGAGCGTTTGCGGGAACTCGTTGAATTCCATATCGAGGCGGGCACGCATGGAATCGTGGCGGCAGGAACGACTGGCGAAGCCGGCACATTAAACCATGAAGAAAAATTATTAGTGATAAGAACGGTCGTGGAGCAAGCTAAAGAGCGCATTCCGGTAATCGCAGGTACGGCAGCCAATGCTACGAAAGAATGTGTGCAATTGACGCAAGAAGCCATGGAATGCGGCATCGATGCAGCCCTTATTATGACTCCTGCTTACATCAAGCCTACGCAGGAAGGCTTATACCAGCATTACAGTCAAATCGCCCATAGTGTGGCTGTTCCCATCATTCTTTACAATGTGCCTGGCCGCACGGCTTGTGATTTATTGCCTGAAACGGTGGCAAGATTGGCGAAAATTTCAAACATCATTGGCATTAAAGAAGCCACCGGCAGCATGACGCGTTTACAGCAAATCCTGAATGATTGCCACGAGAGTATGGATGTGTACAGCGGGGATGATTTAACTGCTGCACAATGGATGTTGGCAGGTGCAAAAGGGGTCATCTCGGTCACAGCCAATATAGCCCCAAAACATATGGCTAAATTATGTGATGCTGCTCTTGATAGGGATGAAACTACTTGCCTTAAGTTGCATGAACAATTAATGCCGTTGCACCAAATGATGTTTATTGAAGCGAACCCAATCCCGGTAAAATGGGCTGCTCATCAAATGAATTTGATTGGTGAGGAAATCCGTTTGCCATTGACAAGCCTATCTTCAGAGCAGCAGCAATCTTTGCAGCAAATCTTGCAAACGCTACGCTTAATTTAAGCTTTGGAAAGGCCGGCATGTCCCTATATCCATGGAATTAAGAAGCTTTTTTAGCCTTATTGTAATAAAATAGATTATATTTACAGTAAGATACACTTTTTATTAGTTGTGTAGAGGTAGTTGTGCAGAAAATCATACTAATGGTCATGCCCGTGTTGTTGCTGAGCGCATGTGCTTCCTATTACACCAGCAATGGTGAGAAGCAATACTTACAAAGCCGTAACGGGCCAAATGTTGTTGTGCCGCCGCCATTGACGGACGGTAATCTCAGTTATTTTTATAATTTACCTGCCCAAAACCAAGATGCACAGGTGAGCATACAGCCTCCGAAAAATTAAGGATTGGCGATGTCAGAACAAGATGCTGAATTAGCAGTGATACAGGAGTTATCACAACGCATTGTGGAAGCGCAGCGGCGGATCCGTATTCTTGACAGCATTAAATGGGATGAAAGCATTAAAGAAGATTTTTTTCGCCATAAAGGCAAGAAGCTTCCAGCTGTAGATGCAGGGTATTATCAAAACCGCCCTCTGCCCTTTGACGTACAGGAAAAGGTTGAGGAATTTCGCTCTATTTTACGTGACGCACAAAATCAACTTGGACAATATTCTCCGGTTACGCGCCTTATCAGGCGCCAGTGCGATGAATACATCCGGGCAGTGCATATGCTGGCAGCCCGCGGTACACCGACGTTTTGCGAATTGGCGATGGAATTATATGGCAGCCCGGACGATGCGTTTTATGCAGGCGGGCCGCGGATGTCACAATTAGGCTCTTTGCTGTTTGATATTTTGACCGTACTGGATGTGCAATTGCAATCGGAAGCAGACGTAAAACGTTATACCGCTGAACAAGCCCAGGAAATCCTGCAAGCGAGGTTGAGTACGTTCTTCAATCAGCATCCAGGCAATGTGACGGTGATGGTCAGCGACGACATGATAGCCGATGCCGCTGCCGGTGCTGATACCATTAAATTGAGTCAAAAAGTCATGTTCAGCGACCGTGATTTGCAATATCTTGAAGTGCATGAAGGCTGGGTGCATGTAGGTACTACATTAAACGGCGCTTTACAGCCTTACTGTTTTTTTCTCTCCAAAGGTTCGCCTTCAAGCAGTGTCATCCAGGAAGGCTTGGCTGTCATTACCGAAGTCATCAGTTTTTCCTCCAATCCAGGCCGCATGCGCCGTATCACCAACCGTGTAATAGCACTCGATAAAGTCACGCATGGCGCTGATTTTTTGGATATTTATCATTATTTTCTGGATTGCGGCCTTAGTGAAGAAGACAGTTACAAGCAAAGCGTTCGCGTCTTCCGCGGCAGCATTCCCACCGGCGGCCCGTTTACCAAGGATTTGTCTTACGCCAAAGGTTTCGTGATTATTTATAACTTCATCCGTTTTGCCATCAGCCAGCACCGGATTGATGCCATCCCCTTATTGTTTACGGGCAAACTGGTGTTGGATGATTTGCCCTTGCTGCGCGAAATAAAAGAACATGGCTGGTTAACCGACCCGGTTTATTTACCTCCACAATTCCGCGACTTGGCAGCGCTGAGCGCCTGGATGAGTTTTTCCTTGTATTTAAACAAATTTGATTTAAATGAAATCCAGAAAAACTTCCGTTTTTTACTGGGTTAATGCCATCTTCCATTTATTTAAGTTAAAATTTTAATCCCTTGCTATACTAACTAAACAGAATTCATTTTTAATAAACTCTTATAGCGCCAAAGTAACCATTATGTTTTGTTATATGACAAATTAATAAAGTGTTAAGCATTGCCGTTTTAAAATAGAGTCATTGAACGAGGTAGGAGCTTTCTTATGGCTATAAACAAGAATCAACTTCTTTTGGACGCGTTAAACAATTTGGATAAATTGGATAATGATGCAGTTAAAGCGGACAAACAAAAAAAAGCTTTAGAATCTTTAGTCAAAGCTACTTCGTTTAATGAATTTAAACTAGCTGCTGGCAAAAAAGATCCGATGCAAGCACTCGTTTCTGAAGAGTTTTTTAAACCAGGCGATCTTGCAGAGGCTGGTGTTGACCCGCATGCTGATGCGAATAAATTTGAGGCGTTACAGAAGCTGGCGGCTGAAAAACGCGTGATTTTGGCGCTCGCACCAGGTAACTTTCAAGATTGGCAGGCGCTCACAGACACGGGTAAGAATGCCGGCCAACTGCGTGCAGTAATAAAAGATAAGTTCGCAGATTTTTTTACTGAAGTACAAAAAAATGCTGATTTGGTTATCCTTTCTGACGAAGCGGTAGGAAGAATTCAGAAAAAAGCCAGAGAAGTTGCACTCGCAAAGATTATCAAGGAATTTGACACGCCCCAAACAGGCATTACCGTGACGGTAGCGGCAAAACACCGGAGCGCCATGGAAGCTCTGCAGACATTAAATAGCGAAAACGAGGTGGTTGCTGAAATTGCCGCCACCAATGTTTCCAAGGCTGCTAAAAATATTCGCGAGCTTACTGAAAAAAGAGAACATGTGGCTAAGTATGGGGCATTGCAAGAAGACGAAGATGTAAAAGCTAAGGTTATCGGGTTCGATGAAAAATTGCTAGAAATAACAGCTTTGTTGCAAAGCGAACATGTTTTTGCAAATATCGCAAAAGTCATTGAAGGAAAGTCCGAGGCTATTACCGGGATAGAAGAGTATGAGGAGACGGAAGATGCTGATGCCGATATTGCCCACCTGGCTCCTCTTGTGGATGAAGCTGAAAAAAATCTGGATGGCCTTAATGATGCTTATTTTTTAGCCGAGCAAAGTACAAAGGAGTTGGGCGATGCCCCAACGCAAAAAAAAGACGCGCAAGTAAAGCTTGCCTCCCTGCAGGCACAGCTTGCCGAATTTTACAGTGCTCAGGCAGGAAAAGCCCAGGACAATGCGCAATGGCTTGCCAAGATCCAGGATTTTGAAAGCAAAATCAAGGAAGACAGGATCGCGAAACAGCAGATCGAGGGTATCTACAATGAGATAAAAACTAATTTTGAAAAAATTAAAAAAGCTTATCAGCAAGTAGAACACTTGCAGAAAAAATCCACCGCCTTGTTTGGCGGTGTTGAAGATACTGCAGACGATAAAAAGAGAATAAACGAATCTTATGAAGAAATTAAAGGCTTATATGACAGGGCAAAGCGCGATTTTACCCAGGTCGAGGCGCAGTTTAAGCAAAAATATCCTGCCGTACCAGTTAAGGAAAAAGCTGTCTTAACCAGTGCCGGCGGCCAGTTATTTGAGTTCCAGGATGAATTGGTGAGAAAAGGCAGCAGGCCGCAAGCACCAACGGCGCAAATGCAGAATTTGCAAGATGGAATCAATCTGCAAACCGACAGCAACACCAAGCCTTCCTTCAAAGGCGAGAAATTACGCGATGGCGATGCCATTTTTTCCACCCGTGTTTTTGCTACCAAAGCCGCCAATGATGGCATAGTGGCTGACCGAATTGCTTTTTTAAAACAGGATAATACGGGTAAAGTCACCGATTTTTCCAAAAACCTGAATGACAAGGAAAAAGCACAAGTGGCTTTAAAGCAGGCATCCATGCTTTTCAATAGTTATGTACCTAAGGACGGGGCTATTACCATACGCGGCCAGGATCCTGAACAAGCGTCGCGCGTCATGGCGGCACTGCTGTATTTACAAAAAGATATCCCGGCTTTTAAAAATGTACAAATTAAAATGGCGGTTGCCGGCGCCGATGTCCCGTCAGAGCCAGGTTTCACCAATCCATATACGCAGAATAAACTCAATATCAAGTATATTAACAAACACTTGCCTGATACGCTGATTTCCAAGGCCGACAAGGAAGGGGTTGCTAAAGAAGTGCAAAAATTGACGGAGGCACGTCTGGAAGTCAAGTGGGAAAATAGTAATTTTTTAGCAGCAAAAAAACTGTTTAATACCGCCAAAATTGATAGCATCGAAGAAAAAGAAAAATTGCAAGAAGGGATTAAATTTGAGACTGAGGAAGATCCAAAGGATAAGGCTAATTATACCTTTACCAAAAAATAATAATCACTTGAAAGGGATAACATGAACCCATCACAATTGGCGATTGGTGTTTTCGACTCAGGCATGGGTGGTTTAACGGTATTGCGTGCCTTACGCGATGCTTTGCCGCAGGAATCATTCATTTATCTAGGTGACACTGCCCGTCTACCTTACGGCACGAAAAGCCCTGCCACGGTACAGCAGTATGCGGTGCAAATGGCAAAAATATTAATTGAACGCCGCATTAAAGCCTTGGTGATTGCCTGCAATACGGCAACTACCGCAGCACTTCCGCATTTGCAGGCTCTTTTGCCCGATATCCCCGTATTAGGGGTAGTTTCCCCCGGTGCAAGCGCTGCCGTCAAGGCTACCAAGAATCAGAAAATTGCCGTGCTTGCCACAGAAACAACCATTGCGGCCAATGCTTACCAGCGATTAATTAGCACACAAATTCCCAATGCCATGATTCGTGCCCGTGCCTGCAGCGTGCTGGTGGCATTGGCCGAAGAAGGCATGGTGGAAAATTCGATTGCCGAAGCTGCTCTTTTGCATTATTTGGCGGATCTTGGCGATGAAGATACCCTCTTATTGGGGTGTACCCATTTTCCCGTATTCAAGCCTCTTTTACGTAAAATATTGCCTGCCGCAGTCACCGTGGTTGACTCTGCTGAAGCCACTGCTGCGTCTCTACAATCCCTGTTAACCGCGAAAAACCTGCTCAATTTACAGGCAATTGGCGGCAGCGCCCACTATCTGGTAACCGACTCCATCAAACGGTTCCAGAATGTCGGTGAAATTTTCCTGGGTGAGCCTCTCTCCCACCTGGAAATCGAATTGGTGGATGCGAATTAATGCATCTGCTTATAAAAGTAAACTTAAAGATTTAAACAGGACTACCGGATTTGGACAAAAATAGTGCATCCAAGAACTTTTTAAACCCATTCAAGTTAGTTGCAGCGATTGTTTATGCCGTCTTTCATCCTTAAGCCCAAAGGCAAGAATATTGCAGGCGTTTTCCCAGATTGTTTTATGATGATTAAGGTTTTTCATAAGCCGTGTGGTTGTCTTCTTCGTTAGACCGCATGACTGGTAAGATAGATGCATCGCCCAAAAGATTAGCCACTACAATTTTAGCTTGATATTGCTTAGGGCTTACACCCGTAAAATTTCTCCTTTTACAAACCAAACCTCACACTTTATGGAATGCGAGCTGGGACGATAGAGCAAAAATTGTCTATATTTAAAACATGGTATTCCAAGAGATGCAACCATGGCCAATAAACACCAGGGCGAACAAGAACCCCATACCAATATTGCCGTAGGTTTTAATGATATTTTCAGCAAATTTAAGAAAAAAATAGAAGACACTACTGGCGTTCATGCCCCGCAGGACGATAAAGAATGGCATCAAGCTTTTATTGAGTATTTCATCGCAAAAAGATTTGATACGCCTTTGCAAAAATTATCGGACTATTTTCAGTCATTAGATGGACGCATCACACTAGATTCGTTTGTTCGCATGCTAAAGGGAATTTATGCAACAGGTATGGGAGTTACTGCTCCTCCTCCTGCCATTTCCATGTTATCTAAGGATGAAGCTCAAGATAAAGAAGCTGCACAGCAACTCATTGACTATTCCATAGCTCTTGAGAAAGGAGGAGAAGGATCCAATATGTACCGCGCACGCTTTGAGGAGTTTAAAAATAACTATGCAACTGCCCAAAAGCACGATTTAGAAAATGCCGCTGCAAGGGACACTTTACAAGAAATCAAAGGGTTAATTGAAACAACAGACTGGAAAGTAGGATTACTGGGTAGCCGTACAAAAATATCTGTAAACGGCGAAACCAAGCCCGTACCTAAACACATCCATGAGATTTACACCAAGGTAGAGGAGGCGCTTAAAAAACCAGATGTTGCCATGGAAACGTTAAAAAATATTCATGAAATCGCCGATCGGGCTAAAAATTTCAAGCAAAATTTTGCAAGTTTAAGAAAACGAGACGAGAGTACGCAAGCAGCTTACGAAGAAATTGAAGAACAAACCCGCAATTTTACCCCTAAATAATAGCCCGTTTTCCTGTATTTATTTTTTGAAACATGGCTATTAATCTTGATTATTGTATAATATTTGCCGCAAATAAACAAAATTTGCTTCTGTTTTTTTATGTAATTTTTCGAGACTCCCTATGCTAAATTCCCTGGAAATTTCAAATTCGGTTGCGCGCGCTAAAATTCTGCAAGAAATTTTTTTTCTTCTCGATTCTTCCCCTGTTAAACAAGGCGATAAAATCCGTAAAAAATTAAAAAGCGATGAGTTTAATTCTGCTTTTTTACAAGCTTGCATGAGTTGTAAAGTGGAAGATAAAGTTACTTTTAAGATCATCAAACTATTGGTTTCAAATGCAAATTTATTTGGTATTGATATAAATTATAAAGATGCGGATAACCTGGATGCTATGATTTATGCAGCCGTAAATGTGAATGCCGATTTAATTTATTATCTTAATTACCGCAGCAAAGCAGAAAACCTTTTTGCATATAATATCTTCTGGAAAAATAGACAACAGATAAGCAGTCTAATGGATGCATTTTATCAAAAATCTTTCTCCACAACCCTGGATAGCTTGTGTAAGATCTATTCTAATGGGGAGATTTTGCCCCCTAGAAAACAATTTAAGGAAGATGGGGAAAATGCCAAGTTTGATTCCTACCGGGTTAGTTTTATTTGCAATGCTCTGGAGTTTTTACACACATATCAAACGCTGGGATCTCAACTCATTATCAATATAAATAATTTAACCCCCACCTATAGTTCTATACTTCAACTTAATCACCTAGCAAGATGCCGCCTAATCCTGGAAATGGTCAGCCAAACCATTAAAAATCTTTCAGCTGCCACCCGCATAAAACACCATAAATCCCTGTCCCCGGCTCCGTTTACCTGGATAACGCTCGAACAATTGGGAGGGTTTATCAAAGCCCCTCCCGCTGAGGCGAGCATCTATATTTCCATGAGTACTTTTTTAAAGGATGCTGATTTACTAATTATGGAACGCACCGAACGCCTTTTAAATGAAGCCACCATGCATCAGGATATCATCGAAGAAGCTATCCCTGACATCATTAAGAATGACGTGCCGACCTTGATTATCTTTTTTAAAGAAATTGGCAAAGAATTACGCGAAAATACAGGAACTCCGGCCAAGGTAGTTAATTTGCCAGTTATCAAAGCTATGACAGGTTATGTGTCCGATTTATTGAGCTTGGTAAAATTGATCAACATAACGAGTCTGGCTGAAAAATCGAGTATCTCGGTGTCGGAGCGGGCTCTGGTTTTATCGCCACTTACGCTGCAACAGGCTGATTTATCAACCAAATTGGGCAAGCATGCCATTCTTCGTCTTATTGAAAATATTGGTGAACTGCTTACAGGCAAAAATTTTTCCTCTTTCCTGATGACCCTCGATGATAGCATCGATTGGCGAGCGTTCATTACCTGGAGGGATACCATTGTTCACCAGGACGAAGGCGATAATAAATACAAAATTGATTGTTTATTGAATGATGCAAACATTATGGAAAAAATTTTAACGGAAGATTTTAAATACTTCTGGAGTAAGCTTTTTAAGCTTTTAGCCAGCCGTGAGGCAAAAATAGGGATTTATGAAGACAATGCTGAAGAATTTTGGCCTAATATTTTAAAGTTTAAATTAGACACCGCCGAAGATAATGATTCGCTTGCTGCTAAACCCGTAATCCAAAGAAGAACCACGCTTGAATTGGAAGAAAAGTTCATCCAGGCGTTAACAGAAACCCAAACGCCCGAACATCTCATCAAATTATGTCAAGCCGTTTTTGCGGGCATGGCTGAAGTGCCCAATAATATGGTCAAGGGTGAAATTTTCCGTTGTCTCCCTGCAAAAAAAGCGGATAAAAAGCGCTATGACAGTTTGGTGCAAATTTATCAGGATGCTTGCGGTAAGAAACTTTCAGAAATTGAACGCATGGAGGCCCGGCGCAAAGCACAGCTTGAAAAAGAAAAACGCCTGGAAGAACGTAACAACAGACTTAAGGGGTTGGATACCATTCGCATGGTAGCAAAAAGATTTAGTGAAGTTCCTGATTTGTCCCATGTTTTAAATTTCAATAAGCGTCTGCAGGCTGTCATTGACGCCATTGAAAATATAAAGGAATTTTTAACTGATGAAGGTTATTTAATAGAGGCATTTTCCTTTGATACTGTGGAAAAGTGGGATAATTATCACTTACAGTTAGGGGGATTAGGACTCAGTAAGCTTTTGGAAATCCATCCTAAGTTAAGTAACGCCCTTGAATACAATGCGGCTCAGGCGCTTCAGCATTTGGAGAAAACTAAAGAATGCAAGGAGTTCAAACAATTAAATCCACCTGGTTACATAATTAACTATTATCATGAGTTAAGAAATTTCAGAAATTATCTTGAACATGGTGATCCCTTGATTGATTTTCAAAACGGGCTTGTCCAACAAGGGATAATTAAGGATTTAAGGGAAAAAATTGTAAGTCCTATGTTGCTTAATTTGGTTTATAAGGTTTTACCGGAATTAAGACAGTTGCAACTCAAATTGTTTAAAAAAGAGAGCAGAGAATGGGAGTTTGCTTGTACAAATTCTTTGAATTTTTTCAACTCAGGCACAAAGGATAGCCAAGAAGCAAATCAAAGAGTAAAAGATTTTGACCTTAGTAAATAAGTGAGGCGCATTTTCGCGCCTTACTTTATTTACTAGGCAACGTCCCTAAAGTTTTTTAGCCAAGATTTCATCTTAAATTGAGCACCAATTTTTCTATTTCACTTCGATCTACCCCCTCTCCCACGATAGGAGCTTTGATAGTATGATGATG
>NZ_RZGS01000039.1 GCF_003989745.1 Legionella septentrionalis
CTGGTACACGCAGTGGCTTGCCCGTTTGAGGGTCATACGCAATAGTTTGACTCGAAAACCTATGGTTTTCAAACTTTCCTATTAAGGAACCGCGGCAAGCCGCGGGGAATACTAGTTAAAATGAACGAGCACTATGCAGTTGAACGGATGAGCAAAGATGAAGTACAACTTGCCATTGCCTGGGCTGCAGAAGAAGGCTGGAATCCAGGCCTTAATGATGCAGAATGTTTTTACCAAGCGGATCCGCATGGTTTCTTTGCCGGTAAGCTGAATGGAAAGATTATTGCCGTGGGTTCTGCTGTAAATTATGACGAAGAATTTGCTTTTTGCGGCTTTTATATTGTCAACCAATCGCAGCGCGGCAAAGGATATGGATTAGCACTGACGCGTGCCCGGTTAGCTTATGTTGGAAACCGTAACGCCGGGATTGATGGAGTCATCCACATGCTTGATAAATATGCTCGCCTGGGTTACCAACTCGCGCACTACAATGCCCGTTACACTTGGAAAGCATTTTATGCCGCTACAGATGATGAATATACATTACCTTTGGCGCATATTGATTTTGCTTTATTGCAAGAATATGACCGCCGCCATTTCCCGGCTTACCGGCCTGCATTTTTACAATGTTGGATAAAGCAAGCCGGCGCAAAAAGCATGGGCTATTTTAAAGATGCCGCTCTCCAGGGGTATGGCGTCATCCGCCCATGTCAACGAGGATTTAAAATTGGTCCTTTGTTTGCTGACCATCCTGCAATAGCGGAAACTTTATTTTTAAATCTGGCTTCTCACGCGCAAGGACAAGATGTTTTTCTCGATATCCCGGAAAACAATCCGCATGCATTGGCACTGGTAAAACGTTTCCAACTCACTAAAGTTTTTGCTACAGCCAGGATGTATCTAAAAGAAGAACCGACTCTTGAAAAGAAAAATATTTATGGAATTACCACATTTGAATTGGGGTAAGCATGCGCGATATGTCTGGCTATGGGAAGAAGCAAAGTGGTGTACAATGGCCACAAAAAGCTCGCATGGCTGTTAATTTTGTCATCAATTATGAGGAAGGTGCCGAACTGACGCCTGTAAATGGCGATCTTTGCGCAGAAACATATGGCGGGGAATTTCCGCTTGCTGCCAAACCTGAAGGCATGCGTAATTTAAGCATGGAATCGTTATTTGAGTACGGCAGCCGCGCCGGTATTTGGCGTTTGCTACGTTTATTTGATGCCGCCGGCATACCGCTTACTTTTTTTGTAACGGGGTTTGCCTTGACGCTAAATCCCGAATTTTGCGTCTACCTCACACATAGCAAACATGAAATAGCCGGGCATGGATGGCGCTGGATAGATTATGCGCGGCTGGCAAAAAAGGAAGAAAAAGAACATATGCAAATCTGTATAGATACCATCGCGGCACTCACCGGAAAACGCCCCCAAGGTTGGTATACCGGCAGACGGAGTTTACACACACGCAATTTATTAAGAGAAATTGGCGGCTTTATTTATGATTCTGACAGTTATGCTGACGATTTACCTTATTTCGAGCAAGAGCATTTAATCATCCCTTACGCGCTGGATTGCAATGACTTTCGCTTTAGCACTTCCCCAGGTTTTAGGACAGGCACGGATTTCTTTGATTATTTAAAGGATTCATTTGATTATTTGTACGCTGAAAATCGTCCGGTGATGCTGAGCATTGGCTTGCATCCACGGTTTAGCGGGCACCCGGGACGCTGTATGGCCTTAAAGCGCTTTATAGGGCACATCCAGCAATTCCCTGACATTTGGATCACAAGGCGCATCGATATTGCCAATTACTGGTTATCGCAAAGCAAATGCTGAATCATCTTATCCAAAAGGGGCTGCTGTTTCTTGTATTTGCAAACGCTTGCTTTGCAAGTGCGTACTAATGAAAGGAGGCAGACACATAAGAATTAAGCCACCTATCAAAGCAGCTTCATAGCGAGCCACACTACCGACATTGATTCCTTCAGGCGGCATAAAACTTACTACCAGCGTAGTAAGCGCTCCAATGATGCCAATACCGGCTACCGCAACCAAGCCAAATACCCCGCCAGGAATTCGAAATGCCCGGGGATGATGAGGCACTTTAATACGCAACTTGATCGCTGCTGCAAACATGATTAAATACATCAGCATGTAGAGCTGCGCAGCTAAAGCCGTTAGCAGCCAATAAGAACCATTGACACTTGGCATGAATAAAAACAGGGTGGAAAGCACGGTGACAATAGCCGCTTGGCTGATTAACATAACCCAAGGCGCCTGATTGTGATTCGTACGTTGGAACAAGGGAGGCAAATTACCATCTTGCGCTGCAACCAGTAACCCTTTTGTAGGAGCAATAATCCAATTGCTCACACCGCCAAGCCCACCCAATACCAGCATGACGGCGATGATCGGCATAAACCAGGTTAAATGGTAACGGCCAAAAAAAGCATCAAATGCCTGCATGATGCCGGCAACCAGATTGATATCGTTATGAGGCAATACTACTGCAATAGCCAAAGAGCCTAAAATCAATGTGCTTAGTATAATGAGTACGGAATAAAGAAGTGCCTGCGGAAAAGCACGCTGCGGATTATTTACGTCATTGGCATGTACGGTAGCAATTTCAATACCGCAAAACGACATCATAATAGCCGTTAATGAAACCCATATAGAACGATCTTGCCAGTGCGGAGCAATGTCTGGTGCAGCAAATTGAATTTGCATTGGGTTGCCGCCCACGATCCAGGCCGCCCCCAAACCGATGATTAGGGCCATTGGGATAAGCAAGCCGGAGATGGCGCAAATATTACTGAATAAAGCAGAAGAACGCATGCCACGTAAATTAACCAATGTCGCCCCCCAGAAGGAAATTACAATGATTAACCATAAAAAATAAGGGTTGCTCGCCAGTGCAGGATTAATTAAATAACCGACCGTACCTGCTACAAAGGAAAGGAGGGTGGGATACCAAATGACATTTTCAATCCATTGCAGCCATATAGCCAGGAATCCGGTTTTTCTGCCAAATGCTTCCTTAACCCAAATGTAAATCCCACCTTGCTTGGCCCAGCCTGAAGCCAATTCCGCAGAAACTAGTGCCGTCGGGATGAGGAAGAATATGGCTCCCAAAATAAAAAAGGAAATAAGTTGGCTGCCAAATAATGCCGTAGCCGGCAAATTGCGGATACTGTCTACAGAACCTACTGTGATCATGGTCAAACTAAACACAGTCAATGCATGTTTTTTATTGCTCATTGCATTCCTTCTCGTTTAATACGGGAGCACAGCCAAAGGTTATCACTTACAACCGATACTCGGAATCCACATTATATTGGGTTTTGCTTAAGGCAACCTTAATAATCGTACAAAAAAGAACCAGATAGTATCAATGAACCCAAATGGTGTCAATTAATATTCCAGATTATAAAATTAACTAGCTGGGTGGCTCAAAGCCAGAATATAAAAATGCGCGCTCTAATACCATTGCAGACTAGTTAACCTATCATAAATTTGAGAAATTGTAACTGCTTCGTTTGTCGC
This sequence comes from Legionella septentrionalis, assembly GCF_003989745.1. Classification (GTDB taxonomy): domain Bacteria; phylum Pseudomonadota; class Gammaproteobacteria; order Legionellales; family Legionellaceae; genus Legionella_A; species Legionella_A septentrionalis. Next base: position 3,549 of record NZ_RZGS01000039.1, read on the forward strand.
CATTCTTGCCACAAGCCACGAAATGATGCAACAAATCATGCGGAGCAAGATGACAAACCGTTGCAAGGATGAGCACAACCATTGAATGCATAAGCTAGCGTAAACGCTTTCCGCTCAAGACTTCATAAATTGCACTGGGTTGCTTTTCTCCCCCAAGTTCCCCTGCCATGATGGCATCAAGCCCAGCGGGAAATTGTGATAAGAGTTCGGCTAAAGTCCTGGCAGGTGGTGCGCCGCTTAAATTGGCACTGGTCGAAACAATGGGTTTTTCTTTGCAGAGCTGACGGGCAACCGGATGCGCGCTTAAACGAATGGCAATGGTTTCCCCATCACTGCTCAACCAATCCGGAACCTGTGCAGCTTTTGGAAAAATCCAGGTTACAGGCCCAGGCCAGCTCTGTTGCACAGGAGCTAACAATTCAGCGGAAAGAGGCTTGATTAGAGACAGTAAATGCTGCCACTGAGCAATTAACAAAATCAACCCTTTATTAGCCGGCCTTTTTTTTAAAGCCAAAATTTTTTCCACCGCTTCTCGATTATACGGATCGCAGCCAAGCCCATAAACCGCTTCGGTGGGATAGGCAAGGATTTTGCCCGCCTCAAGCAAAGCATGTGCTTCATTAAAATCAGTGATGATAGCCATTTAAAAATCTATCTCAAAAAAACGAACGCTATAGCGGTAACAATACCAACGAATCTGATCGCCATCATTTTGTTCGATTAAAATGGAAACCATATCCGTATGAGCCAATGCTGGTTGTTCTTGCAGAAAACAAACACGTTCTATGCCGGATAACAAAATATAATGATAGCGTTGAGTTGTAAATGTATACTCTTTAGGAAAAGTAAAAAAGCCTTCATGCACTTCCAACTCAACGGGATCTCCCTGAATTAGGATTCTTGCTGCAGATACATGCAAACCAACCAATAAAAGAATCACAAGCATCCATGTTCTCATCGCTGCATCCTCACGATGCCACAAACGCACGCTCTGCGTTTGCTTATATTAAGATATCTAAAATTATAGTTGGTTTAAATTTTATTCACCTGCAATCGCATCGACTTCAGAAATTGTGTGAATAACAACATCTTCAAGGGGAACGTCCGCATGCCCTTGTTTCTGACCTGTCTTCACTTTTGCAATGGCGTCAACTACATCCATTCCTTCCACTACTTCGCCAAACACACAATAGCCAAAATTTTGCGCTTGTTCACTGCTATGGTTTAAAAAATTATTATCGGCTACATTAATAAAAAATTGTACAGTAGCTGAATGAGGATCCATGGTACGCGCCATGGCAATGGTGCCTCGCTTGTTGGGTTTTGCTGTTTTGGCTTCATTCTTAATCGGAGTCCCAGTGGTTTTGCTCTGCATATCGGCAGTCAACCCCCCTCCCTGAATCATAAACCCATCAATGACGCGATGAAAAATTGTATTATCATAAAAACCACTTTTCACGTAATTGCTAAAATTGGCTGCCGTATTCGGGGTATTTTCTTCGTCCAGTTGCACATAAATATTGCCCTTGGAAGTATTAATTAAAAACATTATTTCTCCTTTTATAAAGCATTGGTTGCAATAAGTGCGCGCATTTTAGCACATACATCGTGCAGCACATGGATATTATGGATGCTTGCCAGTGCCGTAAACAAATTGGCTTTTTGTTTGCACGCATGATGCAAGAAGGCGCGTGAATAATTCTGGCATGTATAACAAGTACAAGATGGCATAATAGGGGACAAATCATCTGCATAGCAGGATTTTTTTATTTGTATGCGCGCATTCTCATGCTCGCTTTCAAATTTTAGCCAATTACCGCTGCGTATTATTTCTCCACAATATAAAGCCCCATGCCTTGCATTGCGGGTTGGCGCTACGCAGTCAAACATGTCGATTCCCTCAGCCACCACATCCAACAAGTCCTGCGGCGACATGCCCACCCCCATGGTGTATCTGGGCTTATTATCGGGTAGAAATTCATGCACCCAGCGGATAATTTCAACGGTCTTTGCCATATCAAAGCCTACTGTTTCCCCTCCCAGAGCAATGCCGTCTGTATGCATGGAAACTACAAATTGTGCACTTTCCCGCCGCAAATCTTCATAAACCCCTCCCTGAATAATGCCGAACAAAGCCTGATATGCTCCATAACGGGAAGTGGGATGTTGTTCATGATAAGCAATGGATTGCCGCAGCCAACGGTGTGTACGTGCCATGATGCGCTGAACTTCAGTATGTGTACATGCATCAGGGGTGCATTGATCGAAAGCCATGATAATGTCTGCCCCAATTATTTTTTGCGTCTCTAAAGACATCGTTGGGGTCATATGGATCAAACGCTGGGAATTGGGCAAAGAAAAATGGGCACCTTCTTCATCAATAGTACAAATTTCTTTCTGTTTAGATAAGCTAAAAACTTGAAATCCACCGCTATCGGTCAACATCGGCCCATGCCACCCCATGAATGGATGCATGCCGCCTGCCTGCTCTATCACCTCCATGCCTGGAGCACAAAGCATATGGTAGGTATTTCCGCCAAGAATAATTTGACTGCCGGCAGCATGCAGCTCTTGTGGTGTCATATTATTTACACCCGCACGCGTTCCCACGGGCATAAATACTGGGGTGATAAATTCCCCGTGAGGTGTTGCTACCCGCGTTACGCGTGCTTTGCTGTGGCGATGTTGATGCAGAACTTTACAACTAAAGGTATTCATGGGATGGTTTAACGTCAAAAACGTGATCATAACCAAGACGTGCGGCCTTTACCATATGCAAGGATTAATGGATTGCATGCAAGGTTTTACCAAGTCGATAAAAGATAACACCACTGGCAATAAAACAAAATAAAAAATAAAATAAAGCCCATGCTGCCATGGATAATCCCATGAATGACCAATCCACTTCAGCGCAATCACCAGCTCCCCAAAACAGGGCATGCATGATTTCATTTAAAGGAAAGTAACGCAGCAAAGTATCCAATCCCGGCATGCAAGCCGGTATTTGCTCGCTCGGCAAAGATTGCAGCCAAAGCTGCCGGCTTGCAAAAAATAGTCCTGCAAATGCAAAAAACATTTGCAATATAGAAACAAGCCGACCGCGGCGCAACGTAGTTAAACACAAACCCATAATGCAAAACGCCCCGAACAGAAAAGCGCTAATGCGCTGCATTAGGCATAGCGGACAAGGTTCTAAGTTACGTGCGTATTGAAAATAAAATGTAGCCCCTACCACGAACACAGTCAGCAGAAGCAATAACGATTGAATGCTGCGATAAGTACGTTTGCTCATGATTTTGGTACCATGTATTCAACAGCTGCCTTGATGTCTGCATCCGTACACTCACTGCAAGTTCCTTTCGGGGGCATGGCATTCAAGCCTTTAATAGCAGAAGTAGTTAAGCCATCTATACCTTTAGCCAAGCGGGATTTCCATTCTGCTTCTGCGCGGAATTTAGGTGCGCCTGCCACGCCATCACGGTGGCACGTCTGGCAATATTTTTCATAAATTTCTTGTCCGGGTTCTTTTTTTGCTGTCTCAGCCGGTGCAGGCTGGACGGGCTGAGCGACTGCTGGTGCTGTCGTTTCCCCTTGTATACGTACTTGGCCTATCGGAGCGATGCGCTGCTCGATTTGCTGCCGCTCATAATCATCAGCTGCATACCCATTCATGGATACTAAAATCAATCCGGTTAAAATTGGCCGCATAATAAAATCCCGAAGCAATAATCTAAAAATCATACCGGCAAGAGCTTGTTATTTCCAGTAAGCAATTGATTAAAAATACATAAGGTTCAATCGATGAGCTCATTGCGGAATTTTTTACGTCTTTTATAATGTGTTCTTTTTTCTGGAGCGCTCATGCATATCATTGGAATTTGTGGACCATTTGGATCACAGGCGGAATTTTTTGCTCAAAATCTGCACAAATCATTGTGTGATGGTCTGTCTAAACATGCAAAAAACTGTGTAAACATCATGTTTTTGTCCGAGGCAGAACACCAAGAATATAACCAAAATAACAAGGAAATGACCGTTAAAGAAACATTCCTGCAAGAGTTTCAGAAAATTAAACGCTTGCAACAAATGGAATTGCTGCAAGGTCCTAATAAAAAAACTTTGAATATTGCCATCGTAGTGGGACAATTTTTATTTTCAAGATCCCATAAGTTAAGCGAAGAATTTACCATGCGCATTGGTGTGATGGAAGATGAGCCAACCCAGCATTATATTAACTTAAGCGAAAATAAGCATACAAAGTCCATTGCAAAATTTTTAAATGCACAAAACCAAGGCATTATACATTCTATAAACTATATTCCAACTTTACATGATAAAAAGGAAATTGCAGTCTCTTTTCAGGAACAAGATTTGCAGGCAGAAAACTCTAACAATCGAATTAACGTATTTATCAAAGAAAATATCCTTGAACCGGCTGCGACCAATCTCATCATCCACCCGCAAGGTTTTGTAGTATCACAAGAATTACTGCTCTCGACTTTGCATAATGAAATTGCTGAATTCCTGCAAACACAGGAAAAAAATTCATCTAAACTATCCGCTGCCAATTTCTTTTCGTTACGTAAAACTGGGGAAATACCACGCAGCAATTCAGCCCCGGAATCTTTACACAAAGTAGAAAGCCAATATAACCTTTTTTAGCTCCTACGATAACTTACAATACAATCCCCACTCAAATTTGAATGGGGTATATTCCATTAGCTTAATAAGAGTTCCTCGGCATCCAACTCTTCTAAATAACGCTGGTAAGACAGGATTTTTTGTTGGCGTATATCAAAGAGAGAATTACCCGATAAGAAAGCATAATAATAATTTTTATTACCCACTATTCGTTTCGCGGGGATTAAGGTATTTAGCCAAGGGTTAGAGGAACCATTAGGTTTTATCGACCATAGGCCAGGGATCTTTCTACCGTTTACAATTTCTGCAAGAACCGCCTCATCTGCTCCAGCGCTTGCCCCTAATTCATAATAAGTTTGCAGATCCGCATCTGTTTTAACAATTAAAAAACTGGTATTTGCATCCTCATCTAACATAAAAAAACTACCTGACTCATCCGTTAGATAATATTCGATTATTTTTTTCTCCGCACACAGTTCTTTGAAAAATAAGACAAATTTTTTATCTTGCAAACAACTTGGAGAAGTTATTGGCAACATACGGACAATGATGTCTGACATCGTTTGAAAATATTGCAACTGCAAATCATAAATGCTGCGCGTAATCAGCTCGGCAGCATCGATATCACTTTTTTTGATGTAGCGGTGGATTAATCCTTCATTAAAAGCTGCAATGGCTAATTTTTCATCTGCTTGTCCGGTTAACAGAATCTTTTTGATATTAGGATTTTCAATCCGTCGACAAAACTCCAAACCATTCATTCCCGGCATTGCATAATCCACCACCACCACAGAAATTTCTGAAAACCGGTGCGGGTTATAAACTTCGGCATGCACAGCAGCCAAATCCAAATTGTCTGCAAGATGAGTCTGCGGCCACTTTTTTGCTTCTTTATATTCTTGCAGGCACGAATGATTGAGTAATTCTATTTCGCAACTTTTATTATGGATATAATCCAGGGCCCGTTGCGGGTTATCAAAAATTCGATAAGCGACTCCTTCGTCGAGCTGTAAAACAAAATTCAGCAAAAAATCACGACTGTCATCAAGGAATATAGCGGTACTGGGAAAATAACAGGTAGGGATTGAAAAAGATTGCATAGCTCCTCCTGAGCAGACACCGTTACTAAATAAACCGAACTGAAAAACACTGCCTTTCAGTATAACCTAGATACACCAATTTTGCTTATTATCCAATGCAATACATTTTAGTATACGTACATTTACACTGTAGGAAAAGATAAAATAAATTTGGTGTAAACCCCCTCCTCCGATTCACAGTGGATATCTCCACCGAAACGCTTCATCACCAATTTACAAAAGGATAATCCGATGCCAGTTCCCATGAATGTGGTGGTATAGAAGTGATCGAACAAACGAGCCAATTGCTTTGCAGACATGCCTTTTGCGGTATCTTGCACATATAAATAATTAAATTTATCGCCCTTGCCTGTCCAAATCTTGATTTCTCCCCGCTGCACCGTCGCAATCACATGCAACGCATTTTTTAATAAATTGAATAAAACATGATGCATGAGTAGCTTAGAACCCATAAATTCAAAATCGCCATCCCAAGTGACTAAATTGCGTGCTTCGTGCGATGGGAAAGGGTAGCGTGTAAGCGCCTCTTGTAAACATTCATGCATGGAGCATAATTCCAGGTGACAATTTTGCAACGTATTTTCGCGCCCGGCTTTAATCAGCAACATATCAATGATGGTGTTTGCAAAATCAATTTCACTAATCATCCGCTCATTAACGCCTGCCAGTTGTTTCATGCGGCTTTCCCTTAATGGAGAGGTCAGCAAGCCATTGGCTTTGGCGAGTTGATAAGCTTCAAACAAGGCAGGTAAATAATTTTTAAGCGCTTGCGCGCCACTTTTAATGCCCAGTAAGGGCGTGCGCAATTCATGGGCAATCATGCCTGCCGCAGCAGCCATACCCGCCATTCTTTGCCGCTGGATGACTGAAGTCTTATAACTGACCGTGGAACCCGCAATAACCACGAACAAAAGAATCACCACTACTTCAGCATGCTCTTGGCTAAAATAAAATTCCGGGAAACCTAAAAAATAAGTCAAAACAGCTAAACCGCAGCCTAAAATCAATAAAACAATTAAACTGACTACATCGACCAGCAGCACCAATAGAAAAATACTGCATAATAACGCCATGGAAGAAACATCGTCAGCCCGGCTCATTAAAAATGAATAAGTGGAAAAAAAAGGAAGTACGTACATTAAAGTCAAAAACCAATACCAATTTACGTATCGCTTCCAGGCAGCCGGCCAATAGGGCGTTAACATTAATCCCAACCCTAAGAAGCTGCCGACTATCCTTAAAGTTAAACTTTCATAGGGTTGCAGATACCATTGAGTCCAAATCCAGTAGAAGGCAGGAAAGACAATAAAAATGATCGCACCTACGACCACAAATTGATGTGCCGAGCCAGCCACATGGCGCTCCAACACAGAGGAAAAATCCGCAAATTTTTTCTTAATATCCATTTTGCTTGCTTTGCTTAAAGTGCTTGCAGTAGTCATATCCCACCAAGAAGCTTCAAGTAAGTATGTTAAGGTATAACGGATATTTGTCTTTTTAACAAATTCATTAAAAATGTTATGATGCATTACGCTGCTTTAAATAATCCACATGATGCCAAACAACATACTGCGTATCGCAACCCGCGAAAGTCCTCTTGCTTTATGGCAAGCAAACCATGTTAAAGAATTGTTGGCTCAATATTGGCCTTCCCTACAAATTGAACTTTTACCCATGAAAACGTCTGGGGATAAATTTCTTAAAGACAAATTGTTAAAAATTGGCGGCAAGGGCTTATTTGTTAAAGAATTGGAAGAAGCCCTGCTCAGTCATCAAGCTGATATAGCAGTTCACTCCATGAAAGACGTGCCTGCCATTTTTCCAGACGGCTTATGCTTACCAGTCATCTGCCAACGTCACAACCCGTGGGATGCTTTTGTCAGCGATATTTATCCAAGCTTGGACAGTCTGCCTAAAGGCGCGATTGTAGGCACTTCCAGTTTACGCAGACAAGCTCAGCTTCTGGCTTTGCGGCCGGATTTGATGATTAAACCATTGCGCGGCAATATCCATACCCGTATCCATAAAATGCGGGAAGAATCTTATCACGCCATCATATTAGCGGTAGCAGGGCTTGAGCGTATGGGAATGGAACACCTACTAAAACAAACCTTAAGCGAAAAAGTCATGCTTCCCGCCTGCGGGCAAGGAGCGCTTGGCATTGAATGCCGGGACAATGATGCAGAAGTAAAGAAAATTATTGCGCCATTAAATGACCCGCTCTCTTCTCTTTGCGTACGAGCCGAGCGGCAGGTAAATGCCTTGCTTGGCGGCAATTGCCATGTACCGCTGGCTGTTTTGTGCAAGCCAGAAGGCGAAGAATACTTATCCTTGCATGCAAAAGTTGCCAGTGCAGACGGTAGAATTTTATTGAGCAATACGCAACGCGGGCACCGTACCGATGCCCGCATTATGGCCGATAATTGCGCGCAAATCCTGTTGGCTGATGGCGCAGCAGAACTCCTTAATCCATCTGTTTCATGAGCCCAGAAGATATGTTAAACGGCTTGCGGATTTTAAATACACGCCCGGCAGAACAGGGTAAAGCATTAAGCACAGCCATTAAACATGCAGGCGGTGTATGCATTGAATTGCCCGCGCTGGAGATAGTTGCAGTTTATGAGTGGCCGCCCATTCCGGATCTGACTAAAATACAGCACGCGATTTTTACCAGTGCGAACGCAGTACATTATTTTTTTGCAGGATTAAAACAGCGCAGCATTGCCTGGGCGGGTATGATTCACGTCATTGCCATCGGGCAAGGCAGCGCGGCTGCTTTACGGCAATGGAATATCAAAATTGATTGCATTCCTGCAGTCGCCGACAGCGAGCATCTTTTACGCATCGATGCTTTACATGAAGTGTATGGGCAAAATATTTTACTCGTAAAGGGGGAAGGTGGCAGGACTTTAATTGCTGATACCTTGCTAAGCCGTCGAGCAAATTTAATCTCCTTGCCTGTATATCGGCGCATTTTACCTGAATACTCGCGCAAACAAATAACATACCTATGGCAGGAAGATGCTGTGGATATTATACTGTTTTCAAGTCAACAAACGATGCAAAATATATTTACGTTATTCGGCAGTGATGGGCATTCTTGGCTTTGCAGTAAACCTTGTCTTGTTATTAGTGAACGCATAGCGAAAGAAGCCTCTGCCCTCGGCATCAAAACTGTTCTGCTCAGTGAATATGATGCCTTGTTAGAAACCCTCTGCGCCTATGTAAAAAGCCCTAATCATTGAACCTGATATTAAAAAGGACTTATCCATGACCACTAGCAGTGAGAATGATACAGCGTTGGCGGCTCAGCCAAAAGCCGATACGCCTCTGCCACCTGACACCAACAAGCAGCGATTCAAGTTTTACTTGCCCGCAAGTCTCATTCTGGGGATTGCCGCCTGTTCGATCGCTGCATTTGCACTCTATAACGGTGTATTGCTGCAACGGGAAAAAAACAGCTTACAGCGTGAAATAAATGTCCTGCAACAGCAACAGAACAAATTGTCGAGCGAACTCGCACATGCCCTCTCCAGCATTGAAACCAGGCTGCAAGATAAAATTGTCAAACTTGATAAAAATCTGCAATTAAAGCTTGAGCAAGCTCATTACCAGGAACAGGATTGGCTGCTTTTGAAAACGCGCTATTATCTGGAGTTAGCGCAATTGCACGCCCATTGGGATGACAATCTCGATACCGCATCCGCCTTGTTAGAACAAGCTGATAAATTGCTTGCTAATAGCTCTGATGAACAAATCTATGCAATACGGCAAGCCATCGCAAAAGAATTACTGCAGATTAAAAGCATTCCCGCGCTAGACAATGCCGGCGTGTTAAGTCGCCTTGATGCATTGCAGGATGCAATTTTAAAGCTGCCTTACCACCAGGTTCTTGCCGCCACCAAGCCATTTACAATCCCTGCAAAAAATACATCCGGCTGGCGAGCGCGCCTGCACGACAATATTAAATTACTGGAAAAACTTGTCGTTATTCGTCGTCATGACGATGCGATACAACCATTGCTTACGGACGCGCAAGCGTCATCCATCCGCGAAATTATTTATCTTAACCTGCAGGAAGCTCAATGGGCTGTATTGCAAAAAAATACAAAAGTCTTTCGACTGGCTCTTTCGCAAGCCATAAAAAATATTAAACGCACTTTTAACCTGGATGCTGCAAAAACAAAAGCTATTCTAAAAAGTTTACACTCCTTACAAAAAACTACCCTGACGCAGCAAAAACCGGAACTGACCCATTCGCTCGCCCTGTTGAATCAGCTTATTCAGGCAAACCAAGCTAAAAGAAATGCTGCAGAAAGTGGAGAACCATCACCATGATACGAATTTTAAGCATTTTTCTGCTCCTGCTGGCTGCCGTTTGGTTAGGAATTCAACTGCACCATGATCCTGGGTATCTGTTAATTGCTATTAATAAATGGACGGTGGAAACCACATTATGGGTAGCGATTATCAGTTTACTATTGCTCTTCCTGTTCCTGCATTTTTTTATGCTGTTGTGCAGTTGGATGGTGCACTTCCCGGCAGCATGGAGAAATTGGAGCAACAGGCGGCGCATGCAAAAAGCACAAGCAAAAACTCGCCAGGGTTTAATTGAGTTTAGCGAAGGGTATTGGCAGCGAGCCAAGAATCATTTGATTAAAGCCTTGCCTGATACCGATACACCACTGCTTAATTACCTTACCGCCGCAAGAGCTGCCCAGGAAATGGGCGATTCCAAACTGCGCGATGAATATTTACGCCAAGCGCAACAATCGGTACCTGACGCCAAAATTGCAGTCGAACTGACACAAGCACAACTGCAATTGGCGAACAAACAATGGGAACAGGCACTCGCTACTCTGAAACATTTGCAAGACTTAGTGCCGAACCATCCTTATGTATTGAAATTATTGATGCATCTTTATGAGGAAGTACGCGATTGGCCGCAATTACTTGCATTATTGCCCGAATTGCAAAAAAATCACGTCATTTCCCTGGCTAGTTATAAACGCTTGCAACAACATGCTTATCTGCATTTTATTGCCGATTTGGCCAAACAAAATCAAACGCAGCTACTGAATGATACATTCAATAATCTCCCCAAACGTTTGAGTCATGATCCAGAATTAGTAGCTGAATACAGCCGTTATTTATTATCCATTGCAGAATACGCCCAGGCAGAAAATTTACTGCGCCGCGTTTTACAAAAACATTTTAATGATGAATTAATTAATTTATATGGACAAATAAAGAGCGAAGATGCCAATTTAAATTTTGCCGAATCATTAATCAAAACTCATCCGCATTCTGCTTGCCTGTATTTATGCCTCGGGCGTTTATGCATAAACAAGCAATTGTGGGGGAAAGCCAGGGCTTATCTTGAAGAAAGTATTGCTTACGGCGCTACTCCTGCAGCCTATGCGGAACTTGGCAAACTTCTTGAAAATTTAAACGACAGTCTCGCTGCTTGTTCTGCTTACCGTAAAGGACTTTTATTGGTAGTAGCTGGGGAGAGAGTTCCCGGGTAATTTTAATCCATACCCAGCTCTCTCTTTTTAACTTGGCCCTAACTTTTTTTCAAGTGCACTGTGAATTTCATCCAGATTTTCTGCAAACCGCCCCAATTTTTTCATTGAATCCGTAGGGGGAGTTTTAAAGAAGGTGCCGACAAACCCGGCTTCTGTTGTTGCTTGCACGATGATCGCAGGAGCAATGGTGATGGCTGCAAGAATGCCGAGAATCGCTTTTAGAACAGGGTGCAAATCGCCCCATATCCCACGATGCTTTTTAAACTCTCCTTCGACAAGCTCTATGGCTTGTTTACATTCCTCTCTAAAATTTTTCAGTGATTCGATGGTAGGCGGAGTGGTTGGGTTAAAGAATACTTCTCCAGCGGATTTTAGTGTATTAAATAAGGCACCCGCTTTTAAAGCAACCTCCTTATATTTTGCATTTTCTTTACCTCGTTCAATCAACTCATCCGTCTTGAGTTTGAGAACGTCTAATGCTGAGAAGAACTTTTTCTCATATTTTTTAAAATCATCGCTCATATTCGCGAAACTAAAGATTTTGCTGTCGAGAGAATCAGCAAAGCATTTAATCAAATTTTGTACAGAATGCAATGCAAGGTCTGTGACTAATGCAAAATACTCGTCGGAAGTATTGTGGTACAAGGTGTGCCCTTTCCAGCATTGTCCGGGTCCCCTTTTATTATCAAGCATTGCTAACCAATCAGAATCTCCAGCATTAATAAGCAATGATTTTTTTTGCCTGCGCGTAAACTCGTCAGCAAAATTAGCCGGAATATCTTCCATTTCATTATTGTCATTACCACGATCCTGTATGTCATTGGCAATAGTGTAAGCATCTTCACCTTCGTGAGGTATTAGAGAAATTCTGGGATTACTTGCACAAGCTTCTTTTAATTGAGAATTGAAAGAAGTCCACCCGCAACTATGAATGGAAACTGGACGGTCTTTATATTCTTTTAATGCTTCAACCATTCCGGCCATCATTTTATTACGAATAGCAGCTTCATTAGGGTGACCTTTAATAAACACCCCCATTCCAAAAGGAATTAAAACGATATCAGTAGTCTGTGTTGATTCCGCAGCAGATAAAATCTGTTGCATAGTTAACTTAGAATGTTTTTCCACTTCAGAGAGCACCGCTTGGGTTACGTTCCTTGTAGGGAAACCGCGGAACTCAAATCCAGATACGCTAAGAATATTGGTTCGTTTTTCAATGTTGTCAGATTGTTTGAAATAAAAATGCGAACCATTATTGCTATTATTTTTATCCCTGTCTGCCTCAAAAATCCTGAGCGCTGAGCAATAATGATTGCAGTGGGAAAAAGCAAAGAGCATGCTTGTGTCTAACCACTGTTCATACTCCTTTTTTGTAGACCATCCTAATTCTTCCCAATTATTAGGATTAAGAGAGCCTTTTTGAAAGGCAGGATGAGCTTGCATGTAAGAACGGACAGAACCACCCTTATCTTTGCCCATTGCTGGGAAAATGATGGGATTACTACCATTTTGAATCTTTAGAAAATCTTGAAAAAATTTTGGCGGTAAGTCTGTAAAAAGGCTTGTAGAAACAAAAGTATCTGATAAAGCGGTTACGGCAGCAGCCTCTTTCTGTTTGACAAAAGAACATGACGGTAGGCTCTCGCCTTTTTCTTTGCCAGAAATCTTATTTCCATGTTTGTCGTGATAAGTTCTCGTTGCTACTGATGGTGGCCATTGAGCGTAGGGCATTGGAATACTTCATTATTTTATGTTTTATAATTATACATAATGATATTTTTTTTTCAAGTTCTTTCCACCTTTGGGTCGTAACTCCATGACTATAACTCCTGGCGAGATAGAGGGCAGATCGAGGTGAATTTAAAATTGTGCTCCCAAAAACCTTAGATAGCGCATTCAAAAAAAACTATAGGGTTGTTGCCTAATTCTTGCTTTTTTAAAGATAAGGTAAACATGTATCTTCGCAATGCGTGCGATTTCGTTCAATTTGAATGGTGACATGCTGGATATGGTATTCTTTCCGCAATTTTTTTATCAGCTCTTGACGCTTTAAGTCGCTCAGAGGTTCTTCAGGCATCCAAAGATGTACTGACAATGCATTTTCCTGCGTGCTTAAGGCCCAAATATGCAAATCATGGACATCGCGCACGCCCGCTTGATTTTTTAACAATTCCCGCACCTCAATTAGGGAAATCCCACGCGGCACGCCATCAATGATCAAGCGAAAGCTGTCTGCAAATAAAGACCAGGTGCTTTTCAGAATAATCGCGGCAATGATTAAGCCAACGGCCGGATCAATCCATAACCATCCAGTCCAATAAAGAAGAATGGCAGAAAATACAACGCCTATGGAAATTAAAGCATCGGCTACTAAATGCATGAAAGCAGCACGAATATTCAAATCATTCATGCCACGCAAAAACAATAGAGCAGTCGCGCCGTTTACCCCGATGCCAACAGCTGCCACGCTCATTACAGTGAATGCATCGATGGCAGCGGGCGAAAAAAATTTATACATGGCTTCTGAGACAATAATCCCGCAAGTAAAAATCAATAACACGCCATTAGCCAGTGCAGCCAAAATGGAAATTTTTTTCATCCCATACGTGGAGCGATCGGTGGGCTGACGCTTTAATGAACTGTTTCCTACCCATGCCACCATGAGGCTTAATACGTCACCCAGATTATGAATTGCATCGGCAAATAAGCTGGTTGAATTCGCGACGTAAGCGAAAAAAATCTGACAAATTACAAAAAGGCCATTGGCGGTAATGGCAATGAGAAACGCCAAATTGAACCTAGGCACCGCATGATGATGAGTTGCGGAATCGTCCATGGACTCCCCTATCGCTATTATTTTTTAATTTCTTCGCATCCGGATTCACAGCCATAATAATTGATGCCAATCTTAATGCGCTCACGCTCATTTTTCTTACGCCAAAGATTGGTATCCCGCAATGAGTAAACACAGCCGCAATATTCCTGTTTATAAAAATTTTCGCGCTTGGCAATTTCATACATACGCTCAGAGCCGCCATTTTTACGCCAGTTATAAGTCCAGTATTCCAAATTTGGATAACGACTTGCTGCACGCATGCCTGACTCATTAATTTGATTCATATCCTTCCAGCGTGAGATACCAAGCGAACTGCTGATCACAGGAAACCCATGCTCAGAGGCATATAAAGCAGTACGCTCAAAACGCATATCAAAACATGCAGTGCAACGCTTGCCGCGTTCAGGCTCCCATTCCAAACCCTTCACCCGCGCAAACCAGTTATCTTTATCATAATCTGCATCGATAAAAGGAATATCATGTTTCCGGGCAAACTCGATGTTTTCCTGCTTCCTGATTTCATACTCTTGCGCTGGGTGAATGTTGGGATTGTAGAAGAAAATTGAAAAATTAATGCCTGAAAAAAGCAAAGCTTCCATGACTTCTCCCGAGCAAGGAGCACAGCAAGAGTGCAGCAGCAACTTATCGGCGCCATTAGGGAGAAACAATTGTTCTCGATTTACCATTTTGCTTCCTTATGATTCAAGGGGGACGATATTATACTGCATAGCACTCCAATTCTTTCAAGAAGATTGCTGCGGGTTTGCTGCCGATGACGTATTGGCAGTATCCGGCAAGTGAATAAAATGCTCACGATAATGTCTTAACTCATTAATGGAATCTTTAATATCTTCCAAAGCCAAATGCTTGGATTGTTTGCTAATGCCGCTTAAAACTTTGGGGTGCCAACGGGCAGCCAATTCCTTTAAAGTGCTGACATCCAAATTCCTATAATGGAAAAAAGCCGCAAGTTCTGGCATGTATTTATATAAAAAACGTCGATCCTGGCATATGCTGTTGCCGCACATGGGCGATTTGCCCTTATCGACATATTGACTTAAAAACGCAATAGTCAATGACTCGGCTTCTTTCTCGGTCACTTGACTTTCTTGCACCCGTTTAACCAATCCCGATTGATTATGTTGTTTAGTATTCCAATCATCCATGCTATCGAGCAAAGCATTATCTTGATGGATTGCAAAGACCGGGCCTTCGGCCAGAATATTTAAATGAGCATCGGTCACCAGGGTAGCTAGTTCTATGATGCGATCACGCTCCGGCTCAAGCCCGGTCATTTCCAAATCGATCCAAATTAAATTGTGATTATTTTTCATATTTTTTCCTAGACAAATGAGCAAGCAACTCTTGTGTGCGCCTTACACGCTGCTCATGGATGGCGGATTTTATTGCCTGACCTTGATAACCTTGGGCCACGAATTCTTTCGCTGTAATCTTCATGCATTCTGCCAGTACATACAACCAATTTTCAGCTTGCGGATATTGCAGGTCGGGGCGACCTTTCCCTTTCGCGTCTGCCTCGCAAACTTTCAGTAATTTTTTAAATAATTCTGGCCGACGAAAAGCATCAGCCCGTTCTAACACTAAAACAATAGTATTTGCACGCAATTCAAAAAAACGGTGTATGTGTAAGTGGTATCGGGCAGCCAGTAAAGCCAAATCCCGATAATTGACAGGGATGCGCAGCCGTTGGCACAGGGATTTAATAATTGGTACGCCCAATTTTTCATGACCATGTTGAGCCGGCCAGTTTTGCATGGGAGTACGTGCTTTGCCAAGATCGTGTACGCAGGCAGCAAAACGAACTTCGGGCTCGCTGGCTAAAGAAGCACATGCCTGCAACACCATTAAGGTATGAATGCCACTGTCAATTTCGGCGTGATAGCGTTGCGGATTTGGAACTCCAAAAAGCGCATGTAATTCAGGAAATACAATAGGCAGCGCTCCGCAAGCTCTCAACGTCTCAATGAACACTTCGGGATTTTTCTCTTGCAAACTCCGCTGCCATTCTTGCCAAACTCGCTCGGGCACGAGGTGGTTTAACTCGCCTTGTTTTACCATGGTATACATAAGAAAACGGGTTTCATTAGCTACGCGAAACCCTAAATGATGGTAACGTGCAGCAAAACGTGCTACGCGCAACACCCGCACTGGATCTTCAACAAAAGCAGGCGATACATGCCTTAGGATTTTGTTTTTTAAATCATCCTGACCGCCGTAAGGATCGATGATTTTTCCGGTAGTTAAATCTTGTGCCATGGCATTGATGGTTAAATCGCGTCGAGCTAAATCTTCCTCCAATGTGACCTCAGGGCTAAAATCACAGGCAAATCCATAATAACCGGGCGCTTGCTTGCGCTCTTTTCTAGCCAGGGCATATTCTTCCTTGCTTTGGGGATGGAGAAACACTGGAAAATCACGCCCCACTTGTTGAAACCCTTGCCGCTGCATTTCGTTTGGAGTAGCTCCGACCACGACCCAATCCCGCTCTTTAATGGGAGAGTTTAGCAACCGATCGCGAACCGCGCCTCCTACCAAATAAACATTCATTCCGATTTAGTCCAGTAATTTTTTGGATGCCCTATTTGAATCGCTACGATTATAGTATATTACTTAACCATGAGTAAAAGACGAATTAGCAAACAGCAATCGGACCGGATTGAAAAAAAGCAACAATCCTATCACGAGCCCGCGAGTGAATATAATACCTCCATAAACGAAGGATTGGTGCTCACTTGCTTTGGGCGTCATGCCTTGGTAGAAGATGCCAATAAACATACTATGCATTGTTCAATTCGTGCCAATCTAGCTACTTTAGTGGCCGGGGATCGGGTGCTTTGGCAAGCGGAAGGGGCGCAGCAAGGGGTTATTGTCAGCCTCTCTCCCAGAACATCGGTGTTGGGAAGGCCAGATAAACACGGTAGCATCCGGCCTGTAGCTGCCAATATTACTCAACTCATGATCGTGGTCGCACCCAAGCCTTTAATTTCCTGGCCATTGCTGGACAGTTACTTAATCATCGCGGAGCATTTAAATTTAAATGCCTGTATTGTATTGAATAAGACGGATTTAGGTATTGCAGACATAGAAATGCCATTAAGTCACTATCAGTCTTTAGGCTATACCGTGCTGCACACCAGTTTTTCAAAACCGCAAAGTTATAAGGCGTTGCTCGCTGCTTTAAACCATGAAACCAGCGTTTTCGTAGGACAATCAGGGGTTGGTAAATCCTCGCTTATTGCTAAAATACTTCCAGAGGAAACCAATATCCAGACTGCAAGTATTTCTCAAGTAGAATTAGGCCGTCATACCACCAGCAATTCTTATTTTTATCATTTACCGAGCGGTGGCGCTTTAATTGACTCCCCGGGAGTTAGGGAATTTGGATTGTGGCATATGCCAGCTGCAGAAATAGCAAAAGGTTACCGTGAATTTCGCCCCTATTTATCCCAATGCAAATTTAGGAATTGCAACCATCAAAATACTCCTGATTGCGCTTTAATCGAAGCAGTGAAACAGGGAGAAATTCAGCGCGATCGTTATCACAACTATGTTAAAATCAGCAGCCAATTTGCAAAATAATCGTGTCATCTAAACATTAAGGTTTCTCATGTTTAAATATTTTTCAATTCCCAATATGACGGCAGGTTTTGTGGGCGTTATGGTAGGCTTTACCAGTTCTGCCGTGTTGGTTTTTCAAGCTGCCACGGCTGCAGGCGCTAACCAAGCGGAAATAAGCTCCTGGCTGCTGGCATTGGGTCTGAGCCTTGCCCTCACCTGCATTGGTTTATCATTACGCTACCGCATTCCAATTCTGGTTGGTTGGTCAACTCCGGGAGCAGCCTTGCTGGCCACAAGCCTGACGGGTATATCCATGGCAGAAGCGGTTGGCGCCTTTATTTTTTCTGCAATATTAACCATTTTGGCAGGAGTTACCGGTGTTTTTGAAAAAATGATGGCGCATATCCCGCGTTCTCTGGCATCCGCGATGTTAGCCGGAATCTTGCTGCAATTTGGCATAAGTATTTTTACCTCGATGCAGCATGAATTTGCATTAGTATGCACGCTGTTGATCGCTTATTTAATCGGCAAACGCTTGTTCCCGCGTTACGTCATCCTACTGGTATTAATTTTGGGAATAGCCATCGCCTGGCAGGAAGATTTATTTCATTTTACCAATTTTCATCTGGCTCTGTCTTACCCTATTTTTACAGTGCCAGTCTTTAATATTTCCACTTTAATCAGCATTGGTTTGCCGCTTTTTATCGTGACAATGACTTCCCAAAATGTGCCTGGGACTGCGGTGATGAAAGCAAACGGTTACCAGCCACCCTTATCCCCGGTTATCAGCTGGATTGGCGTCACTACTTTATTTTTTGCTCCTTTTGGCTGCTACTCTATAAATTTAGCCGCCATTACCGCTGCCATTTGCACCGGGAGCGAAGCAGATAGCAACCCTCTAACCCGCTATAAAGCGACCGTTTTTGCCGGTCTTTGCTGGATTTTAATAGGTTTATTCGGCGCAACTGTTGTTGCTTTGTTTTCTGATTTTCCTAAAGAATTGGTTCTAACCATAGCCGGTCTTGCCTTGCTCTCGACGATAGGCAATGCCTTAAAAGTAGCCCTAGAAGAAGAAAATCAACGCGAACCAGCGCTTATAACCATTTTAGTTTCAGCATCAGGCATTTCCTTGTTTGGTATAGGCGGCGCTTTTTGGGGGCTGATTTTAGGCATCATTGCTACTCTTTTACTAAACCTGCGTAAAAGCTCTTTAGCATCAGCAACCGCTTGATTCGACTTAAAAAAACTAATTTCCTGGGCTTGCATTTGCCGCTGAGGAGCGGCAAGGAAAGCCGTACACTCTGCATATAATTCTACATGGTTTCCCACGTTGAAATGATGTAAAGTTTGCAATAAATTTTTTTTCTCGTTTTCTTTCTCTGCGATCGTGTTTAACAATTCCGTAAACTTGATGTTCACTTGCATTTGTTTTACTGCCTCAGGTTCTGCCGTAAGGTAGGTCGTGATCATGGATTCCAGGAAATTTTGCATGATGGGCGATAAATTAATTTGTTTTTGCACCAAGCTCATGCATGTTGTGAGGATCAATGCGGGATCAAACAATATATTTTCTTGAAATAGCGTTTCGGAAAGGATGGAATTTAGCCAGTTTTTTGTTTTTGAACTTTGTTTAAAACTATGAATAAAACTTTGTGTGGAACAGGCAGGCTTAATGATTGTTCCTATCAAGATCGAATAAGTATGACAAGCCGAATGATTATTTTTTTCCTGAAAAAAAGCATACAGTAATTTAAAAATTTCCATACACTCATTGGGTATAGTATTTTTACGTTCTGCAAATGAAACAGCCGTGCCGTCTAAAAAACGCAAGCTAAATGAACAAGTCATCAACGAAACAAACAATATTTGCAATCTACGCAACGCTTCTTTTTCATCTACATCTTTGTATTCCAAAAAGACATTCCTGCAAGAAGCTTCGCGCATCTCATCCATTGATATTGCTTCTTCTATCGCTTTGCTAAAGTGAACATTAGGCGCATAATCCATGACTAATTGCATAAAATATTGTGCCAATGTGGCAATACAACTTTTTGGATTATCGTATTGACCTATCAAATCAATTATCTCGGCAAAGCTTTTATTTTTGTTATGAAATATTATTCGCTGGCTGTATAAGGCTTTTTTTTCATCAAGCGGTAAACGATGTACAAACTTATAAAAAGCAGCATAAGCTTGCACTGCTTCCTCCATTTGCGCTTCATTATAGGTACGTCCATGCAAAAGACCGATGGGAAAAAGACTTTTTTCTACCAATTCCTTTACAGCCATCACTGTGGCTATACTAATAGGCGGATTATTGCTGGGATGATTTGCACGCGAAAGCTCGATGTATTTATAATACTGCTTATCCGCATATTGCATTCTTTGTATTTCAAGCTCACTAAGCGGCTTGGCAACGTAGTCATTACAATTATAAAAAGTACCTTCGCTAAGATAGTGCCCCTCACAACTGCTCAATCGGATTAATTCCGTGTTACCCTCCGCCAATATATAATTCGACAAATCTTCTTCACAAGTCTGCTCCAAAGTGACTGAATCAATATCCTGCAGCAAAGTAGGCATTAAAAAACGGTATGTGTTGTACCGTTTGCCACATATTGTTTGCGCAAGTTTAAACCAGGGAGCATTCACACCCTCTAAAGAGCGCATATAATCCTGTTCTGTATCACACACTTGCAACCATCTATCGTGATAAATTTCGTTTAAACAAATTAAATCCTCATACTGAAAAGTTGTTTTAGCCTGTAAGCTATTTAATAAAGCAGAAATTTTCTTATTTAGGGCAGAAATTGCCTTATCCAGATTATTGGAAGGATCGTGTAGTTGGCTTAACAAATTTTGAAATAATTCCAGAGTAAACGTAGTATCGCCTTGCAATTCGCTATACAGCTTGGACAAATCATTGCGTTTTTTAATTTGGTGCTTGTCCAACAGTTGATTTATGCCATGAATGTGATTCCTTAAGTGTTTTTTGGGATATTCCAGACAATCCAGCAATACATCAACTAAATAACGCTTTTTATCCCGTACGCAAATGATTTGCCCATATAAATTATTTATATCATTGGGTGGATATTCTTTTATCTTTTCGGACCAGGCAAGTAATTCACGACGAAATTTGCTTAAGTTTTCAGTATCATCGCATGCAAAAATATCCAAAATACTGCGTAAAGAAGTTAATAAGGATTGGGGACACTCACCTTTGCCAAGCCATTGCGGCATGACAGCACGCTGTAAATAATCCCAAAAATAAACATAAGTTTGATCATTAATTTCAAACTCTAAGCCTTCCTTTTTTTTAGAGCGCAGCCTTTTTAATTCCCTGAGCGTTAAGGGGCGCAATTGATATGAAGTGTAATCATTAAAAGTAGCTAACGGCTGCTTACGGAGTATCATTTCGAAGAGGCCGCGTACGCGATGCAGAGTTTTACCGTCTTCTCCTACATAAAACCCCATTAATTCTGAGCACTCAGTAAGCTTGTTTAACAAAATGGCGTCAAAATGATTAAGCGTGTCAGGAATCAAAATATGCAAGTAATTTTTTTTAGTTGCTTTCCCTACTGACTGCGCCAGCTTAATCCAGTAGGTATTATTTTGCTTGGAATCAATCGTATAATCATTTTCTGAATCAAATATTTTCTTTGCACGCTTTTTAAAAATATCTTCAATCCATTGAAGTTGCAGAGAATCTAATTCTTTCTCTGCGCTTTGGGTCGAGAAATATACTTTGAAGAGTTGCAAAAATTTCTGATCACATTTGATTTTTGTTTTGGCTGAATCAAGATTACTTATAAAATCCTTTACTTCTTGGACTAACATACTACTTCCTTGTTGCTTTATTCTATTGACTATTTCCTAACAAAGCTCTTTTTTAAACATCCGCAAACAAGCCTTGCTATAAAGAGGATTTATTTTAGCGAACGCTGCATAAAAATAAATAAGTTTTTTGTAAATTTTATGTAAATTCAGTGATGCAAAAAATGGCAGAGCAAATTTTAGGCGAAAAAAAAGCGGCTATTGAAGCCGCTTTTAGGTAAAAAGCCCTGGCGATGACCTACTTTCACATGGGGAGACCCCACACTATCATCGGCGCGAGTTTGTTTCACTTCTGAGTTCGAGATGGTATCAGGTGGTTCCAAACGGCTATAGTCG
>NZ_RZGS01000004.1 GCF_003989745.1 Legionella septentrionalis
GTGAATGGAAGGCATCTATCAAGCCTATTCCTTTTAAAAAATTACGAAATCAAAAAAGACCTAAACACAGCTTTTTTCGATTTGGATTGGATCATCTTAGGGACTTGCTTACCAATTCCAGGATCAAGACAAAACTGTTTAACAAATTAGCCAATCAGATCCTGGTGGAATCAACAGAGCTTGTCTTGTAAAAAATTGTCCGGCACAAAGGAGCCCCACTCCTGTCATCCTAGATATTAATATTATCTTAATATTAATATGCTAAAATGCCGCCCAGCTTTATTTATGGAGAATCACGTGCCTATTTTATTATTCAATGAAAGCCAGATTACAGCGGAAAACTACCAGGAATTTTGTAAGCAAAACGGTAAAGACCCCAAACAATGTGTTTTTGTTTTCCCGGGCAATCCCAGCCACCATACCCCAGAACACACTTTATTTTCGGTAAAGGAAGGGAAATCTAATCTTAATGCGGTAGCACAGCGATTCGGTGAAGCCGGATTTCCTACCCTTAGCTTGCCTACTGTGCTCAATCAAGATATTAGCCTTCCCCAACGCGCCATGGCAGATTTATGGCGGGCGGCCGGAGCTGGTTATACCATCATTTTACCGGTGCGACCTTTTGGGGAAAAAGGACAATATTTTAATTCTCCTTTGAGTAAAAGTAATAACTATGCCGTTGAACTTAATTTCTGGGGCGGAAATGAAGGAGAGCCCAACCCAGGCTTAGGTCATTTTTACAATACCTATATAGTGAATCTGCATACATTTTTACACATGCGGGAGACGGGAGAACCGAATAGGGCTCAACATTTACAAAACTTTTCACGTCAAATGCAGGGTTTCAATTTACATCAAAATTTAGCTAATAGCTATACTACGGGGGAGCTTTACCCGCAAGATGCCTGGCTGCAACCACCACAACCAAAGCCATCTTCCACCTTTAGTCCTTACCTGCTTTTAGCCATTGGCAGCGGGGTTTTAGGGGCTGCCGGAGCAGCAACGATAGTAGTCGGAGCCTTGGCGCTGGCACAAGTTATTGCTATTTTATGCCCTCCAGTTGCCTTATTGGCTGCAGGGGCTGTGGCAGCAGCGGCAGGCATGGCAGGTGTCGGTTTGTTTGCCTACAAGCATTCGCAGAGCAAAAACCATCCCATAGAGCCAGAGCCACACTTGGGCTTCATCCAGTAGCATTCCAATAAATAAAGAGCAGCCAGCTGGCTGCTCTTTATTTTAATCCTTATAAACATTCCTTTAGTTGCATCCAATTTAAAACGCTGGCTAATAAGCTTGCTTACTCTGGTTTATGGCGAATAATTTAAAGCTGTTACGCAGCGTTAAGATTAATTTAATGTTATCATGGTAAAATTACCTCCAGCTTTTTTATGGAGATATAAATGCCTGTATTTTTATTCCCCGAAGAAAATATTACCGTAGAAAATTATACAAAGTTTTGTTTGGAGAAAGAACAAAACCCTAAACGATGCGTGTTTGTTTTTCTTGACGATAGCAATCAAAATCCTGCAAAACACACGTTATTTTCGATAAAAAAAGGAAATGATGACTTGGGTAAGATAGCCCAAACGCTGGGCGAGGCCGGATTTGCCACTCTAGGCCTTCCCGCTTCCCCAGACGGCGAAGATGAAGAGGACTATTCAGAAGTGGCCATGGCTGCTGTATGGCGGGCAGCAGGAGCTGGTTATACCATCATTTTTCCAGCCCGGATTCACTGCTCAAAAGGAGATATTTTTGCGGAACATTTAGGCAGGCTCGACAATACTTCGGGCACGGAGTACGAACTCAATTTCTGGGACAAGAAAGAAAGTTCTAACGAGATACTGGCTGATTATTACCTCTCGTTAGTACCGAAGCTGGTTAGCTTCACCACAATGCGTGATAACCAAGACAGAAATCTTGAACAGAAATTGGGCGAATTCGCCACAGAAGATAAAGAATTAGATGCGGAATCGGAAGATGAATATTATCAGAACGCAATATTAAAAGATGCCTTCCTGCATGGAAAAAATTCCCCACAAGATAAATGGCTGCAACCACCGGCTGCTTGGTTTAGCCCTTCACTCCTGTTAGCGATTGGCAGCGGGATTTTTGGTGCTGCGGGCGCGGCAACTGTCGTGATAGGAGCTTTAGCCCTGGCTAAAGTTATCACCATTTTGTGCCCACCTTTAATTTTAGTGGCAGCAGGGGCAGCGGCTTTAACCATAGGTATAGCTGGAATTGGCTTTTTTGCTCATAAGCATACGCAAGCGCGAAATCAGCCACTGCAATTCGAACAAGCATCAGCACCCGCCATGTAAATTCAGGTTAGAATTAGGAAGAGCAGCATGTAAGCTGCTCTTATATTTTGTTAAAAGCTTGGAGTATCATGCCCATTTTATTTATTAAGCAATCCACAATCACACTGAAAAGCTATGAAGAATTTTGCAAACACCAAAACCATGAAGAAATTTTCAAACATCGCAAGTATGTTTTCATTTTCCCTGGCAATGAAACTCACCACGGTGGAGCTCATAATTTATATTCAGTAAAAGGGGGAGCGGGATTAGCCGCCCTGGCACGTGTTTTGGGACATGCTGGCTGGCCAGTCTTGAGTTTGCCTACCACCACGATGGAAAACTGGGCAACCAATAGAGGCCAACAAAAAACCGTGACCCAGGCTCTATGTGATCTTTGGCGCGCCGCAGGTGCGGGATATACTCTGGTACTGCCGGTGAGATCTCACCAGAATGGCGATTATTTTCATCAACCGCTTGCCAACAGCCAGGATGAACCAAATTTTTGGGGCGGCGTTCAACTTGCTGCAAATAAACCTTTGGCGAATTATTACACTGAGCAATTGAACTTATTGACTCAATTTTTAAATGAGTGTGAAGAAAACCCCAGCTTAAAAGTACATCGTCTTCAGGAAATTGAAAAACAATATCCTCATTTGGTACAAAGCTATTGGGATGGGCAGGGCAAACATCCTGAAGATCCCTGGTTTGCAAAACCTGGACAACACAAAATGGCTGATAGAGGCTCAAGACAAGCTAATCAATCCCCTTTCGTAAAAAAAGAGGAGCAAGCACAGCAACGGCTTTCATCCCAGGCAGCAACTGCTGGCAAATCCAATGCGTGGCTTTATCTTACTCTGGGTTGTGGCGTCTTGGCTACGGCAAGTGCAACCGCACTAATCACCGGATTCCTGGCCTCCCTGGCAGTCATTTCAATAGCAATGTCTCCGGTTGCCTTGATGATTACAGCGGCAGCCACCTTAGCAGGTAGCCTTGCTGGCGCTGGATTCTTTGCTTACAAGCATTATCAAGCACAAAATAATGTTGCAGAAGCTTCCTTACGCTTTGATAATTGATTATCTAAGTGCCTCTATGATAAAGCGCTCCCAAAACAACAGGTTTTGCGGAGCCGGTAATTTTGCTTAAATCAAGCGGGGTTTGTGTGAGCGTTTTTTCCGCAAGCCAGGCAAACATCATGGCTTCAAGAAAATCAGAACTGACTTCGAATTGCTCTGCACAAACCACTTCCTTGTTGTGCAGACGACCTTGTAAGGCGTGCAGCAAGACCAGATTATGCGCCCCCCCACCACAAATGATGATTTGTTCAGATTGCCGCTTTTCTATCGCAGCAGCTACTGAAGCTGCAGTTAGGGCTAATAGTGTGGCTTGTACGTCTTCGGGTGCAAACTCATGCACACCATATTTTTCCAGCCAGGCAAGGGAGAAATATTCTTTGCCTATGCTTTTCGGTGCAGGCAATTTAAAGAAAGCATCTTGCAGCAGCTTTTCCAGCAGGGGGAAAATGATCTGTCCTCTTGCTGCCCATCGGCCTTCTTCATCATAATCTTTACCCAAGTGTTTTTTGATCCAGGCATCCATCAAACAATTTCCAGGCCCCGTATCGAAACCACTGCCTCCCTCATCGTTTAAAAAAGAAACATTGGCAATCCCTCCAATATTGACGACGGCCGCATGCTTTAAATGTCCAAATAACTCATGATGATAAAGGGGAGCAAACGGGGCGCCCTGACCGCCGACCACTAAATCGCGGCTGCGAAAATCGGCAGCTACAGTAATTTTGGTCAATTCGGCTATGGTATGGGCGCAACCCAGCTGCACCGTACAAGGTATGTCGCTAAAAGGCTCATGCAAAATTGTTTGCCCGTGGCTGCCAATGGCGATGACGTCTGCAGAAGTGACTCGCGCTGCCGATAGCAATTCCTGCGCTGCAGCAGCAAAATCCCGGCCTATCAAGGTGTTTAACTGCGCCAGTACAGCAATCATTATTTTTTCAGCAGCAAGAACATCTTCCAAGAGTGTTCTAGTTTTTTTACTGTAGGGGTAAGTGATGCCAGCCAATAACCGGTTTGTGTCCACATCCACCAATGCAGCATCAATTCCATCCATGCTGGTTCCTGACATCAATCCAATAAAAAGCTTCATGATACAATCCAAATTACAAACTAATTATTATTACCTGGCATTTTCAAATGTAAACGCTCTTCCAATAGGAACATGCGTGGATAGCTTGCTGCAACTTTCTGGTCTTGAGGCTAACAATTTCGCACCGCCAAGCTTATAAGCATTTTTTATTTTAACAATTCATTGCTCAAACTGCCTGTAACTTAAAACAATTATAAAAATTTTGGGTGGTTTGTGCGGCAACGGTTTCATACTCCACCCTCAGTAAATCACTGAGTGCCAAAGCGACGTATTTTACCAAAGCTGGATGATTCTGCTTACCACGAAAAGGTACAGGAGCAAGATAAGGCGAATCGGTTTCAATGAGGATGCGGTCTAGGGGAACTTTTTTAGCTACTTCTTGCAAGCTCGTTGCATTTTTAAACGTTACAATTCCGGAAAAAGAAATATAAAAATTTAAATCCAATGCCTGGCGCGCAACCTCCCAACTCTCTGCAAAACAATGCATAACCCCGCCGATTTCATCGGCTTTTTCCGCGCGTAAAGTCAGAATGGTATCTTCAGCTGCTTCGCGCGTGTGCACAATCAGTGGCTTGCCAGAAATGCGGGCTGCCTGGATGTGTTCACGAAAGCGCTGGCGTTGCGACTCGCGTGCTTCTTCCGTCGCAGTACGGTAGTAATCGAGGCCAGTCTCGCCAATGGCTATACAACGTGGATGGGTAGCCAGGGAAAGAAGCTTTGCGGCAGTAATTTCTTGGTGCATTAATACATTTGGGTGTATACCCGCCGAAATATAAATGTTTGGGTAATGATTGGCCAAATCATACAAAGCAGGTAAATCCTCAAGCTCAATGCACACGCATAAAAACTCTTTTACGCCATTTGCTTCTGCTTGGTTGATAACCAGGCACAAATCATCATTAAATTCCTTTAAATCAAGAGTATGCAAGTGGCAATGAGAATCGATTAGGGAAGAGGTTTTCTGGTTCATAAGATATGCATCATATAGTGTCTGTCATCTGGCTGGATTTTAACATGCCCGCTAAATAGGTTTCTATCTTGTTGGCGAGATAGCGCCCCTGCTCGCCGATGAACTGCACGCCAATACCAACCGGCTTATTCCCTTGCGCACCTTTCGGTGTGAGCCAGACTACCTTCCCTTCTACGGCATCACTTTCCGGCTCATCAAGTAACCTTACAGATAGGTTTACTGCACTGCCTAGCTGGTAATTCTGGGTGGTGCGAATAAAAAGCCCGCCACCTTTTATAAAAGGCATGTATGCATGATAAAGTGCGTCTTCGTCACGGAAAGAGCAAATCAATAATTGCGCATCTTCAGCCATCGATCACTCGCAAATATCCTAATAACAATTGTTCCAATGTTAAAATCGGATTGATGTTTATATTATGGTTGATCTTTCTTAACACTGCATTGATTGCATCCAATTGCATAAATTGATAATAAGGTTCTAAAAGAGAGCAAAAATGCTCGAATTTACTGGTTTCTTTCTGCCCATTACTGTCCTGATTCAGTTGCCGATAAATGGTTTGTGCCGTTAAAAGATGTAAAAACCATAACAAATCCCGCAAAGGATATACAGCCCATTGCGCCGCTACTGTACAGGGAGAAATTTTTTTTTCAATCAAGTCGCACAAAGTGGAGAGTATGACTTCTTTCTGCCGTCCTAATTCTGCACGCACAGAATCCTCAGGATAAAATTCAGTCAATCTTAAATAATTTCTCACTTCTGAAAATTGAAAAACTTCGGGAAACACGAATTTTTGACAACGGCTTAAAATAGTTGGTAATAAATTATTGATGTGTTCTGCTATAAGGATAAATAAGGTATGCTTGGGCGGTTCCTCAAGCACTTTTAACAGCGCATTCGCTGCAGCTGTGTTCATTTTATCAGCTGACTCAATGACAATAAGCCTGTACCTGCCTCGTTGCGGTGTTTGATACACATCTTGCTGCAGGGAGCGGATAGGCTCGATCTTAATTACACTATCTTCGTCTTCCGGCTTGATGATATAAACATCCGCATGGGTTCCCTTTAAAAGAAGTGTGCATTCACTGCAATGGCCACAATATTTACCTTCTTTGCAGAGAAGATGCCCTAGCAGATGCTGAATAAATAGCTTAATTCCTATATGCCTTGGGCCTGTTAATAGAATCGACTGCGGAAAACGCTGTTTTTCAAGCAAAGGTTGAAAGCGCTCCCACAGGGTGGCATGGATTTGTTCCAAACCGGCAGAATGTTGTACTTGCATAAGATTTCAGCATCCTCTTAACTCATTGCATTACATTCGTAAGTTAGAACTTTCTAACATTCCGTATGAGTAACCCAATCGGCTATGTATTTTTCCAATCCCGTGTAAATTAAATGTTGCACGGTCCCAAGAGGTTGAGTAGCGTCAATCATAATGACATGCTGTAGGTTTTTAAGATGGTCATGATAAGCAGCATAGACATCATCAAAGAAAGCAAGCGATTCTTGTTCAATTCGATCTGCTTTGCTGCGTTTGCGGGCACGCTGCAAACCTTTCTGTGGCGATACATCCAAAAAAATAGTTAAATCAGGTTGCAAGCCTGCCAGACAAAAATCAGATAACCGCTTGATCATACTGGAATCCAATTTCCGACCACCGCCTTGATAGGCAAATGTAGATAATTCAAAGCGATCCGATAAAACCCAACCTCCCCTCTGCAACGATGGGCGTATCACTTGTTCGATTAATTGAGTCCTGGCCGCATAAAGTAAAAGCAGCTCGGCACGCGGATCCAATGGCTCATCAGGCGCTATTTCCTTGATTAAATTGCGTATCATTTCCCCAACGCGGGTGCCACCGGGTTCACGCGTAAGAGTTAACTCAATTCGCTGATTGGATAAAAAGCGCTTGATGAAATTAATCACCGTGGATTTGCCCGCCCCCTCCAATCCTTCAACTACAATAAACCGCCCTTTATTCTGCATGTAAAATCCTTCAACCGCCTGCTCAGCGGCGGCTGTACTTGTTAATGGCTGCTTTTTGTTGTTCATAAGTTACTGAAAAATGATGGCTGCCATCGCCTTTGGCAACAAAATATAAATAATTCGTGTGTTCAGGGTGCGCGGCGGCATCAATTGCATCCTTACCTACCATAGCAATTGGTGTAGGTGGCAAGCCTCTATAAAGGTACGTATTATAGGGGGAATCAAAGCTCATGTCTTTATGGGTTAGTTTTCCTTTATACTCATCCCCCAATCCGTAAATCACGGTGGGATCCATTTGTAAGGGCATATTTTTACGCAAACGGTTTATGATTACCCCCGCTATCAATCGCTTCTCATGAGCGAGGGATGTTTCTTTCTCCAGAATGGAGGCAGTAATTAATAACTCATAAGGCGATTTGTAGGGTAAGTTGGGGGAACGTTTTTCCCAGCTCGCGGCTAGATAGTCCTGCAATTGTTGATGTGCATGCGCCAATAATTGTTTGCTCGTACTGCCCGCATCATAATGGTAAGTATCTGCCAACAATAACCCTTCCGCATTAGGGTATTTCCCAGTAATGGCAAGCCAGTCTACAGGATCATAGTTTAGATAAGCAGCGCGTTTAAGATTTATGGCAATTTGCGCCTGCGTTGTGCCTTCAATGATTGCAAACGTTTCCTGCAACACATCGCCTAAAGCAACTCGCCGCAGGAATTGTTGAGCTGATTCTTCCGGCTGAATCTCATAAATACCTGCCTTAAGTTGTTGCGACAAATCCTGCATGCGGATCAGGATTAGAAATAAACGTTTGGATTTGATTAAACCTCGTTCTTTTAAGATACGCGCAAAAGAATAAGCAGACGTGTTCTTATCAAGGCGAACGATTTCATGGCTGCCCATCGGTCGATAAAGCAGTTGATATACATTAAATCCTA
This sequence comes from Legionella septentrionalis, assembly GCF_003989745.1. Taxonomy (GTDB): domain Bacteria; phylum Pseudomonadota; class Gammaproteobacteria; order Legionellales; family Legionellaceae; genus Legionella_A; species Legionella_A septentrionalis. The sequence goes on from NZ_RZGS01000004.1 coordinate 8,342, forward strand.
CGATTGCGGAACCAAAAAACATTACTATTGCACAGGCAATAAGAATAAATCTTATCCAAAAACGCTGCATGAGGACCTCATGGTACGGAATGTGCTGATTGAGTTTACCTCAAACCATAAAAATCTGAATTTTGAAGCTGCGCCCATATGCACAACTGGAAAGTTTGCCTCAAAGCAGCTTGGAGCCACTCTGTCCTATCAATGGGAACGGATGACTTATTAAACAGGATGGAATATCCACCCTGTTTAACTGCAGGTTAATCTATTTTTTTGAACAGCAAACTGCCATTCGTACCGCCGAACCCTAAGGAATTACTCAGTACATAATTAATTTGTCTTTCCTGTGGCCTATGGGGAACGTAATTCAAATCGCAGCCTTCATCCGGATTATCCAGGTTAATCGTTGGCGGAGCTATCTGATCGCGAATAGCCAATACACTAAAAATAGCTTCCACAGCGCCAGCCGCGCCTAACAAATGGCCCGTCATGGACTTGGTAGAGCTTACTGCCAAATTATAAGCATGTTCTTTAAATACACGTTTAATTGCTTTGGTTTCGTTTAAATCGTTTAAGTAGGTGGAAGTGCCATGCGCATTAATATAATCCACCAGGTCAGGAGAAATTCCTGCATCACGTACAGCATTTTCCATAGAACGGGATGCACCATCGGCATCTTCATCAGGAGCAGTGATGTGGAATGCATCACCCGACATGCCGAATCCTACGAGTTCTGCATACATTTTAGCACCACGGGCTTTAGCGCGTTCATACTCTTCCAGTACTAAAATTCCGGCTCCCTCACCCATGACAAAACCATCGCGATCTTTGTCCCATGGGCGTGAAGCTTTTGCAGGCTCCTCATTGCGTTTGGATAGGGAGCGAACTGCAGAAAACCCTGCCAGACACAGTGGGGTTGTTGTCATTTCTGCACCACCGCACACCATGACATCCGCATCGCCATAAGCAATCATTCTTCCGGCAAGTCCAATATTGTGCGTCCCTGTGGTGCAAGCCGTGACTACAGAAATATTGGGGCCTTTCAATTGATGTTTGATGGAAATTTGCCCGGCAACCATGTTAATGATACCTGCCGGGATAAAAAAGGGAGATACTTTTCTAGGGCCGCCAGCAAGCAATTTTTCCTGGTTATTGGTAATCGTTTGGATACCACCGATCCCTGCCCCTACGGCAACGCCTGCACGATAAGACAAAGCTTCATCTATGGATAGATTTGCATCGGCTAACGCTTCGTCTGCAGCAATCATGCCATATTGAGTAAACACATCCATCTTGCGTGCTTCTTTAAGCGGCATGTAATTTTCAACGTTAAAGTTTTTTACCTTGGCCCAAATTTTGGTCGGGTATTCACTGGTATCAAAATCTTCTACCGGGCCAATACCGCATACACCCGCCAGAATATTACGCCAGGATTCTTCTACATTTAAACCGACTGGAGTTAACATCCCCATGCCGGTTACTACAACACGCCGCTTATTCAATGAATAACTCCTCAATATCAGGATTAGGCTTCTTCTTTGTTCAGATTAGCCTCAATATAATCAATCGCTTCTTGGATGGTGGTAATTTTTTCAGCTTTTTCATCTGGAATTTCTGTTTCAAATTCTTCTTCCAGTGCCATAACCAATTCCACGGTATCTAAAGAATCAGCGCCTAAATCATCGACAAATGAGGCATCATTTTTTAATTCATCTTCTTTAACGCCCAATTGCTCAACAACAATCTTACGAACGCGTTCTTCTACTGTACTCATAAAATGTGTTTCCTCTTCAGTTATAAAAAAATTTTTGCGGGTAGTTTATTCTATTCTTCAGATAACGCAAGTTTCTTCAGAATCTATAGCAAAAATCGAGCTTCAAAATACTCATTTTCGCACATACTAATCAAAACACCTGCATGTATGCGTTATAGCCATTTACTCCATGTACATGCCACCGTTGACATGAATTGTCGCACCGGTAATATAATTTGCATGATCCGAAGCAAGAAAAGCAACGGCTTCGGCAATATCCTCTGCCTTTCCTAACCGTCTTAATGGAATACGTTTTAACATTTCCTCTTTTACCATATCCGGTAAAGCTGCAGTCATATCGGTATCAATAAATCCTGGAGCGACTACATTTACCGTAATACCGCGACTGCCGATTTCTTGTGCCAATGATTTTGAAAAACCAACAACACCGGCTTTAGCAGCCGTATAATTGGTTTGGCCTGAATTGCCGCTGGCTCCCACAACTGAGCCAATGCTGATAATCCGTCCCCAACGTGCTTTAAACATAGGCTTAATACAAGCTTTGCTCAGACGGTATACAGAGTTTAAATTGGTTTCGATAACACGCAACCATTCATCATCTTCCATCCGTAATAATAAATTATCACAAGTGATCCCTGCATTGTTGACCAAAACAGAAGGTAATTTATTTTGATCTGACAAAATGGTCAGCAAATTTTCAATACTGTCTTTGCACGTTACATCCAAAACCATACCGATGCCGGTTAAATTTTCTTGCAAAAACGCATCGCTGATTGCTTTTGCTCCTTCTTCCTTGGTTGCAGTGCCCACCACGTAAGCCCCTTTTTGAGCCAACGTTAAAGCAATTGCACGCCCAATCCCGCGGCTTGCACCGGTTACCAAAGCAATTTTCCCCTGTAAATTACTCATGAAATTGCATCCTCTTTTAATAGCATGTCCAAACTGGACTGATCATTTACGCTAAGTGTTTGCAGTGATTTGTCAATACGCTTCACCAAACCGCTTAACACTCGGCCCGGACCACATTCAATTACCCAGTCGATGCCATTTTCTTTCATTAACTGGATCGTCCGCACCCATTGTACCGGCCGGTAAAGCTGTTCTTTCAATAACATCCGTATTTGCTCGGCAGATTCATAAATACTTAAATCAACGTTGCTGATGACTGGAACCTGCGGGATTTTGAATTCAGCTTGTGCCAAATATTCGGCAAATAAATCAGCTGCTTCTTTTAACAAGGGACAATGGCAGGGAACGCTTACTGGAATAACCCTAGCCATGCGGGCATCTTGTGCTTCCGCTAAAAGAATTGCCTTCTCTACTGCAGCAGCATGTCCCGCTATCACCACTTGCCCTATTGCATTAAAATTTGCCGGAATAACTTGTTCATCCGCCGTGCTGGCTTCAGCGCAAACCAAAGTAACTTGCTCATCGCTTAGCCCCACAATGGCGGCCATAGCACCGCTGCCTAAGGGCACGGTACTTTGCATGAGCTGGCCTCGCTTCGCTACCAGCAATGCAGCGCCTGGCAAACTTATGGCACCGGCGCACACCAATGCAGCATATTCTCCCAAACTATGGCCTGCCATCATGGCGGCAGGGATAGCAGCCGATTGCTGCAAAACACGATAAACAGCTACATCAGCAGTCAACATCGCTACCTGAGTAAATTCTGTTTGATTTAGTTTGCCTTCCGGATCTTGTTGCACCATGCGCCAAACATCATAGCCAAGAGCATCCGAAACTTCTGCAAATAAAGCAGTAACCAAAGGAAAACGGGTGGCCAAATCATTTAACATACCGACCGTTTGCGAACCTTGTCCAGGAAACACAAATGCAAAATTCGTCATAATTTATCCTCTAATTCTGATGGTCATCAGGCGGGAATAGATTTGAATTAATAGCGGATTACCATAGCGCCCCAGGTCATTCCACCACCAAACGATTCCAGCAACAAAAGATCTCCACGATTAATGCGCTGCTCGCGGATGGATACATCTAATGCCAAAGGAATGGATGCTGCAGAAGTATTGCCTTGATGCTCAATGGTCACAATGACTTGCGACATGGGAAGCGATAATTTTTTTGCTATTCCCTGAATAATACGGATATTGGCCTGATGCGGAACCAGCCATTTGATATCTGATTTCTGTAAATTACTGGCAGCAAGGATTTCATCCACAATATCACCCATGATATTGACTGCAATTTTGAATACTTCATTGCCGCGCATGCCAATCAATGGCCTTGGACCCTCGCTAGTATGAGTTGCATACGTTAACAATTTGCTCTCATCATAAGAGGCATGCAAAACGCTGCCCAGAATTCCTGGTTCGTCGCTGGCGCTTAAAACCACTGCCCCGGCACCGTCTCCGAATAAGACGCAAGTGGAACGATCCGTCCAGTCAACAGCCCGTGACATACTTTCACTGCCAACCACCAACACATGCTGGGCAGTTCCGGAACTAATGTATTGCTTGGCAATATCCAGCGCATAGACAAAACCGCTGCACGCAGCACTCACATCAAATGCTGGAATAGGACGGGAAACTTGCAATGCGTGTTGCACATGACATGCCATGCTTGGGAAAAAATGATCCGGTGTACAGGTAGCAACAACAATTAAATCAATTTGTTCAGCGCTCAGTCCTGATGCTTCAACGGCCTTTAGGGCAGCCTGACTGGCCATAAATGATGTGGTTTCATGAGCTGCAGCAATGTGGCGGCTGCTGATTCCGGTGCGGGTAACAATCCATTCATCACTGGTATCAAGCGTTTTTTCCAATTCTTTATTGGTAAGTTGACGCTCAGGCAAATAACTGCCTGTACCGCTAATAACCGCATTTTTCATAACATTAAACCTTGATTAATAAAGTCCGTAATTTGATTGCGAACTAAATCCACCACGTTATTTTTAACTTGCAAAACAGCTTCTTCAATTGCAAATTGAAAAGCCAATTCACTGGCACCGCCGTGGCTTTTAATAACAATACCGTTTAGACCCAACATACTCGCTCCATTATAGCGGGCTGGATCCATGTGTTTTTTAAGGTGAGACAAGGCAGGACGAGCAATTAAGCCAGCCAGTTTAGTCAGCCAATTCCGCGTGAATGATTCCTTGAGTACAGCAAGCATTAACTTGGCTAAACCTTCGCTAGCCTTAAGCGTTGCATTCCCTACAAAACCATCGCAAACCACCAAATCGACTTCGCCCGAGTAAAATTGATCACCCTCAACATACCCGACGTAATTCATCACCTTGCATTCAGCAAGCATATGTGCCGTGCGCTTGACTTGATCGTTGCCTTTAATTTCTTCAACACCGATATTAAGCAGGCCGATTTTAGGTTTGGGAATATTGTCCACTGCCTGAATCAGGGCAGAACCCATTATGGCAAATTGAAATAAATGTTCTGCACAAGAATCGACGTTGGCGCCCAAGTCAATCACGCGTGTCTTGCCCTTTCGCGTAGGCAATTCCGCAATGATTGCAGGCCGGTCAATGCCTGGCAGGGTTTTTAAAACAAAACGTGCAGTAGCCATCAAAGCGCCCGTATTGCCGGCGCTGACGCAAGCTTGCGCCCGTCCTTCCTTCACCAAATTAATGGCAACGCGCATGGACGAATCTTTCTTGTTACGCAATGCATGAGACGGCAATTCATCCATAGCCACGACTTCCGACGCGTGAACAACAGAAAATTGCTTATTGCCGAACATTCCCTGCTTCTTCAAATGCTTATTAACCTGATCTTCGTCACCCACCAGCAATAACTTCAAACCAGGATTATTGCGAACTGCACGCGCACAAGCCGGGATCACTACATCCAAACCATGATCCCCGCCCATCGCATCAATGGCAATGGTTATCGTATTCAAGGACATTACTCTTATTCGTCGTCTTGTTCGTATGCGCTTCCAGTGTCAAGAACTTTACGTCCACGGTAATAGCCGTCGGGGGTAATGTGATGGCGCAAATGTGTTTCGCCAGTGGTTTTGTCTACAGATAAAGTGGGCTTGGTTAATGCGTCATGAGAGCGCCGCATATCACGTCGGGAACGTGATTTCCGGTTTTGTTGAACAGCCATTGTATTACTCCTAAACAATTTGTTTTTTCATAAGGTCGGAATATTACCGATTTTTTATTTGCAATCCAAGTATTGTTGCTAGAAATTGTATGCTTCGTGCAGCAACACAGCATGTTTTAAGAAAAAAATGATTAATATTAAAACCAATAGAGCGCATTATATACTTTTAAGTGAATAATTACGAATGCATTTCGTTTTCCTCGTGGATAAAGGAGCGAGTTTCCACATCGCAATCTTCTAGATTTTCATGCTTTTCCGGTGTAAATAAATACAAATCATCAATCAGTATTTCCGTCAAATCAACCTGGCTACCCGGCAATACGATGCATTCATATTGCTCCATTAAGCGCTCGGCAATTTCATCTTGAGAACATATGGCTATTTGCGTTTGATTCTCATAAAGGAAAGGGAAAGCCGTCAAACAACGTTGGCAAATGATGCGCACATCCCCTCGTGCTTGTAAGCTTAACAAATAGTAATCGTTTCTTTCTTCTACCTGGATGTCGCAAACGAGCTGGCAAACCCCATCAACATGAGGTGGTAAACGATGATCCAAACGGATCGCAAAAGATTGGGCATTGGCTTCTTTCGCCAAAGTTTTTAAACAAATTTTCATAGCGTCATGAATGCTTATAATTAGATTAGTATTAAAGTGAAGACCTGCAGGAAATGGGCAGATTACCGCAAATTGTCACTTCATGTAGTATAGCGTAAAATATACAATTTTTACACACACTGAACTTGCTATGGGACTTACAAGAGCCAAGGTTATTGTTGGGATGTCAGGCGGCGTTGATTCTTCCGTCGCGGCATGGTTATTGCGTGAACAAGGCTATCAGGTGGAAGGCTTGTTCATGAAAAACTGGGAACAGGATGATAAGGATGATTATTGCGCAGCGGCGAAAGATTTGGCCGATGCGCGTGCCGTTTGCGAACAATTGGGCATTCCGCTGCACAGCGTCAATTTCGCCGAAGAATATTTGCAACGGGTTTTTAATCATTTTCTGCATGAATATGAAAATGGACGTACCCCAAATCCAGACGTGCTGTGCAATAAAGAAATTAAATTTAAAGCATTCCTTCAGCATGCCCTGACATTAGGCGCAGATTTTATTGCCACGGGGCATTATGCCAAGGTGCATGTGACGGATGGCAAAGGAGTATTATGCAAAGCCAAAGATCGGGAAAAAGATCAAACGTATTTTTTGCATGCAGTCAATCCACAAGCCCTGGCTAAAACCCTGTTTCCAGTTGGCGATTATTTAAAATCGCAAGTTAGGGAATTTGCCCGAGATTTAGGCTTCATCACTCATGATAAAAAAGATTCCACCGGGATTTGTTTTATTGGAGAAAAGCGTTTTAAAGCTTTTCTCAATGAATTTATGCTGGCAAAACCGGGCGATATCAAAACGCCTTTTGGTGACATCATAGGCCGACATGATGGCTTAATGTTTTACACCCTGGGTCAGCGGCAGGGATTAGGCATAGGCGGGACACGGTTGGGAGGCGATGCACCCTGGTACGTGGTCGATAAAGACATGGCCAGCAATACGTTGATTGTGGCCCAGGGCAGCCATCATCCGATGCTCTACGCACAGGGATTGATTTGTGGTCCAATTCATTGGCTATGCGAGGCACCTGAATTCCCGCTGACTTGTCATGCAAAAACGCGCTATCGTCAACCTGAACAAGCATGCGTGATTTCACCACCGGATAAGAACCAACATTATGTCATGTTTTCAGAGCCCCAACGTGCCGTAACCCCTGGACAGTATATTGTGTTTTATGACAAAAACCGCTGTTTGGGCGGTGCTACTATAGAACATATTATCCGCTGACTATAATATAATTATTTATTGTACAAAATTACCTTATCCTGGAGAAATTATGGCTGCAACTCATGCTTTACCCGAAATGGAAGAGACCATTCATTTTACAGTCAGTGCGGCTGACAAGGTGGCTTCTTTGATTGCCGAGGAAGAAAATCCAAACCTTAACCTGAGAGTCTATATAACGGGAGGCGGATGCTCCGGCTTTCAATATGGCTTCACCTTTGATGAAACCATTAATGAGGATGATACGGTTATCGAACAAATTTGCTCAAATGGTGCAAGTTCAGTGAAACTACTGGTTGATTCAATGAGCTATCAATATTTGCAAAAAGCTGAAATTGACTATATACAAAATATTCAAGGTGAGCAATTTGTCATCCGCAATCCAAATGCCAAGACCACCTGCGGGTGCGGCTCATCTTTCAGTATTGAAGAGGAGAACTAGAAGCATAAAGCAGGCGATCAGCGATAGCCCGCCTCAATAGGGTTTTATTACCACTTTTGAGCCAATATGCAGAAAATTTTGATTCAGCCAACGCGCATCATGCGGCTTGACGCGGACACAACCATGGCTTGCATTGTAATTAGGTACATCCGGCGAGCCATGAACTGCATAATATTTGCTGAAAAACATGCAATAAGGCATCGGGGCACCTCCTTTTCCTACAGGGTACCGGGAAGAACGGCAACTGGAACCGCCCTTGCTGATCACGCTGTAAGTACCGCTCGGGGTTTTGCAAGATCGTTTTACATCAGGGCAATATCCCCTTCCTCCCGAACCTTTGCCTGAACGCACCACCTTGCCATTTTTAATAGCCTGCCAGCGCAACGTGCGCGGATTATAGACAAATGTATTAACTGCTAATTGTTGATTTAAAATTGAAAAGGAGGGTTGGACTGCATCATTAAGCACTTCGGCCAATGCCTTGGGAGAAGCTGTGAGGAAACTGAAACCCAACATCCCTAAGAAATACCATTTAAGATTAAATTTTTGTATATCTTCCATGAGAAAGTCCAATATTTATACAATTTATTATAAATATAGTATAATAACTGCCCACATCAAGTAAATAATTATCAAACTTTCTGGCTCGCAACCAGCCTATGAGAAAGTTATCCTTAAGCTCCATGGACAATTGGCACAACCGACTTTGGCGAGCAACACAAATTTATGAACTTTATTTATTCATTGGCATTGCGATCTGCATCGCTGCCAAACATGGAGTGCTTGGACTCACAAAGGCCGCCGCACTAGACCATACGTCTTTTAATGTGCGTATCAATGCAATCTATACCGCGATGATGGATCGCTTCGTTGGCAATTTCGCACAAGGCCGTCAGGCAGTAATCGACAGGAACCCACCGGAAGAATGGGAAAACCGGAAGAAATTGCCGCAACCGTTCTGTGGATTTGTGCGGATGCAGCAGCATTTATGATTGGGCATGCAATAGTTGTCGATGGCGGACAAACGGTTTAACGCATCCTGCTTAGGCAGGATGCTGCATACACACCCTAATGTAAATTATATTTTTTATCATCTGTTTCATAAAATAAGGAATGCGTTTTGAAATCTTCACAATCAGCCAGCAGCAAGGGTTGTTTGGGTGTGTGTTTTTTTGTTAATGCAGCCATGGATACATTTGGGCTTCTTTCTTTTTTATCAAAAAGAATATCAGCTCTTATGCCATCATGGCTTTCCCGCTGTCGCACCCCATATGCTGCTGAGAATTGCACTTCACTCATGATGCCCATTATGGTGAGATAATCCTCATATGCGCTCCATACCGGACCTTCAATTGCGTCTAGGTGAATATTTCGCGCAGGACTGCCTGGTAATTTGCGCACCACATGAAGAAATTCATGACACAATCGCACATGAAACGGCACAAAACATGCGCCTTTCTCGTCAAAAACAAAGCTGCCCTTAAGCAAATCACTCAAAATATGCAGCGGTTTTTCCCGCATGGCTATGTATGCGGGAGCTTGCTGCAGATCCTGATATTCAACAGGTAAGGCAATTGGGATCATGAACAAGGAAGCTGTTTTCTTATTTTTTTGTTGGGCCAAATGTTGTTCAAGTGGCGATGAAGCCTCTATCAATTGCCTCTCGACTTGAAGAAAAGCAGGCAAATTAAGCGAAGCAACCCCTATATCTGCTTTTCTTGGAAAAGAAAATACTGCGCTCAATTGCAAGGGGTAATTTTTAAAACCAGCCTCCAGAGCTTCAATTAGAAATTGCCCATGCCGAGTATGTGCCTCTTTGGCCAGAGTAAACAAAATTAAAGACTGGGCAGTATGGTATAAATGCTTCATGTTCACCAATGCAGCAGGATTTTGCTGGAATGCTGCCGGCGTTTTTGCTATATCGTATTGAATGTGATTGGCTATGGATTGCAAGCGCTGCCAAACTCCATTCGAACTGGATTGAGCCGCCTCCTGAATTGCCCCCGGCACCAAGGGCGCTAGTCGTAAAGTTAAATTAATCATGCTTTCGTTCATGTGCTGCAACACGTCAAGCTTGTTCCCTACTTTTTTCAACGGAGCTTTAACAGATAATCCTTCGAGAACTTGATTCAATAACGAGTAAATTTTTTGCTCTATCTCTGCGGCTGCCCTAAAAAGCCGTGCAGGTTTATCTCCAAAGCGCAGTCTCTCGGTGTATTCAGAAATGATTTTTTTAATTGCCTGATTCCAATTTGCGGGGTTTGCATCTAATGAAGACACTGCAAATTCAATCTTGCGCAATTGCCCCAATTCCCTAAGCAAAATATCACGCAGCAAAGCATGGGTTAGTGCAATTTTAGTAGTAGTCATATCAACAACGGCTTATTTGCTTTTTTGGATTACATAAAGAATTATAGTATCCGTTTAAACAGTTTACTAAGAATACGCCCGCCCTATCTTTTATTGATTAAATCAACGGGGATTGGGCTTTTACCTAATTTTCCATATAATCAATGGCCTTTAAGGGCAGCTAACAGATACAGGGAGGAAACATGAATCCTTATAAAGAATTATTTGAATGTTTATATGAATTAATTAATGTACAAATTGATAAATATGTTGCCCTTGCAACCAGAGGCGTTGGGCCAGATGCTCGTTTAAATAGCAAACTGGTCGCAAATGAGGTAGATGAGTTGCTTACTTTTGCCCATCAATTATGCGTTTTGATGCACAATAAGGCTTGGGATATGCAAGGACACCGTGTATACGAAACCATTTTTAACCAGATTAGATTTTATATTGTACAAGAACAAACTCGCGCGCATGCAGGCTGGCTGCTTGATGAAAATAATTTTCACCTGGGAGTAAAACAAAGAACCGATGCGCAACTGGATAAGCTCAATAAAATTGCAGAAACCACAAAAGTTAACATTTTGGCAGCAAAACCCTTAACAGCCACGCAAAAGCAATGCGAGCATGACAGCATCGAAATTGCTTTCTACATTCTAGACTTGGCAAAGCAAATTAAAGCAAACCCGACTATGCAATTCGATCCGCAATATAAAATACCGAAACATGCCCAAGAAATAATGAGAAAAAATGCTACAACGCGGTACGGGCAATTTGCCAATGAAATTGATCAACTACACGAAAAATATAAGCTTTTCCTGGAGACATCCGACCTCGAAAAAGAAACGGGTAAGCTGCAAGCCAAAGAAGCAAAAACTTATGCAGAAAAACATAAAAAGAATTGTCAGACTTTGTTAGAAAAATATAAGAAAATAGAACCGAATTCCAAATTATTCGCAGAAGATTATCAACTTCCGTCCATAGAAACCGGGGTAAGCTCATCTCACTCACAAAAAATATTATTTTTTAGCGGCATTGTCCTAGTCACGGGTTTGGTAGTATTCATGTTATGCGCTTACTTCAAGAAACTTCAGGAAGAACCTTCGACTAGTCCAAACGTCAAGTTTCAATAAATCTCACCGCAGCAATTCCGGATATAATGGCTTTGTCCGGATGCTCTTTCAGTAATTGCTAGCATTATAACAGTGTCTACTATATAATCACATTGATTTTATAATGTCCAGATAAAATGCGAACTTATCAGATGCAGCCTAATACAAGCACGCGATTACTTTCCCTTGATGTATTTCGTGGATTAACCATTGCCATCATGATTCTGGTGAACAGCCCCGGCAACCGGGTTGCTTACCACTGCTTGGAACATTCGAGCTGGGATGGCTGTACTTTGGCCGATCTGGTTTTTCCTTTTTTTATTGTTATCGTCGGTATTTCATCCGTACTCGCTTTAACCCATTTAAAAACAAAAGGTTTATCGAACTGGCAATTATTGATAAAGCTAGGCAAACGAAGTTTGTATATCTTTTTTTTAGGAATATTGCTTAATGTGCTGCCTAACCATTTTGATCCCTCCCATCTCCGTGTGATGGGGGTATTGCAGCGAATCGCCCTTTGTTATTTGTCATCCTCAGTATTGTTTTTGACTACCACCATGAAGACTCAAGTTTTCATCATTGGGATTTTGCTGGTTGGATATTGGCTTTTACTCATAAATTTTCCTGCAACCGATCCACTCTCTTTGCAAACCAATATAGTGGGGTATTGGGATAAGCTCTTTTTTTCTTCACAGCATTTGTATACGCCAATGTTTGATCCGGAAGGCCTTCTTAGTACCCTGCCTGCCATCGCATCAGCCTTATTTGGGAATATAGCTGGCTATTGTCTGATTTCTTCGCGCACAAAAGCACAAAAACTGCAGTGGATGGTATGTACCGGTCTTCTCCTCATGGTTCTCGGTTGGTTGTGGGGTATTGTGTTTCCATTCAACAAATCCCTTTGGACAAGCTCTTATGTCTTATGGACAAGCGGTTTGAGTTTTATAGCATTATCGCTTTGTTTTATGCTGATTGAAATTAAACCGCCTGGCAAGTGGGCAAAGCCTTTCTTGCTATTTGGTAAAAATTCACTTTTGGTATATGTCTTGCATGTTATTTTTTTAAAATTGCAAGCGGTTGTCCTCTTGCATAATGCAACGGGTGAAGTTATCAACCTGCGCTTGTATATTACGGAATTTTTATTCAGCCATTTTTCGCCCAAAAATGCTTCATTCAGTTATGCAATTTTGTATACGCTATTTTGGTTAGCGGTGCTAGCATATTTAACCAGGCGCAGAATACGAAAGCAAAATCAATATGCAATTAAGGCATAATAACCAGCAGCTAAAATTCACGCAACGTTCTCAAGTTTTTTTTACGGTATTCTCAAGGGGAATCTGAGCACTTCTAGCTCAGATGACTTCGATTTCTTCAGACCAAAGCTCAATACCTGATTTTTTTTTCAGGAATTGAATGAATTCGTTATGAGCACTTAACTCTTCCGCAGTTGCATAAAGCACCGGCGAACTATTGGTTAACGGATTACTGGTCTGAGTGATTGTTTCTGTTGCCCGTCCCACTGCTGCATGCTCGTCATCAAATAACGTGGTCTGGCCACCGGTCATGGCTAAATAAACCCAAGCCAAAATTTCAGCATCAAGCAAAGCGCCATGCAACTGACGGTTGGAATTATCTATTTCATAACGTTTACAAAGCGCATCTAAACTGTTGCGCTGGCCAGGATGTTTTTTCCTGGCAAAGTCAAGGGTATCGAAGATACGGCAGTGATGTTCTAAAGAAGTCGGCCAATTGGCAATTTTCAATTCGGCATTTAAGAATCCGACATCAAACGGCGCATTATGGATGATTAATTCAGTATCACCAATAAACTGCAGCAAGTCATGGAGTATATCTTTAAACAAGGGTTTGTCTTGCAGAAATTCAGTACTTATTCCATGAACTTTAAACGCTCCTTCTTCTACTTCGCGTTCTGGGTTTAAATAAATATGAAAGTGCTTACCGGTTAATTTTCTATCAATGAGTTCAATGCACCCTATTTCAATGATGCGATGACCATTTTCATGCCCTATACCCGTAGTTTCAGTATCCAGTACGATTTGCCGCATATTAATTACTAGTAAAAATAAAAGCACAACATTATTTCATGTTCCTAGAAAATATACAAAAGAGTAAGTGACGGCAAAAAATGGATAAAGAAAGGCGGTCAATCCTATGGAATTTCTGCGGGAGCTTGGATTCGCATCAGGAGGTGAAGTCCACTTAGCTTAAAAATCAAGACATTAAGGGCTTTGCCTAGCAAATTTTAAGCAATTGCTCGATAGCTTCATTGGCCAAGCGATCCACTTGTTCATTTTCAGGATGACCGGAGTGTCCTTTGACCCAGTGCCATCTAATTTGATGAACCTGTGCCAAAGTATCCAGTTGCTGCCAAAGATCCGCATTCTTGACATCTTCTTTTTTTGAATTGCGCCATCCTTTTTCTTTCCAGCCTGAAATCCAGCTGGTCATGCCCTGGCGTAAATATTGCGAATCAGTATATAAATCAACCTGACACGGTCGCTTTAATGCAGCCAATGCCTGGATGGCTGCGGTAAGTTCCATACGGTTGTTGGTGGTATGGCTTTCAGCTCCGCTCAAGGTTTTTTCATTACCGTTATAGCGCAGCAACGCTCCCCAGCCGCCAGGGCCAGGGTTGCCTTTACAAGCGCCATCTGTATAAATTTCAACACTCATTGCAGTCGTATCATTCACTAAAATTAGCCAATGCAAATCCGCCATTTAAGATTTGCTGCTTGATGATAGCAATATCCGGTGCAAAATAGCGATCGTTTTCATATGGGTCAACATGATTCCTGACTTTTTGATATACTTTTTGCAATTTTGGAGACGTGGTTAAAGGAGTGTGAAACTCCAAACCTTGGCAAGCAGCTAACAATTCTATGGCAAGAATGGTGGCGGTGTTATCAACCATGTGTTGCAGACGGAGTGCTGCACTGGTCGCCATCGATACGATGTCTTCCTGATTTGCTGAAGTAGGCAAGCTGTCCACGGAGTGTGGGTGTGCCAATGCTTTATTATCGCTGGCGCATGCCGCCGCGGTCACATGCGCAATCATAAATCCTGAATTTAAACCACTTTCCTTCACTAAAAAAGCTGGTAAGCCGCTGAAATTTTTATCAATGAGCAAAGCGATGCGCCGCTCCGAATTTGCGCCCATTTCTGCAATAGCCAGAGCCAAATTATCAGCAGCCATCGCAATGATTTCACCGTGAAAATTCCCTCCAGACAAGACTTCCCCCTCCTCGGCAAATACCAGAGGATTATCGGAGACAGCATTGACTTCTGCCTGTAATGTCTGCCCAACAAACTGCATTTGGTGCAACACAGCACCCATAATTTGCGGCTGACAACGCAAAGAATAAGGGTCTTGCACGCGTGAACAGTGGCGATGTGATTCGCGGATCTCGCTTTTGCTCAATAATTCGCGATACATTGCCGCCACATCGCATTGTGCCTGATGGCCGCGCACAACCTGGATACGAGCATCAAAAGGGACATCGCTCCCGCTTGCAGCATCAACAGACAAAGATCCGGCCAATACAGCCGCTTCAAATAACCACTCGCTCTTGAAAAAAGCATGCATGCATATAGCTGCCGAAACCTGCAAACCGTTAATCAAAGCCAACCCTTCTTTAGGGGCCAACTCCAATGGCTGCAACCCTGCAATTTGCAAACCCTTCAATGCGCTGATTTGCTCCCCTTGATGCCGCACTTCGCCTTCTCCCAACAAAGGTAACGACAAATGCGCTAAAGGAGCCAGATCGCCCGAAGCGCCAACTGAGCCTTTACTGGGAATACATGGATATACTTCTGCATTGTAGAGCGTACATAAGGCAGCGATCAGCGTCTTGCGAACCCCTGAATAACCTTGCGCAAGGCTATTTATTTTTAGTAATAAAATCAGGGCGACAATTTCGTCTGATAATAATTCACCACTACCGCATGCATGTGAAAGGATTAAATTACGCTGCAGCTTTTGCAATTTATCGGCAGAAATGGCTGTCGTTGCTAACGAGCCAAAACCCGTATTGATACCGTAAACGGTTTTTTTCTCATTAACAATTTCGCGTATGGCCATCTCCGCTGCAGCTATATTCACCCAACAAGCTTCATCTAAAATGCAAAGTTTATGCGCGGCAACTGCTTGTTTTAACTCTTGCAAACTCAAAGCCCCTGGCGTTAATATCCATTCATTTGTCATGATTGGCTCCGCTTAATTCTTCCATGGGAAGCCACAAATGATGTTCGGCTGCACAGTGTTTGGCTAATGCATACCCTGCATCGGCATGGCGCATAACCCCTGTAGCCGGATCATTATGCAATACACGGGCTAATCTTGCCGCCGCTTTTTCTGTACCATCGGCAACTATAACGACGCCTGCATGTTGAGAAAATCCCATTCCTACACCACCACCGTGATGGATACTTACCCAGGTGGCACCGCTGGCACAATTTAACAAGGCATTTAAAAATGGCCAATCCGACACCGCATCACTGCCATCCAACATGCCTTCTGTTTCACGATTGGGGCTAGCCACTGAACCCGAATCCAAATGATCCCTGCCGATTACAAGCGGAGCTTTTACTTGACCCGATTTGACTAAATCATTAAATGCCAAAGCCAGTCTGGCTCTGTCTTGCAAACCTACCCAACAAATTCTTGCCGGTAAACCTTGAAAAGCTATCCTGCTTTGTGCCATATCCAACCAACGGTGTAAATGCTCATCATCTGGAATTAATTCTTTCACCACCCGATCGGTAATATGGATATCTTCTGGATCGCCCGATAAGGCAACCCAACGGAATGGACCTATCCCCTCACAGAAAAGCGGCCGGATGTATGCAGATACAAATCCGGGGAAAGAAAAAGCGTCTTTAACACCGGCTTCAAAAGCCATTTGGCGAATATTATTGCCATAATCAAACACGGGAATTTTACATTGCTGAAAGCCAAGCATGGCTTGAACTTGAATGGCCATGGATTCCTTCGCCGCACGCACTACTTCCTCGGGATTGCTTTTTCTTAATGCAATCGCTTTCTCCAACGTCCACCCACGTGGCAAATAACCGTTTAGCGGATCATGCGCACTGGTTTGATCAGTGACCATATCAGGCCATATGCCGCGCCTTAGTAATTCTGGATAAATGTCTGCAGCATTGCCTAATAATCCTACCGATAAGGGTTGCTTTTTTTGGCAAGCTCCTTCAATCCAGCTCAATGCTTCTTCCAAATTATCAGTGCTTTTATCCAGGTAGCGCGTGTGCAGGCGTTTTTCGATACGAG
The DNA here is from genome assembly GCF_003989745.1 of Legionella septentrionalis. Lineage (GTDB taxonomy): Bacteria > Pseudomonadota > Gammaproteobacteria > Legionellales > Legionellaceae > Legionella_A > Legionella_A septentrionalis. The sequence continues at coordinate 25,241 of NZ_RZGS01000004.1, forward strand.
CTGGATCACATTCGACAGCCAGCATACTCGCACCGGCTATCGTGGCCGCCAATGGCTGCGCGCCGCCCATGCCACCCAAGCCAGCCGTTAAAATCCAACGCCCGTGCAAATCACCTTGATAATGTGTTTTTCCAGCCGCTACAAAGGTTTCATGCGTACCTTGGACAATGCCTTGCGAGCCTATGTAAATCCAGCTGCCTGCAGTCATTTGCCCATACATCATCAAACCTTTTTTATCCAGTTCATTGAAGTGTTCCCAGGTAGCCCAATGCGGAACCAGGTTTGAATTGGCAATCAATACACGGGGGGCATCTTCATGCGTTCGAAAAACCCCCACTGGCTTACCGGATTGTATTAATAAAGTTTCATCCGCTTGCAAAGCTTTAAGTACGTCAACAATCTGGTCAAAGCATTCCCAGTTGCGCGCCGCACGGCCTATTCCACCGTAAACAACCAGTGAAGCAGGATCTTCTGCGACCTCCGGGTCCAAATTGTTACACAACATGCGCAATGGCGCTTCGGTCAGCCAGGTTTTAGTTTGCAATTGAGGGCCGCGGTTGGCACGGATATGCCGCTTGGTATCGATGCGTGTGGTCATTCGTTCTCCTTGTGCACACGAGCAAAATAAATCCATCTACGAAGAGCGGGATATACTAGAGAAAAAAATTATTGTAGGGAAGCGAACCTGTATTTATTTCTTAAAAAGAACATTGGGCACGATGTCTGTTAGATCATTTTTATCCCCGCAAATTGCTGCAGAACGGCAGCCATCTGTAAAAATAATTCTCATTATGGTATACTGGGCGCATTTCACATTCATGTAGTATTGTTGTGCGAAACGGACAAGTAAGTCATCCTTCTTCCTTAAAAATTTTCTTTGCAACTGAAATGTGGGAACGCTACGGTTTTTATATTGTGCAAACCTTGCTTGCCCTTTATCTCGTTATGTACTTTGGTTGGGAAGATGATCGGGTATATCCACTGGTGGGATCTTTTACTGCCCTGACCTATCTTTCGCCTGTCATAGGCGGCTGGATTGCTGATCACCTTTTGGGACAAAAACGCAGCATCATGCTGGGGGCTGGTATTTTATTTTGCAGCTACCTTTCATTGAGCTTCCTAACCTCCGCTTCCGGGCTGACTTTATCCCTGGCAGGTATTGCCGTGGGTACGGGATTGTTAAAACCCAATATTTCCTCTCTACTCGGAAATGAATATCCGGTGGGCTCACCAAACCGTGAACGAGGTTTTACTATTTTTTACATGGGCATCACCACTGGCATCATTTTAGGCTCAACCCTGCCCAGCTATATTCAATCTTATTTCGGCTGGTCAGCTTCGTTCTTGAGCTCCACCATCGGCATGTTGATTGCCGCTTATACTTTCGCCTATGGCGTCCGCCATTACGGCATAAAAGATTACTCGGATTATCCTTTAACGTTTAAAAATGTGTTGTATGCAAGCCTGTTAATTTTATTCATGTGGCAAGGCGCTTTTTATATTCTCAAAAACCCTAAATTAGCTGACGCCTTATTTACTATTATTGGCTTGCTGTCACTAGGGTATTTAATCTTAACCATCTCGCAAGAATCAAAATTACAAGCCAGACAAACTCTTATCATCGGGCTACTCTGTTTGATTTCAGTTATGTTCTGGGCATTTTATTTTCAAATGTTCTTGTCATTAACACTGTTTTTAAAACGCGTGGTACAACCCACATTGTTTGGCATGCCTTTTCCTCCACCTTATTTTGTAGCAGTGCAAAGTTTGGGAATGATTGTCTTTGGACTCTTTTTGGCCCGTAGTCAAAAACAAACGACACTATCTCAATACAGCATTCGCGTTGGAAATAAATTCCTGCTAGCCATGTTGTTTATGGTGGCAGCTTACCTGCTAATCACGATGGTTTGCCGGTTTAATATTGGCATTGCTCTGCTTTCTCCTTTATTCTTCATTCCTGCCTATTTGTTAATATCCATGGCAGAGTTATTATTATCGCCGGTCGGCTTATCAGCCATCACCATATTGTCTTGCCACAAGAAAGTAAGCACCATGATGGGTATTTTCTTTGTTTCCCTAGGTTTGGGTGGATTTTTATCTGGCAAACTGGCTGCCATCACAGCCATATCCAAAGGTGAGTTGGATCGATTATCCAATCTGGAGTTAAAAGTTCATTACGCGGCAACATTTAGTGAATTGTTATATATTTTATTAGGCGCGACAATAATCTGTTTTGCCTTAAACCGGATTATAAAATTTTTACTGACAGCACCCAACTATTCTTGTACTACCGGGCAAGAGACGATTATTCCTAGTTAACAAGCTTGTTACTTATTCATAATGGAGCGGGCAGATAGGAGAGGTTTTGTGTCATGAACAAATTACTGTTATTATCCACCCCCTTTATTACATGATTTATAAGATTTATATTTATGTCTGATACACATCCGCTTTTAAATACACTGAAAAACTTATTGGATGATATCCAAGCCAGCGATATTACCGTGATAGACGTCAGAGAACAAACCACAATCACCGACTATATGGTTGTCTGTTCGGGCCGGTCTTCACGCCATGTGAAATCAATAGCTGAACGCATTATGGAAGGCATGAAAGAGGCAGGGTTGCCGGCGTTAAGCAATAATGGCTTGGAGAGTGGTGATTGGGTTTTGGTTGATTTTGGTGATTTTGTGGTGCACGTCATGCAGCCTGAATCCAGGGCCTTTTATAATTTAGAAGGGTTGTGGCAAGAAAACTCTTAATCATGTTCAAAATTACCCTGGTTACTCTTGGCAATAAAATGCCTCTCTGGGTTCAGCAAGGCATGCAGGAATATGCCAAACGTCTGCAAGATGGCATACAATTAAGCCTCATAGAAATTCCGTTAATCCGTCGCGGCAAATCTGCAGATTTATCCCGGATTTTAGAAAAAGAAATGGCATTGATGAGTGCAGCCATCCCTGCCGGCGCCCGGCTCATTGCCCTGGACATGAAAGGCGAAATGTTCAGCAGTGAAGGGTTGGCAGCAAAATTAGCCCAGTTACAACAAGTCAACAGCCATGTATGTGTCTTAATCGGCGGCCCGGAAGGACTTTCGTCGCAGCTAATCAAACGCAGCCACGAACAATGGTCTTTATCCAAACTCACCCTGCCGCATCCATTGGCACGTATTGTCTTCATTGAAGCCATTTATCGAGCCTGGTGCATATTGCACCATCACCCTTATCATAAATAAGATTTTTTAACCCCCAGGCAGCGCACGTTTGCGAAGCCTGGGAGAAAGGCGCTTAAAGCGGCGATCCATATTGCGGCGGATGCTGATATTCATTATCAGATGATGTAGTAAAATTGGCTACTAAATCCACTCCTGTTTTGAAGCCCCTGGTTAAAATGGAGATCGCGCCCAGTAATGGTGAAACTGCGGCGACAAGCAACGAAATAGTGCATAGCAATAAATTCAACGGAATTTCCAGTATTTTGCTGCCAGCTTCCATAACTTCTTGTTTGGCGTCATATAAATCGCCCTCAGAATAAGCCATTGTTGTGCATCTGATACTATTTATTAAGTGGCCTAAAATTTCCGGGATTAATGTTAACGTTTCCAGGAAAAGTTTAACTGCTTCAAGACTTATCCTAATTGGATAATATACGGGGGCGGCCAAGTAAAAAAACGCTTCTCTCGGTCCTTTGTAAGGTGTCCAAAAAAAATTTCTCATATCATTGGAAAAACTCATAATGTATCCTCTCTTGTGTATAATTAAATTACTAAATGTCGCGACTCCTTGTCTTTCCCGGCAGCACGATCCACCATGTGGATTAATCAAAAGATCGATAAATTTGTAGGTATCAAAAGAACCTTGCATACTCAACTTGCTTATATTTCATTCTCTTTAAATTTGCAGCAAACGAGTGTACCAACTGTACAAATTAAAGTCAATCAGTTAAAAGAAGAAAAAGGTAAACCGCAGCCTGGGAAATTCAGCAATTTCAAATGCTCTTATGTTTGCCAATTTCTTTAATCAATCGGCAGATGCTTACCGCACTGTGGGATTAGCGGTCGAATATTCTTCGCATTTAAGCTAAACTATGCCGGCCTTTTTCCCCTGCCCATTTATAGTGTGAAGATGCATTTTAATACATCCATGAAAATTGATCGTTCTGCCGAATTGCAACGTTTCCGACTAAGCTTGCTGGTCGCCTTGCTTATCATTTTCTCCCTGGGGCTCATATTGCGTCTTGCCTATTTACAATTTTCACAGTTCAAACGCTATGCCACATTGTCTTTGAAAAATCAAATGAGCATCATCCCCATTGCTCCTCCTCGCGGCATTATATTGGATAAAAACGGAATTATTCTCGCGGATAATATTCCCGTTTATGCCTTAGAAATTATCCCGGAACACGTAAAAGACCTGGAAAAAACCCTGCATAAATTAAAAAAGCTGCTGCCATCCATAACGGATGAGGAAATTGAAGATTTTCACCGTGCCAGACGTCAAAATCGCTCGTATGTTCCGATTCCTTTTAAAATGCGCTTAACGCAGGAAGAAGTGGCAACTTTCGCCAGCAATCAATACCGTTTTCCCGGAGTGAGCATCAAGGCGCGACTGATGCGCTATTACCCCTTCAAAGAAGCCATGGCGCATGTGCTTGGATATGTCAGCCGTATCAATATTCAGGAACTGCAGCAAGTCGACAGTACCAACTATCGAGCCACCAATTTTATCGGTAAAACCGGAATTGAAAAATATTACGAGGATACGCTGCATGGACGCGTTGGTTACCAGCAAGTCGAAACAGACGTAAGCGGGCGGGTTTTACGGGTGCTTAGCAAACAACCTCCTGTTTCAGGCGAGAAAATTTACCTGACCATTGACTCACGTTTACAACTTGCTGCCTTTAATGCCCTGGAAGGCAAACGCGGGGCGGTGGTAGCCATGAGCGTGAAAAATGGCGATATCCTCGCCATGGTAAGCTCCCCCAGCTATGATCCCAATCTTTTCGTAAAGGGTATTAGCGATAAAGAATACCATCACCTGGTGCATGCGCCGAATAAACCTCTTTATAACCGTGCGGTACGCGGTCTTTATCCACCTGCCTCCACGGTCAAACCTTTTGTAGCCATTGCAGGATTGGAAAAGGGTATCATTACTCCTCATACAAAAATTTATGATCCAGGTTGGTACAGACTCCCTGGGGTCAGCCATAAATATCGCGACTGGAAACGTACGGGACATGGCGTAATCAACTTAAAGCGGGCGATTACTGTATCTTGTGATACTTACTTTTACCAATTAGGCAATAAAATCGGCATAACGGCGATTGAAGATATGCTGGTGCAGTTTGGTTTTGGGCAATCAACCCATGTTGATTTGCATGAAGAAGCTCCGGGAATTGTACCAAGCCCCAGCTGGAAACGCAGCAGTAAAGGCCATGCCTGGTATCCGGGCGATACTTTAATCACCTCAATTGGGCAAGGATTTATGCTGGCCTCTCCCCTGCAAATGGCGAATGCTACCGCAGCACTCAGCCAACATGGCCGCCGCTTCAGACCTCATTTGCTCAGCAAATCCGTGCAGGATCGCGGTACAGTTCATGAGTATAAAGCTCTTGAAGAATACCCGGTGCAATTGAAAGACGATACATATTGGACAATAGTGGCCGAAGCCATGCAAAACGTCATTAAAAGCAATGAAGGCACAGGCTATCGTTTCGGACGTGACACCCCCTATACTGTTGCTGCCAAAACAGGAACAGCGCAAGTTTTTAGTGGCAGCCAGTATGAGAAAAAAGCATACGCTGAGATTCCCGAGACCTTGCGCGATCATTCCCTGTTCATCGCTTTTGCACCGGTGGAAAAACCAGAAATCGCCATCGCCGTGCTGGTGGAAAATGATTTTGTCGCTTCCTTTGTGGCGCGCAAGGTGATCGATACCTATTTTGATTTAAATAAAATGAACTTAACACCATGAAAATCAGTCAAACCAGACCTATTTACCGGTTTACACCCAAATCCTTACACATTGATTTCCCTTTGCTGGGTTTGTTGGGATTATTGATCGTGCTGGGGCTTTTGATCCTTTACAGTGCATCCAATCAAAATATGAGCATGGTTTTGCGCCAAATCCTGCGGCTAGTTTTAGCCTCAGGAGTCATGCTGGTTTTTGCCTTCATACCCCCCCACAAATACAAATTGTGGGCGCCGTGGATTTATGGCATAGGCTTGACATTACTCATCGCGGTCATGGTCATAGGAAAAATCGGCAAGGGCGCACAGCGCTGGCTGGATTTGGGATTTTTCCGCTTTCAACCCTCTGAAATCATGAAACTGGCAGTGCCCATGATGGCAGCCTGGTATTTTGACCGCAAATCTTTTCCTTTGGATTTAAAATCTTTACTGGTAGCGGCACTCATTATTTTCTTCCCGGCCCTGTTGATAGCAAAACAACCAGACTTAGGCACGGCACTCATGGTGGTTGCCGCAGGATTGTGTGTGATATTCCTGGCCGGTATTTCCATGCGTCTTATTTTATTCATCTTGCTAGGATTAACCGCAGTGCTGCCATTGCTATGGCATGTTTTGCACGATTACCAGAAACAACGCATCATTACCTTCCTAAACCCGGAAAATGATCCATTAGGAACTGGCTATCACATCATTCAATCGAAAATCGCTATTGGCTCCGGCGGCGCCTTTGGCAAGGGCTGGCTAGCAGGCAGTCAGTCTCATTTAAATTTTTTACCCGAGCACGCTACGGATTTCATCTTTGCTGTAAGCGGTGAAGAATTTGGCTTCATTGGCAGCGTGGTGCTAATCATTTTCGTGGTATTAATTTCTTTGCGCGGTTTGCATATCGCCAGGGAAGCGCAAACCAACTTTACTCGTCTGCTCGCGGCAAGCCTGGCCATGACTTTTTTTATCTCTGCTTTTGTAAATATGGGTATGGTCATGGGCATTTTACCCGTTGTTGGAATTCCTTTGCCTTTGGTGAGCTATGGCGGGACTGCTATGGTTACCTTTTTAGCTGCCTTCGGTATACTGATGTCGATTAGCTCGCACCGGATTCTCTTCAATAGCATGAAAATTCATTAGCTTAAGGCCAGTGCCGCCGCAACACGAGTGAAATTCTTGCGGTGAATCTGACAAGGGCCAAGCTCTTGCAAGGCTTTATGGTGCAATGCTGTTGCATATCCTTTATGAGCCGCAAAGCCATAACCTGGGTACAGCTCATCCATTTTTTCCATTTCCTCGTCGCGGTAAACTTTAGCCAAAATAGACGCCGCCCCAATATCTGGAACCAGTAAGTCACCTTTCACAATGGCATAACAAGGTATCGCTACCGCCGGTCTGTGCAGACCATCAATTAAAATCTTGTCGGGCGAAATAGATAACGCGTCAATGGCTCTTTTCATGGCCAGCAAAGACGCATAATGAATATTCAGCGCATCGATTTCCTCCACTTCGGCACGCCCATAGGCAAAAGCAATAGCATGCTCTTTGATGAGTGCCGCTAATTTCTTGCGCTTTACAGGAGTTAACAACTTTGAGTCGGTAACACCTTCTATTTTTGACTCCAAAATGACTGCAGCAGCAACCACAGGACCTGCTAAAGGGCCCCTCCCTACTTCATCAACGCCCGCTACATGCATGCTAACTCCAAATAACCCGGTCGATAACGGCCCTCGATCATACGGGTTTTTGCACAATTTTCCAGAGCATGCTTTTTATTTTATGCTCTATCTATATAAGCATTGCCGAAAATGACAACAAACGCACTCAATTTGTCCAATAAATCAGCAATGCCAGATATTTACTGAGCTATTTGCAAAATATTGTCTGAAATAAATATTCAGAAGCGAACTAAACAGCATCAGTTAAGATTTAGAATTATGCTGGTGACACAATTAAGGTGACCGTGTCTGTATAGATGCCTGCAGGAGCCCCAACGATTTGGGCATTAGTAAAACGAATAGAAAAATTAGCATTTGGGGTCCCGCTGCAGGTTAATGAGGAACCATTGCCTCCTGTTTGTTGCGTCGTTTTTACCCCCGAATTAAGGGAAAGCGTTTGCGTTGGCGCCGAAGTTGGGCTCCAAAAAGCATCGTAGCTGATAAAATTAGAACCATTAGCCACGCGGAATACCCCGGAGGCAGCATTGGTACTTATCGCGGTAATATAATAACTGCCCAAGGGATTGATTGTATTGGTATAAATACAAGCAGTCGTCGCGCCAGTAACGGGATTGCTAAAATCAGCAGGAGCCAAGACGATATCGCTAAGGCCGCTGATTTGCACTAAGCCCGGAATGATTACCGACACCGTCGTGGTTGATGGATTCGCTGCATACAGTAAACTTGGCAGAATAAAATATCCATAAGCCGCAATGCAAAAAAGAAAGCGTTGGTTTGCCCTTATCATGTTTATGTTGGAGTAATTAAAAGGGTCACCACATCCGTATAAGTAGCTGCCGGCGCACCTTGCACTTGAGATGAGCTAAAACTGATATTGAAATTGGCATTGGCACTGCCGCCACAAGTTAATGACACGGCACTACCCCCTGTTTGCTGGGCTGTCTTTGTTCCTGAGGTAAGTGCTGTGGTTTGGGAGGCAGCCGAAGAATTATTCCAGTAAGCAGAATAAACAATATAATCCGTACCGCTGTCCTTCACTCTAAAATCAGTTCCAGACGTATTTTGGCTGGTGGCGGTGACATAATAACTACCCAAAGGCGATGCTACATTACTGTAGATGCAAGCGGTCGTACTGCCTGTTGCCGGGAACGCCGTGGTGGAGCCCAGAGTGATATCACTTAACCCGGTAATTTGTACCAATGCAGGGATGGTTATGGAAACATTGACTGTTCCTGTTGAAGTTGTTCCCAAGGTGCCTTGAGTTGCTGCAAAAATCCATGAGGGAAAAACAAATACGATGACCTTTAAAAGTGGGCGCATAATATTCTCCATGTGAAACACCATCTTAATTTATCAACAATAGCTTATATTATGTAGTAGAGATTATCTTTTTTGCATGTTATTCTTTCCAATTTAGCATAGGATTTTCTGTAACCTATATGATATATAAGCGTTTTTTATTAACATTGCTGTGGTGGCTATCCTTTGGCGTACATGCAGATATCGGTGTGAGCCCTATTGTTGTTGACTTGATGGGCAAGGATGCCGATGCGGAAATAGCTGTAAAAAATTTTGACACAAAACATAATGCCTATGTTGAAATAACTCCATACCACTTACCCAATCCTGCCCATCATTCTGCACCCAAAAAGCGGGCGCACCATCCCGGGCAAGACGGATTACTCGTGTTCCCGGCCAAATTAGTCCTCTTGCCAGGCCAAACTCAATTTGTCCGGGTGGTTAAAACAGCGAACACATTAACATCGGATAAAGTCTATGAAATAGATTTTATCCCCAAGGTTGCCACTCATCTTATCAATAAAACACCCTAACGGTTTTGCCCTTGGGATCCGCGTGATTGTTGGCTACGGGGCTCGTGTAATTTTACGCCCTGACTCCCCTGCCCCATCTATTTCCATAAAACGAATTCATAATGAACTGATTATTAAAAACACAGGCAACACGGCTGTAAATATAACATCCTGCACCCAGCAAATTTCCAATAAAAAGATGGAAATTCCATTACCGGCGTACACTCTTTTTGCAGGACAAACCATAAAAAGGGAATTGCCGCGTTTAACGCAAGTTACTTTACACGCTGCATTGATGGGTAAGCCACTTGGCCCGTTTTATACTGATTAATGAACTCGTTTTTTAAAATAAAGTTACTTATCTTCTTTCTCTATCTAGCAAGTTTCTGCTCGGCTGTCCTAGGCAAAACAACGTTTATCGATTCTCCTCCTCCTGGCTTTGAAATGGTTCGCATGAGCCAGCACTTGCGCGTATCGATATTATTTATGCATCAACATATTGGATTTTTTTACATCAACATCCATGACGGGCAGCTGAAATTTCATTCGCCTGAGCAATTGCTGGCGCAACTGACAGGCATCAAAAATAAAAAAGAAGTATTACGGTTATTAAAACAATCCTTTCCATTAAATATAGAATGCTACCCAAATGATATGGCCAGTTTGCCCTTTTCTTGTGAGATTTTAAAAAAAGAACCCGTTTACATTATTTACAACCCCAAAGAAGCAGTTTACTTGTACCTGGCAGCTTCGTATTTTAAAAAACCTAAAAGAAATGACACCATCGAGTTCCTACCTCCCTCGACTGCAAACTGGTCTTATTTGAATAAACTGGGAGCAGCAGGTTCTTTCAGTAATGATAATCCACTTTTTGCCTCACAAATTTATCCGTCAACGCCCAATTATTATAATCTTTACTCGAATAACGTATGGGCTTACAAAAATAGCAGCATCATAGGTAATATTTCCCAGAATAATGGCATTAATAATGGCCAACGTTTTCAAATTCAAAACTTTTATGCCCAACACTTTGCACGCGATAAAATTTATATGGGTGGCTACATCACCAACCCTACTTCCCCTTTTTTTCAAACGCAGATTATTGCAGGCGCTGCCATCAAAACCACTTTGGAAACAGTGAGGAATGCCGAAGACATTATGGCAACACCTTTGGTAATTTTTGTGCCACAAGCTTCACAAGTGGATATTTTCAAAAATGAACAATTAATTTTTTCTCAATATCTTGAGGCGGGGTATCAACACATTAACACAGGAAATTTTCCAGAGGGAGGTTATGAATTAACAATAAAAATAGGTCCAAGCAACATCATACGCCGTTTTTTTAGCAAAGGATCTTCTTTACCCCCTGCTTATGCTCCCCAATTTTATGTCATTGGTGGATATTTAACCAATGGAATGATTTTAAATCATAATGCTTATGATTTCCTGCCCGGAATACTGGATATTCCAGTGCTCCAGGCAGGCATAAATAAAAGAATCGGTGAGCGAGTAGCCTTTCTAAGTGATATTTTATTAAATTCTCATCAAGGTTTAATGGATTTTGGGCCGACTTTTTTTTGGGGAGATTCATTCATTAAAACAGCAGGGCTTATTACCACAAAGAACAACTATGGTATGTACACCATGCTAAATACTCAGAAGAATCGCTTTAATATCAATTTGATTGCGACAAAAATTTTCTATCAAAAAAAGAATCCTTATTATTTCTTTCTCAATAATTTAATTGATAATGACTCTATTTCAATCAGTTATAGATTGTCCGAACATGACTTGTTAGGTATACAGGCGAATTATAATAAAAGCCTTGATCAACCTGATACTTACAATTCCGGAGCTTTTTATCAACGCCAAATAGGACATTATAAAGGCATGGGATTTTTCTTTAATGCAGCCTACAATAAGGCAATTTACATGGGTGATGCCTATAGCCTGAGCTTAAGCATGAATTTTAGTGAAGGACGGTTTGCTGGAACCGAGTCACTGCTATGGCAAGGTCAAAAGAAGGATTCATTATCCAATAACCAACTCGCTTTGCCAGTTGCAGTCCAGGGAAATACCGTGTATTCGCAGCAAAATGAACAGGGACTTGGCTATTCTTTCAATGAAATCCATACCGTTTCACCTACTGTATCTTCGTTAGCAGGTACTTATAATTATACTGCCCGGCAAGGTTTTGCAGCAACGTATGTTAATTATAATCAAATTAAGGGCGAAGGACGCTTTGTAGGATATGGAGGGAATCTGGAGACGGAAATTGCAGCAACGCAGGATAGCCTTCATCTCAATGGTGTCGACAGAGGAAATACAGCAGGGATTATTGTAGAAGTTAAGACGAGCAACGTTTCTGATAAATTGTCTAAATTTGCTTTATTGGATGCCAATAATCGAAAAATTGCCCAGCTTTCTCTAAATGAAAAAGTTTTTGTTTCGCTCCCAGGTTTTACCGATCAAAATTACACCCTAACCAATATCTCACAAACAGCTTACTTTATCGAAGAGCCAACGCGCCATATCACTCTATATCCGGGAAACGTAGATCATTATGTATGGAGAGTCGAAAAACGCGTGATTGTGATTGGACGGATCATTAGCAAAGACGGAGAGTATCCGTTGGCGAATACATGGATTTATGAAGGAAAGAATGGCATTTTTAGCGACGATGAAGGTAATTTTCAATTGGAATTGACGCAAGACACCAAAATTCTAATGGCCGGGGAATCATGCCGGATTAATTTACCTGCGCTCGCTGTAGATAAAGCTTACCTATATCTTGGAGAAATACGGTGTTCCTAGCCAAGCTTCGAAATTTATGCGGTTTGTTTTTTTTAATTTTATTTTTTCATCATGCCAAAGCTTATGATTTAACGGGTGTTAACGCGACTTTTAATTTTGGTACAGTAGCTCCTCCCTTTCCAGATTTAACCCTAACGGACAGCAGTATTTGCGTGGGGTATATTCTGCTGCTTGAACCAAGCAATTATTATGTCAGAGCCACGAGCAGCGGCAGTTCATCCACTGCATTCCAACTAACGAATACAAGCAATAGTACTTATAAATTGAATTACACAGTTGCCTGGGCTGGCTCTTCCGGAGGCTCCCCTACGTTTGTTTCCCTCGCTTCGGGGCAGAATTCACCGTCCACCTTCCCTGCTCAACTTCTTGGCTCCCTCACTTGCCTCCTTCTCCCTAACAATGCCACTTTGCAGCTTAAACTTCCTGGAGCAAGCCAAGTTTTGGCGAAACAAGGAACTTATACGGATACCTTGACGATTTTAATTGTTGCATCTTAATTTTATGTAGAAACCACATCCCCCGATGCAAATATCCCACTCATTTATTCACCTATAATTAAATAAGATGGAATTATAGGGAGATAGTCATGAGGTATGCCAAGTTAAGTCCGCTGGCCTTTGGTCTGGCTTTGGGTATTTTATGGGGTTTATCCATGCTCATCATGGGACTAATCGCCTATTTTTTTAATTACGGTGATTTATTTGTTACTTCAATGGGCACGTTATACCTTGGATATAACGCGACCATAATGGGCAGCATAATAGGAGGTGTGATTGGTTTTATCGATGCGTTTATTGGTGGCTTGATAGTGGCTTGGCTATATAACTTATTTGTTCGCTAACTGCTCCTGTAACCTGGGTGCTTTTAAGAAAAATGCACCCATTAGGAAAATAAGGTATACGGCTCCGCTGCTTGCACAAAAGAAGCCAAAAATCAGATTGCTATGGCCAAGATAGAAATAATTCGCCACTTCAATCCCCAATCCTTGAATGCACATGGCAATCATGGTCATCAAAGCCGAAGTTGTGCCTTTGGCAATAGGAGTGGAAAAAAGAATCAAGCGATCCAAAGGCGCCGTACTTACGCCTAAGCCAAAAAAGTAAAGGATGAGGCCAGGCATCAGCCAGACAAAATAATCGGAAGTAAGCGTGGGAATGAATAGCACTAACCCTAAGCTTACGCTTGTAATAGCAGAGCCTATCAGTAGAATTTTTCGCACAGAGTAACGATGCGTTAAATAGCGCAGAAACCAATTGCCTAAAATGGATGCACTAAATAGAGGGATCTGCCATACTCCGTATTGAATGACCGAAAGCTTGGCATCTACTACCAATATGACAGGAGCTAAGGCAATCCATGCGATGCAAGGTAAGCCTAAGAGGCCTAAGCTTAGCGAACCTAATAAAAAGCTGCGATTTAACAGTAAATTTTTATAATTAGCCATAATAATACGGGGTGATAAAGGCACCCTCTTAATTTCTTGCCCGTCACGTTTTACTTGCCCGACTGGTTCAGGCATGAAGCGATACAATCCCCACAAGGCGATGAGTGCAAATCCTGCAATAGTCACAAAGATAAAGCGCCAATTGAAATAATGAATGAATACAGCCCCCAAAAGAGGACCTATCAAAGGAGCCAGGATGGATACATTGGCCATGATAGCAATCAGTCTGATTGCATCCATTTCTGCAAAAATTTCCTGCAGGGTGGCATAACCAATAACCCCGATGAAACAAAGCCCCATCCCTTGGAAAAAGCGGGCAGCCAAAAATTGATCCAATGATTGGGAGGAAGCAATAAATATGCTACAGCATAAAAACCACACTGCCCCAAAAATCATAACCGGCCTGCGGCCAAACCGATCGGAAAGAGGGCCTAACAACAATTGCAAACTTGCTCCGCCCAGAACATACGCAGTAAGCGATGTAGCGACTGCCGACTCTGGGCCGTGAAACGATTGCACCACCTTAATCATGCCCGGCATGATCATATCGTTGGCGATGTAGGTGAGGAATTCATAGAGAACTAAAAAGCACGCAAAAACCAAAGCTTGTTTACGTGTGATGTGGATTAAAGGCTTGCTCATAAATTTATAAATAATCAAAAAGTTTTATTTTCATGCACTATTGTATGGATAAACTACTGCAATTGAAAGCTTGGCCAGACCAGGTGACTTGATGCATTGATATAAATGTTGAAAAATATTTCGCTTTTGCACGCGGCATTCGTTTATTCCAGCCTGTAAGTCCGCTTAAACTGAGGACTAAGCAGAAGAAAATAGAATTAAGATAAGATTGGTAACTTACTCAGTCTTCATTGGCTGATAAATTTAAGGTGTGCAATTCTACCCGATAAGCAGATTGCTTTCCATAAAACAAATCGCTGACTGCATAGCCAACTACAGCCGCCAGCACATTGTTAATGTAAAGGAGTGGGATTTGCGCCCGTTGCCATGCCGGCACTCGCCATTGTTGCCACAATTTTTTCAGTTGCTTCGTTTGCCCATGCCAGCGGATTTCTTCCCCACCTCTGCGAAAGCGGATCTCAACCAAGCTTCCTGCAGGAACTTGCAAGCCATCAGCAACAGGGATAGCGGCAAGATAACGGGTTTGGTCAGACAAAAAGTGCGTCTCCGGGAAATTAGTCCATCCCATTTCTACCAGTTCCGCTAAAACTGCTTTTTGCAAAAAGAGCGTGTGCCGGTATCGTCCTATTTTTATCTCTCCCCAATGAAGACAGGGTTTAGCATCTTCCTTGGCGCGGATCACTTCGTGCAGCAAGCGCTGAAACATATGGGTTGATGGCAAGCGAACCCGGTTATTTTTAAGCCAGACACGCAGCACGTTAATCAGTCGCGCGTCACTCAATGCTTGCAAGGAAGTCAGGGAAAGACTATTGCTATTTTCTTGTAGTTCAGGGCAGTCGAGATAAGCCAAGGCTTGCAAATTTTTTCCAGCTTGTTGGCAGTGGTAAGCACTGCGTGCAAGATTACTTACTGCATTCGGCCATCGCGCTTGAATAAGCGGCATGACTTTATGACGTAAATAATTCCGAGAAAACATTGGATTTTCATTGCTTTCATCTTCAATCCACACCAATTGCTGAGCAGCCGCATAAACTTCCAGTGCTGCACGCGCATCATTTAAAAAAGGGCGCAACAGTACACCTTTGCCAAAAGAAGTTATGAATTGCATGGCGGCCAAACCGTCAACTCCTGCACCGCGCAGCAATTGCAGCAATAATGTTTCAGCTTGATCATTTTGATGATGGCCAAGCAGCAATGCTTCTTCATCATTTATCAGCGTGGAGAAAAATTTATAACGCGCAACCCTGGCCAATTCCTCGACGTTGCTCGAGGCTTTTAAATTTACGCGATGCACCGTAAGCGGGATATGAAAAGAATTGCATATTTTCCGGCAATGATTTTCCCAATCATCTGCATAAACACTAAGGCCATGGTGAACATGGACGGCACAGACTTTTTGGTGGAGTAAAGGCTGCATTGCCACGTGGTGGAGTAAAACGGTGGAATCCAAACCGCCGCTAAAGCCGACAAACAACCGCCGATATTCGGCAAGCCGGGCAAGCCATGCATCCGTCAATAAAGTATTAGTCACAAGCTCCCATCGCCATAAATTTTTTATAGCGCTGCTCCAGCAATTCATCCAGAGACAAATTTTTCAGCATACGCAATTCTTTCGCAAGAACGCCTTTTAAATCGGTCATCATTTTCACTACATCACGGTGTGCACCACCCAAAGGCTCCGCAATTACGCCATCCACTAATTTATTGTCATAAATTTTCTCAGCGGTGATGCCCATTGCCCGCGCCGCTTCACTGGCTTTAGCCGGATCTTTCCACAAAATAGAGGCACAGCCTTCCGGGGAAATAACCGAATAGATGGCATATTGCAACATCAAGACCCGATCGCCAACGCCAATCGCCAACGCACCGCCAGAACCTGCCTCACCGGTCACAACACAAAGAATTTGTGTTCTGAGTTTGGACATTTCTAAAAGATTGCGCGCAATGGCTTCGGATTGATTCCGTTCCTCGGCTCCTATCCCTGGATAAGCACCTGCGGTATCAATAAAAGTAAATACAGGCAATTTGAACTTCTCAGCCATTTTCATTAGCCGCAATGCCTTACGGTATTCTTCAGGCCGGGCCATGCCGAAATTACGATAAACTTTTTCTTTAGTACGCTTTCCCTTTTGATGCCCTAAAACCATGACAGGTTCACCTTGAAAACGCGCTAATCCACCAATAATTGCGGGCGCAGCAGAATAATGGCGATCGCCGTGCAATTCTTGGAAATCTGTAAAAAGGTGTTCGACGTAATCCGTAGTTTGCGGCCGCATGGGGTGGCGCGCCATTTGCGCGACCTGCCAAGGCTCAAGGTGGGCAAATATATGAGCCGTTAATTCCTCACATTTGGCTTCGAGGCGTGCAATTTCTTCAGTCAAATTAAGTTCGGTATCATCGCCAACCATGCGCAATGCCTGAATCTTTTGATTCAACTCTTCAATAGGTTGTTCAAAATCAAGAAATTGTCGACTCATTCGGTACCTATAAAAAAATATATTATCTTGTAATGCATAATCTGATTGCAGATGATGCACTTCCCGCAACTTAATCCGCTTACGAAAAATTTATTTGGGACCGCAATATGTGGGACGCATACTGCCCGCACATCGTTTACCCATTATTTCGCGGCTTTCTAATTGCAGCACGCGACTGGTTTGCGCGCTTTCAGATTTAATAGCTGATTTGCAAACACAGTCTTATACGTTAAAATACTGCCCGCAAAGTATAACCATAACCGCTGCTTGATGCTAGATAATTACTCACCTTCGCGAGACAATCTTGTCCTTATCCTTATTTAAATCATTTAAGCCTTCTACTTCCCATGAGTTGATCCTTGGCGAAAACCGCGTGGATATTTGGCAATACTCCCTGCAAGATGAACTCCCTCATGGCGAAGCACTGCTCAGTGCAAGCGAGCAAGAGCGGGCGCAACGTTTTATTTTTTCCCACCATCGCCGCCGTTTTATTACTGCCCATGCCCTGTTAAGGCTCATTCTGGCGCGCTATTTAGATTTAAGCCCCCAAGAAATCGAATTTTCTTCAGGCTCTTATGGTAAACCGCATTTACCAAATTCTCCTTTGCAATTTAACTTAAGCCATTCGCAAGACATGGCTCTATTGGCGGTTGGAAAAAACTATCCTGTGGGCATTGATTTGGAATTTTTTTCCCCCCGCTCCTATCATGGTATTGGCCAACAACTTTTTTCCGATAGGGAAAATTATGCTTTGCAGCAGCTGCCGACCCTGTTAAAACCATTGGGCTTTTTCAATATTTGGGCCCAGAAGGAATCTTTAATCAAAGCCTGCGGGCGCGGCCTTGGGTATCCTACCAAAACCATTGATTTACCTATTCTGCCTGCCGGCAAACAAATCATTCACGACCCTTTATACCAGCAAACCTGGCAGTTGATTGCCTTTATGCCGCACATCATCTGCTGTGCAGCGCTGTGCTGCGATCCCGGCATTGAAGAAATCCGCTATATAAAACTTACTGATGCCAAATTTTAGCTTAAAGTTAAGCTTTGTTATAATCAGCCACTCGTATCGGTTGAACTTGCTGTGAGCAGTACATGAAACAATTGAGTGCCACCCAAATCAAATTATTGGAACTTATGCACGATGGAAGCTGCCACAGCGGTAATAATTTGGGGGCAGAGCTTGGCCTCTCGCGCACAGCTATTTGGAAACAAATCAAAGGATTAATAGAACTTGGCGCCCCCATGCAAACACTCCCCCAGCAAGGATATCGTTTAACGATGCCTGTCCTATTGTTAAACGAAGAGGAAATTCGCCAAGAATTGCTTAATAATCAATGTAGTTTACCATTTAATTTTAATTTATTTGCCACACTCGATTCCACTAACCGTTTCTTGAAAGAATTACCGGGAAGCGCTTGCATAGAAATTTGCTGCGCAGAAAAACAAACTGCGGGGAGAGGCCGCTTCGGACGTTCATGGCATTCTCCCTTTGCACAAAACATTTATTGCTCCCTGCGTTGGCACTTTGACTGCGATATTTCCCAACTCTCCGGTTTGAGTTTGGTAGTCAGCCTGGCTGTACTTGAAACTTTACAAAAACTTGACATTGGCGGGGTGCAAATCAAATGGCCGAATGACTTATTATGGGACGGTAAAAAATTATGCGGATGTTTAATCGAAATCAATGCGGAGAGCAATGGTGGAGCGGAAGTTGTGATTGGCATTGGCTTAAATAGCAACTCAACCGCAGAGGAAGCAATCGACATTCCCTGGTGTTCACTCCATGATATGACAAAACAATACTTTAATCGCAACCAAATCATTGGGCAAATGATTGTAACTCTGACGCGTTATTTGCAGGAATTTACCCGCCAAGGATTTGCAGTTTTCAGGGAAAGCTGGGAACAAGCGGATTATTTACAAAATAAAATGATTCGCGTTCTGCACCCGCTAGGACCTATGTATGGACAGGCACAAGGAGTGAATGAAAGCGGGCAGTTGATTTTATGGTCTGAAGGGGAAATCCATTATTTATCATCAGGAGATACATCATTGCACGTTGAGTGAGGAGGGAAGCCCCGGACACGGTCCGGAGCTAAATGCACAGAGTGGAATTAAACATTGCCATCAGCATCGCCTGATTCACTGCCCTGTTCACCACCTTGCTTTTCTTGTTGAATTCGTAAATAAATCTCTTCACGATGCACAGAAACATCCTTGGGTGCATTAATGCCTAAACGCACTTGGTTTCCTTTTACTCCCAACACAGTAATATTTACATCATCACCAATAATTAACGTTTCACCAATACGGCGAGTCAAAATCAACATAAAATAAATCTCCCTAACAAGCCGCCACCTTATCTTCCATAGAACTTCCATGGTGCGTTCGGTAGCATCATATTGCACAAATAACAATCAGAAAGTAAATTGCTGACTGATATTTTACAGCAGGATTCTTAACATAATATTAAGAGTTAAAAAATTACCATATTCTTGTGTCAGCTATCACGCCTCACGTGAATATAACCCTTGTATGTAAACTCATACTTACTCGTTCAGGCTACTTATTAAGCTGACTTATTTTTGCCCGAATAGAGCATATTTAGCTAGCTTTGCCAGCATTAAACTTTACAGCTAATACGGTTATTGGTAAGTAAGAAATTATCATTCCAATGAATCCATCGAGATGACCCAGACCTACTAATATCGCAATAGGCAACAACCACAATATATTAATCACCAAAACCGCTAAAGTGACCAATAAATGGCTGTGATATCGACGAGAGGCATGTTGGTAGGCATGACTACGATGTGCTTGATAAAGCTTATCACCTTGCATGAAGCGACGCAATAAAGTTATGGTTGCATCAACAATAAAAATTCCTAATAAAATTAACCAGCTCCAAAAAAAATCAGGTCTTATCATCGCTCCTTGTAAAGACAAAATACCCAAGGTGATGCCTAAAAATCCGCTGCCTGCATCCCCCATGAAGATACGTGCAGGCGGAAAATTCCAACATAAAAATCCAGCCACAGCAGCACTTAACAATAAAGGCAAGATTATGTGGCCAGCTTCACCAGCAAGCCAATATACGAGTGATATGCCTACACAAACCGAACAAACCTCGATGCTGGCCAAGCCATCTATTCCATCCATGAAGTTGTACAAATTAATAAGCCAAACCAGATACAAAAGCGCTACAACATTCAACGCAGCTCCCACGGGCACTCCACATCCTAAAATGTAAATAGGGGGAAACCCGCCAAGATAATACAAAACAAACCCAGCGGCTGCCAAATGGCCTAATAAACGCCATGTGGCAGGCAGTGATGCCTTGTCATCCAAGAAACCCAACAGGGCAATCAATAGACCTGCACCCAGTAAAGGAGCGGCTAAAAAAATTGAAGTCAATTTTAAATAGATTAAAACAGGTAAAATCAGAGTGAAGCCAAGAACGAATGCCACCCCTCCTCCCCGCGGTGTCGGATGAGCATGGGAACTGCGATGATTCGGGATATCCATAATATTTTTAGCCAGAGCATAACGGCGTAAAAATCCGGTGAGAGACAGCGACGAGATAAAAACCGCAAGATACAGGAAAATCATTCTTTATTTTCCACTTTCATTCTGGGTAATAAATACGCTAAATACCGCTTGCCGCCTTCGACCAAGGTTTTAACTTTTGCGCTCAATGGGTGTTTGCGATCAAACAGCAATTTTAAAAAATTGCAGCCAACAAATGTCATTTCGGTAAGCAAACAGCGGAAACGGTTTAAGTGTTTGTAGCGCCTCATGGTTTGTGTGATTTGTTCCGAGATGCCATCGATTGAACAAGTTTTTCTTCTGGAATTAATCAAGGACAAAAGCTCAGTGCCGACTAACTGGCTAAATTGATGCTGGGAAAATAAATCAGACTCAATCAAATCGGCGTAAGTGTTATCCGCCAATTGCTGCAAAAAATCAAAGTCTTTTAATTTTTTCAAGACGTCCGCCAAATTGGAAAAATCTTTCTCCAGAACAATATAGTGAATATCCGGTTGGCATACCTGGCTGTATTCCCCAGGAAACATAATCATCGGGGTTTTCGTAGCGGCAGCTTCAAATACCCGCGGCGAAACCGCATTATACATAATTTTGCCATCATAAGGCTGTAAGACTCGCGCATAGACTTCGTGAAAATCCGCTTGTTTATGACGTCTTAGGTAGTGATTCGTCTTGTTACGAATTGCATCGTCGAAATCCCAAATGCTGGCGCCGCTCTCAGTGCCTAACACAGCTTTGGATGACATCAAAAGCTTAAGCCAGTCTTGGCCATACACCCGGGCTGATTCTTTGGTGCTGATATCAAGTTTAAGCTTATGCTTTGTATTTTCTACGCGCTTTAAAAATTCTGCGGCAATCATTTCTTTTTCATGCGCCAAAGAACCTAACCAATATTCGCATCGCCTGCCGCGGTAGGATACATCAATAAGCCGCCGGTGAATGGGAGGCGATGTCATGGTTTTCATAGCATCCGAAACATACCCGGTCAAAACCGTCACTTTTTTCAGCGCCGACAAACGGGGATCGGGATACGCCAGCTGCACCATGTCTTGCTTGACTAAAGTAAACAATATATGAAAACCAAGTTTGAACATAAATTCCTGAACCTGATTAACCTTCTGGTATTCATCTTGTAAAAAAAGGAATTTTATGCCGGTATATGCCGCCAGGCATTTTTTTAAGCCCATGGATAAATAATAATGGTTGTAAGGCTTTATCGAATAATGCACCCCAATGGCATCAAAAGAAGACAAGTCTAATTTATCGATGGTCTTGCAAGTTAATGGATTAACAAGGTGCCAATTGATGCGCGCATCGCTGGTAATGGCTTGAATATGATCCCGTACAGCCTGGGTATGATGAGTGATATCAGCCAGAAACAAAATATCAGGTTTTTCCATTATTCGGCACCTTTTCTTGGCAAAGGACGCACCACGCGGTAAAAAGAGCGCACTACATAACGAATAGCTGCTTTAGGCCGTAAAACACCCTTGATCAATAAACGGATCCCCTCGGGCATTTTTTGATAAATACGCAGCCCAGTTTTATAAAATCTGCTTTTTAGTGAAATATAACGCATAGCAGCCTGATATTGCCCCTCCTCGTAAGCTTCCACTATTTTTTTATGGCGAAGCTTAAATTCCTGCCGAATAATTTCATCAACCTTATTAATAAACGTGCGGTAGCTATAAGCTGGATTTAGGGCAATTTCCTGAAAAGCGGTATCGGCCATGGTTTGTAAATAATCATCGTTACGAATGCAGGCCAAAACAGCTTCGATGTTACTGAAATCTTTTTTAAGTGAAATATAATGCCGGCCCGGCACAAGAATATTAGAATATTCTCCTTCATACAGCACTAAAACGGTTTTCAAGGCGATTGCTTCAAAACACCGCGGCGAAATTTGATTTAATTTATATTGGCCTTCATGCCTGCGTAAAAATTTTTCCTGCACGACGTGAAAAGGCTCATTGGGATGAGTCAATTGGTGAAAATCGATATTTTTTTCCAGCTCACCGGTAAAATCCATGACACTGGCACCACTTTCAACGCCCAGAGTAGTCTTGCATGCAGATAAAAATTTAATCCAATCTTTACCGTAAATCCGCTCGCGTTCATTAAACGAAACATCGGCAGTCAAATCAGCACGATTTGCATGGGTCAGCCATTTTTCGACAATATTCCATTTTTCATATGCCAACTCGCCATACCAAAAAGGTAACTTTCTGCCGCGGTAACCTACGTGAATAGGCCGCTCCTTTATAGGGATTTGCTCTGCTAAAGTCGTTAATCGTTCAGGTATGTATCCGGTTAAATTATTATATTTCGCTACATTGGGTAATTGCTCCGGGCTGTAGATGCGACCCATTTCTTCCTCAGGGAAGCAAGTAAATAGCACATCTATTTTTAAAAAAGCCAATTCAGCGACCATCTTGTTAATTTGGCGGTATTCATCTTGTACAAAAACGATTTTTAACCCTTGATAATCCCTCAATCTTTTCTTTGCAGACAGGGAAAGATAATAATCGTTAAGAAGGCAAATTGAATAATGAATAATAACCGCATCAAACCGGTTTAAATCCAATTTTGGGGATAACTCACCCAAGTTTGAGCATAACCAAATACGATGCGCTGAGTAATGTTCAATAGCCTCAATGTGATCAACAATAGTGTTGGCATCTTGGCCTACAGGAGGCTTATTACATAATAAAAGAATATTTAACATAATTTCACAACAATAATAAAACGTTTAGTATGTCGGTATTTAAAGCTGAATTTTATTTTTTACCAAACGCAGCAATGGATTGAATAAGCGTATTTTACGGGTTATAAGAAATTTAATAAATTGAAAAAAACGATTGTTATTAATGATCAAAGTATTATAAAGAGTCGTTTTAACTTCCCTCACGAGCTTTGCATTAAACACCAGTATTTCTTCATTAAATTCTTTTTCTGTATAAGCAGCAGCGACTTTCTTTTTATCCTTTGCTGCAAATGCAGAAGAGATAATCTCATCGACGCGATGGATAAAGGTTTTATAACTGTATTTTGGATTTTGCGCTATTTCTGCAAATGCAGTATCTGCCATATTTTGTAAATAATCGATGTTTTTGATTTTAGCAATTACTGCAGAAATATTACTGAAATCTTTTTTCAAGGGAATATAGTGGCGCTCGGGAATTAAAATTCCTGAATATTCACCCTCATACAATACAAGAACGGTTTTAAGTGCGATAGCTTCAAAACAACGCGGCGAAATTTGGTTTAATTTGTATTTCCCTTCATGCTCCTTAAGATACATTTGCTGGATTTCCTGGAAAGAATCTTCAGGGTAATTTTGTTGATGAAAATCAATAATTTTTTCAAGCTTACCCGTAAAATCCATCACACTGGCGCCGCTTTCAACGCCTAAGGTGGTTTTGCATGAAGATAAAAAATTAATCCAGTCGATGCCGTATATTCTTTCTTCTTCTTTATAGGAAATATCTACCCTTAAATCAGTATCTGCTGCATATTGCCGCCATTTTTCTACGATAGACCACTTTTCATATGCCAACTCCCCCAACCAATACGGGATCTTTCTGCCGCGATAACCGACATCAATTTCCCTTTCTGCCATGTGCTTATGCTCTGCAAGCTTTGCTAATTTTTCTGGAATGTAACCAGTCAAGTTATTGTATTTTAAGAGATTAGGGAGTACAGCACGACTGTAAATTTTCTCAATTTCTGCCTCGGGGAAACAAGTGAATAACACATCAAATTCAATGAACTCGATTTGTTCCATCAACTTATTGATTTGCCTGTACTCATCCTGCACAAATAAAACTTTTAAACCGCTAAACTCGCGCAATTGTCGCTTCGCTGCAGGCGAAATAAAATGGTCATAGAGCAACGAGAGTGAGTAGTGGACGATGATGGCATCAAATCTAGCGAGCTGCAACTTGGGGGAAAAATCCCCCAAGTTGGAATAAGTCCAAATGGTGTGGTTTGAATAAGTTTCAAATGCAGAAATATGATCAAGAATTGTATTTGCGTTCCCTGTGGGTTTATCGCATAAAAAAAGGATATTTAATTTCATCGCTACATCCTGTTGCCATGCACTTTACTTGCTAGCCTGAATATACAAATCCAATCCCAAATTACGCACCCATTTACTTTCCAGGCAATGCAAACGCGGGTCAAACCGATAAATGGTAAATCGGCCTACATTGAAACAAACCCCTTCATCGAAATTCTCACGCGTTACGCAAAGAAAATCATAATCGTTAAAAATACGCTTGATTTCTTTAACAGAAAAAAAATCAGTTGCGGGGGCACCTTCATCGGCAGCGGAAGCATCATAGGCTTTGCGTTGCTGTTCGGTTGAAGAATGGTATTCCTTGCCCATGAATTGTAATAATAAATTTCTTGAAGTTAATTTAGGCCAGTTCATCCATTGCCTTAAAGAAAATTTATTGTATACCATGATGGATGCTTTGCCGCCTTTTTTCAAAATACGATGGGTTTGCCTGATGCAAGCGCGCAGGTCGCCTGTATGATGGAAGCAGCCAATGGAAATGACATAATCGAAATAATTATCAGGGAAAGGGCAATCTAACATGCTGCCCACACGCACATCGCCCGCAAGTTGATGTTGTTTCAGGCGATGCCTTGCCATCGCGGCGGCATTTTCTGCAATGTCCAAACCATGATAATTTGCTCCATGCAAAGCCAACAATTGGCTTACCGTCCCATATCCTAAGCCTACCTCTAAAACATTTTTGCCTTTTATCTCATCCAAAAAGAGATATTTTGCCAAATAAGGATAATAATCCAGATAAAACCGGTCAAACTTTGCCAGACTTTCCTTACTGGAATCAACCACCCCTAATTCCTTTGCCAGTTGTGTACCACAAAGTTCATTCCAGAACGAACTGTTTTTCTCGTCAATTTCTTCCTGGCTCATAGCTGCTGCAGTCATTGTATCTCCCTATCAAACAAATGCTTATCCGCTGTTTAAAATTATGTACTGACAACCCCGATGGTTCTGCTGCTTTTAAGGTTAAAATCATCATAGTGTGCAATTAAAAGATGCAATATCGATAACCCACTTTCCTCATCGCTGATCTGCTCCACAAAATGTTGCGCAGGGTTCGTTTGTTGATATTGAACATCAATTCCTGCTTGCTTAAACAATGCATCCTCCTGATAGCCACTACTGCCATTGCCGCAGAGATAACGATCTGCACCCACTTGCTGCACTAATTCAATTAACAATTCTGTGGAATTTTTTTGATGTTGCAATTCAGATTGCCTGATAAATCGAGTCTTTAAACCCAGCCACTTCGACAAGCTCATGATGGCATGTATGTTATATTCAACCAGGCTGTCGGAAGGATAATTTAACAAAGACTCAATTAATGGCCAGGCATTGCGGTAGCGTGGATATTTTTTATAATTTAATTCCAGTGTCTTATTTAATTTTTTCAGATGATAATCCTTATCGGCAAAACGCACGCTTTTAATAAGCTGTACGCCAGACTGACGTTGGACAGGTAAACCAAACCAAAAAGGTTCCATACCTTGCAGCAATCGAACGCGGTTACACCATGAACCGGAGCCGCTGCCGCTTTTTGGATAAGCCACTTCATCTAAAAAAATAAAGACGTCCGCTTGCCGTATTTTATCGAAATAGCCCGCCCAGGGAAAAAAATTAGGTTGATGAATAGCACAGGTAATCATAAATGCCTTAAATAACAGAAGTAAAATAACCTTTTATTTTTCTGAAACGGTGTAAACCGGTAAAATACAAAACTGCCGCAAGCAATATTACATAAGACAGTCCCAGTAATAAATTAAGCGAAATCTGATGATAAACCAACGGCTGCCTAAATCCTTCTGTCAAAATATAAAACGGATTAGCCACAGATGCCATTTGGATAGGCTTCGGCATGGAATCAATTGTATAGAATATAGGAGAAACGAAAAGTACCATCATCAACAAATTGGGCAGCACGATCGCCAAATCCCTTAAAAAAACGGTAATAGCAGCAAGAAAAAAACCTAAGCCAATCATAAAAAAATACATGATGGCTACAACCGGAAAAATCATCAGCGCATGCCAAGTGGGAATATTACCATCGCAAAACATAATCAAGCTTAAAAAACCTAAACTTACTGCCAAAGGTACAATCGAAACCAAAATGGATGCCACCGGCAAAATTTCGGTTTTAAATGCCATGTTTTTTACCACGCCAGAATTGGAAACTACCGAATTGGCAGAGTTTAACAACCCTTCGCTTATGGCTAACCAGGGGCCATAGCCGCTAATCAACCAAATGACGTAAGACAGCGTTGTTGTCGCGCCAGGTAGCTTGGCCCGATATACAAATCCAAAAATGAAAGTAAAAATACCTAACATGATAATGGGATTTAAGACTGCCCAAATTCCTCCAAGTGCCGATGCCATGTAGCGATCTTTAAGGTTAATCTTAAAAAAATTGTAAATCATTCGGTAATCAGTTCTATCGAATCCGAACATACGGAAACTTCCTCATTTAGTAAGATAATTTGTGCAGGATATTGCAGTAAAGGCATGCCCCCTTTTGGCGGTCGCTCATTTTTCACTTCAAAAAAACGGGTGAAATGATTGCTGACAAGGTTATCTTCATGAATTTCTACCTTAAGCTGATAATATCCCTTATTAAGCACTAAAGCAGGTAAAGAAAGTTCAAGCAGGAATTTGCTGCCCTCGCTGTCTTTGCAATCATAGCGTTCATGAGCCACAACCAGCCCATCAATCCGCTCGATTATAATGTGCGCGTGAGCCATTCCGGCATGAGTTTGGGCCACAGCAATTTCAATGGCGAATGGGTCTTTTGTATAAAAAATACTTTGTTGGTAATCACTACCGGCTAGTTTTAAAGCAATGCTTTGAATTTGATAATGGGCTTTCTCATCAATTTGGGATATCTCGGCCTGCATGTGCTCCAATTCACGGCTTTGATCTTCTTCTCTCACCTTCTTAAGGTATGCCTGCGTTACCACAGCCGGGGTGTCATCCAAAAGCACCTTGCCTTTCTCAAGCCATATGCAACGATCGCACATGGCTTCGATGGTAGCCATGGAATGAGAAACCAGGATGACAATCTTCCCTTTGCGACAAATTTCCTTAATTTTCTTTGAAGCTTTTTCAGCAAAAAAAGCATCCCCTGCCGATAAGGCTTCATCGATAATTAATATTTCAGGCTCAATGCCGACCAGCATGGAAAATGCGAGCCTTGATTTCATGCCAGTGGAATAAATCTTGACAGGTTTATCGATAAAATCACTTAATTCCGCAAACTCAATGATGTCTGCAATCATAACGTCCATTTCGGCGCGGGATTTACCTTGTATTTGCCCATCCAGATAAATATTTTCCCGCCCGGTCAAGTCCTCGCGCAAACCTATGCCTAAAGTCATCACCGCGGTTACTTTTCCCGAAATGATGACCTCACCTTGCGTTTGTTCGGACACCCCTGCAATGATGGATAAAAGCGTGGATTTTCCCGCCCCATTGCGGCCAATAATACCCACTGTCTCACCGGATTCGATGGTAAAATTAATGTCGCTTAATACTACTTTATCTTGCAAAGATAACGGTTTTTTTGCCGAGGTGTCGCTGCGGAAGGCATCCGACACATGGTGGTAAAAAATTTTGGATAAATGCTTTATTTCGATCCTACACTGCATGATTTTTCTCAAGCTTTAAGCGCCAAGATGGCGTGGCGCCAACATGATGTTTGGCATCAGTTATATGCAGGTTGATAAAGTGCCTACAGACCGAATAACACCTTTTCACAAGCATCGGAAAATTTCCTCATCCTTGCGCAAATTACGAAAAATACCTGAGGCTAGACTATCATTGCCAAGGTGAAACCCGCTTGGTAATTTTTTGCAGTAACCTGCGTGATCCTGTGCAGTGGTGTTCATTGCCAATTCAATTGAAAAGCAGTTCCATTTATTTGCGGCCGATGTTAGCACAAGATAACCATGGCTACTATTATTTGCCACGAACAATTTATATTTGCCGCTAACAATTTACCCAACGATAAGGCTATTTGTTTTAAGTTAGCGACACCTGTAGCCAGATTATACTCATTATTGCTTCATGGTTATCAAGCTGCTGCATGCACCAACTCGATACACTAGACCGTCTAAAAGCGGCGTGTGCCGCTGGTTGTTTATCGCAATTGCGATTGAGCAGCATCCTACTCTAATTGCTAAAATCCAGGCAAATTATTGCAAATTTAAAAACAAAGTGATAAAATATTGAGCCAATTTCGGTATTGAGGTGTAAAACATTGGGCTTCTTTTCCCCCTTGCATGGCATTGTCGAGAATTCTCATTCGTCTCCACATTCAGCAACTATTAAAAGCACGTTAACAAGAAAATTTGCCGACGCATTTGGTTTCTGGGCAGGCGGAATTAACAATCGTTATTATTATGATGATTCTGCAGAACGAAAATACTCTGAGACAGGCGTACACGTAGGGATTTTTGATTATTTGACTTTGGGTATCCCACTGCTTGGGATAGGATGTCTTTTAGCCTCCACTGCACTGGCTCTATCACATTGGTTAGGCACAATTCCCCTCGCTGTTTCCCTGGCCCTGAATGCCCCCTTCTTAGTAGCCCGCTTAATTTTTGGTGCAGTTTTAACCATAATTTCCTCTCCGGTTATTCTTGCAGTACATGCCATCGCAACCCATGCCGCCCGTCAAGATGTAGAGAAAATGTTGGCCTTGCAAGGAAGAGAATTGGACTTGGAGAAGTTCCTAACTGCTCGTCACTTCATTTCTCATCCAGAAGAAATTGACGAGAACAACTTACCACCAGGCTATAATCGGGAAACCTTTTTAGCCTTATTACAAGAAGTTGGTAATACTTCGCTGACCTTGGCAGAATTTTTAAAAAATAATAACCTGCAAATGGAGGATTGCGATACTGCTTATACGGAAATTGAAGGTGAATCCTCCCTCCAGCTAGGCATACAACACGGTCTTAAATTCTTCAATGTAACTATTCCTGCTTCTGCTGTAGAACAAAAAGAGAGGCTCACTTCCTTCTTAAAATTTAATTTTTTTGCCACTACCGAAATTTTGGAAAACAGGGCGGCAGCTCACCCCCATATTGCTGAATTTTTACCCAAGTAATAGTTAAGCTTTTGTCTGACTTAGGTAGTGTGCAAAACACATACCAGAGTCAGACTTTCTTGGGTAGTAATTTACATCATATGGCTTTTCTCTATTTTAACTGCCCAGGGCAGTCTAGTCATAGCATGAGCATCATCTTTAGCCCCAGTTACTTGCAGTTTAATGCCATTTCCATACGTCCAACTGCGCGTATCAATTTTTAAATTATCAACCGTTGCATCCAATGACTTTAAAAAAAGATTCAAATAATAATCGCCAGCAATTAATGGCAGCTTTTTAATTTTTATACGACAAGAATTCATCCCCGGCTTAGGATGAATTTTAACAAAATCTTCGTTTAATAAAATTAATTCCCACCCATATCCTGCACGAAAAAGATCCACAGAATAACTTACTGCAAGGGAAACAGGTTTCTTGACTAAAATATCAAATGCAATTTCGCAATCGCGGCCACTTGCAAATAAGTAAGAATCTTGAGGAATTATTTCTGCATATTCTCTTGTTGGTACCGGCAGTTGCAAATATTGCTGCACCATGTTTTCGGAACTACCGTGCGCCACGATTTGTCCTTTTGCAAGAATATAGGATTGTTCGCAAAGCTTAAGAACAGCTGCCCAATCATGCGTTACCAATATACCAGAAGCACCATTTGAAAAACGCTCGCGCAAACGTTTCCAACATTTCGCCTGAAAATGCTCATCGCCGACCGATAGTAACTCATCGACTAAATAAATTTCATGCTGCAATTCGGTGGCCGTGGCAAAGAAAAGGCGTGCTGACATGCCGGAAGAATAAGTATAAACCGGCTTGTTAAAATCTTCACCCAGTTCGGAAAATTCCTGGATATTCGTGATTAATTTCTGACGTTCGGATTTTCCTATGCCGAAAATCTCAAGATAGCGATCGGCATAGGCGCGACCGGTTAACCGGTTGTTGCCCATACCCCCCATTTCGAAAAGACCGCTAATTGCACCATTGGCTTTTACTATCCCGGTCGTCGGTGGATAAACACCCCCGAGGATTCTTAAAAGAGTACTTTTGCCGGCACCATTTCGCCCTAAAATTCCTACGAATTTTCCCTTTGGTACCAACAAATCAATATCAGCCAGTGCATGAAAAGCTTGCAAGTTTTTATGGGGATCGCAAAAAACAATTCGCCAGTTTAAATTATCGTCGATGATGTAGAAATCTTTTGACAATTTTTTGCAATAAAGAGCGTAGTCCTGTGCAGTGTCGTTCATTGCTAACTTCAGCTAAAATAGGTTCCATTTTAATTTTCGGGTGATGGTAACACAAGATAATGTTAGCTACTATGATTTGCCTTGCAGAAAATGATAGTGAAAAAGTTTGCCCCCAATGGCCTGACTTTTATAAAGAAATTTGCCAGTGATCTTATGATGCCGGGGCAAGCACCGGCATCATAGCGACTGGTGATGGTTAACAGACCCTAACAGGACAGCAGAACAAGAGGAATGCACATGCGTGGAGAAAGAGTAACACTAAGACCTTTATTAAAAGAAGATTCGCCCCATTATTTTAAATGGATTAACCATAAGGAATTAGTCCTTTGCAACGCAGCTTTTAAGCCTGTATCCGAGCAAGAACACGAAGCTTGGTTTTCTAAGGTTACATCTGATCCAAACGCCGTACTTTTTTCAATTGTGGCGAACCAAGACAATCGGTTAATCGGTAGCTGCTCGCTTAGGCGCATTAATATGCTGCATAAGAACGCAGAATTGCAAATCCGCATCGGTGAAATCGATTACCATAACCGCGGCTTTGGCAGTGAAGCGGTGCATTTATTAGTGCAATATGGATTTGCAAATTTAAATTTAGAGAGAATCTACCTTCATGTTTTTGCAAATAATAAGAAAGCAATCAAAGCTTATGAAAAATGTAAATTTCAGCAGGAAGGCATTTTGCGAAAAGCCGCATACGTTAATGGCAGCTACATCAATGTCCACATTATGGCAATTTTAAAAGACGAAACTTATTGAATGCTGTTATTCAAGGTAATTCCCGCCCTGTTAGCCCATGTTGTAATTATTAAACCAGAGTGATATGATATTGACCATATTTTTTGCATGGTTTTACTAATGGGCTTTTTTTTTCCTCTCAATAGCATAATTGAAAATTCGCATTCGTCGCCGCACTCTGCAACCATTAAAAGCTCTTTGCAAACTAAATTTAATGATGCATTCAATTTCTGGGCCGGCTCGTTCGTAGAAACTCCTCACTATTATTGTAATAGCTCTTATAACCCTGAAGGCTACCCTCAAGATTCTTTCCGTCCCCGCAAGGCATCACACGTAGGGATTTTTGATTATTTGACGTTAGGCCTTTCATCACTGGGAATATTATTTCTTCACCATGCCTGGGATCTCGCGACCAGGCATTGGCTGGGTACAATTCCACTTGCTATTGTTGCCATGCTGAATACTCCTCGGTTTCTTTTCGGCATGATCATGACTATAATTTCAAGCCCAATCATTCTCGCGGTTCATGCTGTTGCTACCATTTGTGCTTACAAAGATTTTCAAAATATGTTGGCTCTCGAAGGAAAACAAAACGGCTCCACTGGTAAAACGATGGCCGATTTTTTAAAACTTGCAGGCAACCCTTGTGTTGAAGATTTGCACCCTGAAATTAACGTGGAAAATGATACAATTCACCTGTCCATTAAAAGCGGGATGAATTGCTTTTCTGCAGAAGTAAATGCTGCCGATACAGAACAAAAAACAAGAATTACTTCATTCTTAAAATTTAATATTTTTGCTACTACCGAGAAAATAGAGCGTGACGTGCAAGATAATCCTAAGGCTGCACAGTTTTTACCACAATGACTGTTAACCCATTGAACATTGTTTCTATCAGGCTGTGTAGAGCAAACAACGCTGCAAAGACGTAAGCCAGCATTGATTTCTTGCCCTTTTTTGTTCAATATGATACCATATTGTCTTTTATTTGACGGAGTCTTACTGACATGGGTTTTTTTTCTCCTCTTAACAGCATGATTGAGAATTCAGAGTCATCACCGCATGCAGCAACTATTAAAAGTTCTGTGCGAACCAAATTTAATGACACATTCAATTTTTGGGCTGGCTCCATCGTAGAAACACCACACTATTCCTATAATCCAACCCCCAGCTTTTTTGAGCAGCCGGTAACCAGGAAAAATGTAGGGGTCTTTGACTATTTAACCTTTGGCACAGCACTTCTAGGATTACGTTTCTTCGAATATTCTTATGAACTGGCCAGCAAACACTGGTTGGGCAGTATCCCGCTTGCTGCCGCCATCATCATCAATGCCCCTCTCATTTTGGCCCGTTTTATTTTTGGGATTGCCATGACTATCCTTTCAAGCCCGGTTGTCCTAACAGTGCATGCCATTGCTTCCGTCTATGCTTACAAGGATTTCCAGAATATGTTGGCCCTTCAAGGACAGGTAATAGAGAATACAACCAACAGGCAAATTAACCCCAGCATCACTTTAGACGATTTTTTAAAAGGCATAAACAATCCCCATATAGAAGATTTAACAGCTCATTCTTTTGTTAATAACCAAAATAGGTTTTGTCTGAAGATTAGTCAGGAAGGAGCTCCTTATACTTTCTACACAGAAGTTTCCCCTTCTGATGCAGAGCAAGTAGCAAGACTAGAATCATTTCTAAAGTTTAATATTTATGCAAATACCGACAAGCTGGAATACCAGCCTGAGATGGTGGAAAAATTTATTCCAGCTGCCACAAGCATAGCCCCGGGTAGATCGCAGCAATTTTCACCCCGATAATTACCTGCTTACTGGCTGCTGCGACTTTCCTGCACTGGTTTCTAGCACCTCAGGAGAAGTCACACGTCTTTGTAGCCAGCTCGAAAGCAATGCTCACAAAGTAAGATTGTCTTTATTTCTGCAATTGCTTGCCAGTATTTCTTGAGGCGCTGAAGCTTCCACATCGATTTCCGGAATATCGGTTGAGCGCATACTGGCAGGATCAGGAGCCGCAACAGGTTTAAAAAATATATTTTTATTTTTTTGAGTCAGGATTTCAGGGTGCAAAATCTCTTTACTTACATTTTTTTTAGCCTGTTTTTTCCAGAAATTTTCCCAATCCTTACGTAGATCAACAGGATTGCGAGCGCCTGCTCGTCCTGGACCCTCGCTGTGGGGAGTATCTGCATGATAAACAATGTTTACATCATACGTCTCATCTCCAATGATTAAACTTGCAGGAATGTAACTCAAAAGCTCCTCACTGCTTTCTCTATACATATCGGTACGGGAGCCTCTTAAATTAAAATCAATGTTTGTAAGATCATGCCCTAACATTTGCTTTACTCCACTTAATGTTAAAGCAGAGCGGCATTCACCGCTAAATATTTGATTTTCTTCTTGCGGAGAAAACTCAAGGTTTACAAAATTATGAGACCAGCTGGGTTTCTTCCTCGCCAGGTTAAATATTAAGCCAAAACCACCATGACTGCTGCCTTGTTTGGTGAATGCCTTTAAAAAAATGATTTGGGCATCTAAAATTTCCTTAAACCTGCAGGGATAAACTACATACGCATGCGTAAAACCCGCTTCATTGGGTTCAACGGTTGTAGAAGGAAGCAAAGCGGCGGCAGGATCATCATGAGCATTGTGGCCTACTT
Source organism: Legionella septentrionalis (assembly GCF_003989745.1). Classification (GTDB taxonomy): domain Bacteria; phylum Pseudomonadota; class Gammaproteobacteria; order Legionellales; family Legionellaceae; genus Legionella_A; species Legionella_A septentrionalis. The sequence goes on from NZ_RZGS01000004.1 coordinate 59,436, forward strand.
GCAACAATTTGCCTTGCTGATCAGCAACCAGGTAATTAAATGGAATATCTTTTACTGAAACTATTTCGGGAGTAAACATATTATTTGCCCTAACAAGACTAAGCGATCAATATTGCATAATTCGCTACCACGAACATGCGTACACTTTACCTTGGAAAAAGTGTGCATAACGTTAAAAGGGTGATCAGCTAAATAATTGATCATAAATTCGTTCATAGCGCTCGGCACAAGCATCGGCAGCATGCCATTTGAGTGCGTACTGCCGGCTTTGCGCACCGATGGTTTTTCTAAGTGCCGCATTTACGACTAAATTTTTTAGCTCATCATAAATTGTTTTTTCACTGGCTGAAACCAGTGGGCATTCAGCAAGACATGCCAGTTTGTCTTCTTCTCTAAATTCGTATTTATTTAAATAACAAATGACCGGTTTGCCGAGCATCATCCCTTCACGTGCATTGGCACCATAGCGCCCATAATTCAACTGATCCACGATGATATCGGATTGAGCTTGGTAATAACGCACGACCTGATTGGGCTGATCCGTAATAAAAATTAAACGGACTGGGTACCCTTCCTCCTGCAAACGCTCTACGGCTGCAAAAACAAACGGTGTCCCTTTGATGTTTTTAGTTTGGGTATTGCGAAAATTATAGTTACCCACTGCATGATAGATTAATACTTCACCTGTTTCTTTTTTTACACGGTGTTCATCCGGGATGTGCAAATCAGGCGACCAAAAATCAGGATCAAGGCACATGGTGGTGGGTTCACGGATCACTTTATTACCAGGTTTCATATAATCCAAAGCAGGCAGCGTTTCTGAAAAAATTAAATCACAATACTTATGTACTTTCGCGCCCCAATCCAAATTTTTTTCATTCGCACAGACTTCTGTATGATCTTGCCATACACAGCGATCACAGACATTTAAACCATTGTCGGCAATAGACCATTGGCTCACCATGGTTTGCGACGTGCCACTGTTGCAGCCGCTTATCGAATAAGCTATTTTCTTATGCAATTTTTTCCAGGCAAGAATATCAGGTGGCTCCTCAATAAATGCATATTCCGGATAAAAAGACAGATAACCGTCTCCTGCAAAATGCATCAGTTGAAACCTTGCTTGCGCATATTGAAAAAAGTGGTTGATATTTTGCTGGAAAATAACCGGATTACTGTCGTATAGATTTATATCTTCTCCGTGATAAAAATTGGCATTGGCTCCATCCACCGGCTCCAGATTCACTACCACAGCATCCCAACCGCGCTTGCGCAGCGCTTGCGCTAAATAGTAAAAATGATAATAACTCTGTCTGTAAAATACTACGCTGCGTCGCTTTGGAAATAATTTTTTAAGAAATTTCATAATGTGTTAACTGATATTGACCCGTCCGGCCGCTTTTAAAATTCTGTCGTAATTGACGATGGCGCGCTTACCGCTTTGCTCGGCGTATCGTACTGCTTTTTCTCTAGGCATTAAGGCGTCTTCGGTCCACCATTCCGGGTGGGTCAGCACTTGTAAACGGCTTATTGTTTTATCATTCAATACATCCAGTAATTTTTCATAACGCCAATATCCATTGGAATCAGAACAGTAGGATACGTTGTCTCTAAAAAAACCTGAATAAGTATTTATCATCCCGGCATAATGATCATGGCGAAAGCTTAACGTGAATTCATCCGGATTGTGGAATGAAAATACGTCCAGTTTCTGTTCAAACAAATTTTCCAAAATATGTTTTTCAAAATTCAACCAATAAACCAGTTGTTGCGCACTGCTTATGTGGTAATAAGCTGCATCAAAATGTAAGCCGATACGATGGCCGGCAGCAATGATTTCCCTGATTAACTGTTGTGCGGCAAAATCCAGGGCATTATAAAAATCATTATGCAAGTGAATGAAATAAGTCGCTTGCACTTGCTGCCTGGCTTCAATTCTGGCTAAAGTTACTGCTTGCTGCAACGACATGTCCACGTCATGCCGCCAGACAACAAAGCGGTTGTGCGTGTTCAATTCGGTGTAGGTTTTAAATGGAAAATTCTTCACTGCAAGCTGCAGCAATTTCTCATACTCAACCAGCGTAAACTCATGCGGCAAATAGGAATGCATACTTCTTCCTCAGTACAAGCATGGGCGAATGCTGATAAGCATAGGCCCTCATTAAGATTTTTTTCTGGCAACGACCGTGATCCCCGCAGGTTCAATGACATGGCGCACCACCTCCATGGACATGTCCTGACACCATTCCTGCACTTCTGCAAAAGTGTGACGATGCGCATTGCTTGGCGCATACCAATCGTAATTAATATGGTTCATTTCTTCCAAAGAAAGAGAAGGATGATAATACGCCTTAAAAATATGCCAGTAAAATAAGCGTTGCAAGTTGATTTCACCTGCGGGAATATCAAGAAGTTCAATGCCTTCCGGCACCCGGATGGTTATGTCCAACTCACCCAAAATCTTTCCTAATTTGGTCAAAGGCTTAACGGCTTCCCAAGCTTCTTCTGGGGGCATCTGCTGCAGCTTCGCGCGTATATAATCATCAACAAACTCACGAATCGGGCCTTTTTTGTTGTAAATATAAAACATAAAAAAACCGTTGGGCTTTAATAAGCTGGCCAGTGAAACAAATGTTTTGCGGGTATCATCGGTATGGTGCATGACCCCTTCGGAAAAAATGATATCAACCGAACGCGCTGACAAAGGCAGTTTGGTGATATCGGCTTGCATAAAAGCAGCATTTGCAAACTGCCTGGCAAGCATCCTTTCCCGACACACATCCACTGCGGTGGAAACATCGATTCCCAAATAATTGACGTGGTTAAAGTGCTCGCCCCACAATTCAATGGCAGACATGCCCGCACCGCAACCAGCATCCAGCAGTACTGGTCTATCCGGGAAGCAAGACAAAATCTCATGGACATCGCCGTAACGGCTAATTAACCAAGCACGCATACGCGCTAACATGGTATCGGATTCAAAAGTTTCCTTTTTCGACCATTTGAATCCAAACGATTCTTTTGTCTGCTCTTGCTCAACCGAACAATTATCATGGATACGCAAGATCCCATCGCTGAACACACAAGGCGAGCCATTAATCTCCCGGCATGCCAGCAATGGTTCACTCACTCCCAGCAAATTTAAAAACCATTGCGGCACGTCGTCTGCAACGGCGCCGATCATGTGATCGTGCAAAACATTCGCTTCAATTTTCATAATAACAATCCTGTGTTTAATTTGCTCACGCAAGCATTACTGGCATCTGGACATAAAGCAGAGCAATGCTTAACTCAAGGGAGTGATGGTGACTGGAGTACCAAATGCTTTGCTATGGCTAGGTATGTCTTTATTAACCAATGTATTTGCGCCGATCAAAACGCCATCCCCAATCTTGATGCCTTTTTGTATGATGGCATTAGGACCAATGTAACAATTATCACCAATGCTGGTTTCTGCATAACTGTACCTTTCTTTACCACCGCTTAATGCCCAGCGAATACTATCATGAGAATAAATTTGTACTCCAGCCGAAATCGAACAATTGCTGCCAATTTTAAGACCGCCGGATGCGTCAAGAATCACCGCAGGGCCTATCCACGTGTTATTGCCGACCATGGGTTTCCCCAACACGATGGCGCTGTCGTAAATGCTTGTGCCTTCACCAAAACCGAGCAGTTTTGCTTTTTCCCAGCGATCGATAAAATAGTCCCCCATGGAAACTACCCGGTCAAATTGTTGCTGCTTTTCATGAATAAGCTTGGCTAGCAAATGTTTTATGCGCGTATTTAGCCAGGTCAAAGAATTAAACATCATAGACTCTCAAAAAATACTCAAAATTAATTAAAGACCATAATAATAAGCGGCAATTTTTATTGCCGCTTAAATGCTCATTGATGTGCTGTTCAATCAAGCCTTTTTCCAGATATTGCTGCAATTTTGCTTCTTTACCCAACAGGGTACGACGCACGAAATCATTACTGTCTTTTTTAAACCACGTGTTATCGGGCGCTGAAAATCCTTGTTTCACCGCACTGGTATAAGCTTCAGGCATGTATTTACGCAAGGCTTTGCGAAGAATCAATTTGCCATCATTCGTTTTCTGATAATATTCTTTTCGTTTGTTCCCTACAGTGTTTTCATCCATGCGCAGCAATTCATCGAGTTTGTTTAATTTTAAATGCACAGGAATTTTTTGCGCGAAATCCACCAAGTCATTGTCCAAAAAGGGTACGCGGGTTTCCAGAGAATGCGCCATCGATAATTTATCTTCAACGACTAATAAACCATGCAAAAAAGTTTTGGCTTCGAAATAGAGCGAATGGTTAATGTAATCTTGCGGCGTATATAATTGCTCGGAATGATGCTTAAAGACCGATTCAAAAATATCCCGGGTACAAATATGGGAAACCTGGTCCCAGATAGGTGAAAATAATTGTTTGATTTGCGTATCCGGCAATAGCCTTTGCCAAAACTGATAGTATTTATCAATATAATCACTGAAATTATCGTTTTTTATTGCACGGTAATAACGCCATGGGTAGCCACCGAATAATTCATCGCCGCCAGCTCCGGATAAAACTACTTTTACAAATTTGCTGGCTAATTTGGAAGCATAATAATTAGGATAGCTTTGACCGACGCGCGGTTCTTCCAAATGCCAGGTAAAGCGCGGCATGCAACGCTCCATATCCCCGGATTTTAATACCATTTCATACTGCTCAGTTTTGTATAGATAAGACAGTAATTCCGATTTGGCGCGTTCATCATAACCAAGCTCAAGGCCCGAAGCATTATTCAAATCAAAACCAACGGTAAACGTTTTAATATAAGGCAATTGTTTTGCCGCCACCGCTGTAATAGAACCACTGTCCATGCCGCCGCTTAAGTAAGAGCCAATTTCTACATCGCTGATCAATTGCCGATTTACTGCTTGCTCGAATAAATAACTTAATTCGGCAAGATAATCTTCTTCTTTTTTTACCAGTAAAGGTTCTCTGAAATCAAAATCCCAATACTCTTTTTGCACCATCGATTGCGTTTGCAAATCAACTTCCAGATAACTGCCTGCCGGCAAGAGGTTTATGCCTTTAAAAAAAGTCTTATCGGTAAAAAAATTCTGAAATGTGAAATATTCAACCAATCCTTCCTGCTCTAAAGAAGGTTTTTCTTGCTCGTATGCTAAAATTGCCTTGATTTCACTGGCAAAAATAATTTGGCGGGCTGAATTTATTGTGTAGTAAAGCGGTTTGATGCCATACCGGTCGCGAACGAGAAAAACCTTTTGGCGAAGCTTATCCCATAGAGCAAAAGAAAACATGCCATTAAACTGCAATATGGCTTCAATACCCCACTCGCTGTAGGCATTTACCAAAACTTCGGAATCGGTGTCGGAGAAAAACTCATAATCACGGGCAATGAGCTGCTGCCTGATTTCTTTATAATTATAGATTTCACCATTGTATGTAGCCCATACGGTTTGCGCTGCATTACTGATCGGTTGGAAACCTGAGGCGGATAAATCAAGGATCGCCAAGCGTCTGTGCCCGAAAAATAAATCCCAGGATTGTTGTTGTACATGGCGTACCGCCTCAACTTCATCAATGCAAGGAAAATAGTCAAACGCATGGACAAACTTTTTTTCAGTCAACACATGCGTCAATTGGGCTTCTTGATTCACGGCACGGGTTTGCCCAAGCAAATAACCAGCACCATCAGGGCCGCGATGGGCTATGGCATCACACATCAGTTTGATGTTATCCGCGCTTATCCTCTTGGCAGATAGAGAAATAACGCCCGCTATTCCACACACTGCATCGCCTCGTGAATATGATGAAGCACATAGGTAAATTCATCTTGCGTCATTTGCGCGTACAAAGGCAAAGCCATGCTCAGTCTATCCGCTGCATAAGCTTGAATAAAATCCTGCTTGTGCAAATTATAACGGGCTGCATAATAACCCAACGTATGGACAGCATGAGTGCCCTGCCGTGTGGCTATTCCTTGTTCTTCAAGCCGCTGCATCACTTGATTGCGTTTTAAATTAATTTCATCTATTAATTCAATGGTTAAATTGTCAAGGTTATGACCTAAAGTAAATAAACAGACATAAGACTGATAACCATGGATGTATCCGGCAGGGGTTATTGGTGTTTTAAGTGCGGTGATTTCTGCCAACGCTTCATCGTATTGGCGAGCAATATTTCGCCTGCCATCCATAATGTCTCTGCTTTTTTGCATCTGGCAAACCCCTAGGGCACCTTGGAAATCCGTCATGCGATAGTTATAACCGCGCATGGTGAAATCCGGTAATAAAGAGCCGCCTTTTTCCTGGTGTCTTTGCAAATCAGACTTGGATGCACCATGATCACAAAGCTGTGCTACGGTTTTGTAGATTGCTTCATCATCGGTAATGAGCATGCCACCTTCACCCGTAGTGATGGATTTGCGTGGATGAAAGGAAAAGCAACCCACATGTCCGATCGTACCTGAATGATGCCCTCCTACCCAGGCATCGAACCCACAGGCTGAATCTTCTACTACTTTAACGCCATAAGCTGCAGCAAGCCGCATGATTTCCTGCAAGTCAGCGCACAAACCAAATAAATTTACCGGCATGATGGCTTTAATGCTGCAATCTGCTGCCAATAATCCGGCTAACTGCACGGTATCGATGTTAAATGTATGTAAATCAATATCGCAAAAAACGACTTCGGCACCCGTGTATTCTACTGCATTTGCCGAAGCCACGTAGGTGAATGAGGGTACAACCACTTTGTCGCCCTTACCAATTCCTAAAGCTAACAAAGCTAAATGCAATGCCGTAGTGCAATTGCTCACGGCTTTTGCATAGTTACTTTTTGTAAAATCTGCAAACAATTGTTCGAATTGTTTTACATAAGGTCCTTGCACTACCCAGCCACTTTGCAGTGGTTTTATAATTTCGGTGTATTCGCGCTCATCAAAAACTGCTTTGGTAATTGGTATATGCTTCATTCTGTTCCCTATCCAATTTTGGCATGCTTTAAGCAAACTCTGTGGCTTGTTCTTCTTTTTTAAATTCAAATTGTCCGGTTTGGCGCCAATAAATTAATTTTCTCAATCCCTCTTCCAGGGAAAACCGGTATTGGAAATTAAGTTCATTTCTTGCCTTGTCCACCGCCCCAATTCTGTTTTTTACCAATTGACGCGCATCATCAGCACTATAAGGCTTATAAATTACCTGCCAATGTGCATGCTTTAACGATAAAATGAGATTGCATAATTCTCTTATTGAAGTTTGCACGCCGGTGCCTACATTATAAAAACCGTGGGTAACATCAGCGGTCAGCGCATTGAGGTTAGCGCGAGCTACGTCTTCTACGTAAATGAAATCATAAGCCTGGCTGCCATCACCATTTACAACAGGCGCTTCATTGGCATCAATTTTATTGAGCATGACCGGGATAACCCCGGAGTATACAGCGTGCTGATCCTGTCCTGGGCCATATACATTCATATAGCGAAGGCCAATGACTTCAAGACCGTAGCGATCATAAAAGGCCGTACACATTGCCTCGCCTGATATTTTGGTGGCACCATAAAAATTTTTATTATTAAAAGGGTGTGATTCCTGCATGGGAACTTCAACAGCATCCCCATAAACTGATGCACTTGAAGAGTAAATGAGTTTTTTAACTTTATGCTTCACGCAAGCTTCCAGTACATTAAACGTCCCGGCAATATTGACGTCAAATGCAGTGCGCGGAAAATCTTTACAGTGTAAAAGCCACATGGCGGCTAAATGAAAAACATAATCCATTCCTGCCACGGCTTTGTCTAAAACATCAAGTTCACGGATATCACCGCCATAAGGAAAGACGGAACAACGTGGATCATTCAGACAATCTGCTATATTCGATTGCTTGCCACGCGCAAAATTATCATAAATCACCACTTCAGCGGCATTGGTTTTTAAAAGCTCGCGCACTACAAACCCGCCTATAAAACCTGCCCCGCCGATAACCAGGATTCTTTTGCCACTTAAATTCACCTTAACTCCTTACTAGCAAACCAAGTCAGTAACTGGCTTTGTATGCAATGCTTCTTTGACAATAAACCTTGAAAAACTGAACGCGCTTGTAAATGCTGGGGAAACTGCATTTAAAACATGCGTTTCATTTTCAGTGTTCCTAACCATAAAGTCCATGACTAATTCTTTATTTACATGATCAAATAATTGGGCACGTATACCGACTTTCTCGCTTCTGATAAAGTCATGTGCTTGCAACCGTGGTACCAAAGTGCGTGCTGATTTAACAAAAGACGATTTAATAAAACGAAAAATTTCCGCATGCGTGTAAGTGCGAAACCCCTGCCTATTGTGCCAGTATTGCCCTGCCAAAGTACTCAATGTATTTGCCGCTTCCATAAGCTTAATCCCCCGCAAGCCTTGGTAATGCTCTCTGCCCAAGGCAGGAATGGCGGTAGGTCCTACATAAATTTTACCTGTAATGCTCTTGGTAAAATGTATGCCTAAAAAAGGTATATTCATCTCCGGCAAAGGATACAACAAATGATTGATACGGATACTGGAATTGGGCTTTAACTCATAATAAAGCCCTTTAAAGGGAATCATGGAATAGCGCTCATCCACTCCGCATGCTTTAGCTATGATGTCTGCATGCAATCCGGCTGTATTGAATAAATGTCCATAAGAAATAAGCTGCTTACCTGCGCGCAACTGCTTGTCTTTAACATGGATGTCGGAACAACCGGCATTGAAAAGGAAACGCACACCCGCTTGCGACAAATGCTGATGAAGATGCGATAAAATAGCCGTAGGATCCACTACTGCCGTTTGCGGCGAAAATATGGCGGATGCAATATTGCCATCCACTTCTGGCTCCAGCTTTCTAAGCTCACCAGCATCAAGCAAATGCACGCTCGCACCATTAACAACAGCACGCTGATAAAGCGCTTGCAATGCAGGATCATCTGCCTTTTTTCCTGGAAGGATGAGTTTCCCTGTGCGGGCAATGGGGAGATGGTATTCGTCACAATAAGCAGCCAGCAAGCGTGAGCCTTGCAAACAAAACTTAGCTTTTAGACTGTCATTTTTATAATAAATACCCGCATGCAACACACCACTGTTGCGACCGCTTGCATGCAACCCTACTTGTTTTTCTTTTTCAACAATTACAATGTTCGCATGAGGATGAACCTGCACGAGTTCACGCGCCACACTCAAGCCCAAAATCCCGGCACCTATGATAACGTAATCCGCGCAGATGGAATGACTTAACATAAAATTTTAACGATTTGCTCCGCTGCATCGCCATTGCCATATAATTTATCCAATGGTAACGAAGCATTTGTGGATGTTTTTAATAATTCCAATAAAGAAAAGGGTTTATCGGGCGAGCATAAACGATTCCAGCCAGCATCCACCAACTCTACCCATTCCGTCTCGTCACGCAAGGTAATGCAAGGCACACGGTTAAAATAAGCTTCTTTCTGCACGCCCCCAGAATCCGTGACGATCCAATACGCATCCTTTTCCAAAGCCAGCATATCCAAATAACCAACAGGATCAATCAAAGTAAGGTTATCCTGTAAACTCTTTAAAAGCTGCAATTTGTCAAGCGCATTGCGTGTACGCGGATGCAATGGCAGGATGACTTTTATCAGCGTGCTAAGCTCCAATAATGCTTTACAAATATTGCGCAGGCGCTCAGGACAATCAGTATTTTCCGCACGATGGATTGTCACCAGACAATAGGATTTAGGTGTAAGATGAAGCTTTTCCACCATGGTTCTGCGCTGGGAATTGTATTCATTATAATAAAGCGTTGCATCGTACATCACATCGCCCACATTGAATATTTGTTCCGCGGCAATGCCTTCTCTTAACAATTGTTGTACACCATTATCGGTGGGTGCAAATAAAATGCTGCTTAAATGATCGGCCGTGATGCGGTTGATTTCTTCCGGCATTTTGCGGTTAAATGAGCGCAATCCTGCTTCCACATGAGCCACAGGAATATGCAGTTTAACCGCAGCCAAGGCACCGGCCAAGGTGGAATTGGTATCGCCATAGACTAATACCCATTTAGGCTTTTCGTGCTGTAAAACATCTTCAATAGCCGCTAACATTTGCCCAGTCTGTTTCCCATGGGAATTGGAACCTATATTTAAATGATACCCGGGCTTGGGGATACTGAGTTCATCAAAAAATTGCTCCGACATATTGGCATCATAATGCTGGCCTGTATGAATGATAATCTCCTGCATATCTTGCCTTTGCGCAATGACTCTGGATACAGCGGCCGCTTTTATAAATTGTGGACGCGCACCGACGATGGTACATAACTTCATGATTGTCCTTATTCCTATGCTTGCGATACGAGCTCGACTTGGCCGGCCCGGTTTAGATACAGTTCCCCTGTCTTTTCACAACGCGCAGCTAGGCTGCCATCGCTTTGCTCTGCAAATTTAAGCTGCTCACCAAACCGGCTCATCCAGCCGATTTGCCGCGCCGGCACTCCCACCATGAGAGCATAAGCTGGAACATCACGGTTAATCACCGCCCCGGCTCCCACAAATGCATACTCGCCAATCGTAACACCGCAAACGATCGTGCAATTAGCACCCAGCGTAGCGCCCCGCTTTATCAACGTGTTACGGTATTCATCTTTGCGTGGAACGGCTGAGCGCGGGTTATAAACATTGGTAAACACCATGCTTGGTCCGCAAAAAACATCATCCTCAAGCGTCACATTATCGTAAACGGATACGTTATTTTGAATTTTTACGTTATTGCCGATAGCGACATGATTACCTATATAGACATTTTGACCGAGGCTGCAATTCTCTCCAATGCACGCGCCTTTACTGACGTGCACCCAATGCCAAATGCGGGTACCTGTGCCAATTTGCGCACCTTTATCAATAATTGCCGTCTCATGGGCTTGATAAGACATGGCTACAACTCCAAAGGCAAGTGTACAGTTTGGCCATCACGTGCAGAACGATAAGCAGCAATAAGCACTTCCAGCGAAGTTAAACCCTCGCGCCCGTCTACTAAAGGTGTGGCAAGGCCCTGTAATGACTTGATGACATTTTCATAATAAAGTGGATGACCAAAACCATACACCGATGTGGTTTGGTAACTGGCTTGTCTTATTTCTTCGTCATCCGGCGAAGAATCTGCAAACTCCCAGTGTTGGATTTCATTCACTGCAATGCCGCCGATGCGTACACTCCCTTTTTCCCCCAGGATGGTAATAGACCCTTCGTAATTTCTCGGATAAGTGAGCATGGTCACACTGACTGACCCCATGGCACCGCTTCGCCAGCGAATGTTCATTACGCCCGTATCTTCAGCTTCAATTTTTCTTGCCAAAGTAGCTGTCATGGCTTGGACAGACTGCACAGGGCCTAATAACCAGTGAATTAAATCGATGTAATGGCTTGCCTGGTTCATAAAGGCACCGCCATCCATTTCCCACGAACCCCGCCAGCCGCCTTGATCATAGTAATCTTGCGGTCTGGTCCAAAACACATTGATGTTGGCCAAATAAATTTTGCCAAAACGGCCGCCATCGATGGCTTTCTTCAATAACTGTAGCGTCGCATTCAAACGATTTTGCTTGACGACAAAAAGCCTCACACCTGCTTCAGCACAAGCATTTACCATTTGTAGTCCATCCTGCCAGCGGGTAGCCATCGGTTTTTCAGTTATTACATGACGTCCAGACTGCGCTATCTTAACAGTCTGTAAAGGGTGCAAACCGCTGGGAGTGCACAAGGTGATGACATCCGCATCAGTGAAGCGTAACAAATCATCCAAATGCCGATAGCCTTCGACCCCATACTGTTTACTGGTTTCCTGCAAGGCGGATTCATCTACATCACAAACTGCAGTGAGGCTTAAAGTATCTTTATGTTGTTCAATAGCTTGCAAGTGATTTTTTGCAATCCGCCCACATCCTACCAATGCAATGTTTATTTTTCTGTCAGAAATAATCCACGGAGCTTTACTCATATTACGCACTCACAATATTATTCTGTTTGAATTGTTTAAATGCACCACGTGTATCTACGATTAATCTTGCATGTCGAGCAATCAATTCATAATCAAAAGCCCGGTGCGCGGTAGCCAGAAGAACACAATCATGATGCGCTAGCATTTCGGCATTGATTTCAACGCTGTGCAAATCAAAATGATGTGCACGCATGGCAGGGAAAACAGGCACATGCGGATCAGAATAAGAAACTTCCGCTCCTTTGGCCTGCAATAACTCCATAATTTCAATGGATGGAGATTCACGCATGTCGTCCACATCACGCTTATAAGCGATACCAAGAACCAAAATTTTGCTGTTTTTAATGGCGCGTTCACGTGCATTTAACGCATCCGAAACTTTATTCACTACCCAGTGCGGCATGCTGCTGTTAATTTCACCAGCCAATTCAATGAAGCGGGTATGCAAGCCATATTCCCTTGCTTTCCAGGTGAGATAAAAAGGATCAATGGGGATACAATGCCCGCCGATCCCAGGACCTGGATAATAGGGAACAAAACCGAACGGCTTGGTGGCAGCGGCATCGATTACTTCATAAATATCAATATCCATTTTATCGGCCAGGATTTTCATTTCATTGACCAAACCAATGTTTACTGAGCGATGGATGTTTTCAAGCAGCTTGGTCATTTCAGCCACTTTTGTGGATGAAGCAGGTACGACTTTATCGATTACTGCAGAGTAAAGCGCAACTCCTGCCTGGAGACAATGGGCAGTTTGCCCGCCACAAACTTTAGGGATGCTGGCTGTGGTGTAATGAGCATTGCCCGGGTCTTCCCGCTCAGGGGAATACACGAGAAAAACATCCTGGCCAACAATCAACCCCGTACTTTCAATACGCGGCTTTAATTCTTCTTCTGTCGTGCCAGGGTAAGTGGTACTCTCCAATGAAATCAATTGCCCTGCGCGGATGTGCGGTAACAAAGCGTCTGTCGTTTGCAGCACATAGCTTAAATCAGGCTCCCGGTATTTATCCAGCGGGGTCGGTACGCATAAAATGAGTGCATCGGCTTCTTTGCTTTCCGCAAAATCCGACGTGGCATGGATTCTATTTTTTACCTTAGCTACATCGGCAGATGGGATGTGCTGAATGTAGGACTTACCCTGATTCAGCAATGCATTTTTTTTCTCGTCGATATCAATTCCAATTACGCGATAACCCACTTCCGCAAAACGGAGCATTAGCGGTAATCCGACATATCCTAAACCCACAATACCAATAATTGCTTCTTTGTTGTTAATTTTTTTTACGAAGCTATCTAACATAATGTTACCTCATCCGTTTCTATCAGGCTTCTTCTTACCGCTTTATTGCTTATACCCCAACTTTTTCGCGCAATACTTCCTTTAAAGCACCGCAAATTTTTTGCTGGTCATCTATCGTTAAATAGGGATGCATGGGGATGCTCATCACCCGGCGCGCAGCATTTTCCGTGTGCGGATAGCTTTGTCTGCCCGGAAAAAGTTCTTTAAAGATTGGTTGCTCATGTAAACCCGCCGGATAGTGCACAGCCGTAGGAATACCTAGTTTTTGCAAAGCTTGCTGTACGGCATCCCGATTGGATACTTCGATGGTGTATTGAGCAAACACGCTGGTATTATGAGTTTTAACGACCGGCTTTCGGATTTCTGCGGGCAGCAATTGTTGATAACGATCTGCAACCTCTTGCCGTAACACGACTTCTTCGGGGAAAATAGCTAATTTTTCTAATAAAATCGCCGCCTGAATGGTATCCAAACGTCCATTGATACCTAAGCGGGTATGATGATAGCGCCTGGATTGTCCATGCGTGCGGATTTCATTCATCCGTTGTGCCAGCTCGGCATCATTGGTGAAACAAGCGCCCCCATCCCCATAACATCCCAATGGTTTGGATGGGAAGAAACTGGTGCAGCCGATGGTGGTTAAACCACAGGATTGCTTACCTTGATAAGTAGCACCAAAGCTTTGCGCTGCATCTTCGATAACCGGTAAATTGTATTTTTTTGCTATTGCATTGATTTCGTCATAATCAGCGCACTGGCCATACAAGCTAACTGGAATAATAGCTTTGGTTTTAGCAGTAATCGCTGCTTCGATTAAGCTTGCATCGATGTTGTAGGTATCGGGATGAATATCTACGAACACAGGCTTTGCACCCAGGAGTGCAATGACTTCCGCCGTGGCAAAAAAGCTAAACGGGGTGGTAATCACTTCATCGCCCGCACCCACACCCAAAGCCATCAAGGCAATGAGTAAGGCATCTGTCCCGCTTGCTACAGCTAATGCATGGCTTACGCCCACATAATTTGCCAAAGCTGTTTCAAGCTCAGTGATTTCAGGCCCCATGATGTAAGCGCCGTGATTTAATACGTCTTTAAAACGCGCAATCAGGCGATCTTCAATCCGGTTGGATTGTGTCTTTAAGTCGATGAATTGCATAATGTATCCTTAATTCTTGGATTTGCTTACAGACTTGCCCTCTTAAAGATATTTCTTTATTTCAGGGGCATAACGTTGATGGGTTTGCATGCAACGCTTGATGGTTTCCATATTTTGTTGAGTCCATTCGATGGTTCTTTTTAACCCTTCGGGTAAAGAAACTTCCGCTTTAAATCCGAGTTCCTGTTGGGATTTTTCAGTATTGCCGTGCCGCTTGCCGGAGCGATCCCAATTTCTCGCAGGCAAATTATCAATCTGAGCCTGATTCCCGGTTATCTCATTAATCATCACGGCGAGATCCCGGATTGATGTTTCTACGCCTGAAGCGATGTTGTAAACGCCGCCAGCCTCGCCTTTTAACGCACAGGCAATAAGCCCCGCTACAATATCATCTACATAAATAAAATCCCGGGTTGCAATGCCATTATTCTCCAGTGGCAGCGCTTCCTGATGCAAGGCTTTGAAAATAAAGGTTGGTGTTACATTTCGCCAAATAGTATTCGCATTGCCGCGCCATAAGCCTGCACCCAGGATTTCACCAGGTCCATAAACATTTTGGAAACGGGCTTTAACGAACGGCATGCCGTAACGCATAAAATAATAATTGCCATAAAATTCGCCGAATATTTTCGACATTTGATATGGGCTATCCAGGTACAGCGAAACATCTTCTTGTTCAACAGTGGCTTCGGCATGTTCAAACGTTTTTTTTGCAACGGTACAACCTGCAGAAGAATAAACCACTTTTTTTAATGACTTGAATTTGCTTATGCGCTCAAACAGTTTTAAGCTCGTTAATGTATTGTTTTCATGATCTTTCAGTGGATCTTCAATAGAACTTTGGTTACCGTGATAGGTTGCCAGGTGAAAGACATAATCCAAATCTTCTGGCAAGTGATATAAAACGTTATCTTCCGTAATTGAGGCATGAATAAATTGTACATGAGGATGCTCAGGGACACGGGTGATATCAGCGGACAATAAATTATCAACAACAATAATTTCTTGTGCATTACATGCAAGCAATTTCTGAGTCAAATTGCTGCCAACGAAACCAGCACCGCCCACTACCAATATTTTTTTACCTGAAAAATCTGCCATGGTATTTTTACTTCCTATCATTTACGTATAACCTGGTGAATATGCACCCGGCGAAAACCCGGATACCTTCCGGCATCCAGGCTACATTCTATTGCGCTGACCCAACCTTGCTATGCTGGCTCGGTTTCCACTGCACGCAAATGGGTAAACGTTTGTTCAATGCCATATTGTTTATAATATTCAATGGCGGCTTTCACCCCTTCTACCAGCGGAGTTTTAACATCCCAGGAAAAATCGTGATTGGTACGGGATGGGTCCAGTAAGATGGTATATGCATCATCCGGATGACGCTCGCGCACTTCGACTTCTTTCTCCAAAGTCATGTTTAAAGCGGCAAGGGTCGCATCGAACAATTCTTTAATGGAGAAATCGCTGCCAGAAGAAATATGGTAATAGCCATGTCCTTTGCCATCAACGGCCCGCTCAACGCAATCAACCAAATCCTGGATATAAACAAAATCACGACGTGTGTCCATCACAAAACAAGGTTTGCCTGAAGTCAGACGATGGTAAAAAGTCGGCAAAGGGCCGCTGATATTGCGGGGGCCGTAGGCATTGGCTAATCTGAATGAAACAAAATCCAAGCCGGACAATTCAATATAATGTTCACCGGCAGTTTTGCTAATGGCATAACTGCTGCCGCGCGCATCAAAATGGTGGGTTAAGGAAATCGGTTGTTCTTTAGGGTTTAAACCGTAGCAAAGTGCGGTTTGGAAATAAACAAGGCGCTTGCACCCTGCATTTTTAGTGGCAGAAACTACATTAACGGTTCCCAAGACATTCGTTTGGCAATCTTCTACCCAGTTGTCCGGATCTTTATAAGAAGCTGCAGCATGAATGACGACATCGGGCTTGAATTGAGCAAAAATTTGGTGCATTGCGGCCGTATTAGCAATGCTTTCTTCTATAATTTCCAGGTTTTTATGAGGTTTTAAATTATCACGGCGACCTGTGCTGAAATTGTCAATCACCAAAACCTGATCATTGCGCGCTAATAATCTATCCGCCAAGTGTGATCCAACAAAACCAGAACCGCCTGTGATTAAGACTTTCATACGTTACACTCCTCATGAACAAAATTGTTATTGTAATTTAACATGGCGCGAAATGTTTGAGCTTGGTCATGAAACTGTTGCTGCCAAATCTCATAACATAAAAATCCCCATATTTTTCGGCTAAATTTCCCAGTGCTACCGAAATTCTTTATGATTTTTTCATAATCAATAAAATTATTTTGCCGGGCTAACCCTGAATGCAAAATATCTTGTACATAATCCTTCAATTCGCCCTGCATCCATTCGCTCAGAGGTACAGGAAAGCCCATCTTATCTTTGCGGTTGCTGATTTTCGCAGGCAAAATATGGGAAAAAGTTTGCTTCAGCAAATGCTTCATACGACCATCAGCAAACTTTATATTGGCAGGGATGGTGGCCATAAACTCAATTAAAGGAGTATAGAGAAACGGTACTCTGGCTTCTAAACCATGCGCCATGCTCACCCGGTCTTCCACATGCAGCAAACTCGGCAGCAAGCATTTAAAATCAAAATGGGTCATGCTGTCGAAATAAGATTCCGCTTTTTCAAACTTGGCTGCATTAAATACATCCAAAAACTGCTGATAAACGTGCTCACGCTCACCCGCTGTCAAGTGCACTTCACCATCCAAGTCAAGGCCGCGATCGACTAATGAAAAATAACGCTTCTCCAGCGGCTCAAACAAGCCATGGCTCCAAAACCGTTTTAATAATGGTTTATAAGCATTTAAAACTTCGAGGTTTGGAATAATGGATTCTGCCGTGACGACGAAGTTACCTTTTTTATAACTGCCTTCAATTGCGGCTTTCATGCATTGTTCGAAATAAGCCATTACATAGCGCGCATAACCACCAAATATTTCATCCCCGCCCTGGCCACCAAGCACTACTTTGACGTGTTTTGCAGCCAGCTCAGAAACCATATATTGCGGGAATACTCCGGGACCTGCCACCGGAAAATCCATATGATAAATAATCTTGCTAAAATGCGCTGCGAATTCTTGTGCAGTGATATCGCGCACATGCAAAGAAGTGCCACATTGTTGGGCAGCATGTTGTGCATACTCGCTTTCATCATAGGCTTTATCTTCCAGAAAACGGCCGTGAAAAAATGGCAATGCTTGATTTTTCTCATGAGTTGCCAAAATACCTATGAGGCTTGAATCCACTCCCCCGCTGACGTAAGCACCGATATTGACGTCGGCACGCAAGTGCAGTCGAATGGATTCATTAAGAATTTCTTCCAAACGATTCGCAAAATAACGCGCTGTGTGGTCGTAATCGATGTGATAATGAACATCCCAATACCGCCAGATTTTTTCACCATTTGCAGTAATCAACATGGCATGCGCCGGCTCCAATTGGAAGACGTCATGAAACAAGGTTTGCTTACCCATTGGGTATTGAAATGTGATGTATTCGGCAAATGCCTGACGTTCTGTTTTTATTGAGCCTAAGAAAGGCAGTAAGGCTTTACTCTCCGAGGCAAAAACAAACGAGTCATCCTGTTTTGTATAATAAAAAGGCTTGATGCCGAATTGATCGCGGGCACAGAATAACTGTTCACCATCCCAGATTGCGAAAGCAAACATGCCCCTGAAATGCTGGACGCAATCAACGCCGTAAACCTTGTATGCCGCCAGAATGACTTCTGTATCTGAGTTAGACGTAAATGTCCAATGGGCTGATAAGGCTTGCCTGAGTTCAACGTGATTGTAAATTTCCCCGTTATAAACAATGACATCGCCAGTAGGGGCAATCATCGGTTGGTGTGCATGCTGAGATAAATCAATGATGCTAAGACGGCGGTGGGCTAATCCTATCGAGTTTTCTTTATTTGTCCATATTCCCTGGTCATCTGGACCACGGTGTGCGATGAGTTTATTCATCACTGCAAGTTTATGTTTTAAATTTTCAATTTTTATTTTTTTTGTGTTTAAGATACCTGCTATCCCACACATATAAAATCATTCCTTTAAATTTGTCTCATGTGCGCATGAAAACGGATGGTATAAGTTTGGGCGATACTATCAATCCTATATTCTTTAGTCAAATTTGAGCCATTAATTTGGCTAAAACGGAAGAGCGACTGCTCTTGGCATGTTAAGGCGCAAATCAAGTCATGATCTTCTAAAGTTGGGAACAATACGGATTTTCCAGCCAACACATTTTAAAAAAGGATATCGCAAAAACCTGTCATTTAGCGATATACTGATTGAATGAGTAAAAACAGGAAAACTGCATGACCTTAAAGGCCATGTATGACAATATTGCCGGCCATTACGCTATAGCCAATCGATTTGGTTCCATAACTAAATCTCACCAATGCGCCATTGCCCAGATAAAACATGCTCACCTGGGAGATAAATCATACCTTAAAGTATTGGATTTGGGAGTAGGGAATGGGGCATTTCTGAAACAACTCGCTGCAGTCATGCCGCATGCCGAGTTTACGGGTATTGATGTTTCCTCGGAAATGTTAAAACGTGCGCAGCAAACCCTGGATTTGGTGACCATCGAAGGCAGTGCTACGGAAGCAAGTCACTTCTTGCCTCATCACAGTCAAGATGTGGTCCTGGCGCATTTTGTCAATGCTTATATCCCTATCAAAACTTTATTTAATCAAGCTCGGCTTTTAACGCGTGCTAACGGTCATTTTTCTTTAATTACAACGACTTATGATTCTTTCCCACTTGCCCAGCAACAATTGGCCAATTTCATTTCCAATGGCTCTATTCTAAGCCGGATCGTTGGCCATTATTATAAAGCAATTGTGAAAAATACTACCGTAGCAGCAGGCGAAGAAGAATTACTACAAGCATTCGTTGATCATGAATTTCAAGTAGTTGAACATCAGCGCCTTTATATTCCAATCGTTTTAAATAATATTGACGAATTGGCTTTATTTGGCATTGAGGGCACGTGGTTTCTAAACAGTTTGACTATTCGTATGCTGCCACGCAATTTTTTATTGCAGCGTTTAAAGCGTTTATTCAGCAAGATTTTTACATTTCCTTATCAAGACACGCATGTAATAGATGTGATTCTGGCTAAAAAATAAGCTATCTAACCAAAATAATTACATAAGAATTTCAATTCATAAATTGCTTTTCTTGGAATTAAACATCTGCATGCTTAGGTTTGCGCAAGCATTTGGTTCTTCTTTGGCAGTGAGCAGACGAGGATCATAGCGGGAAAATTTTGCGCTGCGAGGGCGATGGACGGCTATTTGAAATTCCTTTTCAAACTCGAGGAATTCCTTTGCAGTAAAAAGCTCGGAAAGCGGTTTAACGGGAATTTTATCTTCTGCATAGAATAATACTTTTTTTTCTATTTTTTCCAATTTATCCAAGTACTGTAAATTATTAAGGGAAAAATCATGCCGCAATTCGGCGTGACATTGCGTCGTTTCTTCCAACAATTGCTGCAATTTATCTTCTACCCGAAGAAGGGGAATGGATGAAGGTTCGGCTATTGTGCTTAGTTTTTTCTTAGACAATCCAATTTCATTGAGCTGATTCTCGGGAATTTCTGCAGAAGCTTTCCAAAAAACCGATTTTAATAAAGCCAATAAATTCAGCATCGTGTGGCCCTTTGCAAGTGATCAGCAAATAATGCAATTCTTTTAATAACCATGCGGCTTTAAATGAAACTGCTATCTAATTAAGATAGCACATGTTAACGCGTACTGATTGCATTATGCGGTATTCGGGGCCTTCCTGATGGGTTGCTCAAAAGCCGTTACAAACCTAAATTATCGCGTTTGAAGATGCGATCAGCCCGATAACTTGAGCGCACGAAAGGACCGGAGGCCACTTCAAAAAAACCTTTTTGCAAACCTATTTCACGAAGTTTTGCGAATGTTTCAGGCGTTACATAGCGGGCAACAGCTAAATGATTGCGCGTCGGTTGCAAATATTGGCCTAAGGTTAAAATATCGATGTGATGGGCGCGTAAATCATCCATGGTCTGCATTATTTCCTCATCGGTTTCCCCTAAACCAAGCATCAAACTTGTCTTGGTTAACACATCAGGGCGATACTGTTTGGCGAAAGCCAACACCTGGATGGTTTGCCAATAACCCGCACGATTATCTCTTACCGGATGAGTAAGGCGTTCTACTGTTTCCACGTTTTGTGCAAACACATCAACTCCGCTGTCTAACAATACAGCCACATCTTGTTGCTTACCTTGGAAGTCCGGAGTCAATGCTTCTATTTTGGTTTTAGGGCAACGGAGCTTGATGGCACGAATGGCAGCTGCATAATGACTGGCACCGCCGTCTGGCAAATCGTCGCGATTTACCGACGTCAATACCACATAATCCAAATTCATCAACTCGACTGTTCTGGCTGTATTTTCTGGTTCTTGCGCATCCAGCCATCCATGCGGGTTACCTGTATCAACGGAGCAGAAACGGCATGCTCTTGTGCATACGTCTCCCATCAACATGATGGTTGCTGTGCCATGTGACCAGCATTCGGCTATATTCGGACATTTGGCTTCTTCGCAGACCGTAGCCAACCGATGTTCTCTAACTTGCTCTTTAACCTGCGTATAAGCCGGGGTTATCTGATTTACGATACGTAACCAGCTTGGTTTGGGCAAACGTTCCTGGGCCAGGCTTCCTGTTTTCACACCATCCTTAATTGCAGTGAAGCCTTGTTTAGTCGTATATTTCTGCCCACTTTCAACAACAACCGGAATATCCGTTAATTTACCCATAATCACACCTACCTGCCGTAATGAAGTGATGATCCCAAATCAAGAGGCCCAGATCAAGCTCTTGGCCCACCACTCTTGTCTATCATGCAACAAAAACATCATGTTTGCTGCTTTATACATTCCAGCAAGGCCGCAGCATGAGAACCATCGCATAAAGGCGGTTCCTGGGTTTGCTTGCAGCCGCAAAAAAAGACAGTTTCTGTAACAATTGCATGGTATATTACCTGCTGCTGTTTACATTCTTCGCGATCATAATCGCATAATGGCTGCGTTTCGCTTTTCCCGCATCCGCACCAAGCATAAATTTTTCCCTGTTCTACCTCATAAGCTATCGGTAGAAATTTTTTATACATTTCCTTGTCTGTCATGTTTTCCCACGTATAAACGGCCAAAAAGAAAAGCTGCAATGATCACACCCACAGAAAGTGTAAAACTGGCGAGCAACTTAGGATAAATGATTAAAATCGCACCTATGGTTGCCAATATAAAACAGGCGGAAATTTGCAATATTTTTTCGTAGCGGGTGAAGCGACGATAGCGACCCAGTAATAAATAAAATAATAGAAAAACAAGCAATGGCAATGTGTAAATAATTTGATAAAGTACGTGATAGGCAAAAAATTTTGCAGGTGTCAGCACTTGTTTTGCTAACCATTGTTCAAAAATCAAGGCGATATTCAATGCACAGGTTTGTTGGAAAACTTGTACGGATAAAGCAGTCAAAATCACTAATCCATAAATGCCGACATTGGGTTTTACTTCCTTTAACTTATGTCGCCACCAGTAACGCAGGATAAAGATCCACAGCAAAATTCCTGCCAAGAATACTGGCAATCTCAACCAAGATAAAAACGGGTAAAAATAAGCAAAATGAGCTTGGGAGAAATAATGGATACTGCCTAGCGATAAGATAAAAACAAGCCCAATGCCCAAGCGCCTGATGCTTGATTTTGGGCATAGCCAGAGAAAAGCCCAAAAAGCAGCAAAGCTGAATAGGGAACAGGGACTAAACGCGTCCATTAATGCCGAAGTGATAATAAATTGAATGGGAGTTTTGCTTACATTCACATCAATTTCAAACTGGTTAGCCGCCCCCCATTGCCTTAAGAGATTGATGGTTCCCTGGCTTAGCTCGCCTCTTTGACTAATTTGCTGGCGGCAATAATTTAACGCACGCAGTAAAACCTGGCCCGTACTCTTCATGTCTGCAAATCCGGCCCAGCGCGAGTCGCAAAAAAATACTGCCGGAACTGAAAAATTGGTTGAATTTTGTTGTTGCAAGTGTTTGTAGAAGTTTTGTAATGCAGATTTATCTTGATTAATGAAATAGCGGTTCACTACTATCCATGGCCGCTCTTTTTCCAATTTCTTAAAAAATTCGTCTGCCTTATGGCAATGGGGGCAGGTGGAAGAAAGAAAGACGTCTACATGGATTTTGACTTGTTTGGGCGCGTTACTGTACCAGACAAATTGCGGGGCGGCATGAGGCAGGGAAGCAGAAATAAAAAGGAAGCAAAACAAAATAATTTTGTTTAAAACACGCATCCGTGTTTCCAGAAAAAATTAAAGTAAAAAATATAGCATGATTTGCATGATAATACACACCTTGCAGGATGATTCTGCAAGGTGTGGCGTATTAAATCTGCCGCAGTTTTTCACTGCGCGCAACGCGCTCACGCTGGATCAGCAATAAATTCCTAGTATAAATGAACACACCGGTGGACTGACCTAAAATGAACACAGGGTCGCGTTTGTAGATGGAATACAGCAACAAAGTGATCCCGCCCAACAAGCTTAAATACCAGAAAGCTACGGGGATAACGCTGCGTTTTTCTTTTTCACTTACCAGCCATTGTACGATGAAACGGGCTGAGAAAATAGCTTGCCCTAATAAGCCTACAGCCAGCCAAATGTATTCAGCACTCATTACTTACCTCCGGAGCACATGGGCGTTTGAGCAGCCAGCGCATACCTATCAAATCATGTATCCCGACAAATAAACGGTTCATAACCCCATATTTTGAAACTCCATGCCGGCGCGGCCGGTGATTGACTTGGATATTCACCAATCTAAATCCTGCACGCTTAAACAAAGCCGGTAAAAACCGATGCATATGATTAAAGTGCGGTAAAGCCAAAAAAGCTTCGCGCGGAAACAATTTCAAACTGCAACCTGTATCCGGGCATTCATCATTTAACAGCCACCGCCGAATGCCATTCCCTATCCGCGAGGAAAGCCTTCTCAAGCTATTATCATCTCTTTTTTTACGATTACCCAAGACAATGGTATGCGCATCAGTGAGTTTTGCGAGCATGTTTGGAATATCAGCAGGATCATTCTGGCCATCGCCATCCATGGTAATTAACCAGGCATTACGCGCAGCCTTCGCACCTGTCAATAAGGCGGCACTTTGCCCATAATTTTTCTTATGGCATACCAAGCGCAAATGCTCATGCTGCCTGGCCAAAGTTTGCAATTTTTCTTGCGTACCGTCAGTGCTTCCATCGTCTACAAAAATTACTTCAAAACCATGAGGCGTCTTTGCTAATACACTTGCAATTTCTTGATAAAGTTCAGCTACATTATCTATTTCATTGTAAGTTGGAATGATTATTGACAGATCAAATTGATACGCGAAAGACATCCTTTAGATACCCAATCGTTAAAAAGTTAGCCATTATATAGCATATGAGCACATGCGTTCCAGCTAATCCTGACCATATCATTAATTTGCTGTATTGGCATTGTCTTGCAGTGATGCAGCCCAATTTTTCTGCCGTACCCAGCACCATAACAATCCTACTTCCAAAAGCGCCAGGTAAGCCGCTATCAGTACATCGCTTAGATAATGATGCGTAAGCAAGATACGCGAAATGGCTACAAAAAGACCAGCCGCTATCCATGCATAACCGTAGCGTGGAAATAAAATGCTTAAACCAAAAACCAAACCCATAATCGTGGTGCTATGGCCTGAAGGAAATGACCAGAAAGTCGACTGCGTTTGCAGCCCGTAAAATCCATAAAGCTGCTCTTCAAATAATAACGATGGACGCGCCCGCCCTAAAGCAATTTTGAGGCCCAAGCAAATCAAGCTTGGGAATGCCACACACAACCATAAAAACCAGACGCGCACTTCCCATTTGTAATTCCGTGCCACAAACCTAAAATATAAAGCCAGTAAAACCAAAGAAACGAGGTAAAAACCTCCTAAACCCACTTTGGTGATCCAGTTCAAAATCGCTAAATTGGACCTGAGATCAACTTCATGGAAGTATAATGCAATAGGCTTATCCAAATATAAAAATGCCAGCGACACAAATCCTAAATAAAAAACGGCCATCCATGGTTTCATCATAATCATTAATAAACGGTTAAACGGTGCCATACTAACCTCTTAATTTATTTTTTGTTCTGGGCAAACGGATGGGGTCCAGCGGAATAACAAAAGTTTAACCCATTTACCCTTGTTATAGTTATACCCAGTACTTTGCTTAAGCAAGCAGAAATTCTGATCCTTGGTCATTTCTGCCCTATGCCCTTCTTCAACCAAGAATAATTGCCCTTCTTTTTTATACTGCTCTATCTCGGCCGCCTCGATAAAAATAACTTGCTTTGTATTCAGATAAAAAACCAGGCTGGGTTCAGCAAAGCCCACCACAAGGACGGGGTATTGCTCTGCTAATGCATAAGGCTTTAGCATCTCGCTCGCATTGCGCGCAACCCATATGGGTTTTAGTTGCGGCAACAACAGCGCAAAAATTAATGGATAGCACACCAATGCCGTGCACAGCACTGCAACAGCAGCTTGTTTGAAATGCCCCTTAAAGGCCAGGCGAACACAAAGTAAACTCATCGTTGCTACGGCACTGCACGTGGCAATGCTTATCCAGGTAAATTCCTGCAGCAACAGGTAGGTTATCATCAATAGACTTGCTGCAAACCCAAATGAGGCGATTTGCCATAGTACTTGCAGAATGCGTAAAAAACGACTGGGTATAGTTTTTACACAGGCAACAATAGCCAGTGCGCATAGTAATGCAATAGCCGGAAAAGTGGGCAGCACATATTGCGGCAACTTAGTCGGCATGAGTTCAAAGAAAATCCAGGTAGGAAGAAGCCACGCC
The DNA here is from genome assembly GCF_003989745.1 of Legionella septentrionalis. Taxonomy (GTDB): domain Bacteria; phylum Pseudomonadota; class Gammaproteobacteria; order Legionellales; family Legionellaceae; genus Legionella_A; species Legionella_A septentrionalis. Next base: position 84,906 of record NZ_RZGS01000004.1, read on the forward strand.
AGTAAAAAACGGATGGCAGGCTGGCTTTTATGCTGAAAGGCATGAACCGCTCCCTGCCATAAAAATAAGGAAGCAGGCCAAAAGGTAATGGGCAGAATAGCCAGGTGGAATAAAGGAGGTTTCCCATGCGACTCATGCCCCCCTTGTAATTTCGGCAATAAATCCTTGCGAAACATTTGCAGCAAATAATTGCTGTTTTCTGCTGCATTAACTTGCAAAAGCCAGGCAAGATTTAAAAGCAGGAATAACGGCAACCCCCAGGAAATGCGTAAACCGCGCAACCAAGACCTCTTTCTCTCGGAAATACAAAGTGCGGCAATAGTCAAAATACCAACTAACGGCGTGACTCCTTTCAATACAAAACCATACGCCATCGCCAGCCAAAATAATAATGCCCACCCCCAAGGTGCTTTTTGGCCTTGACTTCCTGCCGTATAGATAATCCATAAAGCCCCCTGCATTAACACCACGGAAGACAATAAAGAAGCATCAATCACCGCCATATGCGTTTCAATGGCCAGCAAGAAAGTCGAACCCAACAAAGCGGCGCCTAAAAAAGCAGCTTTCTCCCCGATAAAGCGCCGGGCAAAAAAGAAGGTGAGCAGGATGGAGAATAAAGCCCCTAACAGCGAAGGAATTCTGTAAGGCCAAATTTTGGAAGCGTTACTATCGCTTCCAAAATATACGCTTGCTGCCTGCAGCCAGTTAATTCCAGGCGGCTTTTGAAAACGTGTTTTTTCCTGAAACCGGATCTGAAAGTATTGATTGGTCTGCACCATTTGTCGCGTAGCCTGCGCAAAATGCGCTTCATCCCGATCGATAACCGGTAATTTGAACATACCGGGCAAAAATATAAGAAGCGAAAACAGACACAATAAAAGGTAAGGATATTTTCTTGTCAATGCCATCTCAATGTAAAAAGCAGGCATCATAGTAGAGCTGTGTATTAAATTCTAGTATAAAGCCAAAGCTTGTTCTAAAATAAAAAAATTTGACGTAGAAAACCACACAACAGCGGAATTTGTTATCGTTAACAAATAATATTTTTAGCGGTTTCCCAGACAAACCAGGATTATATGCCTACTTTAACACTCATCCAACACATTGCAGTTTGGGCAATCCCAGTCTTGCTTGCCATTACCTTGCATGAAGCAGCCCACGCCTTTATTGCAAACCGTTGCGGGGACACAACTGCAAAAATGTTGGGTCGCTTGAGTATAAACCCTATTCGCCATATTGACTTGATAGGTACCATCCTCGTTCCTTTGCTCATGGGCGTGCTAACCCAATTTAAATTTGTATTCGGGTGGGCAAAGCCTGTCCCCATCAACTGGAATTTATTGCGCTCTCCACGGCGGGATATGGCCTTGGTAGCTGCCGCGGGGCCTTTAACTAATATACTGATGGCAGTTATTTGGGCTGGGGTTTTTAAAACTGCAGCATTATTCAACCCGCAAACTTCGGCAGCAGTATTATTTTTTTTACTCACCGCACATGCTGGCATCATCATTAATTTGCTCCTTGCATTGCTAAATTTACTTCCTATCCCGCCTCTTGATGGCAGCCGGGTAGTGGCAAGCTTGCTGCCTCCTGCTGCTGCCAGCACTTATTTGCGGGTAGAACCCTTTGGTTTTTTAATCCTCATCACCTTGTTATTGACTGGTGTGCTGGGTTGGATATTAAGCCCGCTCCTTTTTTGGTCTTTATCTTTAATCAAGCTTTTATTTAATTTATGAAAATTATTGCTGATGCCACCTTACCCAATCTTCCTGCATTGTTTTCTAAAAATTTCCAATTAGACACCTACGAAAATCAAAGCGAATTATCAGACAAACTCGCCTCTTATGATGTTTTAATCTGCCGCTCTACCTTACGCATAAATGAGCAATTACTTAAAAACAGCCATTTAAAATGCATCGCCACAGCCAGCAGCGGCATTGATCATATTGACGAAGCTCTGGTTAAACAAAAAGGGATAACCTTATTTGATGCAAAAGGCTGTAATGCCCGGGCCGTTGCTGATTATGTCGTAACGGTTTTAGCTCTTGTGCACGAAAAATTACCCGGGAATCGTGCCGGAATAATTGGAGTGGGTGAAGTCGGCCACCAGGTAGCCCGTCGTTTGCAGGCACTTGGCTTTGAAGTCTTATATTATGACCCGTTAAAAGCGTCGCAAGACAGTATGTACTCCTATTGTTCCTTATCCGATTTAACTTCCTGTGATTTATTATGCATACACGCCAACTTGCATGAATCGCTGCCCCATCCCAGTAAAAACTTACTCAATGAGGCGTTACTGGCTCAATTAAAACCTGGGGTTATCCTTGTTAATGCCGCGCGTGGGGGCATTGTCGATGAGGAAGCGTTGCTAAATACTGCAACCCCTCTGCTGTATTGCACTGATGTCTATTCGAATGAACCTGCAATTGATCCACGCATTGTGGCAAGGGCAACCGTGTGTACGCCGCACATAGCTGGCCATAGTATTGAAGCCAAACTGGCGGCAGTAAGTGCCATCAGTGAAAAAATACATATTCACTACGGTTATAGTGTGCCGTCGATATCCAGGTTACATAAAAAAATAACAACAATTCCCGTATACAAAAACTGGCCAGACTGTGTTCTTTCTTTGTATAATCCACTTCTTGACACTTGTATTTTGAAAAAAGCACGCGATAAGCAAGTGGCTTTTTTACAGCAACGAAAAGCCCATCAATACCGGCATGATTTTATTTCCTATGATATGACTAATCTAGATTCGCAAATAAAGTCAATCCTGGGGAGTGAGATTTAATATTTACTTAATGTAGGTGATGTACATTAAGGACCGGGAATCGGAGAAGTTTATGGCTGACGATAACATGACGCAAACGCCTGCAGAAGATGCATCCAATTTGTCTGCTACTCCCAATGGTTTATTTATCAATGTTTTTTTAAATATTCTTTGCAAGGAGGATGCATTCGCAAATAAAGTTGCCGCCGTACAAAATAAAATTACCACGGTAAATGACCTTGTCACTCGTTTAACGCATGCCCGAGCTCGAAGGCAGAAGTTAATTAATGAACTGGTGCACCCACAGCGAATCCTGGATGGATTGCAGCGGAATGAAGAGCAGCTGACAGGCCGCAAGTATGCACTCGACCTCATCAATGAATTTAGGACAAATTTTAACTATTTATTCGAGCATGCCCCCCCTATCATACAAGAACAATGGCAAACGCGCTTAGAGGAACTGGAAAACCCGAATGTTTATAGAAGCATCATCGATAAAACCCAATACACATTGAGTTGGATCTCTGCGCTACCATCCGCTTTATATCGCGCCATTGTACCTGAGGAAACCCAAAAAAATTACTCCGTTGAAACCTTTGACAGTGAGTGTAAGAAGGAATTAAAAGCTTTAGCTGAACAACATCTGCAAAGGATGGATCTTTACATCACTGCAGCCGAAGAAGAGATCAAGCAGCTCGAAACGGAACTTTGCAATGCAGCCCAATTGATTATTCCTGAACCGTTGCAAGCCACAACTTCCATAGAGCCGGAATCACTCAAGGCAGAGGGAGCAATAATCCTGCCACCTGCAACAATTTTGCCTGAAATTGAAGAAGAAGCCATTAACTCTGCGCAAGAGTCATCTCGTGCTGAGGCAATACCCGAGACAGTTCTTGCAGGAAACCCCGAAATCCTGAGAGAAGAAACCACATCTGCTGCACAAAAACCCAAAAGTCCGCAAGTGCCATTTAAAGAAGAAAGCCAGATAGAACCACCGTTAAATTTTTGTGAAGAAGCATACGAAAAAACCATCATTATACAGGCTACAGTAGAAGAACTAAGCGACTTGAAAAATTCCACGCATTCTATCCTTGGTTTATTAAAGAAATTTGAAGGTACGTATAATGAGATTTTAAATAATAAAGAAAAAATAGAAGCTTTAGATGATTTAAAGACACACGTTACTGCCTTTATTGAACTTCATGATAATTTTCTGTTACGGTTATTAAATTTTTTAGCAAAATTCATATCATTTTTTAGAACCAACCTGGGTGACAAGATCATCGAAGCTGCAGCGATGGAACAGCAGTTGGAAACTTTACGACAAGATTATACGGAAAAAGTTGAAACAGCTGTAAACAATATCAGCGTGGATGCCAGTATTCCCCCCGGCTTTAAAGAAATTTTTCGCAAAGAAATAGCGGCACAGGAAGCTACAACGTCTTCCACCAAACTTGAAGCACAACCCGGTAGATTGCTATTTAATGACTTGAAACAGCGATTTTTACTTTTCGCCCCCCCCATAAGTCTTTCCGCAGAAAGCACTGGCAGTGCCGATGAAATTGCTGCTGAAGAATCTGAAGCAGTGCAGGGAAATGGAATCGCTTAAGAAACAATTATTGGTGCAATAAATACCTAGACTGTGTAAACTTTAGATTTTAACTTTAATTGACTTATAACTCAGGTGGCCAATGAAGCGATATGTCATAGCATCTTTTTATAAATTTATTACTCTTTCCGATTTTCAGGGCATGAAAGAACCTTTGTTAGCTGTAATGCATTCACATAATTTGTTAGGAAGCATCATTTTGGCTGAGGAAGGGATCAACGGCAGTATTGCCGGTAAACCAGAAGATATTGTGTTTTTTTATGCCCATTTACAGCAAGATCCACGCCTGCAAGATTTAAAGTTCAAAGAAACTTATAATGAATTCATCCCGTTTGCCAAAGCAAAAGTAAAATTTCGCAAGGAAATTGTCACACTGGGAGTGGAAGGCATCGATCCGCGTAAAGATACAGGCACCCACGTTTCCCCTATGGAATGGAATCAGTTAATTTCTGATCCGGAAGTACTCGTGATTGATACCCGTAATGATTACGAGGTAAATTTAGGTACATTTAAAAATTCAATTAATCCGCACACGGATAATTTCCGGGATTTCCCTCAATTTGTAGAAAAACACTTGCTCGATAAAAAAGATAAAAAAATTGCCATGTGTTGCACAGGCGGCATCCGCTGTGAAAAATCGACCGCTTACCTTAAGTCTTTAGGCTTTTCAGAAGTTTACCAGTTAGATGGGGGCATTCTAAATTATTTAGATGCCATTCCTGCTGAACAATCCTTGTGGGAAGGCACCTGCTTCGTATTTGACGATCGGATCGCTATTGCTGAGTAAACTTTCGGCTCATTCATTCGCTCATGGAACTCCCACCATGCGGGGTTCCATGTTACCGTATCTTAAATCAAAGAGAAGTTAGATTTAATGCAGATGCTACTGCAGATGATGGATCTTTGCTGGGCGACTCTTTTAATGTAAATAAGGAAAATTGTTGCACTGCATTGTGAATGGTTCCCGCAGAAATTTCTTCAACTGTAGCACCATTAAATTTTTTTTTATCTTGCGATTCATCGTAAAGAATTTCTACCTCTTCTTCTGAATCAATGTCCTGATAAAAACTTGCTGCATCCTCTAACTTTCTCTCATCAGACACAAGGATAGTATACTCGCCATAAAAATTAGAATTATAAATTTTTCGTGTCGCTGCATTGTAACCATAAGAAATTGAAGTCTTACCCAATGTATTATCCAAATTCCAGTAAGAACATTCATCCGTCACGCCGGTTGCATCATGTCCATGTACATAATGAATATTGTAACCCTTATGTTTTGTAGCCCGTTGAATTTGTTCATAATCGCGATTCCAGGTAAGCATTTCAAAAGGATTTTGTGCATTTGGCTTTGCGTAAGGGTCACACCCTATTGACTCGCGATCATATAGTATATGGATGAAATTAAGCTCAGCATGCATCGTATATTCTTTATTGATGCATTCTATTGTTCCAGCAAGTTCTTCAATGCTTTCATCCTGATAGGTAATGCCAAGACGCAAATCTTTTTGATATTTTTCATTAAATTTTTCAGTTAAAAACTTAATGATAGTTAAATCAACAGGGGCATGGCTGTATAGGGTAATGGTATTATTTGCATGATCAAGCGAATACGATAAAGCCTTGAGAGCCGGCTTATAGGCATAATTGATTAAATTTACAACCTGGTTTCGGGTAATTAAATTATAATCGATCAACTTTTGTAAATTATATAAAGAACGTGCCTGATCCATCCCTAAACTAGGGTATTCAAAACGTTGTGCCAGTTCATAAGCTTCTATAAAGCCTAAGGCATGATTTGAAATTAAAATTTCATAGGGAACAGAAGCTTTACGTAATTTTTCCAGAATTTTTAAAATAAAATAGTCATTAGCGCCCCGATCCCCTACTTCATCTCCTAGCAAGCGCAGCAAAACACCTTGGTTAGTGACTTTAATGTTTGCTAAAAGTTCATCAAACTCAGCGAGTAGCGCCTGTGCCGGTTTAAAAATGTCATTTTGGGGCTTAATTTCTGCGATGTTTGGTGGGAGAAATTGCTGAGCTTTGAGTTTTTTATCTTCAACAAGGCAGGCATCCACAGTGTCCATGAATGTTTCATAAATTTCCACTATCCTTTCATAATGGGCAGAAGAAATTTCAAAAAAACCTGCACGCACTAAACAATAGAGCAGCTTAACCGCATTGGCATGTAAATCACCGAGCGTCAATTCGGTCATCGATGCAAGCACTTCCGCTTTCGGACATTCGTCAATGCTTACGTATTCCAGGATAAGATTTTTGCTCATACAAGCTCTCCTTTGCAATCGAGCTTCCCTATCCATTAATGTCAGGATAGGCAGGCGAACTTCTCATTAAACTCTCCTTAAAACAAGTTAGAAGAGAATGGAAGAATTTTCCAATGTCCTACCTCTGCAAAAGTTCACGCACCACCTTTTGATCGGAGAAATTAACACGTTTCGTGCCAATTTGTTGATAATCTTCATGCCCTTTCCCGGCAATCAAAACGATGTCATCATGACTTGCGTTGTTTAAAGCTTCTGCAATAGCCTGCTTTCTCTCGACAATTTTATGCACTTTAACGGTAGGTAATACCCCCTGATTAATTTCCTCAATAATTTGTATAGGATCTTCAGTGCGCGGATTATCGCTGGTAATAATTAACGAATCAGCATATTGGCTGGCAATTTTTCCCATCATCGGTCGTTTTGCTTTATCCCGATCCCCGCCACAGCCAAACACAGTAATTAAACGTCCTTGTTTCAATTTCGAAAGTGCAGCCAATACATTTTCCAACGCATCCGGCGTATGGGCGTAATCCACTATCACACAGGGCTCTTTTGCAATCACTTCCATGCGCCCTGGTGCAGCTTGCAGCTTACTCATCATTTCCGCTGTTTCTGCTGCAGGAAAACCAGCACTCAGTAAACTGGCAAACACGGCAAGGTTATTATAAATATTAAATAAGCCCAGCGTATTGATTTGCAGATGATGAATACCCCAGGGGGAGTGGACTTCCATCACACTGCCTGATCTGTTTATCTGCCAGTTTACTGCTCGCACATCACAGGGCGTATTTATTCCATAAGTAATTTTCCTACAATTCGTTGCAAGTCTTGCAGTCATAAGAGCTGCATAGCGATCATCGGCATTGACAATGGCATATTGCAACGTGCTTTTGGCAAATAATTGCGCCTTGGCAGCAGCATAAGCTTCCATGGTTTGGTGATAATCCAGATGTTCATGACTTAAATTGGTATAAATTGCTTGAGAGAAATTAACTCCGTCCACCCTTCCCTGGCACAAAGCATGTGATGATACTTCCATGCAAATTTGTCTTATCCCAGCTTGCTTATAATCAAAAAATAAAGATTGTAGACGCAAGGCATCCGGGGTGGTATTACCCAAGGCTTTGATGTTTGTGGTCGGGCCTTCTCCCAATGTGCCGATATAAGCCGCCGACTTTCCAAACAACTCATAAGCTTGTGTCAAGAGATAAGCCACCGTGGTTTTACCATTGGTACCGGTCACACCGGTCACTGCCAATGCATTAGCCGGATAATCATAAAAACGCCCTGCAATGTCAGGCAATTTGCAACTTAGCTTTGCCATGGCTAGGCATGGGATGGCATCAGCAAGAGGTAAAGCCGAAGCAGGCAGCAGCTCAGGATCATAAATCACTGCAGCAGCACCAGCTTGCACGGCTTGAGGAATAAACAAGCGGCCATCGGTAACAGCACCAGGGTAAGCCAAAAATAAATCGCCCGCTTTTACCTTACGGCTGTCATTTTGTAAGCCTGAAATTACACAATCCGCGGTAATATGAGGAACCCAGGGAGCTAATAATTCATTTAATTTTTTCATAATAGTTTTACAAGAGATCGGAATCATTCATTATGCGGCAATTGGCTAAAAATGCATTAGCCGCGACAATATTTTCTGCAGAAATTTATCAATGCCACAGCTATTTACATAGTTTTTTTCTTAAAACTATTGTTAATATTAGCTGTTTTCTTTTTTAATTCAAAAAGTAACTCTTATATAAAGTGACTCTTATATATTGAGAAGAATTGGGCGCTTCTTTTAATAATGAAAGACGATGGTAACGGGGGCTGTAAAGTTGGTATAGCAGGTATAAAAAAGCTCTTAAAAATCTATAAACCATTTTATTCCTGCGAATTGCCAAAGTTTAAACTTAAGGATTTACCATGTCATCAAAGCAAAGCACCATTGATTTTATCATGGAACAAATTGCAAAAGCAGGAACTGTTTACGCAAAAAAAATGTTTGGAGAATATGCGGTTTATTGTGACGGAAAAGTGGTGGCTTTAGTGTGTGACGAGCAATTATTTGTAAAACCAACCGCCGCTGGCAAAGCATTTGTGCAAAATTGTACTGAAGGATTTCCCTATCCAGGTGCAAAAGCTTATTTATTAATTTCTGGAGAAATGTGGGAGGACAGTGAATGGCTGACTGAACTGATTAAAATCACTGCATCCGAGTTGCCCTTACCAAAAAAGAAAAATCCACGACGGACAAAAAGTTAGCCAATAGATTGTCTCACGGCTAGATAGCAAGGGCTTGTAAATATTATTTCAGGCTCAAGCAACTAGAAAACTTGCCAATTGAAACGCGGGAAAAAAAGAAATAAGTGAGGAATGTTGTAATAACAAAAAAATAAATTGCCACTATCCATAGACCCAACTTCGGGTCCAGCAAAAAGCCTATAAATATTAACCCTGCAATTAGCGCTTGAAATAGTATTGTTATGAACAATACAAAAAATCTATCCATAAAACCCCTGTAGATCATGCAATAAATTCTAAGATTAAAAAACTTCGCTGCACTAGCCTTAACCCATAGGCGACAAGGTCGACTCATCAGGCTGAATATCCAGAATACGAAGCGCAGTACCCATAACTTTTGAGAATAATGGCGCAGCAACAACGCCGCCGTAATAGTTAATTAAAGTAGGTTCATGAATAACCACGGCTACAATCAACCTTGGATTGGATACAGGGGCAATGCCGACGAAACTTGCAATATGCCGGTGCGCTTCATACCCTTGCTTGCCTGCAATGCGGGCAGTACCTGTTTTCCCAGCTACGCGATACCCAGGGACTGCAGCTTGTTTGCCTGTTCCACCCACACCAAGAACCGCTTCCATCATTTTCAGTACCTGATTAGCTGTTTGCACGGAAATGACTTGCGTGGTATCAACTGGCCGATCGTAGTGCAATAAAGTAACCGGCATGGTGCGCCCCTGATTGGCAAAAATTAAATAACTCTTTGCCAGTTGCAAAGCCGATAGAGACATTCCATATCCAAATCCCAGCGTGGCTAAAACAAATGGATTTGCATCGGCAACCCTAACCAAAGTACCCTCACTCTCGCCGGGATAACCACTTTCTGTCCGCTGGCCAATGCCAGAGCGCATCAGCAAACCAATTAATTGTTCCGGCGGGCTGGTCAAAACCATTTTGGTGACGCCTACGTTACTTGAGCGCTGCAAAACCCCCGTGACGTCCAAAACACCATAGTTATGAATATCTCGAATAACACGCCCATGCACCATCATGCGGCTTGGACGGGTGTCAATGATGGTTTCAGGAGTAAAATTTCCGCTTTCCAAAGCACTCGCTATAGCAAAAGGCTTCATGACAGACCCAGGTTCGAATACATCTGTAATCGCTTTGTTACGATAAAAATCCGGGGTATAATTTTTGCGCGCATTGGGATTAAAAGAAGGTGCATTTGCCACGGCCAGCACTTCTCCAGTTTGTGTGTCAAGTACCACCACAGAGCCAGATTTAGCCCCAAACTTAAGCAAGGTATCTTGCAATTCGTGGTAAGCAAAATATTGGATGCGGCTGTCTATACTGAGCCGTAATTCATTTCCTGCGCGTGGTTCTTTAACCATGTCAAGCTCTTCGATAATACGTCCCATTCGATCCTTGACAACGCGTTTTTTGCCTACCACCCCCATTAACCAGTGCTGATAAGCCAACTCTAAACCTTCAATGCCATTGTCATCCACATTGGTAAAACCAACGAGCTGCGCTGTGCTGTCTGCTTGTGGATAATAACGTTTGAATTCTTCCTGGAAATTAATGCCGGATATATTTAATGATTCGATTTTCTTTGCCAGCATAGGCGTCAATTGCCGCTTCAAATAAATAAAACCACGTCCTTGTCCATCTTTCACGCGTTTTTGTATTTGCTTTGTGGAAATGCTCAATAAATTAGATAATCCATTTAATTGTTCTTTGCTGGGAGCGAATTCTTTTGGGTTGACCCAAACTGACTTTAATGGGGTGCTGACTGCCAAGGGGATTCCCTGCCTGTCTGTAATCATCCCCCGGTAAGCAGGGATATCAATCAAACGGATACTGCGGGCGTGACCCTGCCCCTGCAGGAATTGGCGGTTCATGATGGTAAGATCATACATCCGCCAAACCAGCGTCAATAACAGCAATACGAAAAACGAAGAAACTACCCACAACCGGGCTTGATGACGCCAAATCTTCATTTAGCACGCAAAATAAAAACTTGTTTATTGGCAGGCAAAGTCATATCCAGTTTGTCAATGGCCAATTGTTCTACACGCGCCGGAGTAGCCAGGCTTGCCTGTTCCAATAAAAGTTGCCCCCATTGCAATTGCAATTGATGCGTTTTCTGTTCAGCAGCTTCCACCTGACTAAATGTCATGCGGTATAGATTTGTGGTATAAACCACTGCCAAAGCGCTGCATAATACGGATAACAGCAAAAATATAGGCAAATAAAGCTGCTTGGATAAACGAATATCAGCAATTTGCCCACTGAAAAAATTACTTTGATGAATTAGTTTGGCTGCGGCATTCATGCTATTTTTTCTCCTATCCTAAGTACAGCGCTTCGCGCACGAACATTTTGCTTAATTTCATCGTGATGCGGTTTAATGGCTTTACCTATGCGTTTAAAACAGGTTTTCATATCGACAGCTTTTAACGGGATGCCAGGCGGCGGTGTAGCCCCTTGCTCTTCTGCCTTCATAAATTGCTTCACAATACGATCTTCTAAAGAATGAAAACTAATAACAACCAACTTGCCCCCTATTGCCAAAGCACCTATGCACTGCTGTAAACATTTTTTTAAATCCGTCAATTCTTGATTAATATAAATTCGAATAGCTTGGAATACCCGCGTCGCGGGATGCTTGTGTTTTTCCCATTTTGGGTTAGCTTGTTTTACTATTTCAGCTAAAGCTTCCGTTGTTAGAATCGGAGCTTCTTCGCGCGATTGCACAATAGCACGTGCAATGCGTCCAGCAAAACGCTCTTCACCATATTCCCGAAAAATTTCAGCCATTTCACTGGCTTTGGCTTGATTAACAAACTCAGCCGCGCTTAAAGCTTGTTGCTGATCCATGCGCATATCCAAAGGACCAGCCTGCATAAAACTAAAGCCGCGCAGAGGATCATCCAATTGCGGAGAAGAAACACCTAAATCCAATAAAATTCCATCGATATTGCCATATACACCGCATGCAAGTGCGATGTCTTTAAGATTGGCGAACGATCCTTGAAAAATTTGAAAGCGGGAATCTTGAGCAAACTGTTGTTGTGCATGCTGGATAGCTTCAGCGTCTTTATCGATAGCAATCAGGCGCCCAGCTTCATTTAAGCGATCGAGAATGGCGCGGCTATGACCGCCCCGTCCGAAGGTACAATCTACATAAATGCCTTCAGCTTTTATGGCTAAGCCTTCTATTGATTCTTGCAGTAAGACCGGTTGATGTTTGGCCATTTTCTTTCCATTACAGAGAAAAAGTTTTCATTTCATCGGGAAGAGCAGCCTTCCCTGATGATTCTTCTGCCAACCACTGTTCGCGTTTGGTTTGCCACAATTCGTCATCCCAAACTTCAAATTTATTACCTTGCCCGATCAAAACCACGCGTTTGCTAAGCCGCGCATATTCACGTAATAAAGGAGGTAATAACACCCGTCCATTGCCGTCCAATTCCACATCTGTCGCATGACCAATAAGCAAGCGTTGAATACGGCGAGCGGCTGCATTAAAACTCGGCAACCGCTGCAAATTTCCTTCTATCACTTGCCACTCTCTAGCTGGGTACAGCAGCAAACATGTTTCTTCAGGATCAATTGTCACCACCAATGCCGCGTGATCTTGCCCCAGCGCCTCGCGATAGCGGGTTGGTACTGCAAGACGGCCTTTTCCGTCAATGTTGATGACATTAATCCCGCGAAACATGATTTTCTTTTTGTGGGCAAATACCCACAATTCTCCACTTTTTCACTATTTTAAACCACTTTACTACACTATAGAAACACCTTTTCCCAAGCGTCAAGGTAAAAAATGGTTTTTTTATTAAAAAAAAGACGCATGCATTCCTCTCATGAGTGAAAATGCATGTATTTCATTCCATATGATAAAAAATAAAACAGGCAACAAAAAAGCGGAAAATTTATATATCAATCTTTGCCATTCATTTCGGCGGCGATGCGAATTCCATGTAACACAAGATCCGGTATTAACAAATCATAGATTGCTTGTTTATCAAACAAGGAAGCAAATCCACCAGTAGCTAATACAAGAACTTCATCACTCGGAAAAACTTCTGCTTTGATACGCTGGATCAATTCTCGACATGCTCCAACAGCGCCATGAAATACGCCCGATTGAATGCTTTCTATGGTGGAGCGACCCACAGCTTGCTCTACTTTAACAATTTCAACGGAAGGTAATTTTGCAGTGTTGATCGATAATGCATCGGCAGCCAAACGCACCCCAGGCAGAATAGCACCGCCCAAATACATTTTTTGCGTATTGATCACACAGAATGTGGTGGCCGTGCCAAAATCGATGATGATAATATTTTTACCACTAAAACGCTGCGTTGCTGCAATTGCATTGGCAATTCTATCAGCGCCCACATCTTGTGGATTGCGGTATTTTATATTCAAACCTGTTTTAACACCTGCCTGCAGAAAAAATGGTTCTACCGAGAAATATTTGAGGCATGCAGAGCGCAAGGAATAATCCAGTTGTGGCACAACTGAACAAACGCCTATTTCCTTAATCGAATCAGGGGAACATTCATTTTCGCGCAGCACACTTTTTAAAAAAATACCCAATTCATCTGAGGTACTGCCTTTAGACGTTTTTCGAAATCGTAAACGTATTTCTTCACCGGCGAATACCCCCCCATATACATGAGAATTACCCACATCAATACAAAGCATCATGAGGAAATTTATCCATTATTACAAAATGGCGTAATCGTAAGAGGTGTAAAGACGAGAATCAAGAAAATTTAATAAAAGTCGGTCGATAAGCCGGGTTCTGTCGAGGACAACCATTCATCTGGGACAAACGTCACCGTTTGCCTCAAGCGACCTACCCGAATCCCGCATGGGCCATGCGTTATGATTTAAAAATCATATGGATTCCTATTTGGTCTTGCTCCAAGTGGGGTTTTCCCTGCCACAACTGTTGCCAGTTGCGCGGTGCGCTCTTACCGCACCATTTCACCCTTACCTTTGCTGCCAAAGGCGGTATATTTTCTGTGGCACTTTCCGTAGGCTCGCGCCCCCCAGGCGTTACCTGGCACTCTGCCCTATGGAGCCCGGACTTTCCTCCCTTTGCGCGGCAAAGAGCGATTGTCTGACCAACTTTGCGAGTAATAGTAGCAGAGTGTCTAGCAAAAAACCAGAAAATTAAATATCGCGCGTACCAATAAATTCGTCGTCAAAATAACGCTTAAGTTTTGTACGCAAAGTGCCTCGGCTTACACCCAAAACGCGAGCAGCTTTAGATTGATTGTAGCGGGTCAACTCCATTACCGTGCGGAAAAGAGGAGCTTCTACTTCTTCTACAATAAGCTGATATAAATTCAAATTGGCATCTTTGCTGTTTACTGCATTTAGATAACCTTTAACTGCATTAATTACTTGTTGTGATAATGCTTCACTGTGTTGCATTTCCTGCATTACTGCACTCATTGTTCTCTCTCCAAAACTATAAAAAACTGGTCTAAATTTATAAATTATGCATTTAGATCACGTATTTATGACCTATATAATAACAAATGCCTCAAAGACTGTAAATATTGTTTTAATGATATTCATTTATTAACGGAAGCTTAAGACTTTTTTGAGTTAAAATCCAGCATTTTTTGATTATTTTTTATATTAGAATGCCTTAATTAGATTCGTTTGTTTTATATTAAAGCAAAATAGGGCGGTAACGAGGCTTGCTGCGAAGACCCATTTAATAAAATTAAATAAAAAAAAATTAATCTTAGAATTATGAATCATAGTTTAATGTAAAGACATTGTGAGGCAAAACAATACATAAAAATAAATTTTTATTGCATTCATGCTTCCACCATGAGCAAATATTTCTGCGGCTAATGCTTGCGGCAGGAGCTTTGCTTTTCACGAGCAAATCACTGGGAAGGATTACCTGCATGCCATTACAAAACTAATTTCTGAAGCTTAAGACGGGTTTGCAAAGGTGCAATAGATATAAAAAGATAGGATCCTGTTCACCATACCACACGCCACAACATTGGCATTGATAGACAGCGAATTGCTTCAGCAACCACTATGAGATGCAGTAAATGCCATGTTGAATACCAGCATTCCCTGCAGCAAGGTAAGCCAGCAACCGTAACATCAATCTACTGTAAAACTTTCCCCACAACCACATTGCCCGGTTTGATTTGGATTATTAAAAACGAATTTATAATTTAATCCTTGTTTTACATAGTCTATTTCCATCCCTTTCAGATAAGGATAACTGGTTTTCTCAATGCAGAGAATGTAATGCTCGTTTAAAGGCATAATCACATCACCCGCAGCCGCTTTCTCTACATAATCCACGACATAAGATAATCCTGAACAACCTGTTTTTTTTACTGACAAACGTATGCCATGGCTCCCCTGCTTTTGCAAATAAGCCAGCACATGCTTGCAAGCTGCATCGGTTAGTTTAACTTGGGTTTCACTCTTACTCACTTGCATCACGCTCATTCAATAAACCTCATACTGATAAAATTGTTACTAGGATAATTATACCGTAAATCCCTGGGGATTGATGAAAGAACTTAAAGCCAGGACTTAAGTTCAACAAGCTTCTATTAAGTTGAAGACCAACGAGGCCCTAAAAGCTTTGGAATGGTTTCACAAATGATACGAATGGTGCGCTGAACCTCTTTTGTTGTGGTAAATCGCCCGATGGATAACCGGATGGAACTGCGTGCTAAATTATCACTTAGCCCGATGGCACGCAAGACGTAAGAAGGTTGCGAACTGGCCGAAGTACAAGCCGATGCAGTAGATACTGCCAATTGATGAAGAGCGGTCAGCAATTGCTCACCGTCAATACCGTTGAATGTCATATTCAAATTTCCAGCAATACGCTGTTCCTGATGTCCATTCAACCGAATCCCAGGTAAATGCTTGATGCCTGCCCATAACTGGGTGCGAAGCTCAAGAATTCGTGCTTGCTCTGTGGCACGCGCCATTTCACTTAAATAAAATGCCTCACCCATGCCAACGATTTGGTGGGTTGCCAATGTCCCCGAACGCATTCCCCCTTCATGCCCCCCGCCAAAGCTCAGTGGGTGCAGGCGAATTCGGGGTTTATGAGAAACATACAAAGCCCCAACACCCTTCGGACCATAATTTTTA
Source organism: Legionella septentrionalis (assembly GCF_003989745.1). GTDB lineage: Bacteria > Pseudomonadota > Gammaproteobacteria > Legionellales > Legionellaceae > Legionella_A > Legionella_A septentrionalis. The sequence continues at coordinate 100,981 of NZ_RZGS01000004.1, forward strand.
TGGGCTGAAAACGACATTAAACTGACATGCAAATCGCGTACATTGATGGGAAGCTTACCTGCGCTTTGCGCTGCATCGACGTGGAAAATAATGCCTTTATCACGCAATAATTGCCCCATACTGGCGATGTCTTGAATCACACCGATTTCATTATTAACCTGCATGATGGATACTAAAATCGTATCATTGCGCAATGCTTGCTCAAGATTGACAAGATTTAATAATCCATCGGGCTCGGGCTGCAGGTAAGTGACTGCAAATCCCTCGCGCTCAAGCTGTTTAAAACTGTCTAAAACCGCTTTGTGCTCGGTCATCATAGTGATCAGATGACGGCCCTTGCGCTGATAGAAGCGCGCGGCTCCAATAATCCCCAAATTGTTTGCCTCAGTAGCACCCGAGGTAAACACGATTTCTTCCGGGGCAGCCTGAATCGTTTCAGCGAGCATACCCCTGGCGTGCTCCACAGCGCGGGCTGCGGTTTGTCCATAAACATGAGTCTTAGACGCAGGGTTACCGAAATGCCCATCCGGCCCCATATACTTCAGCATTTCTTCCACAACGCGCGGGTCAATCGGCGTTGTTGCCATGTAATCTAAATAAATGGGCTTGCTATCCACCTAAACTTACTCCAGTTATCAAATCTCAGGAGCATCCCTTGCCTCGGCATTCGCAGGGAGACGCGCTTTACTGAGTGCATATTGCACATGAGTGAGGATGCCACGCAAAATATTCACTTCCGTATGTTCAAGTTTAATACGGTTAAACAATCTTCGCAGCCGCTGCAATAAACGTTTTGGATTGGATAATTTTAAAAAATCAATTTGCACCAAAACGTCTTGCAAATGATTATAAAAGCGTTCCATCTCATCATGTGTGGCCGGTTTGTCAGTTTCTTTCTCTGCAAGCGGTGTCGTTTGCAGCCATTTCATCCGTAACTCATAGGCGATAATCTGCACTGCCTGTGCAAGGTTTAATGAACTGTATTCAGGATTGCTGGGTATATTAATATGGTAGTGGCAGTGTAAAAGTTCTTCATTGGTTAACCCGGCATGTTCGCGGCCGAAAAGAATGGCAACTTCTGCATCTGCAGCATGCCTGCAAACCAAATCGGCTTGCGTTGATGGCGTTAAGCCAGGTAAGGAAATACCGCGCGGTCTGGCGCTTGTTCCCAATATCAAATGACAATCTTTTATTGCATCCGCCAGAGAATCCGTCACAATGGCTTGCTGCAATACGTCATCGGCTCCGGCTGCCATTTCATGAGCCCGAAAGTCAGGGAATATTTTTGGCGATACCAAATAAAGCTTGCTAAGCCCCATGGTTTTCATGGCGCGTGCAGCAGCACCAATGTTACCAGGATGAGTCGTGCCAATCAGGACGATGCGAATTGAATCCAAATTCATGAGAAAACCAATTTGTAAATAAGAAAAGCACTATAGCACATCAATCAAACGCATTAAGCTTGCTTTACTGCAAATTTTATCGCAATGCCGTTTTATATCAAACCGCGAACTATGCTAGAATTCAAAGTTTTGTACACATGAGCCAATTATGCAGCCACTTTTAAATATTGCAATCAGCGCCGCCCGTCAGGCAGGCGATATTATTGTTCGCCACATGGAGCAACTTGACCGCATCAAAATTACTGCAAAAAGCGCCGAGGAATACTTTTCAGAAGTGGATATCAAAGCGGAGCAAGCGATCATCAATGCAATCCATAAAGCTTATCCTGACCATGGGATAATCGCTGAAGAAAGCGGCGTTTATAAAGAAGATGCCGAAACAGTCTGGATCATTGATCCATTGGATGGTACAAGCAATTACTTGCACGGCTTTCCCTTTTTCGCTGTATCCATTGCGGTTAAAATAAAAAACCGCATTGAACATGGCGTAGTTTATGATCCATTACGGCATGAGTGCTTTGCCGCAAGCCGCGGCCGCGGGGCACGCTTAAACGATCACCGTATTCGCGTATCCAAACAAACCCAATTAAATTCATCTTTATTAGGCACCGGGCTTTCTTTTCGTAATGAAGCACGCGCCAAACGCTATCTTCCCACTCTTGAAGCCTTGTTTGGTAAATGTGCCGGGGTCCGGCGCACTGGTGCGGCAGCTTTGGATTTGGCTTATGTAGCCAGTGGCCGCCTGGATGGTTTTTGGGAATTTGATTTACGTCCCTGGGACATTGCCGCCGGTGCTTTACTGGTGCAAGAAGCCGGTGGGTTAATAGGCGACTTGCGGGGCCGCGAAGATTTTTTAAAATACGGAGACATCGTAGCTGGCACGCCTAAAGTGTTTAAATCCTTAATTCAAACCTTAAGCCCTGCCATTATTTAATGGATTTGTGTTTGATATTTTCCAATTAAAATTCATTCATGACCTGATTAGCGCATGGCTAATCAGGGCGCGAGAGGCAATCCATCCACAAAGATTCAATTTTTTCTTGCTTATGGCAGCCCCTCAGGCTCTCCATGCTTAAATCCGAGTTAGCGACACAATTTATGCATGATTTGAAAAAAGTTGGCAAACAAGGAAAAAGCAGTAAGTCCCTAAACTCTTGTTGCGCATTGCAGGAACCTTTACATCTGAAAACATGTTTGATGACATTCTTTGAGGCGAGTTGCGTTTATTGGAATCAACGCCATATCAAAATTGGCTATAATTTACGCACAAGATGATTAAATGAGAAACAACATGCCTGAATAGGTTTCATCCAGATGCCAACGTCTAGAATGCCGTTTTTTATGCCACTCCAAGCGTTTTTTAAGCTAGGGGGCATAGTGCTGAACCCAACGATAAATGGTCGTGTGATCTAGGTTCTGTCGACATTTATCTTAACCAAAGGGCGGTTGCAGCAATATAAATGAACGATAAAAAAGATTGAGCAAGTTTATCATATCGTGTTGCCACTCTTCTAAAATGTTTGAGTTTATTAAACATGCGTTCGATAAGGTTGCGTTCTTTATAAATATCTTTGTCATACTCCCTGAG
>NZ_RZGS01000040.1 GCF_003989745.1 Legionella septentrionalis
GGGCATCATCATACTATCAAAGCTCCTATCGCGGGAGAGGGGGTAGATCGAAGTGAAATAGAAAAATTTGTGCTCAATTTAAGATGAAATCTTGTCTAAAAAACTTTAGGGACGTTGCCTACCAACAAATTAAAAACAAAGACATTCTTGCTGGCGTTTCATCGGCAAAGATATATAGCGATTCGTTTTTGTAATATATCGGCAGAAATGTTTGCCAAAAATAGGCCACCGCCTATAAATTATAAAAGAGAAACAATGGGAAGAAAGATATGGATATCCTGGGATTAATCAAGCAAAGACGCGCCGTACGTGCGTATTCTGGAAAAGAAGTGCATGAAAAAGATATAGAAAGTATCCTTAAAGCCGGTCAATATGCACCAAGCCCTTTAAATTCGCAGCCTTGGCATTTTACCCTGATCAGAAATAGGGAAAATCTGCGTGCGTTAGCTGAGAAAACCCGCCACGCCTCCTTTCTTAGCCATGCACAACTTTTAATACTGGTCACAGTCGATACAGAAATTAATATTGATCCATGGTTAAAACAACATAACCAGCATATTTACAGCGCTGCTGCAGCCATGCAGAACATGTGGCTAGCAGCGCAAGCTCTTGGGATCGGCTGTTGCTGGGTAACTCTTGATGATTTTTTTACCCGTGAGCGCATAGCACTTCCCAAAGAACACGCTCTTATTGGTGGACTGGCTTTGGGATATCCGCAAGAAAGGCTCAAACCGCACGCAGAAGAAGATAGAAAACCTTTATCCCAGTTAACATCCTTTGAGCAATTCAGTTTAGAAAACTGTGAAACTGAAAGCTGTTTTACCTGCCTGAAACTCGTTCCCAAATCAGCGGCAAATTCTTTTGAGGGCGAAGATTATGTTCGATATTTTTGCGGTAATGACTGCTATGCAGAATGGAGGAAACGAACTGAAAAATGGCTGGATGAAGAAAATTAGCATTCTATGTTTGCCACATACCATTTATTGATGGTTTTAATATGGTTTTAGCGAAGGACGCAGCGAAGCTGCTTCTTCAATTTCTGCCGAAAAATCTTTTTTATCTTTAAGGCCATGTGCACTCAGTTCTGCCTCGGTATCGACAGGCCCTAAGTTAGCCTTTAAATTTTTTTCCACCTCAAGCGGCATGTCATTTGCATCGATGTTAAATTCAACACTGTCTTTTACCTGCATTTCACGCACAACGCCTTCGTTATATTCAACTGGCAAAGGCACATCATTAGGCACATTGGCTTCATTCTTTGTATGCAAGTTTTTTGCATGGTTAGTCATTAACTGAATTAATGCTTTTGGATAGGCAGGAATGCTCATGACAACTCAAATTTAACACACATGGTAAAATTATAGAACAAAATGAAAATAGATACTAGGGATCATAAAAAAATACAGCACAAGGCAGCAATACAATAAACATTTTCATCGTATAAGGTTATAGTACTTGCAATCGAGGTTTGGCGAGTATTGCATGGATTCAAAATTAACAAAACCCTTAATCCTCATAACAGGCGCAAGTTCTGGCATTGGTGCGAGTGCTGCAAGGCTATTCGCGCAAGTGGGTTTTCCACTGGGATTACTAGCGAGGAATATTCACGCTTTGCATGCATTAAATCTAAAAGAAAGCATCTGTATTGAAACCGATGTGACCGATTTTAATGCATTCCAGCGCGCAGTACAGCAAGCCGAAGAAAAGTATGGACCTGTTGATTGCCTGATTAACAATGCGGGATTTGGTAAAACAGGCGATTTCGATACTCTGACACAGCAAGAGCATGAACGCATGGTGCACGTGAATTTGCTGGGTGTGATTCATGGCATGGAAACTGTATTGCCTGGCATGAAATCGCGCCGCTCTGGTACTATTATCAACATCAGCTCACTGGCCGATCGGCACTCACGGCCGCAGCTGGCAACTTATGCCGCTAGCAAAGCAGCGGTAAAAAGCTTGAGTGAATCCTTAAGAGCAGCCTATGCAAAATTCGGCATTCGAATTTGCAATTTTTCGCCAGCGAAAGTGAAAACGCCTCTGTTAATGCAATCGGACTTGCACGATGAACAAGTTATTCCTGTTGACGAGATTGCAAAAATGCTGCTTTGGATTTATGAACAACCAAAAAGTATTTGCATACGCGATATCGTCATTGCACCGACTTATTACGAAGCATGAAAGCAAGAACTTGCTGCAATCCTTCGCGAAAGGTTGGGTATTGCAATGTCACTTGCAACTCTTGCTTAATCTTACTGTTCGAAACCCGGCGATTATTGGCATAAAATTCCTTTTCCATTGGCGATAAACCAGCCTTCTCAACAGCAAGCAAAGGCAGCGGCGGCTGATGCAGTAAATAAGCGGCATAAGCATCGACCAGATGCGAGGGGGCAGGTTCATCATCCGCCACATTATACATTGAGAAAGGGCTTATGGCATGCATGGAGGCAATCAATATAGAAACTATGTCTTCCACATGAATTCTTGAAAATACCTGCCCTTTTTTAAAAATACTATAGGGTTTTCCGGCTCGTATTCTTTCCAGAGCACTTCTTCCCGGCCCATAAATTCCAGCTAATCTAAATATCTGCAATGGCAGCTGATTTTTCTCGGCAAACTGTATCCAGTCTTTTTCTGCATTGAGCCTTAAACGACCATGGCCACTTTGTGGGATACAGGGTGATCGTTCATCCACCCATTGCCCGTCATAATTTCCATAAACTCCAGTTGAAGAAAGATAACCTAACCATTGAATATTGCTGGAATAATGTGCAAGCAAACTTCCATACTTTGTTAAAACGCAATCCCCCCCCGCAGCGACCGGCGGGATGCAAACTAAAATATGAGTTGCCTGTGCCAAATATTTTTCTATATCCATCGCTGCAAAATCCAGCAATTGCCCCTTTAAGTTGGCGTCAAGGATCTTCTCCTGGCATCGGGTAGTTCCTGCAACTTCAAACCCCAAAGCATGCAGCTTTACCGCTAAACATTGTGCGGTGTAACCAAAACCAAAAATAAAAAATACCGGATGCATAACACTTGTTTCCAAATCATCGTTTCATCATTAAGGCGACAGCCGCCTCTTTAGCCAATTACAACCATGAAGCTCATATTCCCAAACATCGGACAATTCATCCAGACGATAGGCGTATAATACAAAGCGCCTGGGTTTCACAAAAACACCACAATAATCGGTACTGAAAGGAACCGGGTTATTTGAATATTTTTGCTCAAGTTGCAATTGTATGTTTTGCAGAATTTGTTTGTTGTCTATTGCTAATCCTGAGGAAGGGGCGTAACTGCAAAAACGCAATTGCGCCCACTTTGGATAAGTGTCCCAATAACGTTTATTATCTTCAATAGACAGCAACCCTGCTTCGCCTTCAATTATCACTTCTCTTTGGAAACGCTCAAACCAAAACGTGAGCGCTACTGCGCTGCAGGCATTGATTTCTGTAACTTTTTGCGTTCTTTTTTGAGTAAAGAAAATTATTTTATCTTCTTGTATGTCACGGATAGCCACAACACGTGCACGCGGTTTACCGGAAATATCTACAGTCGACAATACGGCATGTTGAGCATAATTTGCTCCGGCAACTTTTTCTTCCTCAAGCCATAATGATAATAAGTGAATTGGATGCACCATAAAACCAGCTTAAATACGCTCGTCTAAACCGACTGAATTACCCAATCCAGCAAGATTTTATTAAACAACTCAGGCTCCTCAAGCTGCGGTGTATGGCCGCTTTGTTCAAACACCCGTATCGTCAGGCGAGAAAAGCGATCGCGTACTGCTTCCCAAAAGTAAGGAGGATTCCAATAATCATAACGTCCCAACCCTAAAAAAATAGGGCATTGCAAAACATCAAGATTTTTAGTGATATCCAGTGTGGGAAAACATTTTCCCCACACTTCTGCAAACATTTCAGGAATGATATGCACTCCTTCCCATAAAGGGGTGGCATCATAATCAGCTTGATACCAAAGCATCGGGCTAAACGCGAGCAGGCGGGCAATAAATTCCGGCCTTATTTTAGCTTTTATTTCTTCTTCCAATATAGCCAACCGTTGCGCCAGTAAATATTTACGCCAGGGGCAGACGGATTCTTCAAAACCGCGGTTGGCAGCTTCAACGCTGCTTAATTTCGCATCAGGACTAACGGCGAGTAAAATTAAATGCGATACACGCTCTGGAAATTGCTTGGCGTACTCCAGGGCAAAATAAGCGTGCCCCGAATGCCCAAGCAACAACAGTTGTTCTAACTGTAAATGCTTGCGCATCGCTTCGATATCGGCAATTAGCTTTTGCAAAGAAAAATCCTGCGGATTATAGGGCTTGGTTGCTTGGCCAAAACCGCGGTGATCCATAAAAATAAATTTAAAATGCTTATATAAAGAACCGGAAAAGGTCCTGGGATAATACACATGACTGCCGATAACCAGTAAAGGTTTACCTTCACCAACTGTGGTATAGCCAAGTTTAAATCCATCTACTTCAATTGTTTTGTTCAAGCTGTATTTACCCTTTCAGTAAGACCACAAAATCACTTAACTAAATTATATGCAATTAATAAAAGAAAGGCATCGCGATTCTGCAAGAAGACTACTGACATAAATTGTCAGCCCTCCCTATTAAAATAAATTCACCTTAATAACAGGACAAACCTATGAAGCGTAATTGGCTAGCTGTTGCTGCTGCCGAGCATGTGCGGGTAGGACGTCAATTGGGTTTCATGCAAGTCTGCCACGGTAAAAAAGCACCTTTATTGCGCCTGCACCCGCATGATTGGGTCGTTTATTATTCCCCAACCGTTACTTTTCGCGGCAAGGATAAATTACAATCGTTTACTGCCATAGGCTCAGTCAAACCAGGGGTACCTTATCAAGTCGACATGGGAAATGGCTTTTGCCCGTTTCGGCGTGACGTTCTTTGGTTTGACGCGCAAGAAACATTTATTGCACCGCTTTTAAATCAATTGGATTTCACGCAAGGTAAAAAGAATTGGGGATATCCATTTCGTTTTGGGCTCTTTGAGCTTAGCGAACATGATATGCAGCAAATAGCACAAGCCATGCAACACAACCACAAAACGCAAGGAGAATAATGATGTCAAATACAAAACCCATCCTGCAACAAATTGCGGGCTTTACTATTACAGGGTTTAGCGTAAGAACCTGCAATCGTGATGAATTTGATCCTGGCAAAGCTAAAATACCAGCCATCTGGCAGCAATTTTATGCTAGTGATTTAGCCGGAAAAACCCCTGCCTTTGGCGTTTATGCGGATTATGAATCCGACGCCAACGGCTTTTATACATTAACTGCAGGGATTGCTGAGAATATTGTTGCCAATGCATTGAATTCGGTTAATATTCAGTCCGGTAATTATCTTGTCTTTAAAGATACAGGCCCTATGCCAGCTACGGTGATTGCAGCATGGCAACAAATTTGGGATTATTTTGCTGGCAAAACCAATCACAAACGTAATTTTTTAAGCGACTTTGAAGCATATACTGCCCCCAACGAAATTAGCATTTATATTGGCGTTGACGCATAAACTATTTTCAATTAGCAAGGATTCCTGATGAAGCGATTTTCATTGATTCTGCTTGGTTCGATTTTATTGCAAGTGGCTCAAGCAGAGACAGTCTCATCCAAACGCATCACGCAATTTTCTAATAAACAAGTGAATGTTTGGAAAACTATCATTTACCCCTCATCGGCACAGCAGTTGGCCATGCATCGTCATGAGAATAATCGCGTGTTGATTGCACTGAGCGACGGGCTTCTAAAAATTACAAACGATAAAGGGAAAATCCACTATCTGCAACTTAAAAAAGATACGGCTTATTTTCTGAAAAAAGACATCGCCAATGAATTACATTCTGATGAAAACATCAGCAATCATCCAGTTAAAGTCATGGTAATTGAGTTGAATGAATGAATTTACCGGCTTATCAGCCGGTTATTGCCAAAGATAGCTATGATCAAATCTTTTATCTTAAAATTTTATTTATTTCTTTAAAGCCATTCCAACGGTAATTTATCTCCTAACTACCTGGTTACATGTGGCTCCTAAAGATTTTTTTTGCGACGGTTTACCTACATCCAGGCGGACATTTTTAACTCCTTGAAAGCTGCGAATGGTATGGTATCGGTTATAATGCACGCTCGTTATTTATTAAAATTTTTTCATGAAAGAACTTATACTTGCGACTGGTAACGCTGGCAAAATTGCAGAATTACAATCCCTGCTAGCTCCGATACATTGTATTACGCAACAATCCTTAGGCATCGACGATGCTGAAGAAACGGGCTTGAGTTTTATTGAAAACGCCATTCTTAAAGCCCGCCACGCAGCGGCAGAGAGCCATAAACCAGCGCTTGCAGATGATTCAGGTTTGGTCGTCCCCATTCTTGATGGACAACCAGGCATTTATTCAGCCCGCTTTGCAGGGCCACATGCCGGCAGTGAAGACAATATTGCATTACTGTTAGAAAAGCTGCAGGGGATCCCTGAAAAACAACGGGGAGCTTATTTTTATTGCGCCATTGCCTTGGTAAAACATGCAAAAGACCCTACCCCGTTGATTGCAACCGGCAAGTTTTTTGGTTTTATCACGTTAGAACCTAAGGGAAGACAGGGATTTGGGTATGATCCAGTGTTTTACGTACCGCAATATCAATGCACGGTCGCCGAACTGCCTGCTAAAATTAAGAATGAAATAAGCCATCGTGCCTTAGCATTGCGCTCGCTACTTGCCAACTTAGGCGATATTTAATTTTCACTCATCGGACATTGCCAAATGAATGCGGACATAAGTTCCCTTTTTGCCGAAGCTTACCGTTTCCAGCAAAAGAATGAATTATCAAAAGCGATAGAACTCTATGAGCAAATCTTAAACTTAACGCCTGGGCACCTTGATGCCCTGCATTTTTTAGGATTAGCCCATGCGCAACTGGTCGATATGCCCAAAGCCATTGAATATTTCTTAAAAGCCTTAAGCTTGAATCCCGATGACGCCACGTTACATAACAATCTCGCCAATGCCTATAAAAAATCAGGATGGTTGGATAAAGCCGTGCAGCATTATCAGCAAGCGCTGCAACTAAAACCCGATTATGCGCAGGCACATAATAATTTGGCGGCAGTATATGCCCTGCAGCAACAATACCAGCAAGCATTAAACCATTATCGTCTGGCTGTACACGCTGAACCTGATTTTGCTGCTGCGCACTATAACTTAGGTTTACTTTTACTCAGGCAACAAGAACTTGCCGCAGCTAAAAAGCAATTTACGAATGTTATCAATCTAAATCCAAACCACGTGGATGCGCATTTTTATTTAGGCGTGCTGGCTCTTGCAAAAGACGGCCTGGAGGAAGCTGAAGCTGCATTTCAAACTGCCTTGAGTATTGATGATGAACATGTGGAAACTTTGGTCAACATGGGTGTTATCGCCCTAAAGCGGAAACAGGCGCAAGTGGCAATTGATTATTTCACCAAAGCTCTGGCTTTAAACATTGATCACCTGGATGCACGCAATAATCTTGCCGCGACATTCATGCATCATGACCGTTTCGAAAATGCCTTGATGCATTACGATGTGCTGCTTAAACAAGAGCCTGATAACATTGAATATTTATATAATGCAGGGGTTGCGCAAATGACTTTAGGGCATTTGCAAGAAGCGATTGCCCATTTTGAACGCATCCTTGAATTAAACGAAAATCACTTTGCCGCATTAAATAATCTGGCCGCTATTTACATTCGTTTGGAACAACGCGAGCAAGCCATCAATTATTTAAAACGGGCAGTAGCTGCCAATCCACACGATGCGGCCAGCCAATTCATGTTAAGTGCTTTGACCGGTAGTGAAAAACAGCCAAAACCAAGCCTTAATTACATAAGCAATCTTTTTAATAATTATGCGCTTTATTATGACCAACATGTACAAGGCGTGCTGCAATATTCCCTGCCGCAACATATAAGCCGCGTGCTGCATCAATTGCATGTTTTAAACGTCGAGAAAGCGTTGGATTTAGGGTGTGGAACCGGGTTAAGCGGCAGCGTTTTGCGGGAAATAAGTCAACACCTCACTGGTGTTGATGTGGCTGCAAAAATGCTGGAACAAGCGGAATGCAAAGGGATTTATGATGAATTGGCTGCTGCCGATTTGCTTACTTTTCTAAAGAAAGACAACCAGATTTATGATCTGGTGGTGGCCGCGGACGTATTGCCTTATTTCGGCGATCTGCAACCTTTGTTCAAACAAGTGGGTCAACACTTGCACAAACAAGGCATATTTTTATTCACCACGGAAAATTGTGCAGAGGATTCCTGGAGGCTTCAGGAAAGTGCCCGCTTTTGCCATCATCCTGATTACATCGCCTCATTATGCAAACCATACGGCATGCAGCTTATCCATCAAGAAAATATTACTGGACGCCACCAGCATAAACAACCTTTGACCATGACTCTCTATGTAGCCAAGCTTGTCTAGAATGGAATTTCCAATTGCGGATCGATTGTGTGAATGGAGGCTTTAAATAACCTTTGGATTTCACTAAGGCTTGCCTCATCTTTGGCTTCGAAACGCACCACCAGGCAAGGTGTGGTGTTGGATGCACGGATCAAGCCCCAACCATCTGCAAATTCAACGCGTAAGCCATCGATATCAATAACGTGCGCGCCTGGAAAAGAAGCGTGCTGTTTAAAAAGCTCCATGAAGCTGAACTTTTTATCTTCAGCGATAGGAATTTTAATTTCAGGCGTATTGATGCTGTTTGGAATTGCTGCAAATTGTTCACTTACAGATTGCACGGACTGGCTTAAAATTTCCAGTAAACGGCAAGCACTGTAAATTGCGTCATCGAAGCCATACCAGCGATCCTTAAAAAAGATATGGCCACTCATTTCCCCTGCGAGTAATGCATTTTCTTGCTTCATTACCCCCTTTACGATGGAATGCCCTGTTGGGCACATCTTCGCGCTTCCGCCCGCTTGTTTAATGATCTCGGCCAAGTGGCTGGAGCATTTTACATCGTAAACGATTGTAGCTTGTGGAGAGCGTTTCAGTACGTCCAGAGCATAAAGCATCATCAGACGATCAGGCCATATCAGTTCGCCACAATCGGTGATGACACCCAAGCGGTCAGCATCCCCGTCAAATGCCAACCCCATATCGGCGCGATGCATGGCCACAGCAGTTTTTAAATCATGCAAATTGCTTTCCACAGAGGGATCAGGATGATGGTTGGGGAAGCGTCCGTCCACTTCACAATATAAGGGTATGACTTCACATCCTAACTGCTCGATGATATATGGCGCAATAAGCCCGGCAATGCCATTTCCGCAATCCACTACGACTTTGAATGGGCGGTGCAACTGCACATCACTGATGATGCGTTCACGGTATTGTGTGAGAATATCCAGTTCCTCGACCCGTCCCTTTCCGGCTATGCATACTCCTTTATTGTGTAAAGCATACAGGGTGTCGATATCGGCATTCGCCAACGTTTTTCCAGCCAAGACCATTTTTATGCCATTATAATCGGCCGGGTTATGGCTGCCGGTTACCATGAGGCCACAATCAGTAGGATAATGACACGTGGCGTAATACATCACCGGCGTGGGTACTGCCCCCAGATCAATGACATGCATGCCGCTTTCCAATAAACCTGTTTTTAATGCCGCAGCCAATCCCGGGCTGGTCAGGCGCCCATCGCGCGCCAGGAAAATACTGCCGCGCTCAAGCTCTTGCAGACGACAGGCAATTGCCTTACCAATACTGTAATAAGCATTTTCATCTAATTGTGTACCCACAATGCCGCGAATGTCATAGGCGCGAAAAACACTGCGTTCTATGGCTTTGTATTGGTAATTCGGCCGTATTTGCATCAATTTCTCCCGGAACTACCGAAACCGCCCTCGCCGCGAGACGTTTCGCTAAATGAATTTACAAGTTTGAAATCCGCTTTAACAATGGGTAAAAAAACCAGTTGTGCGATGCGTTCACCAGGATTAATGGTGAAATGCTCTTGATTGCGATTCCAGCAAGAAATTTTTAATTCACCTTGATAATCCGAATCAATAAGACCAACTAAATTGCCTAAAACAATACCATGTTTATGGCCCAGTCCTGAACGCGGTAAAATGACCGCCGCCAAGTTTGGATCAGCAATGTATATGGCAATGCCGGTAGGAATGAGAATGGTTTCTTGTGCGGCCATTTGCAAGGGGGCGTCAATGCATGCCCGTAAATCCAAACCGGCTGAACCGGATGTCGCATAAGTTGGCAATGGGATTGTATCGCCTAGGCGCGAATCCAGAATTTTTAATTGAATGGTGTGTTCCATATAATCCTCATGTCATAAAATCCGTACAAAATGCGTCCTCTTCGCTTTATAATGCGGCATTTTGCAAGCTTGCAGCAAGGATTGCAACAATTTGCCCTGCAATTCTTGCTTTGTGGGTGAAGGGTAAGACTTTTTGCGTTTCAGAGGTCAGTACCGTCACTTGATTATCGTCACTATCAAAACCAATGCCAGCACCTACTTGGTTGGCTATAATCATATCCAATTGTTTATTTTTTAATTTTTCTTTCGCATGGATGATGACATCATTTGTTTCCGCCGCAAAACCAATGACAAATTTAGCCTTTTTGCTCGCGGCAATTGCTGCGAGAATGTCCGGGTTTAACGACAGATGACACGTCAAGGAAGTCTGTTCGTTTTTTTTAAGTTTTTTAACCGATGGGGTTTCTACACGATAATCAGCCACTGCGGCCGCGCCTATAAATATCATTCCTGGCTCAAAATGCTGCGTCACGGCTGCAAACATTTCCTGTGCTGATTCAACACCAGAAAACCGCACCCCCACCGGTGGTTGCAGAGCAGTCGGGCCGCTTATCAAAAGAACTTCCGCCCCCGCCATGCATGCCGCTTGTGCCAGAGCATAGCCCATTTTGCCTGAGCTGCGGTTGGTTAAATAACGCACTGGATCAATTGCTTCCCGCGTTGGCCCGGCAGTGATCATAATTTTTTGCCCTTGCAGCAAATTTCTAAGCGGATAAAACCGCAGTGCGGTAATGATATTCTCCACTTCGCTCATCCGGCCAAACCCTTCTTCACCGCAGGCCTGCATGCCTTCCTCAGGACCAATAATCATAGCCCCGCGCTGGCTTAACAATGCGCAATTCTCCTGGGTGGCAGGATGTTTCCACATGCTGCGGTTCATCGCAGGACAAACCAATACCGGCGTTTCCGCAACCAAATACAAGGTGGACAGCAAATCATCCGCCAAACCATGCGCCATTTTTGCCAGACAATTTGCCGAGGCCGGGGCAATGAGCAGCAAATCTGCCCAGCGCGCCAGCTCAATATGCCCCATGGCTCGTTCGGCTTGTGGATCAAACAATTCTGAACGCACTTCATTGCCGCTGAGCGCTTGCAAAGTCATGGGTGTAATAAATTGTTTGGCCGACTCGGTCATCACCACCCGCACTTCGGCTCCCAAACGGGTTAGCTCCCGTATCAGGTAGGCTGATTTATAAGCGGCGATCCCACCGCAAATACCAAGGATAATCTTTTTATTTTCAAAATCTTGCATGATGATCTGTTTCGGATTAAAAATACTGCTTATGCTTTGCATGGTAGGCAAAGTATATGATCAAAACATCAACCTCGCTATAAAGGAATTATCATGACCAACCACGACCTCGCCCGCGGCTTGCGCGTGCGCGAAAAATTACTCTTATGCGGCGCGCAAAGCCTGGCCGACATTGAGTTGCTCGCGGCTTTTATCAGTTCTGGCAGTCCTAAAAAATCCTGCATGACATTAGCTCAGGATTTATTGACACATCTAGGCGATTTGCGTTCTTTGCTCAATTGCGATTTGCATGCATTCAAACAAATCGCAGGGCTTGGGATGGTGCGCTACGTACAATTGCAAGCAGCGAAGGAAATGTGCCGTCGCAGCGATTTTATCAGCCTGCAAAAAAATTTCGCGCTAACAAATTCAAATCAAACTTATGCCTATTTAAAACGGCAATTGCGCGATAAAAAAAATGAAACATTTGCAGCCCTCTTCCTGGATAGCCAACATCGCATCATCACTTATGAAGAATTATTTACCGGCACCATCAATTCAGCAACCATACATCCTCGCCCAATTATCGAGCGCACGTTGCAGCTAAATGCTGCAGCCCTTATTTTAGCGCACAATCACCCATCCGGCTTATCGGACGCCAGCGATTATGATCTTGCTGTGACAGCAAAACTACAATGCGCGCTGGAACTTATTGATACGCGGTTATTGGACCACATCGTAGTAGGCGATAACGAAATCTATTCTATTATGAATGCCATGAAATGGACGTGTCATTAAACGAGACAGCAACACCTGTGTATCTCCTTGGCACATTTACGAGATAAAGACATACCATGGCGTGACATCTTGAAAAGAAACGCATGGCCATGCTGTTTAAATTTTCCGAAACTATTACTACACTATGCAAACACCACTTAAGGAGAATTAAAATGGAACGGAAAGCAACAGCGCACTGGCAGGGCGGGTTAAAAAATGGAAAAGGGACTCTTTCATCAGCAAGCGGGATTCTTGCAGATACGCCTTACTCATTTCACGATCGTTTCGAAGAAGGTAAAGGCACGAATCCAGAAGAATTATTGGCAGCGGCTCATGCCGGATGCTTTTCTATGGCCTTATCCGGTCAATTGGAAAAAGAAGGTTTGCAGGCAGATTCTATCAATACTAGCGCCGCCGTTACCCTTGAGAAAACAGACAATGGATTTGCCATTACGGCTGTGCATTTAACTTTAAACGCAGTCATACCCAATGCTACCCAGGAGACCTTTGAGCGAGCCGCCCGCAATGCGAAAGAAGGCTGTCCGGTTTCCAAGTTATTCAATGCCAAGATTACTCTTTCTGCCAAACTGGAAAACTCAAAATAGGCAAACAAAAGAAATAGTGAGCTTTAGCGTTCTTTTACGTACCGGCCTGGAGCATTGCAAATTGGTTTGTATCCTTTTTCGGGATTTCCAAGCCTTGGAGGAGAAATCTTTGTGCCCGAGTGAGCAGCAATCCATTCGTGCCATACTGGCCACCAAGAACCCGGGTGGCTGGATTGCTCTTCATACCAATCTTCGGGCGTTTTATAGTGAGAAGCCGCTTCGGTTTTACCAATTCGGTAACTGCGATTGTCATGCCCTGGCTCTGCAATGATACCGCCGTTGTGACCTTTATTCGTCAAAACAAACGTTATATCGGTCCATTTGGTGTAAAGATGTATTTTGTACACCGACTTCCAGGGGGCGATGTGATCTTTTTCCGTTGCCACAACAAAAAGAGGCAACCTGATGTCTTCCAAAGCGATTAGTTTTCCATCGATTTTATATTCGCCTTTGACAAAATCATTATCCAAATGAAAGTAGCGTAAATATTGGGCATGTAATTTATACGGCAGACGGGTAACATCCGAGTTCCATGCCAATAAATCCCTTAACGGCTGCCTTTCCCCCAGTAAATAGCGTCCAACCCCTTTAGACCAAATTAATTCTTTGGAACGCAATAACTCGAAAGCAGCAGACATTTGATCGCCGCGTAAATACCCTTGGGAAAACATGATGTCTTCCAGATAACAAAGTTGATTTTCATCAATGAAAGTCATCAACTCGCCCGCTTCTTCGAAATCTGTTTGCGCAGCAAACAAGGTTATCGTCTTTAAGTGGCGATTTTTATGACGAGCCATATAGGATGCCGCCATGGTTAATATAGTACCACCAATGCAATATCCAGTGGCATGAATTTGCTCTTGCCCGCTGATATCGGTCACTACATCCATCGCTTGCAAAATGCCTTTCTTTAAATAATCTTCCATACCGTAATTTCGATAATGTGCGTCTGGATTTTTCCATGAAATCATAAAAACGGTATGCCCTCTTTTCACCATGAAATCGACGAGAGAATTTTGTGGCGATAGATCAAGGATATAATATTTCATGATCCACGCCGGAATGATGAGCATAGGCTCCGGGTATACCATTTTTGTTTGGGCTTGGTATTGAATAAGCTCAAAAAGCTCATTACGGAAAACGACTTTACCTTTGGTGACAGCCACATCTTTACCGACAATAAAATTCTCGGTGCCTGCTATCCTTTCGCCTTTAAGATATCTCCAAAAATCTTCTTGCCAATTTTGCCAACCGTCAATTAAATTTTTCCCCTTGGTTTGCAACGTTTTTTTAATGACATCTGGGTTTAAAAAAATATTATTCTCAGGTGAAAACGCATCCAGCCATTGGTAGCAGACAAAAGAAATTAAATCCTCATGGTTTCTTGCGACACCGCGTATGTCGAGAGCTTCCCGCCACCATTCCTCAAGATTTAAAAAGCCCTGTGCAATGGCACAAAAAGGCCATGCTTTCCATTCATCGCTCTGAAACCGGTGCTTTAGCCGTTTATCTTTTATATCGAAACATGCCGTCTCTCGGACAAAAAGATATTCACTTACATTCTTATAAAAGTCTGCCAATTGTTTAAACGCAAGTTCCGCAAGCTCTAATCGCTTATTGGGGGCAATGGCAAGATGCGCTAGCCAATCGGTATAAGCCACTGTCAATGCAGCCGGAGACAAACCGGTAGTCATCATTCCCAGATTGGCATGAAAGATGCGGTCCAACAATTCAGCGCGTGTTTTTGCATCTTTTGCAAAGATAGCATCTTCCAAAGAAACCATCTGCTCTTTCATTTTCCCCATGATGGCAGCAAAATTTTCTTGAATGGCTTGAGCTCCCTTGGCGAACTGCTTATCAGTATCGCTCTTACGTCCTTGTTTCATAAGTATTTTCTCTTTTTTTATTTATTTAAATAGCGTAGCTGATGCTTTTATAAATTGACAGTTCAAGCCTTATTTGCAAAATATATACACATAAAGTAGTATTAATATACAAGAATTAATCAAGGAAGATGATGAAAAGATTCTTTTTAGTGATTTGCCTAACCACGGCTGCACTCACGCTCAGTGCCTGCGGATTTAATACAGGCTGCGATGTATGCGGAGGCAGTGCTTACAGTTTCAACTACGCAGCTCCGAGTTGTTGTGGCGGCACTCCCTGGTGATGCTTTATTGGCGAAGAAGCTTCTAACCAGCACAGGAACAATATGGCAGTTTTAGAGCTTCTTCCCATGCAAAATAACAGCCGATAAAACCAATAATTGACATGTAGAGAAAATATAATTCAATGATTGTGAGCTTGACATTTCTCACCTAAGCTTTAATTTAGCCTTGCCTTAATTTCTCATTCTTGTTTAATCACTGTTTCATTAAGAATTTAGATTCAAATTCATCTGCCGGCAAAGGCTTACTGAAATAAAACCCCTGCTGAATAGCACAACCAAGCTCACACAATAATTCAGATTGGGCTTTTGTTTCTACTCCTTCTGCCACCAATTCCAAATTAAGATTTTTTGCTAAAGTGATAATAGCTTTGATAATGCTGATATTTTTTTTATCGTCTGGAAGACTAGTTATGAAAATTCGATCAATTTTCATTGTATCAAGATGCAATTTATGCAAGTAATGCATGGAAGAATAACCCGTACCAAAATCATCCAAAGATAAACGGCAACCTAACCAGCTTAACTGGTTAAGGATCAAATTGCTTTCATCAAAATTGGCAATAAAAGCACTTTCGGTCACCTCGAACTCTAAATCCTTCGGACTAATGCCTGTTTGTTCAATAATGCGCTGGATGCGGTTTCCCAAATCTTTTTGCGTAAACTGCTTGGCGGTAATATTAAGCGCCAAGGTAGATAATTTATAGCCTTGTTTTTTCCATGTGTATAATTGCTTACAGGCTGCCTGCACCACCCATTCGCCTATGGAAAAAATCAAATTGGATTCTTCAGCCAAAGGCATGAATAAATCAGGGAAGAGAAGGCCGCGAGTGGGATGCTGCCAGCGGATTAAAGCTTCCGCGCCAACTAATTCTCCTTTTTTACTGTTTACCTTAGGTTGGAAGTACACAATAAATTGTTCTTCTTCCAGTGCTGTATGCATTTCCTGCATGAGTTGATTACGCTCGCGAATGCTTGTTTCCAATTGCGCCGAGAAAAAAACATAATTATTTTTACCCATTTTTTTAGCTTCATACATCGACATATCGGCAAATTTGAAAAGCTCATCGCTGGTTTTGCAATCATCAGGATAAAATACGATGCCAACGCTCGCCGATGCGTGATATTCAACTTCCCCAAGATAAAAAGGTCTCAAGAAAGAATGCAAAAGCGCTTCTGCAGCTTCCGTTGCTTTTTGTTTTGCAGTTTCCTTATTGGCTAAATCCCCCATCAATAACGTGAATTCGTCCCCCCCTATCCGGGCAAGAAGACCGTATTTGCCAATTACATTGTGCATGCGATGCGCAACTTTATTTAAAAAACGATCGCCCACGGCATGGCCCAGCGTATCATTAATATCTTTAAAATTATCCAAATCAATAAACATGAGAACGCAATGCTTGCCATAAAGCGATGCCCGTTCCAATGCCTGATTCATTTCGTCTCGCAAAAACAAACGGTTGGGTAAATTGGTCAAATCATCATAATGAGCTTGCCTGTATAAACGTTCTTCCCATTCTGCGTAGGTAAATGCGACGGCCGCCCGGTAAAAAATGTCAGCCAATTCTTCTGTGCGGCATTCCTTGAGCGCGGCTGCATTGGCAAATCCCAAACAAATGATGGCTACCGGCTGCGTACGATGCAGTATGGGAAAAATCAGCGTATGCTGCATATGATATTGCGCCAATACATTCAGATAACCCGGGGGATCTGCTTCGGCTAAATTTAAAATAATATTCTTATTAGCGCGCAACGCTTCAATTTCGCTATCGGAAATAAATGCTTTTTGAACTTTGGGTATTTCATAGACAGGAGAATCAATCATCAATTGCATGGCATGTTCATCGTCCCGCTCCAGTACACCTAATATCAATAAATCATAATCCACCAACTCATCCAATTCTTTAAAAATGATGTGCAATATTTCTTCGGCGTCTTGCGTGGACAAGATAGCCTGGTCCAGGGAAGACATAATGGATAATGTTTTAAACTGATGTTGCAAACGCTTGGACATTTTATTAAATGCTTCCGCCAGCTCCTCGAATTCATCATTACTTTTTACAGTCACCATCGGCGTAAAATCACGCCTGGCAACTCTGCGGGTGGCTTTGCTCAATTCTTCCAGAGGCACTAAAATGCGGCGAATTTGAGCTTGACTTAACAACATGCTTAAAATCAATGCAAAAAGAATGGTAGGGAGAAAAATTAAATATAATTTTTGCGCCTGCAAAAAAATATTTGTTTCAGGTTCTGCTAATACGACCAGCCATTTACCACTGTGCAGGCGCTCTCTTAAGAATAAATGCCAGTAGCCCACCAGGTAATTTCGGTCATTAAAGCTCCAGGTAAAGGTTCCTGTATCTTGGTTTGCCATATATTGCGATAACTGTGGAGGCACAGAAGTAGGGCTATTGGTATAAACCACTTGCCTGTCATAATTTAAAACCCAAATCAATGCACCCGGGTGTAAATCAAAATTCCAATCTAATTGCACTTCGCCAATTAAAAAATGCCCGAAGTCTACTTTATGAACCAAGAGTACTTGTTTATCCCCGCTGTTTGGCACGTTACTCAAGCTTATCCAGGTACCATGCAGAGGTAGGGCCGGCATTTTCTTAGGCAAAGAAAGTAGTTTCCCTTTTAACGAAACCGGCTTCGTATCAAGATTCATTACAGTAAGTGCGGTAAAATCCGGAGCTAATTGCGCCCAATGCCCACTCTTTGCAGGCAGCTTTTTTTCAGCTAATGCCGTTTCCAAACCGCGCCCTAATAAATTTATCTGACTTTCCAGATTAAATAATTGGCCAATCAATTGCATCCCCATATTTTTAACATCCTGGCGCAATTGCATATGACTTTTTTCTTTAAGTTGGCGATCCATTTGCATGAATTGAAAAAGCGCAAGTAAGATGACAGGAATTAATGCGGAAACGACGAACAGCAAAAAAATTCTGCGGGCAACACGACTGTGAAAGAATTTTAATTCAATTTTCATCGTTAACCTTAATTAATAATTTTCGCCTAATCCCACATAGCTGCCATTATTTGCACGAATGACATCATCTTCGCTAACTTCTGAAGTAAGTGATAAATCCGTCTTACCATCTTCTCCCATACTGTAGAGATCATAATCTGAATTCAAAGGGTACAAATTTTTATCTTTACGCGTTTTAGGGTTATTTCCCTTATCTGGTAAACTTGCAATATTTAAGTACTGATAAGGGTGTCCCCAAGGATCAAGTTTGTTGTTCATATTTATTTCGGTAAGGCTCGCAGGATATTTATAGCCATTGTCAACATAATAATTTTCTATGGCTGTTTCTATTTCTTTAATATCCGCAATTGTGCGATCAATTTTTGTTCGATAAGAAGATTGTTGATAGATGGGAGTCACAATGAGAGCTAACGTAGCCACCAGGGCAAAAACCAGTAAAATTTCAAACAAAGTAAAGCCCAGGCCCGACTGAGGGATGAAAACTGTTTGACTATCCTTGGAATAAATTTTCATTACATAGGCAGCAATTTAACCGTTTTATCATATAATTGTATACAAATTATGCAAAATGAACCAATTTCAATGCCATAAATTTTTTATTTTAAAACGCATATCATCCGTACGGCACAGCAAATAAGAGTTGTTTTATTCTCATGAAAATTGCTATAAGGTACACATACGGCAATGGATATCATTATGAACGCACTGTTTCATCTGGCTTTCCCGGTGCATGATTTTGCACTGGCCAAACAGTTTTATCACCAGCAGCTTGGCTTTGCATTGGGACGAGAATCAGCGAGTGCATTAATTTTTCAATTCGGCCCGCACCAAATCGTCGCGCATAAAGTGGACGCACCACTTGCAGAGCAAGGCAGCATATATCCTAGACATTTTGGCTTAATCTTTCTTGAGAAAATAGAGTTTAATCTGTTCATTGAACGAATAAATACGCAAAAAATTTCTTTTGCAATCCCTTTAAAAACCCGATTTGCTCATTCTAAAATTGAACACCAAAGTTTCTTTCTGCAAGATCCAAGTAATAATTTACTTGAGTTTAAATATTATACTCACCCTTCCGCTATTTTTGGTGAAAAAGAAGACAACCGCATTGGGGAATAAGGTCAATAACCTTTAAAAGGATATTATTTTGTCGGCTGCTATGTTTAAAAATAAAACCCATCACCTTGTCTTTGGCCATTTTTTAGCTGCTTTGTTATTTACCATGGATGTGGAGGCAATTTCAGTGCCTGCCATAAAACCTCCCAGCATTAATAATTTTGCCTTAGGTGAATCGCAACAGCCAGGCCCTTTTTTCTCATTTGGGCAAAATATTATCAATAAAAATCAACTGCAATTTTTTTTAGAAACCAACTATCTTTCCAGCACGACCCAGAACCTGCTCACTGTAGTTCCTGCTTTCTTGTATGGCATAACTGATAACGCATCCATTCTTGTCAATATTCCGGTCGCAGCAAACTATAGCGCACAAGACAGCCGTTCATCAGGGATAGCCGATGCATCCATTCAAGGGGAATATGCGTTTTACAATGCAAATAATGCTAAAGCCAGCAAACAAGCCACCGTTGTAGCAGCAATTAGCGCTCCCACGGGCTCTCTTAAAAAAAATCCACCGACAGGATTTGGCGCACCAAGCTATTTTTTGGGTACCACTTATAATGAAATGTTTGTTGATTGGTGGTGGTTTGCCTCGCCCGGGGTTTTATTGATTGAAGCATCCGACAATGCCCATTTGGGTACACAATACTGGTATCAAACGGGTTTAGGTAAAAATCTTTACAGCGCTTCCAACCGTTATATTTTTTCAGCGCTGCTGGAATTGGACGGCCAATACAGCGAAAAAGATAAAATTTTCGGCCAGTATGCCGGTGGAAATATTGTTTATATCACTCCTTCAGTCTGGTTTTCCACGCAAAAATTCACCGCGCAGCTTGGAATTTCCATACCAATAACCCAGCATTGGAATGGTGAGCAAGGTACAACACATTATTATGCTGCGTTGCTTCTGGGCTGGACTTTTAATTAATTCACCCGGATGCCCATGCAATAGCTTGTCAGGGATAATGGCAAATACACATCCTATATTTCCTGTCGATATATCGAGTTACGAAACGTTCGCTTAGTTTACTTACTTCATGTTTATTTTTTATGCAATTTATTTTATAATTTATTACAACATTACGGCGAGGTTTATTTGATGATTGAAGGCCCTTATTGGTGTGTTGAAGCAAAAGCCTGGTTACGTTTTAATATAGAAAATAACGAAGCTGTTGCTGAAATGGCAAACATAGATCCCAGCAATACCTCGTTAACCACAGCCTGGAAGCCTGCGCCTGAAGGCATTTGGCATGTGTATAATGCTGAGAGTAAAACCCATCAATATTTTTCCTTAAACAATAAAACCTTATACCGAGCACAAACGAATAAATTGTCGCAACGTACTGAAACGGCAAAATTTCACAACAACTCCTTCCAACGTACAGCCGAAACTCCATTTGCAAATTATGTTTTTTCTATGGAAAAACCTCCCCTACCGCTGCCATTAACTCCGGAAGAACAAGCGGACATAGGGAAAAACCAGCAAACGGAAAATTTAAAGGATAATCTAAGCCCAAATACCGTATGCATTGAAGGCCCTTATTGGTGTGTTGAAGCAAATACGTGGTTACGTTTTAACATACAAAACAACCAAACTGTTGCTGAAATGGCCAATATAGATCCCAATAATTCTTTTTTAACTACAGCCTGGAAACCAGCGCCTGAAAGTTTTTGGCATGTATATGATCCAGAAAGCAAAATTCACCAATATTTTTACCTAAACAGTCAAACTTTATACAAGGCACAAATGAGCAAGTTGACGCAACGCGCGGAAACGGCCAGACTCCACAATGGTTCGTTCCAACGCACAGCTGAGACTCCCTTTGCAACTTATGCTTTTTCCACAAAAGAACCGGAACTACCGCTGCCATTAACCCCGGAAGAACAAGCCGAGAGATGGAAAAAGCTGCAATCAGAAAATTTATATTTACAGCATTACTTTAACCAAAACACCGTATTTGCTGAGAATCAACAGTATGATTTGGCAAGTTCTTTACCAGCTGCTTTAGTTAATTTTAATATAAAGGAATTTGCCACTTATGAAGAATACTTGCTCGCGCTTCGTAACATTATCCGCAACGAAAATCATATCCATCATCGCAGTTTAACAGAGCAAGCTGCAAGAACAATAGATTATTCGACTCTGGAAAATACTGAGCTAAAAACTAACTGGCAATTAAAAAAACAATTTTTTTTGGACGTGTTAAAGGCAATTTTTCATTTTATCCAAAGGCAATTTGAACCAGCACCCAATGCCGAAAGCCCTTCTGCAAAATTTTTAACTTTGATTTCATTCCAGGACGCCATCATCAGCGCCCAGGAAAAATATGCAGAATGGTATAGTGGCCATGCAACACACCGCGGTTCTAATGGTTTTTTTACCCGGGTACGTCACGGCGCTTATGGCCAACAACGTGCCACTGCTTTGTTAAATCAAGTACTGGAACAAACCTCCTTACCCGCTGCCGTAAAACTGGTGAATGATTTTCTGACGGATGACAAAACACGTTATCACGTGCACTCTTTTGCTTCCTTTCTTCTAGATGAGTTAACGCAGTTTGAAAACAGTTGCTGGTTTGGATTGGCATGCAATGAAAAAAGACATTATTCCAAGGAAGATGTGCAGGCGCGTGTCGATGCACCAAACTCCGTGACTTTATCCATATAGGCAAGAATTCCTTTGAATTTGCAATAATCACTGGAACCTAAGCTATAATTTTCACTCAATAACTAACACGAGAAAAATTATGACGCATGGCATACCTGCTGGATATCACACCATCACCCCAACTATCATGTATAAAAATACACAAAAAGCCATTGAATTTTATGCAAAAGCTTTTGACGCTGAATTATTGGATGCATTCCACAACCCCAATGGTAACGGTATCATGCATGCCAGTATAAAAATTGGAAATTCAATTCTTATGCTGGGCGATGAAATGCCAGAAAACAGTAATTGCTCGCAGAGCGCGGAAACCCTTGGAGCATCACCTATTAGTTTATACATTTATGTAGCCGACGCCGACAAAGTATTCGAGCAGGCTGTTTCTGCCGGCGCTCAAGTTACCATGCCGCTATCAGACACATTCTGGGGTGATCGGGCAGGACAAGTTCGCGACCCGTTCGGTTATGCATGGATGATTGCGACTCATATTAAAGACTTATCCCAGGAAGAAATTAAAAAAAACGCAGAAGAATTCTTTGCATCAATGCAAAATTAATTCCACCATAACCCGCAGCAAGATGCGGGTTTACTCCAAAAATCAAGGAGCCTATTATGCCGATACGCACAGCAAATAATAGACAGATTTATATTAATTTACCCGTAAAAAATTTACAGCAAACCATAGGATTTTTTACCCAATTAGGCTTTGCCTTCAATCCCCAATTTACCGATGAAAATGCCACCTGCATGATCATCAGTGACAGTAGTTTTGTCATGCTTTTACAAGAAAATTTTTTTAAAAGCTTTATCCCGGCGCATGAACTTGCCAATGCAGATAAAAGCAAAGAAGTTTTAGTTGCCTTGTCGCTAGAAAGTCGCGCTGCAGTAGACGATATGATTGATAAAGCCATAGCTGCAGGCGGGAAAGAATACAGGCCAATGCAAGATCAGGGCTGGATGTATGGCCGCGCTTTCCAAGACATTAACGGACATGTTTGGGAGCCATTTTTCATCGACATCAGCGCTATGCCAGAAGAAATGAAGTCTGTTTGATGCAAGCGTTTGTAGTTATTCATACCAATTCAATTTTACTAACTTTTATTTTCGGATCATCATAAATACAATTCGCCTTAGGATTTAAAATATGTCTATTCTGTATCAATACTCACACTTTTTAGCCGTATCGAAAGGTTGTTACGATGGCGGCTTATCCATAAAAGAATTAAAAAAGCACGGTAACCTTGGACTTGGCACATTTCATGCGCTGGATGGTGAGTTGGTCGTTATTGACAATCAATTTTACCATTGTGCAAATGGGCAAACCCGCCTTGCCGAAGATAGTGAATTGCTGCCATGGGCTGCCATAGCAAATTTGGGAGCCGGACGTTCTTTTACCATAAAAAATATTGTATCAATTGAAGAATTGCAGAGCGTATTATTAGCGCATGTACCGACAAAAAACTATCCCGCAGCATTACGCATTAAAGCGCATGCCGCTAATATTGCCTTGGGCAGCGTCCCCAAACAAACCAAGCCTTATAAAGCCATTTCAGCAATTATTGAGGATTCAATTTTAATTAATACGGGCGAAATCACGGCGGACTTAGGGGGCTTTTATACTCCAGAATTTATGTTTCCCATGAAAGCAAAAGGAATTCATTTGCATTTTGTTGATGAAAACAGACGTATTGGCGGACACGTTTTAGAATTGCAACTCATTTCTGCAGAAATTTACTGGCAGCAACTTACCGCCATAAATATCATTTTCCCGCAAGCTGATGAATATAAAAATGCAAATTTATCACTTGCTGACAATCTGCCTAAATTTGAGGATAAGCTTAACCAGTAAGTAGACATCATTCCTTATTGAGCATAAAAAATTAGAAAATCGCTGGTAACTGATGAATTCAAAGCAATTATTGAGATGTGATTCATGAATCTATTACACCAAATTCACGTAGAGGCATGGAAAAATAAGAGCGAATGAATTTAATTGATTACCAGGTATTCGAACAAGCATTACGGCTCTATATTATCGAACAAACACAGACTAAGACTAAAGCTTATCAAAAGAATGTTTATTCGAACTTTAAAAGAAGCAGAGCTTTTGTGAATGCAAAAGGTAAAAACCCAAACTATTGTAGTTAAATGTCTGACCATAACCTATTTGCACCGAACAAATTGATTACATTTTGTCACCAACTAAGTAATAGTTAAATGAACAAAGCTGAATTAAGGAAAGTGGCAATTACTCTCTCCTTTCAATAAATATCCAGGTTATTTATTTTAGATGCTTCCATGCATTTAAACAGCGCTGAGTTTTTGCTTCATCCTTAGCGTGGAATAAATAATTAGAATATTACCCAAAGGATAACCTGAGGAACAAATAGCAAAACCTAATCAGTATGATATAGGTACAATATAGGTAAGTTTTGTACCTATAACAACGAGTACACTATAGGTACAAGAAAAGTATAAATTATACCTATTATAAAATATACTAAATAATAATTATGTATCTTAACTGGATTTAAATTGTAAACCTCCCCTTATTAGTGCCAACCTAAACTAGAGTTTTCCGACTTATTTTTAATCAACTTGTAATCAAATGGTGACAAGTCTCCCAGTGATTCATGCGGTCTTTCTTCGTTATATTC
>NZ_RZGS01000041.1 GCF_003989745.1 Legionella septentrionalis
ATATAACGAAGAAAGACCGCATGAATCACTGGGAGACTTGTCACCATTTGATTACAAGTTGATTAAAAATAAGTCGGAAAACTCTAGTTTAGGTTGGCACTAATAAGGGGAGGTTTACAATGTCCTTGGGATTACAAATTTAACATCATGCCGAATTAATAAAAACTATGCTTTTTTATATATCTATTTTCTAAAGATATTATACAATAAGAGGGTTTTTGTAGTGCCTATTATGCACACTACCGTCATAAATAGACCAAAGTTGTTGATTGTTTTGGAGTTATTGTGGATTTTTTATGGAGCAGCTTACAACAAGGTTTATATGATCAAGCTTATTCCTTTGCTAGCAAGCATATTGAACTTATGAATGGAAGTATTCTTTTTAATAAGGAACTTCTCAAAGAACAGTGGAAAATTTGCGCAAAATTTGGTTTGACTGGAGGTTGTATTGAAAAAGAATACAACGGTAAGGCTTGGGATCCTTTAACTACCGCTTATATTTTTGAATCTTTTGCTCATGCTGGGGTAGATAGGGGGCTTTTATTTTCTATTGCAGCGCATCTTTTTGCCTGTGTTGTCCCAGTTGCAAAATATGCTTCTCAAGAAGTTAAAAAAACAATCTTACCTGAATTATGTAATGGAAATTTGATAGGCGCTAATGCAATGACTGAAGATCAGGCAGGATCAGATGCATTTGCGTTAGCAACTACCGCACATTACATAGAAAATGAATATGTAATTACCGGGGTTAAAAGTTATATAACTAATGGTTCTATTGCTGATTTTATACTGGTTTATGCCAAAACAGCCCCTAATAAAGGTCATTGGGGAATTAGTTGCTTCTTAGTACAAACAACGAATCAAGGCATAGTTCAAGAGGAACCTTTTGAAAAAATTGGGTTAAATTCAGCGCCAGCAAGCAAAGTGCACTTTAACAATTGTAAAGTTAGTTCATCTTATCGTTTAGGTTCTGAGGGTGAGGGTGCTGCTATCTTCAACTATTCTATGCAATGGGAACGAGCTTGTTTATTTGCGATTTATTTAGGCATGATGCAGCGACAGCTCGATATGACAATCGAATTTGCAAAAAAACGTAAGCAGTTTGGGAAAAACCTTAGTTCTCAGCCCTTGGTCTTAAATCAGATTGCCCAGATGAAATTGCGTTTAGAGACGTCACGATTATTACTTTACAAGGCCTGCTGGAAGCTTGCGCAAGGTCAAGATGCTAAACTTGATATTGCTTTATCTAAATTATCAATCAGTGAAGCAGTTATTCAATCTAGCCTAGATGCGGTTCATTTGCATGGAGCTTTAGGTATCAAGACTAGTGCAGGGATAGAACGTATGTTAAGAGATGCTCTGCCTGCAACTATACTTTCTGGAACAACAGAAATGATGAGTTATTTAATAGCAATGGAGCTGGGTTTATGAATTTGCATCAGCTTTTTATAAAAAGCTGTCAGAATAACCCTCAAGCGCTAGCTTTATCTGACTATTTAGGTTGTATTTCTTATGCTGATTTAGAGAAAATTATACGATTAATGGTGCAAACTTTTCATGATCTCGGCATAGGCCCTGGCGATAAAGTTGGACTGTTTTTACCAAAATCTCGTTATGCTGTTGCCGTGATGCAAGCGGCCCTACGTTTAGGTGCCGCTTATGTTCCACTAGATCCACAAAGCCCACTTGAGCGAATACATATAATTATAAAAGACTGCCAGCTTAATTTATTAATCACACAAGATAGCTTAATTAAGAATTTTAGTTTTGGCGATCTGAAAATAGTCTTAATCCATGATGAGTTAGAAAAAAATAGTTGGTATGCAATTAACTTAAATGAGCAATCATTGATATCACGAGATTATAATGATGACGAATTGGCTTATATTTTATACACTTCTGGATCAACGGGTATTCCGAAGGGCATTTGTATAAGCCATCAGAATGCTTATGCATTTATTAAATGGTCGGTAGAAACCATTAAGCCCTGCCAAAAGGATCGTTTCGCTAACCATGCCCCATTTCACTTTGATCTGTCAGTATTTGACTTATATGTAAGTTTTTACGTTGGTGCCTCTGTCTATCTCATTCCAGAAAGTAAAGCCTATTTAGCTGATAGTTTAATTAATTTTATTAATCATTATCAAATTAGTATTTGGTATTCGGTTCCTTCAGTATTGTTATTAATAATGCAAAAGTATGATTTTTTAAATAATAAAAACTTAAGTTTGAGAATAATAATTTTTGCAGGAGAAGTTTTTCCTATAAAGCAATTTTACAAATTACAACAAGCTTATCCTGGTATCAATTATTTTAATTTCTATGGCCCAACTGAGACTAATGTATGTATGTATTATCAATGTAATTTTTTACCGAAAAACATGCATTCTATTCCTATTGGCATGCCTGCTTGCAACAGCAAATTTTACATAAAAAATCATGCCAATTATCAAAGTAATATAGGAGAACTTATTATTCAAGGGCCTACAGTTATGAAGGGCTACTGGGGAGATAATATTAGTATTAAAAAAGATATTTTTTCCACCGGTGACTTGGTTAAAGTATTACCGAATGGGTTATTAGAATATTTAGGCCGAATCGATAATCAAATAAAAATACGTGGACATCGGATTGAATTAGAAGAAATTGAAAAAATATTAATGAAGCATGATTTTATCGAGCAAGCTGCGGTAAAAGTTGAAGGTCATGGTTTAGAAAGTAAATTAATTTCCTATGTCGTTTCTTCAAGTAATCAATTAACTTTAATTAATGTAAAGGCTCATTGTGCTAAATATTTACCACGCTATATGATCATTGACGCGCTTCGTGTTGTTAGCGAATTACCTCTAAATTCGAATGGAAAATTAAATCGCTCTGCTTTATAAAATGCTATAGGAATTTAATATGCAATATTATGATATTTCTCAGAAATTAATGAATTTCATTAATTCAGCGCTTCTGAATGATGTTAATTCAGGTCTAACTGAAGATAGTCCACTGCTCGAATTAGGTGTTATTAATTCATTGCAGACTATTCAATTAGTAGTTTTTATTAAAAAAGAATTTAACTGCCTGATCCCTGACGAGGAAATAAATTTAGATAATTTTCGAAGTGTAAAAAGCTTGGCGAATCTTATTTTATCATGTGCGGTAAATGGTTAGTTAATATGGATTCAAAGTTTCTGCCACTACTTAAATTAATGTTATTGTCTCGCGAAGCTGATTTACGTGAAGCAATGTTGATAAGGCAGGGAAAGGCTCATTGTCATGTTTCTAGTTCAGGCCATGAAGCATTGATGGCGGTGACTTATCAGCTTCAAAGGGAAGACTATCTTTATCCTTATTATAGAGGTTCTCACCTTATGATGGGAAAAGGATTAAGCCGTAAGTCTATCGCTAGTGATTTTTTTGCTAAGCAAACGTCTAGCTCAAAAGGAAGAAGCTCATCACAGCATGCTAATTCGCGGCTGTTAAATATTTTTCCAACATCAGCTTCTACTGCATCGCAGTGTACTCCTGCCGTCGGTACGGCTTGGGGGCAGAAACTTTCAAAAACTAATACAATCACTGTTTGTAGCATTGGCGATGGGGCAACTAGAGAAGGGGATTTTTATGAAGCCCTTTGTTTCGCAATCCAAAATCAACTGCCTATTATTTTTTTAATTGAAGATAATCAATATGCAATAAGCACATCAACAAAGAATATGATGCCTTTTCGTATGGGCATTTTTAATGAATTAATTTTTACTAAAATAGATGGCTATAACGTATTTCAAGTTTGGGATAGTGCGCAAAGCATAATTAATCAAGTAAGAAGTGGGCATGGCCCAGCTGTTCTATGGTGTGAATTAGATCGTTTACAATCACACACCGCAAGCGACAATCACGCACTGTATCGGCCACAAGATGAATTAGAAAATCTAAAAGATCCTATTAACTTTATAGCAGAGGCGCTAATAGCAAAACAATTAATTACTGTTGATGCTTATAAGGAAATGCAAAAAGAGGCAAAGTTAGAAATAGCGAATATATATAAATCAGCACAAAATGAACCAGAACCTGTAGAAACTAATTTACAAGACCATTTATATGCGCCTCCGTCAGCTGAATATCCATTGCTGCCAGATATCTTTTATCAAAACGACATAACAATGGTGCAGGGTTTAAATCAAATATTGGCTTATGGTTTGACCTATTTTCCCAATATGCTGTTGTTTGGACAAGATATTGAAGATCCAAAAGGTGGAGCTTTTAATTTCACCAAAGGTTTAAGCACGCAATTTCCAGATAGAGTAACGAATGCTCCCATTGCTGAGTCAACAATTATAGGCTCGGCAGTAGGCTTGTCTGTTTTAGGTTTTAAGCCTGTTTTTGAAATTCAATTTATTGATTTTATTACGCCAGGTTTTGATCAATTAGTAACGCAGGTTTCGAGCTTACGCTGGCGAACTTGTAGCGAATGGAAGTGTCCTTTGGTTCTTTATGCTCCTTATGGGGCTTATTTACCTGCTGGTGGATTGTGGCATAGTCAAAGTAATGACGGCTGGTGGGCACATATTCCGGGAATTCGGGTTGCCATTCCAAGCACGCCCCAAGATATTATAGAGTTATTTTGGGCTGCATTTCATGATGAAGATCCTTCACTTATTTTAATTCCAAAGCATATTTTTCGCAAAAAAGCATCCATTAATTCCCGAGAAATTTTAGCTTTTGGCAAGGCAAAAATTCGGATAACTGGCCAAGACGTAACAGTGGTTTCTTGGGGAAATACGGTTGAGTTAGCCGAGCAAGCAGCTATAAAACTGAAAAAAGAGAATATAGCAGTAGAGGTCATTGATTTAAGAACTTTGGTTCCTTGTGATTGGGATACTTTAGAAAGCTCTCTAGCAAAAACAGGTCGCCTTGTCGTAGTGCATGAAGATAATAAAACCTGTGGTTTTGGGGCTAGCGTGGTTGCTGAAATGGTTACTAATCCGCGTTGTTTTAATTACTTATATGCTTCTCCGCAAATTGTAGCTAGGCAGGATATCCATATTCCTTATCATCCCAAATTAGAAGCATTCGCTTTGCCAAATGTAGAAAGCATTTGTGAAGCCATTTATATTACTTTAAACCATTAATATATCATGAAAAATAAACAGAAAGACTTTATAACTATTGCTGAGATTTTACCTAAGTTAACTCATCTATCTATACCGCAAATGGGTGAAGGGTTATATGAAGTAAAAGTGCTTAATACCTTTAAAAATCCAGGAGAATTAATAAAAGAAGATGAAATTATTTATGAGATTGAAACCGATAAATCAATTGTTGAAATTGAATCTCCTTATGAGGGTAGACTTGTAAAATGGCTTGCTATTCCTGGTGACGTGTTAAAAGTCGGCGATTTTATCGCCCAAATAGAGGTTAATGACCAAAATAAAGATTATTCATTTGGGTTGACAAGCTCTTTAAATAAGCCTAGTAAAAATGATAACTTAATTACTTTATCTCCGCGTATTCGTGCCTATTGTAAATCTCAGGGTATGAGTCAAGAAGAAATTAGTGGAATGATTGTTTCTCATAAAATAATCATAGAGAAAGATGTTGATGCTTATTTGTTAGCAAAAAAGGAAAATAAAGATTGTATGTTGAGCTATCAAGAACAAACATTATCACCGCAGCAGCGTTTATTAATTCAAAGGTTTGCTCGTGGCAAAGAAGAAATTATTCCGGGGTTTATAAATAGTCTGCTCTCTGTTGATGGATTACGACAAGCTAGTCTTAGGTTATGTCAGCAATATTTTCCACATCAGCCAAAGCCTTTCATTTCAGATTTTCAGGTTTTTGCTTATTGTGTTGCCCAAACCTGCACTAATCAGCCTAAATTTCGTTCTTTTTTAATGCAAAATAACAAGGTAAGAGAATATAAAAATCTTAATTTGGGAATCGCTGTTTATACTCAAGAAGGTGAATTGGTAATAGCCGTTATTCCTGAAGCAGATACTTTATGTTTTTCTGAGTTTATTGCTCTTTTACACGAAAAAGTAAAACTTGCCCTAGAAGGTAAAGAGCAAGTTAATATTTCTCCCCATATTTTGCTAAGTTATATGGGTGATAAACTTGTTATTTCAGGTTCGCCGGTATTGGTTCCTCCTTCAGTAGCAGTATTGTTCTTAGGCGCTCTCTATGAGAACAGTAGCGAAAAAGGGAACCGCGGCTTATCGATTACATTTGATCACCGCTTAATTAATGGAATGGACAGTGTTCATTTCCTTCAGTCTTTAAATAGCACTATTTTGAATTACTCTATGCCTGCTATTGAACGATTTCCTGAAAGTTTCTCTAGCGCTTCATTAAGGGAATGGTTGTTAAATCAAATTGTAAATTTATTAAAAATAGATATTAAAGATATTAATCTTAGTGAATCACTTGGGTTGCAAGGTTTTGATTCCATTATGGCAGTGCAATTGGCACAGAAAATTAATGAGCAATTTAAAGAAGTTAATGTTCCTTCCACTCTCATTTGGCATTACCCAACCTGTGAGGATTTATTTCAATATCTTTACCCTAAAATTAGCAAAGTCGACTCTGATCTTAATGTCAATTTAGATGAAATGGCTTATGAATTTCAATTTCTTGCAACTGATGAAATTGAAGAGGTTTTTAATAGTTAATAAGTAGTACTCTTATGGAAACATTGCAATTAGAAAAACATAAAGAAGAAATTTTAGTGTTAGGTTACACTGTTCTTGAAGATCTCGTTCCAGAATTTTGTTTAGACATTTTAAATGCTAAAATGAACAGTGATGCACATACGCTTACCCTAAGAGGCGAGCGCGGTGGTTATGGTTCTGCCGAAGGTCATTTGCAAATTAATCCTCCGCCTTTTGCCCCTTATATATTTGAAGAAATTATTGCTAATAAAACAGTATGTGCAATTACTAAATCAATCTTAGGGAATGATTTAATTAATAACTTTTATAGTGCAAATACTAGTTGCCCTAACTCAAAACCACAGGTAGTGCATTGTGATTTTGGGCATTTATGGAAAGATTACCTTGGTCATCCGCCGGTTAATTTAGTGGTTAATGTTGTTCTTGAAGAAGTGACGGAATTTAATGGCAGTACTGAAATCTGGCCAGGTTCTCATAAGGATTTTAGTTTCGTGTGTGACTTTATGGATCTTTCTAAAAATAAAACAGTTCCTGTAGAGGTTTTAGAAGCACGAAGAAAATATTCGCCTCCAATTCGTTTAAACCTTAAAAAAGGAAGTATTGTTATTCGTGATCCACGTATGTGGCATCGAGGTATGCCGAATTTTAGTAATCGTCCGCGTCATATGGTTGCTATGATTCATACATCTCGCTGGGTTGATCCAGATATTCCTTTTAAGTTTCACCCAAATTGTAAAGAAATTTTCGACCAATCTCCAATAAGACATAATATCGTTTATAGCGCAGAGCCTTTTGATTATTTAAAAGACCCAACGGAGTACCATGGATAACAATTTAGCTTTATCGGAATTTTCTTGGATTGATGAGCAAGAAAAAATTCTACATTCTAATCAAATCAATATTGATAAACTTTTAGAAAGTAAAAATCCTTATGCACAAGAATTTGACCTTAGTATGGGAAGAAAAGGGCATATATACTTTGGAAATCAATTCCGTACTGAACGTAATTGCAAGCGATATTTTTTTTGCCGGGATTTATTTATTAAAAATAATCCAGAGATTGTAAGCGAGGCAGTAACTGCAAAAATTCCAAAAATAATTCATCATATTTGGATAGGAGAAAAGCCTATTCCTGATTATTTTGCAGCATATCAAGCGTCATGGAAAAAATTTCATCCTGATTGGCAATTAAAATTATGGACAGACAAAGAAGTTGAGGCTGAAAATTTTTTTACTAAAGATTTGTGGAAGTATTGTTGTAATATAGCGCAAAAAGCTGACATCATTCGCTATGAAATATTGTATCGCTGGGGAGGATTATATACAGACACAGATTTTGAGTGTTTGGCTAATTTTGATCGCTTAGCTCATCAGTATGATTTTTTTGCAGGTATTTTACCTGAATATCCGCCAAGAATTGGAGTATTTAAAAGAAAAGTAGCTACACCGACATTGCAAATAATGAATGCTTTAATTGGAGCAAAGCCTGGGCATCCTATTTTAGAAAAAACAATAAATAATATACGTGAACGCTTACCGATGATTGCTGCATCAAAACGCTATAATGGTTTGAACTATATTTGGCAAGGCGAATCAATTAAAGTGGTGCTGTCTACTATGATGTCATTTAGGGACGCAGTATTCTTTTGTGCAGATACGCCTCTTGAACGTAATATTGTTTTACCTTCAACGTATTTTTACCCTATATTGCCTCAACATGCTATCTCAGATGGCAAAAGAATTTCCACTGATTTTATAAGTTTAAAAGAAGAATCTATGGCCAATCATCATTATGCTGCGTCATGGTCTAACAGTAAAGGCAAAAAAGTAAGAACTGTTTTAACAAAACTTAAGGCATTAAAATTGAATTTTAGCTAAAGTTAATTTGCGATTCTTGAGATAATCTAGCCCTTCTTGAATATCTTTATCAGTACTTAAGAATTGGTAAAACAATTTATTTAGAAGATGAACAGGATAGGGCAGAGGTCTTAAAAAATCGATAAAAAGTACTACGCGATACTCATCTACAGAATGATTCCAGGCGGAGTGAGGTTGAGTATCATCAAAAATGATTACTTTGCCTGGTATCCAATGCTCTATAACCTCACCTACTTTTAATCCGCTTGTTTGTTCTTTCGGAATGATTAAGCCTAGATGGCAGCGTAAAACGCCGTTATAGGGGCCATGATGTTCAGGAATTTCTCTTCCGGGAGCAAGAATAGAAAAAAAAGCGGAGACTACACCCGGGATTTGTTTAATAATGGTCGTAGTTTTTGGGCAATTTTCGCTATGTTCTTTTACTAAATGCCAAAAAAAATAGATAAAATAAACTTTCCAATTTTCATCCCAAGCAATGGGTGTTTCTTGTGATAATACATCTTGTATATTAGGTATTTGTTTAGGATGAGCAACGTTGATGCACTCATTGCAAATTTCTGTAAAGGATTGTTGTAATATTTTAATCCAAGGAAATTGGGCAATATCATAAAAATTTTTTCCTTGAACTTTGGACGTATGAGTAATTAAAAACTCCAATGGCTTTTTGATAATATAATTTATTACTTTTAGCTTTAAGGATAGTTTTTTTCTAATGGCCATTTTAACTCCAATATTCAAGGGGCTTATTTATGTCACTTAAGCCAATAAACAGTCCAGAGGATATTCTAAGCCCTTGTGAGCTAGCTGCAACCGCATGCAATAAGCAAGGATTAAATAAGACTAAATCACCTTGTGCGGGTTGTATAATTAACTTAGGCGGCCCTAGATCAAGCTCACTAAAGACGGCAAGATTATTTTCTTGGTTAATAGGTATATCGCTATTTGAATCTAACCATAACATTAGTGCTCCCTGCTCTTCGGGCACTGCTAAGTATATATTTGCTGTAATTTGATGCTGATAAGTGTTATCAATGTCAGGGTAGAGGGCTAAATAGCGATCTTTGTGAGGGGGAATTCCAGTATCAGATGTTAATATTCTTATAATTCCTGCCAGATATTTTTGATGTTTTACGGTTTTTAAACAAGCGCCGCCGGGCCAACTTTCGTCTAGTTTTAAGCGAAGATTATCGATAGGGGAGTAATAAGGGTGAAATAAATCTCTAATATGGTTAATCGTGCCTAAAGTATTAAAAAAATAGTCTTCTACTGCACAAAAATAATTTTTATGACTTTCATAAGCAAGTGAGTAAGGATCGCCTATGCGTTTAAAATCCGGTGCTTCAGAATAATAGGTTATTTTATTAGAGTGTAAAATTTTGTCGACGGCACATTCACATAATGCAAGCGGATAAAATTCTTTAATCCAAATGGCAGCAAGATCGTTATTGCACAAGCTTCTTAACGTTTCAGCTGAGAGTACTGATGAAATGAGAGGAGCGCTCATTAGAAAATCCTAGCTAACCTATGATTTTAGTAAAAGCGAAGCTTATAGTAAAAAATATAAATGTCATGATCAAATTGCTCGTTAATTCACACTCAAGGTTCTATAGTGCGCATAAAGAAAATATTTAAACAATAATATTAGTCATGAATATTAATATCTATTAAAATGGCAATTATTATTTACTCAAGGTGTTTTTTTAAATGGCAGTTGGTATTCTTGGTTTAGGATTATATCACCCTCAACAAACCCGTACGAATGATTGGTGGCCTCAAGCAGTTATTCAAAATTGGTTACAAGAAAAAGAAAAAATAAATCAGGGTTTAGAACAACTGGCTAAGTATGTTAAAGAAATGCCTCCAGAAGCTGGTTTGATATTGCAAGGATTAGATGCAAGTAAGAACGATATTTTTGACGGCTGTAAAAATAGATATATCATGGAAGAACGAGAAGACTGTGTGCAAATGGAAATTAGCGCAGCAAAGGAAGCTATAGAGCACGCCGGTCTTAAACCGCAGAATATTGATTTTATAATCTCTCAGAGCACATTGCCTAACTCGTTATGCGAGACAAATGGGTTCTTCGTTCATAAAGCACTGAACTTGTCTGCCAGTTGCATGGTTTATGGTGTTGCAGGTATGTGTAATGCCTTTCTTATGCAATTAATCTTAGGCCGTTCTTTAATTGAAAATGGAGTACATAAAAAGGGATTATTAATTCAATCATCAGGAATGAGCCGCCTATTAGATTATACAAAAAAATCATCGACCTTATATGGCGATATAGCTACCGCAGTAGTGATTGGCGAAACAGACTTTGGCATTTTATCCTCTGCAACATCTACTTATACGAAAATTTCTCCATTAATGGCTATCGGCGTTCCACAAAAATGCTGGTATGACACAGGAAAATTAGAAGTATATGAGCAAGATGCATCGGTAGGATTTAACACGTGTTTATGGAGCGTACAACAAAGTAAATGCTTAACAGAACAGGCTCTCAATAATACAAGTTTATCAATAGATGATATTCAATTTTTTGCAACTAACCAGGGAAATCTATGGTTTCGTTCTACTACCCAAAATTTAATAGGTTTAAAAAATGCTCATTATGTAGATACTTTTCAAGATTATGGCGGATTGATTGCATGTAACGTGCCCGTTTCTTTATATCTAGGTTATAAAAATAATTTAATTAAAAAAGGGGATAATATGGTTTTTTACACGCCAGGATCGGGTCTACAAGCACTAAGTTTAATTATATCTTCTGCTATTTAAACGGATGTCTATGAGCTTCAAAGAAAAATTAAAATGGCAATTTGAGCAATTAACTCCTAAACAGCGCTTAAAACTTAAAGGTAAAGTTAATGAGTTAATTTTAAACCAGTCTAAGCATTCTTCTATTGATAAAGAGCACCATCAAGACAAAATTGCGATCATTGGGATGGCTTTTCGTTTTCCCAAAGGCATCAATGATGTTGAGAGTTTATGGGAATTATTATCAAAGAAACACAATGTGGTAGGAGCTATGCCAGTGGAGCGATTCAAAGATTCACCGCTACCTTGGCAAGCTGGATAT
The DNA here is from genome assembly GCF_003989745.1 of Legionella septentrionalis. Classification (GTDB taxonomy): domain Bacteria; phylum Pseudomonadota; class Gammaproteobacteria; order Legionellales; family Legionellaceae; genus Legionella_A; species Legionella_A septentrionalis. The sequence continues at coordinate 11,614 of NZ_RZGS01000041.1, forward strand.
TTAAATAACGTGGATGGTTTTGACGCTTCTTTTTTTAATATTTCTCCTCGTGAAGCTCAACTTATGGATCCACAGCAACGTTTATTGCTACAAGTTATTTGGCAGGCTATTGAAAATGCTGGCTATAACCCCCTGGTTTATTCAAAATTAGTGACGGGTTTGTTTGTTGGTTTATCAACTTATGATTATCAAGAACTTCTTCGCAAAGAAAACATAAATTCGGCCTACTCGGTAACTGGCACATCTCCTGCGATGATGTCAAATCGGATTTCTTATTGGTTTGATTTTACTGGCCCAAGCGAAACAATAGATACTGCTTGTTCTAGCTCTCTAGTAGCGTTGCATCATGCCATAACAGCGCTACAGACAAAGCAGTGCGAGCAGGCTGTCGTTGGAGCAGCTAATCTTTTATTAGCGCCTAGTTTTTTTAAAGCATTTGAAGATGCCGGTATGTTATCGCCAAGCGGTAGTTGTAAAACGTTTGATCGAGAAGCCGATGGTTATGTGCGTGGAGAAGGAATTATAGCATTATGTCTTAAGCCGCTAGCTCGAGCTAAAGAAGATGGAGATAGCATCTATGCAACTATAATAGCTTCGGCTGTGAATCATGGCGGTAAGGCAAATTCATTAACGGCTCCTAATCCTCAAGCGCAGAAAAGATTAATTCAGGCGGTATATAATCAAGCAAAAATACCTCTGCACACTGTAAGTTATATTGAGACACATGGAACAGGAACTGTATTAGGTGATCCAATAGAACTTGAGGCATTAACATTGGCTTTTAAAGAAATGAGTCAGGAAAAGCCGCAGTACTCTTATTGCGGTTTAGGTACAATAAAAACAAATATCGGACATTTAGAAGCTGCAGCTGGTCTGGCTGGATTAGTTAAAGTTATTGTGTCAATGCACTATAAACAGTTGCCAGGAATCGCGAATTTTAGCGAGCTAAACCCACATATTAACCTCCAAGAATCATCTCTTTATATAGTAGAAAATACATCTACTTGGCCTACAGTTGAAAGTGAACAAGGTAGCGCACACTTACGTAGAGCAGGTATTAGTTCATTTGGTTTCGGCGGAACTAATGCCCATATTGTTGTTGAAGAATTTCCGCAGTCTATACTAAGTCAGCCCAGAAATCCTTATTATTTACTTGTATTTTCAGCTAAAAATAAAGAAAATTTGTTAGTGCAAATTAACTGTTTTTATAAATGGCTTTTGCAATCTGATTTTAATAGCTCAATTGAAGAAATAGCATTTACTTTAGGGGTTGGGCGTCATCATTTTTCTCATCGTTGTGCTTTCGTTATTAATAATATTCAAGCGTTAAAACACAAAATAGCTTACTGTTTATCCAATTCACAAGACTATCCTCAACCGTTTCCAGGCTTTTTTTACGAAGAAGCTGGAGCTGATAATTTAGCAGCAATGACTGAATATAATAAATTGCAAGAAATTATTTTAAATGATCTTGAAAGTGTAAAAAATAATGAAGAAAAATATTTAGAATATATCAATATAATAGCCCAGATTTATATTCAGGGAGCTACGATTGATTGGGAAAAATTTTTTTCAGGAAGAAAACTAAATAGAGTTCATTTGCCTTCTTATACATTTGCAGAAAAAAGATATTGGTATTCTGATGAGCACAATTTGAAAAATCAATTTGATTTAAAGGATCTTGAACACATGGATGATAACTCATTAATTGATTTTTTAACCCATTTAGAAAAATTAAACACAATATAGTAGACACTAATGAAAAAAGTTTATCTTAAGCCTAATATTGCTATTGAGCCTTTGTTTTGTGGATGGTATTTATGGTCTTATTTACTACCACCTCATACGGCTGGTTTATTTTTAAAAAATCGCTATTTAAAGACTATTGAGTCTTATCTTTCATCACCTGAATTGCATCAACGTGCGGCAGAAAATCCTAAATTGGTTGGCGGCCAATTTATGAATATTGTCGCTGAAAATTTAGCCAAAATCAATGACATCTATATCAACATGAAGCATCAAACAGCACCTTTGGTGGCTTTAGCACAAGATATTGAAGATTTAAATAAATTAATTTTAGAAGATGGAAATGGTCATTCGTTAGAAAATTCCTATGCCAAAATTCCACAACGTTTAAAGGGCTGTATTGAATTAGTTTATGATCATAATAATTTTCCTATGATTCATTTTTTTGAGAAACCCTTATACGATCGTTTTTATAATGAAAAGCTTCAGTCTATATTGTTAACGCCTTTATATGATGATAAGCGGAAATTTGTACTGTCTACGCCAAGGATTTGCTCCAAAGAGGAATTGGAATTATCGTGCACGTTAAAATCACCCATGTTAGATACACTTTGTAATTCTCGCGAGCAAGGCGTTTATTTAAGTCAACTATCAGATGAATTTAACGTAGACAAGGATAAATTAAGTAGCTATTTTGCTGAACAACCATTAAAAAAAGAAGAGTCAAGACACTATCAGGAAGAAGGTGTTCGTGTTCGTTATTTTGGTCATGCATGTATATTACTACAAACGAAAGCTACAACAATATTACTTGATCCATTAATAAGCTATTATCAAACCGAGTCAGGAGTTAATAGGTTTAGTTTAAATGATCTACCTGACGTAATAGATTACGTGATTTTCACCCACAATCATTTAGATCATATTGCCTTCGAAACGTTAATGTTTTTGAAAAATAAAGTTAAACATTTTGTTTTTCCGAGATCACTTGGAGGCACTCTTTTAGATCCCGATGTAAGACAAATTCTACGTATGCAAGGTTACCAAGGGTTGATTCCATTGGATAAAATGGAAGGTATCGCTATTCCAGATGGAACTATTATTAGTTTTCCTTTTTTAGGCGAGCATGGTGATTTAAATATTCAGTGTAAATCATCTTTTTATATTGAACTATTAGGTAAAAAATTTTTATTTGCGGCTGATTCAAATAATCTTGATTCAGCACTATATGATTATCTTTATGAAAAAGTAGGAGCTATAGATACTCTGTTTTTAGGTATGGAGTGTTTAGGTGCTCCGTTAAGTTGGATTTATGGCCCTTTGCTTACTACAAAAGTCAAACATGCTCATAGCCAATCACGCCGTTATTCCGGTTCTGATGCGAACAAAGGATATGCTTTAATTCAATCTATTAAAGCTAAAGAAGTCTATATTTATGCGATGGGGCAAGAAGCGTGGTTATCCCATATTATGACTTTAGATTATCAACCTGACTCAATACAAATTACTGAATCAGATAAATTAATTAATCAGTGCAGAAATTGCAATGTTTATGCTAAACGTTTATATGGCAAAGATGAGTGGGTGTATACGAAATGAATTTAAATAATATATTAGAAGATTTAAAAACCGGGAAAATTTCTGCTCATGACGCATTCCAAGGAATTAAGAAATTACAAGATAAAATGGCAAGAAAGGATATTTTAAATCCACAGCCTAAGTCGCATTTGGTTAAAAAGATTCTTACTGATATTTTGTATTTAAGCAGCACAGATGATATTCCTGATAATAGCAGCCTAACAGAGTTAGGATTTGATTCTATTAGTTTGCAACAACTAGTTATAAAAATAGAAGAAATCTTCGCTATTCAAATTCATCTAAGTAAATTTGTTTATGAGATAACAACTGTTAAACAATTAACTGAGTTTATCACAATCCTTGATCAAGAAAAAAATCAGCATATAAGTAATTCTGCTAGCAAGAAGGATTTAATAAAAGAATCAAAAAGAACCTGGGTTTTAAGTGATAATCAACAGAAATTTCTTAATAATTTTTTTGATCAATTCATAAAAAAAACAATTAAAAGCTATGAGTCTGCTCAATCAGAGCGCCTATTTTTTGCAGATATGCGACTAGCTCATTTCTATGCTCAAGAATTTAAACCAATCTGGTATCAATTAGTTGCTCGTTGTGCAGCTGGTATTTATATAACTGATATTGATGGTAATCAATATATTGATATGGCAGGGGATTTTGGCGCCAACTTGTTTGGGCATGGCAATAAAGAAATTATAGAGCCGGTAATTAATCAAATGATTTCAGCAGGTGGCGCGCTCTCTTTCGAATCTTCTTTATTAAATGAAACTGCACGATTATTTTGTGAATTAACGGGCAATGAACGAGTAACCTTTTGTCAATCTGGTTCTGAATCAGTAATGATTGCTGTGCGTATAGCACGAGCCTTTACCTCTAAGAAACAAATAGTGTTATTTAAAGGAAGTTATCATGGGCTTACAGACGGTTTAATGGTTAATGGTAGTGAAAATTACCAAGCAAAACCTAAATATCTTGGTATTACGGAAGGGACAGTACAAGATGTTATTTGTTTGCCTTATAATATTCATGAATCGTTGCAATTCATTAAAAAAAATGCTCAAAATCTTGCTGCTATTTTGGTTGAACCCGTGCAAAGCCGCTTTCCTGATATTCAACCTAGAGAGTTCTTAAATGAACTTAGAGAATTATGTACACAGCATCAAATTGTTTTAATTTTTGATGAGATGATTACCGGGTTTCGCGTTCATCCTAAAGGCGCGCAAGGTATTTTTGATGTGAAACCTGATATCACAACGTATGGAAAAATTGTTTGTGGTGGTTTTACAGGCGGCATAATTGCTGGAAAAGCTAAATTCATGAGTATTGTTGATGGCGGACAATGGGTTTTTAATGATGAAAGTATACCTAGCAATAAAACTACTTTTATGGGTGCCACTCATACTCATAACCCTTACAAAATCGCTGCTACTTATGCAATATTAAAAAAAGTAAAGGCTTTAGGCGAGTCCTTTTACCAAGAATTAAATCAAAAAACGGCTCGTTTAGTTGAAAGATTAAATCAAATGATGTCTTTAAAAGGTGCACCCATTAAAGTAGTTTATTTTGGTTCTCTTTTCCGTTTTAGATTTGAAAGTGAAGAGGTAGGTGCTGTTAATTTTTTCCATGCCCACGAGAAAACTTTATTTGGTAAATTATTACAATTTCATGGCATCCATTATCTTCATCAAGGAAATTGTTTTATCACTTCTGCTCATACAAGTGATGATTTAGAGCAATTTTATCTTGCTGTTGAACGCTCAATTGATATCTTAATTCAAGAAGGTTTTATTCAAGCTAAAAAGGTAGACAAGGTTAATAGTAGCTTAAATTTAATTCAACCTTTATCCTACGAACAGAGGGCAGTTTGGTTTAACTCTAAATTAGAAAAAGACTATTGTATTGATACGATTCCCATTTGTTTATCGTTTAAAGACATAGACCCAGCGGTAGCTGAAAAAGCAATCCGTGAGCTTGCTTACTGTCAACCTATGTTAAGGAATACTATTGGTAATAAATTCAGTTATGAACTTAAACAGCAGGTAATGGATATCGATTCTATTTCTATACAACTTACCCCTATTGAAATTTATAAAGGGGCAAAGTCGACGCTAATTGATAAAATTAAGCAGTATGCGCGTATACCTATAGATCTTTCTAAAGGCCCTACCTTTAAAGTAAAGTTATATCAATATAAAAAAGAGTATCTCCTAGTATTTGTTTTTCATCATTTATTTGTTGACGGCGAGTCTGTCAATATTTTTATTAATGCTTTTTTAAATAACTATGAACAATTAAAATTAAATAGTGTTAGTGACCGAAAATTATTAGTAAATACAGGATATGCTCAATACATTGCAAATCAAAAAATTAAGCTAACCCCAACATTTATTCAACAAGCGGTAGAATTCTGGTTGCCAACGTTTGAAAAGATCAAAACACCTTTAAATTTGCCAATCGATTTTTCTTCTAATAACCTAGCCCTTACTGAGTGTTGTTCCTTTGAATTTAGTAAAGATTTTTCTAACAATATTAAAAATTTTTGTAAAGAAAATTCTTTAAGTTTATTTAATTTTATTACCTGTCTATTTGGATTATTTATTGCTCGGGAAACTCAAGAAAATAATTTTCTTATCGTCTTTCCAACAAACCCTAAAGATAGATTTACGAATTACAAAGACGTAATTGGACATTTTATTAATCAAATGCCATTGGCATTCGAGATTGAACCGAGCGCAAATTTACATGAATTTTTTAGCGCTACTAAAAAGAAAATTTTTGAATGCCTAGAATATCAAGCGTTACCGTTTAGTTTAATGGTTGAAAAGCTAAAATTGTCAGGTAAGATAAATAAGCTACTTAGAGTGGCAATTAATATCGATTTACCTTTTTCTTTAAACAATAATCTTCAATCTTTTAAACAAGCGGTAGGATTAGATTATGTGCCAATCTTTAATCATACTGGCAATACTGATTTAGGTTGTATTATTAACGAAAATAATCAGACTATTGGCATATCATTTAGCTATAATACTCACTTATTTAAAAGTGAAACTGCACAAATGCTTTTAGATAGTTTTAAAGATTTAATAGCAAGTGTTATCAATAAGGACGCTAAGCAATTACCAATAAGCCAGATAATTAAAAAAGACTATGTACCTATGGCTTCTTTAATACAGCGGCTTGAAGTATTGGCTGTAAAACAATCCTCGTTAATTGCAATAGAATATAATAAGAAGGAATATAACTATCAAACACTAAATAGTGTTGCAAATCAACTTGCTAGGTTCTTATTAAACCGTATCGAAAAAACTGACACTACACAACCAGTCATTGCTTTATGCTTTCAACGATCCAGTCAATACATTTTCGCTTTGCTCGCTTGTATCAAAATGAGAGCTATTTTTCTACCTATTGATCCAAATTGGCCAACTGAGCGCAAACTTGTTGTTTTAAATGATGCACAATGTGATTTATTAATACACGATGGCATACAGCAAGATGAGTTAGTAAAACTCAATATCAATGCAATTAACTATGAGTTAGCTGATTTTGCAAGTTATGACGACAGTAATTTAGAGGCTATGAGTTATTCTGTAAAAGATAATTTATATATTATTTATACATCCGGCTCTACTGGCCAACCTAAAGGTGTAGTGATTAACCATGAAGGTCTTGTTAATACGCTTAATTACTCTTTAAAAATGTTATCGCTAAGCCACAATGATAAAATTTTGCAATTTTCATCTATTGCATTCGATGCTTCCATCTGGGAAATTTTTACAGCAATTTTATCTGGTGCGCGTTTAATTATAACGGCTCCTCAAGACATTTTACCTGGAGAGATACTTAATAAGACACTAAGAAATTATGCAATTACCACCGCTTTATTGCCTCCTTGTGTACTATTGGCAACTCCTAGTAGCGATTTACCAAACGTAACTAAAATAATTGCTGGCGGAGAAAATTTCAGTAAAAATATTTTAAATAAATGGTATTCTCAAAAAAGACAAATTTTTAATGCCTATGGTCCAACCGAAGCTAGCATTTTATGCATGCTAACGTCGCCATTGCACCAAAACAGCCCAGTTCCCCTGGGGCGAGTAATAGATAATATGGAGGTTGCTATTTTCGATGACCATTTTAACCAGACAAATGTTGGAGAGCTTTATCTTGCCGGTATAGGTTTATCTCCTTTTTATTGGAATAATGATGAGCTGACTAAAAAGTATTTTGTTACGGTAAACAATAAACGGTATTTTAAAACTGGAGATAAAGTTGAGATAAATTCTGAAGGGTATTTTTTTTTGGGTAGACTTGATCAAACAGTTAAAATTAGAGGAAACCGCATTGATTTAGGTGAAATTGAATGGCACTTAAATCATTTTTCTGAAATTGAGCAAGCAATTGTGATTGCCGAAGAGGGGAGCTATTCAACATTAACCCTCGTTGCTTTTTTTATTCATAATCCATCTTCTACTACAGAAGATGTTATTTTATCGGTTAGAAAAAAACTAGCGCAAAAAGTTCCTGACTACATGATTCCAACTCATTTTTTTGCCATAGACAAATTTCCTATAACTATAAATGGAAAAATTGATCTTCACGGGTTGCGTTATACTGTTAATAACTTGAGCGCTGAAAATCAGCCAGATAATCAATTAAAAGCTATATGGTCTAGTATATTTCAAATTGAGCCTAGTAAAATAACTGATAGTTCTGATTTTTTTGATATGGGTGGTAATTCTTTGATAGTCGTTCATTTAGTAGATGAAATTCATAAATTTTTTCCTGATAAATCTATATCTATTGCGGATATATTTGAGTATTCAACCTTTGGCGATATTGCAAAATTTGTTTATGGCAACGGCAAAGATACAGTTACAGATAATTTTTCTATAAGCACTGCTGTTGATACGTTTTTTTTATAAATTAGGTTTAAATAGAATATGAATCAAGAACCGATTATTTCTGATGTTTTTGTCCCATGTCATATTCAAGCTGGAAATCCTCCTTTTATATGTGTTCACCCTATTGGTGGAGGAGCGATTAATTACTATCACTTGTTAAAAGGTTGGGATAAAAAATATTCATTAATTGCCATTCAAACTGTGTTAAATCAGGTAAAGACATGTGCCACTATTGAGGATTTGGCTAAAGTATATGTTGAGAAACTTAAGCGAGATTTTCCAGAGAAAATTTATTATTTAGGCGGCTGGTCTTTTGGCGGAATTGTCGCCATCGAAATGGCAAAATTACTCTGTAAAGAAGGTTTTCAAGTGCCCCAATTAGTATTGTATGACAGTTATTTACCTTGTGATTTCATTCGGTTAGATAATACTAAACCTAGAGAGCAGCAATTATTGCAACAATTTGGATTGAATATTGCAGGTCAGTGTCGAATTGATTTAAGTCAATTATTAGATGAGTCTCAGTTATTTAGAGAAAAAATATTTAATGTTTTACTGGAAAAAAAGATTTTTCATAAGTCTATGGAGTTTGCTCTTTTTTCTAAATTAGTAGATCAATATATATTCAATTGGAGTCTATATGAAAATTATCAAGCAAGCGATTTTACTTTAAAAGTTCATATGTTTCGATGTAAGCAATCAAACGCATTAACAACTAATCCTGATCAGAAGTGGAAAGAAATATTTAAATTAGGAACTTATACAATAACGTCTGTAGACGCAGATCATTACAGTCTATTTTCAGCTCAAATCGTAAAAGGCATAGCAGAGGCAACTTGCTTGTTATTTAATAATAACTCTTAATCGTTCCGCTAAAAGCCACTGTAATTAAAATTTGATTAGGTTTAACTATAAATTTTTTATACACTGAGACTTTTAGCATAAAGCTTAGTTTAATATGCCGCGAATAATAACTAAGCTTGAAAGTACAATAATCGCTGCTAAAAAAGGCTTCCCACCATAAACTTTAAAACCTGTTGCAATACTCCGTTGATAACGCCCACACCAGGCCATCCAGGCAGGTAAAAGGATCAAGAGGAAAGTTGCGCAAATACCAGCATATTCAAGTGCTTTCATAAATGCATTTGGAAAATAAATAGCAATTAGGAGCGCTGGTATAAAAGTTAGAAGATGGATGGCGATATTATTACTTCCCTTCTTTTCTAGCTGTAATCCATCCGATAAAAAATCTGTTAAACATAAAGCAACGCCTAAAAATGATGTTAAAACGCAAACCGATGTAAATAAGCGAATAAAGAAAGTAATGGAATTATTAGACATTGTTACACTTAAAATATTCACCAAGCTGCTTGTTGAATTAGATGTTTGCGCAATAAATTCAATGCTGTTTTTACCAAATAAAGGAATTACGCCTAATATGGCTGCGTCCCAAATGATATAACAAATAACGGGGATAAGACTGCCTATAAAAATAGCTCGTTTAAGTTTTTTAATATCATTTTCAAAATAAACTCTTAAGCTTGGTACTAGTGTTGCCCAACCAAATGCTGCAGTAGTGACCATGATTGCAGATACAGAGGTAAGATAGTGTAAATTGCCTGACGCAAGTTTATGCACCGAAATTGATGGAATAAGGAAAAAGACTGCCATAAATAAAGTACCGAATTTTATTAACATCAGTACCCGGTTTGCTATATCTACTGAACTCATTCCGCAGTAAACTACTGAGCCAAAAATTAGAGTAAAGATAAGGGCACAAGCCCAATTAGGAAGGTTATATCCAGTTAGGTTTAATAGGTTATGAAATAAATCACTGCCTCCAGCAATATAGGCGCAAAGGAGCGAATAGAGTAGAAGTAAATAGGAAATCCAAGCAAAAATTTGTCCCCACGGACCAATGGTTGCCTTAGCCATCGTTATAATATTACTGTTGTGGGGTAACCATTGATTCACTTCTAGAATTAATAAAGCACAAGCAAGGGTGACAAGCCAACAGACAATAAGAAGAATAAAGGAGCCTGAAAAACCAAGGTTTGCAGCTGCAATGGGTAACCCCAACATACCAGCACCAATGGAAGTTCCTGTAATTAATAAAATACCGCCTATGGATCTAGAATCCATTAATTTCCCCTTGCACTATCGAACCTATTTTATCCTTTAAGCAATTATTAATTATCCATAAAAAATATAGAACAATAGCATTGTTCTATATATATTCAAGCTTTATTTCAGTCTACCTATGGTTTAGTAAAATATTTTCAAAAATTATACTTAAGTTACAAAGTGATTTGAGAGCTTAAAGTTTTAAAAAGATGCCCCAAAGAAGAGGGGCTTAATAGATTGAAAAAATATATACCTGTCTACCAAACTTTACCCAACAATAATCACTAATAAAAAGATCCCGTGCAAAAGCATCAAAATCAAAGTAGCAGATCAAACTATCCGGTATTTGATGGGCATAACAGTCATCAAATAACTGCCTGGCAAAATCAATCTCTGAATCATAACTACCCTGGTAATGTTCCTCCAACATAGTTTGTGCATCATCTACTGGATAATCACAGAGAAGAGCAAAGCCTAGCTCTCCGTGCTCTTGAATAAATGAGGCATACTCCACAATATTGCTTATTTCTTCGTACTCATGGATTGTGATGCTGCCGAATCCTTCATAATCATGTATGGCGTATTCTTCAGCATTGGGTTCAGGGCTGTTATCCAGCATTTCCCAGATTTCTTCCATGATGTCATCCTGGCTTTGTGTGGCATCTATCCAGACACCATATAGAATGGCGTTGTTGTAAGAGGCTAAACAGGCGACGTAGATTGAAGGGGTGTCCATGGAATTATCTCCTTATGTAAATGGAGCAATCCTACACGGGAGCTTGCTCCCGTGTAGGGTATGATTAAAACGGAATTTCTTCTGAATCCGGTTGCAACATTTCACGCATCTGAGTCATGTGCTGTTCTGCGGTTTTGTTACTGGATTCATCAGCTGATTTAGGTGGGCTGAGAAGCTGAATGTGGCTAACAATAATACTTAAAGCTTGACGAGCTTTGCCTTCATTGTCAGTCCATTGATTGGAACGTAATTTACCTTCGAGGTAGACCTGCGAACCTTTCTTTAAATATTCAGCGACCTTTGTCAGCTTGCCAAAAAGCATCAGCTGATGCCATTCCACTCTGGTTTGCCATTCATCATTCTGTTTGAATAACTCATTAGTAGCCAAAGTGGCAGTGACAAAAGATTGTCCGTCTTTTCCGGCGATGCTTTTAGGATCAGCACCGAGATTACCTATTAATTGAACGCGATTTAAAGATGCAGTTGTAAACCTCCCCTTATTAGTGCCAACCTAAACTAGAGTTTTCCGACTTATTTTTAATCAACTTGTAATCAAATGGTGACAAGTCTCCCAGTGATTCATGCGGTCTTTCTTCGTTATATT
>NZ_RZGS01000042.1 GCF_003989745.1 Legionella septentrionalis
GCGTCTGGTACACGCAGTGGCTTGCCCGTTTGAGGGTCATACGCAATAGTTTGACTCGAAAACCTATGGTTTTCAAACTTTCCTATTAAGGAACCGCGGCAAGCCGCGGGGAATACTAGTTCAAGCCGGTAAGCGTTTGTAAAAGGATGTAGGATTTGCCGTAAGCTGTATTTTTTTGCTGCTGCAATCCGTACGAAAATTTTCCGCCCCCGTTGATTAGCAAAAATAAAGCAAGGCCTGAGTAAAACCCTGCATATTGCAACATACTGGTTCCATAGAGATATAAAGCCGAAAAGACTAATGCCAAGAGTAACACCCCTAGCAAGCGGACATAAAATCCTAGTATCAATAATATGCCCAGTGCCAATTCATACCATTGCAAAAATAGCCATGGGGGAACTAGCGCTAAATCAGAGGCAAATAAAGTTGGCTCTGTAAAATAGGCAACGCCAGTTTTTGGCAAAAACCCCAGACTGCATGCAATTAACATCATTCCAGTCCAGATACGCAAGGCAAGCAAGCCCCACTCCAGGCGGTTTATAGGAATTGGTATTTTTATTGTCTGCCTGTAGTTAAATACAATCCATGCAAGCAAAAATCCTAAAGCCAGCAGTGCCACTGTGGAATTAAACAAGCCCCATGCTCTGAAAAGGCTGGGCTTTGCCAGGTTTGCAAGTCTTTCCATCTCGTTTGCAGGTAACAACCATTGTTCATGGGCGTAAACCGCTGCGCACATCGAGAAAAACAAGAAAGTAAAAACAAATGTTCTCTTCATGAATGTCCTCGTGAATTCGCTTTTGGCAAGGAGCCACGCACTTGCCAGAGCGAATCGATAAAGTAATGTTTCGCATCGGTAAAATTTTCTAAAATTGCAAACTGGTTTTCTTGCGCTAAAGCTGTAATTTGCTCTGGCAGATATTTAAAAGAATATTCAATATGGATGGGTTCGTAAGAATGAAAGTGGATTGTTTCTTGCAACCGCTCAATGCGCACGTCCTGCCTGCAGCGGCTTAATAAATAACTCTCCATCGCACCAGAATATACGTTATAGACATTATAATTTTCAAATAAAGTTAAATTAAATTCTCCCCCTAGTTCCGTATTAATGCGATGCAGCAAATTCAAGTTAAATTGATGCGTAATACCGTCCTCATCATTATAAGCGCGGGTAAGTACCCCGGTGTCTTTTCTTAAGTCAAATCCAATTAAAACAAAATCTCCTGGATTGAGCGCTTCTCGTAAATTACAAAGAAAGGTCCTGGCTTCCGGAAAATCAAAATTACCAATGCTTGACCCTAGAAAAAGCACAAAATTGGTACGCCTGGAGCTACTGGCCAATTCTTTGATGCCTGCAAAATAATCAGCATGCATACCCTGAATTTCTAGTTTCGGCCATTGCAAGGCAAATTTTTTTTCCAATTCTTGCAGGTAAGATTTGGAAATATCAATCGGGTAATATTTGAAGTCATGAGAGCATTTAAAAAACTCATTTATTAAAATATTGGTTTTCGTGCCCTCGCCTGGGCCTAATTCTATCAAATTGCATGGCTGTTCTTTCAAGAAATTAACGATTAATGCTTTACACTTGTGTAAGATTTCTAATTCGCAGCGGGTTAAATAATAATCAGGATGACGGGTAATTTGATTAAATAAATGCGACCCTGCGGCATCATAGAAATATTTAGAAGGGATTTTTTTATTTTTTTTGGTTAATCCCTCTCTAACATCTGCAATAAATGTTGCCAGATGCTCATCCGATTGGGCTTCCCAATCTTCATACAAGGAAAGTTTTGCGCTCATAGCATTTATCCTTCCATAGTTTTTGCCAAACGGATCCCAGTGAATGGCCAGCGCTTGTCAGGTTGAAAAAAATTGCGGTAACTGGCTCGGATATGGGCATGCGGCGTGACGCAGCTTCCGCCGCGCAACACCATTTGGTTATTCATGAATTTCCCATTATATTCACCAAGACTGCCGGCCAAGGGCTTGAATCCTGGATAAGGCAAGTAAGCGCTGGACGTCCATTCCCATAAAGTGCCCATGAATTGCTGTGGCCTGTCCTGATTGAACGCCGCTTCAGGATGCAGACAATCCGACTCTAAAAAATTGCCCGGTTGATGGGTTAAATCATGCACCGAAACAAAATGCTCCCATTCTTCTTCAGTCGGCAAACGTTTCCCCTTCCAGCGAGCATAGGCATCCGCTTCAAAATAACTCACATGACTTACCGGCTCTTCGCGATAAATTTCCTGTAAACCTTGCAAGGTAAAAATATGCCATTTTTGCTCTTTTTTTAGCCAGTAAAGTGGTGCCTCCCACTTATTTCTTTGCAAAATGTCCCAACCATCTGCCAGCCACCATTGCGGATTTTGATACCCGCCATCTTCTATAAACGCAATGTATTCAGCATTGGTCACCAATTTGTTTGCTAAAGCATAAGATTGCAGTATTTTTCTATGCCGAGGTTGTTCATTATCGAAATAAAATCCAGTGCCTGTGTGCCCAATTTCTACAATGCCCCCTTCCACCGTGAGCCAAACAGTTTCTTTTTTGCAAGGTGAAGCATTGTTATGAGGCGAATGGATTTTATAAGCCGGAAAATCAGGCTGGATGGATAAATTGTGTTTTATATCCATCAAAAGTAATTCCTGATGCTGCTGCTCATGGTTTAAACCCAATAAAATGACCGCGAGGATCTCATGGCTTACCGTTGCATCCGTTTGCTGCAATAAATCAAGCATGGCTTCATTGACGCAGTGGCGATACTCCAGCACCTTGGCCGTAGAGGGATGCGACAACAAACCTCGCTTGGGTCTAGGATACGGTGCGCCAACCGTTTGATAATAAGAATTAAATAAAAAATTAAACTGCGGGTTAAATGGGCGATAGTTCGGCAAATATCGCAACAATAAAAATGTTTCAAAAAACCAGGTGGTATGGGCTAAATGCCATTTAGGAGGGCTAACATCCTCGCAACTTTGGATGACATAATCCTCCAAAATTAAAGGCTTGCAGAGATTTTCCGTAACGCCTCTTACTTTTATAAACTGCTGACTTACTGCATTCCTGTCTATCAAGATAGTCCCTTTTTAAAGTCAGTATTTATGAGCAAACGAGTAGAGCTTACATGCATTATAGACTATGCATGAAAATTAAATTAAGAAGCAATTTGTACATATTGGCTACAGATAATGGCGTACTCTATGCTTATAGAAAAGAAAGTTAATCCAGTATATGAATAATATTGCCGCTATCCGTTGGCTGCCCAGAGGAAAATATAAGCCTCCCATCATTCAGTATATGCTGCTTGATCCTGAGCTTGAGTACTTAATTTATCCTAAAGAAATTGAAGTAACCCATTTAAAAACTAATTTAAAAGAAATTTTCAACTCCATTGCAAAAGCTGCTGATAATGGCATGCCTTTAATAATCCACTATAAATCCGTTTCTCTTGGCTATAGAAAACATAGGAGAGATTCCGCACAATTTCATCATGATATAAATAAAATTTTAAAGAAAAGAAAATTACTAAAACCCAATGCACGTACGGCTGTTCTTTTACAACAGGAGAATCTTAAATTATTTAAAAATGCACTTTATCTTCTGGATGTGGATTGCAAAGCAAGAGGGTGTGCTTTTATTGCCCATCTTTGGGCCATTGCTCTCAAAGCCACAGCCAAACGGGTTCCTGATGTCATCAAACGGATCTGGAAGGTACGCTGTCATATCAAACGCATGAATACCGAAGCCAATAAAAATTTTTTGGAGTTTTACAGACATTTAATTTAAGACTCAGTATTTACAAGTTAATAAATTAAGACTAACTTCAAAAAACTCCCAGGAAAGGATATGCATGAAGCTTAACATGGCGGTAAACCTTCTTAAAGAAACCATCCAGAGCTGGAAAGACGATAGGGTTTCTTCCCTGGCGGCGGCACTTGCTTATTACACTATTTTTTCCATGGCACCTTTATTAATTGTCTGCACGGCCATCGCCGGTTTCTTTTTTGGAAAAGACGCGGTGCAAGCGCAAATTTTAGACCAGATAGCCCATATCTTTGGCAGCGATGGTGCAAAGCAAATTGAAAGCATGATGATAAGCGCTACCAATCCTGCCCGCGGCATGTTCGCTCAAATCACCGGTATTGTCGTTTTATTGTTTGGGGCTTCGGGAGCTTTTGGCGAGTTGCAAACCGGTTTAAATAGCATTTGGCGAGTCAAACCTAAACCCGGGCGTGGCATTATGGGAATAATTAAAGATAGATTTTTATCTTTTACCATGGTTTTAGGCATAGGATTTTTACTGCTTGTCTCGCTTGTTTTAACGGTTATTTTGGCAGCTATCAGTGATTACCTGAGCCGTTACCTGCCGGGTGGAACTTTAATCGCACTGGGTTTAAATTTCTTCATTTCTTTAAGTGTAATTACTGCCTTGTTTGCCATGATTTTCAAGATCTTACCTGATGTACAAATTAAATGGAGGCAAGTGTGGCCAGGAGCTTTTGCAACTACGCTATTGTTTATTTTAGGAAAATTTTTATTGGGGATTTATTTGGGTAATAGCAAAGTTGCCAATGGCTTTGGACCAGCTGCTTCACTGATCATTATCTTAATTTGGGTTTATTATTCCGCGCAAATTCTTTTTTTAGGGGCAGAATTTACCAAAGCTTATGCAAATAAAGGCGACAAAAAAGTGCCGCCTAACGCAGATGCAGTAGCAATTCAATGCAAGTGAACAATAGGGTAACGGCATCTTAGTTCCTGCATCACACAAAGCACTCTTCATATAGAAGCCAACGTGATGCAGGCATCCATAATAACGTCACCGCAGTATTATGGATTCATATTTTCAAAAGAAATATCGGAATTAAGACCATTGTTATCGTCATTAACCCGCAATTCCAGCCACATTGCGTTCAATATCGCAAAGGTACAAGCTAAGCCAGTCCCTAATATCCATGAAAAATACCACATAAATATTTCCTCCTAGTAAGCCGTATGTTGATTCTTGGAAATTGCTTCGGTAGTCACCTTCCCTCGCAATACCCTGTAAACCCACGCGGTATAGATTAAAATAATGGGCATGAAGATGACCGTTGCCGTCAGCATGATAAATAACGTCAACTGGCTGGATGAACTATCCCAAACAATCAAGCTGTGTGCCGGATTGGATGAAGAAGGCAAAATAAACGGGAACATGCTGACACCCACCGTGGCAATGATGCTGGCCACGGAAATGGAACTGAGAATAAAAGCAAATCCCGCAAACCGCAGTAATAAAGCGGCAAAAATGGCCGCGAAAATGCCGGCAGCCGGTACAATCATTGCCAAAGGAAAGGCTTGGTAATTGGCAAACCAACTCCCTGCTTCACGAATAACGGTTTTGTGCAAAGGATTGGATGGACTGTCATGAAGTACGAGGCTGGTTAGCCGATACCCGTCAAATCCAGAGTAAATCCATACCCCTCCTGCAATAAATAGCACGACGGTTAATACAGCGCAGATACCAGCCGCCCTACGAGCACGCAGCTGAATATGCCCTTCTGTTTTTAAGTTAAGAAAAACAGCACCGTGCATGGCTAGCATACAAACAGATAATAATCCGCATAACAAGGCAAATGGATTTAATAACGCCAGGAAAGTTCCTGTGTAGAAAGGACGCAGCGAATCATCAAAATGAAAAGGCACGCCTTGCAACACATTCCCAATTGCCACGCCAAATATCAAAGCCGGCACAAACCCGCCAATGAATAAAGCGATATCCCAAAAATTGCGCCATCTTGCATCGGGCAGCTTGGAGCGGTATTTAAAGCCCACAGGCCGTAAGATCAAAGCAAGAAGCACAACCAGCATGGCGAGATAAAATCCCGAAAACGACAAGGCATAAAGAATTGGCCAAGCGGCAAAAATTGCACCGCCTCCCAGGATAAACCAAACCTGATTGCCTTCCCATGTAGGGCCCACGCTGTTAATAAGCACCCGCCGTTCAGCGTCCGTGCGTGTTAACCAAGGCAGCCAAATACCTACCCCTAAGTCAAACCCGTCCATTACGGCAAAGCCAATTAATAAAACGCCTAACAATACCCACCAAATAACGCGTAATGTTTCATAATCTAAAGGCATAATCTTCTCCTAATGGGCATAATTATCAGGACCAAGGCGAATGTATTTAACCATCAAATACACTTCCACGATTGCCAGAACGGTATAGAAAATAATAAAGCCTGCCAAGGACGTCATGACTTGGGAAAAACTTACGGAAGATACCCCCATCATCGTGGGGAGGATACCCTGCACCACCCACGGCTGGCGTCCATATTCCGCCACGATCCATCCTAATTCTGCGGCAAGCCACGGTAAGGGTAAGGCCCAAAAAGCCAAGTGCAGAAACCAGCGGGTCGTATGAAGCTTGCGCTTTACCGACAAATAAAAACCTACTGCAAACAAGAAAATGAAAAAGAACCCGCAAGCGACCATGACTCTGAAAGACCAGAATAAAGGCGTAACACGCGGCTTCAAATCTTGAGCAGCTTGAGCTATTTGTTCAGGAGTAGCATCAACGACTTTATCGGTATACTTTTTCAGTAATAACCCATAGCCAAGCTCTTGTTGATTTGCTTCAAAATCAGCTTTGGCTTGCGCGTCGTTAGGGTTATTGCGCAAACGACTAAGCGCTCCATAAGCCAGCATACCTTTTTGAATATGCTGCTTGCCTTGCTCAATCAGTTCGTTAATCCCTTCCAGCGGCTCATTTAAAGACCGGGTCGCTATCAACCCCAATACAAAGGGAATTTCAAACGCGTAATCGGTTTTCATGGTTTTTTCATTCGGTATGCCGAATAAAGTTAAACCGGCAGGTGCTTTCTCCGTATGCCACATCGCCTCCATGGCCGCTAATTTCATTTTTTGGTTGCTATTCGCCACATAGCCGCTTTCATCCCCCAACACCACAACTGATAAAGCAGATGCCAGGCCAAAAGAAACCGCAACCGTCATCGATCGCTTGGCAAAATCCTTATTACGCCCGCGCAAAAGAAAATAAGCACTGACCGCCAATACAAAAATTGCACCCGTCACATACCCTGCGCTAATAGTGTGCACGAACTTGGCCTGTGCCACAGGATTAAACATAACATCGGTAAAGCTACTGACTTCCATTCGCATCGTTTGGTAATCAAACCGTGCTCCTACCGGATTTTGCATCCAGCCATTCGCGATTAAAATCCATAAAGCAGACAGGTTCGTGCCTAATGCCAATAACCAAGTGCACACCATGTGTTGCAGTTTGCTTAATCTATCCCAGCCAAAGAAAAACAGGCCAACAAAAGTAGCTTCCAAAAAGAACGCCATTAGCCCTTCAATAGCAAGCGGGGCGCCAAACACATCGCCGACATAATGCGAGTAATAGGCCCAATTAGTACCAAATTGAAACTCCATGGTTAAGCCCGTGGCTACGCCAAGAACAAAATTGATACCAAACAGCACTCCCCAATACTTCACCATTTGCCGCCAGATTTCACGTCCCGTCATGACGTAAACCGTTTCCATTATGGCCAATAGCAAAGAAAGCCCCAACGTTAATGGGACGAAAAGAAAGTGATACAGCGCCGTTAAGGCGAATTGCAGGCGAGATAAGTCAACAACAGAAATATCAGGCATCATAAATTACCTTTAATGATAAGAAGTACGAAACATACTCCGAGTTAGAAATGTTTAACTTTTATAAGTTAATGCCAAATAGATGTGTTAATGAATGTCTTGAGTCGTATCTTGCGACAGACTCGAGCCCAGTAACCACCTGTGCATTTCCTGGGCAGGCTTCTCCGCGCCTTTAAAACAAACAAACCATAAACCTATCAACAATGAAAGCTTTAAGGTTAAGGTTAAAAGAATGTCGCGGGTTAGTGGTTTCATGATATCCCCCGATTAAGTCTCAGAATTTTCCAGTGCAGTTAACACGTCCATCCATTCCTCTTCTGCCAGAGCCAGTTGCTGCTGCACTTTTGTTCGCTGTTTTAAAAGCTCATGCAACTCGTTTTCCCCTCCTTCCTGGTACAAGGAAGTTTCAGCAAGCGCCGCTTCAAATTTAGCTAATTCCTGCTGATATTGTTCAGTCATCAGCTCCAGCTTCTTAAGACGGTTTTGTAAAGAACGCTTTTCCCGATAAGAGCTGGATACGGTGGTGGTTTCTTTCGTATCCTTTGCGCTTTCTTTTTCTTGCAGCCAGCGATGGTAATCATCCAAATCGCCTTTAAAAGGCTGAACTTGCTTTTGAAATACCAAATAAAAATCATCCGCGCTGGCGCGCAATAAATGCCTGTCGTGAGAAATCAATACTAAGCAGCCCTCATAACTTTGTAAAGCAATCTCAACCGCGGCGCGCATCTCCAAATCCAAATGGTTAGTAGGCTCATCCAGCAGCAATAAATTGGGTTTTTGCCAAACTAATTTTGCCAAAGCCAAGCGCGCTTTTTCACCTCCCGAAAAATGACGGATGGGATTGACCGCTGCATCGCCTATAAAATTAAAACCACCCAAAAAATCGCGGATGGTCTGTTCCCGAACCTCTGGAGAAAGCTCCTGGATGGTCTGTAGCGGACTTAAATCAATGTTCAATTGTTCAAGTTGATGCTGAGCATAATAACCTATTTTCAAATGCGGCGCATACTCTATATGACCGCTTAATGGTGGTAAAATTCCGATTAATGTTTTAATTAATGTAGATTTCCCCTCACCGTTAGGCCCAAGCAATGCGATGCGATCGCCAGGATTTAATATAAAATCAAGTTTCTTAATAACAGGGGCATTGCATTCATATCCTGCTGTCACTTGCTGGCATGCTAATAAAGGCTTTCCTGCACGAGGACATGGAAAAAATTCGAATGAGAAAGGAGAATCAAATTGGGCTTGCGCTACAATTTCCATTTTTTCAATGGTTCTAAGACGGCTTTGTGCCTGTTTGGCTTTGGAAGCTTTGGCACGAAAACGCTGCACATAAGCCATCAAATGGTTTATTTTTTGTTGTTGCTTTGTAAACATGGCTTGTTGCAAAACCAATTTTTGTGCACGTGCTTGCTCAAATCGGCTGTAATTGCCTGAATATAAATTCAGGGTTTGCTGCTCTATATGCAGAATATGGGTGACGCAAGCATCTAAAAATTCCCGATCATGGGAAATTAAAATAACGGTGCTTGGGCATTGCTTAAGCCATTTTTCCAACCAAAAAATAGCTTCCATATCCAGATGGTTTGTAGGTTCATCCAATAACAGTAATTCCGCAGGATTCATAAGACAACGAGCCAAGCTTAAACGCATCCGCCAGCCGCCGGAAAAACTGTTCACACTGGCATTCTGCTCGCTTGGTTTAAAACCCAAGCCTGATAATATTGCCGCCGCTTTTGCGGGTTTACTGTAACCGCCGGTCTGATTTAAGATTTCATGGCAAGCGAGTACATCCGCATCATTCCCTGCCTGCTCAGCCGCGAGTAAACGATTTTGCAGAAGCTGGTATTCTTTATCGCCAGCGAGGACAAAATTGAGGGCGGCTTCCTCGCTGTCCGGAAGCTGTTGCGAGAGATGGCTAATTTTATTCTGGGAATTTAAGAGACAATCCCCCGTGTCAGGGGTTAGTTCACCTAAAATCAGACTGAATAAACTTGATTTCCCACAGCCATTATGCCCCACCAAACCTATTTTTTGTTTTTCATAAACCGTAACGCTTACTTGCTCAAGCAGTTTCTTATTGCCGCGGGAAAGTGTGATTTGACGCAAAGTAAGCATAAGCTTAAGGAACCATGGATAAATGCTGGCATTTTAACATACTAAATGACGATTCAACAGACAGTTATACAAATTTGAAATGGAGAATTATTTCCACATCACATTGCATTTGGCTGCAGCAGCATCCTTTAATAAATCAAGCAAAGGAAGTGCCCGCTGCACAAGGCCTATGGCCGGCTCATCCTCTTCTTCATCTTGGCGTAAGCGCGCGCCCGGCTGGCTTTTTTTCTTTTCTTTATCCACAGCTTGTTGCAGACGTGAAAGTGCTTCAGGAACTTCGTCCGCCAACATAGCACTGGGTACTGTACCGCTATGCCCCATGATTTTTAATAAGTGAATGGCGACGTCTCCAAACATCGTAATATTTTCATGCGCAGGACAACTAAATGTTACCAACATGATTTATCTCCAGATGATTCTATTGCAGTGGCAATTGCATAAAAAATCATATCATGTTATTACACTATAATATCAAAAACAGTAAGAGTATTATGGAATTATTACTGAACATAGTAAGCGTAGCCTCCACCTTCTCAGCAGGCTACGCTTTTGCATTACCTCTAACCCTAGCGAAGAACCTAAAGCAGACAGCTTTTACATCTGCTAAGAAAAACGATGCTCTAATAATGTCACCCATACGTTTCTTACCAAATATACCCGTTATGGGTATATTTGCTGCATCATCAGCCGCCCTTCCTGCCATCTCTACTGCGGCGATAAATTCAATGCACTTGCAACTCTCTTTTAAAGCAATTCCAATGGGTTAACAACTATCGCGATGCATTAAACCCTTTTTCCGATGCGCTTATAACTCGTAACTAGAAGCGTTTATAAGCCATTTTAACCCAAGTACTTTGCGCTATTGCGCGGCTCCTGCTGCAGGTTGCGGCTGCGTAGTTGTTGAAGTGCTTGGGGTGCTGCCGGATCCCGTAGAGCTTGAATCGGTGGCCCCACTCTCACTTCCCGTACCAGAATACAAATGGTTTACAGCAAAATCACCGCCGATACATTCTCCAATGGTGCGTCCCCATTTAGATGCACTTTCCTGATTAATCATTGCAGGTAAACTGTCGTAATATTTGTTGATGCATTTGTCAGCAATGGAAGGAATTAAAGACACGCAGTTTTGATAACTGATGTTACGTTCTTTTAAACGAGCAGATATAGATGCATCTTCCATGAAACCTTTGCAAATTGGATCAGGAATGACTTTTTTAACCTTATCCAGCCATTCATCCTTCGGCATTTCAGTTGGGCTTGCGGAACTTGAATCAGCAGCCCAAGACCACATCGGCAGTAACAGCACTCCTAATCCTATGATTCTGTGAATCTTTTTATTTGACATGATTATCACTCCTTTAATGATCACAATTTAAATAATAGACTATTTTTGTTGGCTTAGTTTTCTGATAGTGTCCTCCAAACGTTCAACTTCACCCGAATAATGGTAATAAATTCGGCTATGTGCACAATCGATAATGCAAAGTGCTTCTTGCGGCTTGCCATCCAATTGCTTAAAAATCCAATAAATGCCTTTGAATTGCGATTGCGCTATTTCTTTCAGCAAATCCAGCATTTTATCTTCTGCAAATTCATGATGCGTGCACACCAAATCCGAACTCTCGCGCGTAATTTTGTAAGCAAAATGTTTTTCTTTCATGTACGCCCCTTCAATTCTCCTTTGTTGAAGTTATCGGCTTTATAAAAAAAAAGTTAAATGAATTTTCCAGGGAGGGAATTTGCCATGGTTATGTAAGCTTAAAGAAAGCTTGATATATCAGACTAGAAAGTACCGGTTAACGCAAAGCGGTAACCGGTTTTGCATCAATTTTCACTGGCGCTGGCGCGAGCTTCAATCAATTGTAAAGCGTGTTGCAGCCGACTCAGTACGCGGTGCTTGCCCAATAATTTTAAGGTCATATCAATGGAAGGAGACATGCTACTGCCCGTTACAGCCACGCGCAAAGGCTGGGCGATTTTTCCCATATTCAGGTTGAATTCAGCACTCACATCATTAATGCATTGCTGCAATGCATCGCGCTCCCACTCATTAATATGTGCGAAACGTTCATATAAAGCGGACAAAGGTTCAAGGATCACAGGCCGCAAGTGTTTTTTCACGGCGTCCGCATCGTACTCGATGGAATCTTCATAAAAATAACGACTCTTTTCACAAATTTCTGCCAAAGACTTGCAGCGCTCAGCCTGAATGGAAACCAAGTCTTCAAGCGCAGGGCCTTTGGTAATATCGATATGATTGCGAGAAAAATGCCATTCCAGTGCTTTGGCTACACTCTCTGGGGCGTCAAATTTTTGATAATGCTGGTTTAACCAATATAATTTTTCATAATTAAAACTGGATGCTCCACGGCTGACATTATTTAAATTAAACAATTCAATCATTTCATTCAGACTAAAGATTTCTTTATCGCCGTAAGACCAACCCAGCCGAACCAAATAATTAAGAAGGGCATGAGGAAGAATGCCCAGTTCCTTAAATTGCAGCACGCTCACCGCCCCATGCCGTTTTGATAAACGCTTGCCATCTTCTCCCAAAATCATTGGCAAATGAGCAAAGGTAGGCACAGGTGCACCGAGTGCATTAAACAAATTAATTTGTCGAGGCGTGTTGTTGATGTGATCATCGCCACGAATAACGTGCGTAATACCCATATCCCAATCATCAATTACCACTGCAAAATTATAAGTAGGATGTCCATCCGAGCGCAGCAAAACCAAATCATCCAATTCGCTATTGCCTACATGAATATCACCGTATACTTGATCGCTAAAAGATACCATGCCGCTTTGCGGATTTTTAAACCGGATGACATGAGGCTCATCTGTTTTCCCACGCTGCAAATCTCGGCAAAAGCCATCGTACCGGGGTTTTTCCTTGGCATTCAACTGAGCTTCCCGCAAAGTTTCCAAGCGTTCTTTTGTGCAATAACAGCGATAAGCTTTCCCCTCATCGAGCAATTGCTCAATAATTTGAAGATAACGAGGATAGCGTTCGGTTTGATAGTAGGGACCCTTATCATGCTCAAGCCCCAGCCACGCCATGCCTTCCAGAATGGCTTGTACTGATTCTTGCGTGGAACGTTCTTGATCTGTGTCTTCGATGCGTAAAATAAATTCACCCTGGTGATGCCGCGCAAACAGCCAGGAAAATAAAGCGGTGCGTACACCGCCTACGTGTAAAAATCCAGTAGGACTTGGGGCAAAACGAGTTCGCACAACCATTTAAGGCTCCGTTGTAAGCTAAGAAATAAACACGGTATAATTTGTGTGGTTCTTAAATTTGTATTTGCAAATCTAGTTAACCTGAAGATAATGATGCAAAAATCTGTAACATCTTGCGGCATCTAAGCCCCCGCAGTATAACCTGACTTTGGTTACCACGCAAAATAATGAGGGTAAGGAATTACAATATTGAAAAGCATTGGAATTAAATACCGGCTTAGATTAATCACCTTAATCCCCGTATTATTGGTGGCACTGCTTTTTGCCTTATTTTACAATGGGCAATATAACAAGGATTTAAATCAGCTCAGTTTGCGCCTGGGGGAAACTTACATTCGTCAATTGTTGCCTGTCGCGCAATTGGCCTTATTACGTGACGATAAAAGAACCCTGCAAGGATTAATTGACGCGTCTACTCATTCTGAAATTCAAGCGTTGGCTTTTTATAATGCAAAAGGGCAATTACTAGCCTATCGCGGCGGTAAACATTCGCTTAAAAACTCCCTTACCCCTGCTTTTACCGGGGATTATGTCGAGAATAAACAATTGTCTCCGTATAGCATTAATTTTACCGCCCCCATTATTTTGCCCAAATTTAATTTGTATTCTACTCCGCCTTTTAAAACGCCTAGCAGTCCCATTGATTTTCAAGCCGATGACATCCTGGGCTGGTTATCCTTAGACATTGATACCCGCTCTACCCTGATTAAACGCTACCAAATGTACATCATCACCATTTTTATTACCTTATTGGGGTTATTGATCGGGTTGACCATCCACTACTTCTTGTCCAAACAAATTTATTTGCCTATCGCCCGCTTACGCCGCAGCATGAAGCAAATTTTAAGCAATGAATTTGAAACAGAAATCAAACTATCGAGTTCCGGAGAGTTAGGGACAATTGAGCGCGGATGCCTCCACTTGCAAAAACAATATCTCAATACCGTTCATGATTTAAATCAATACATTGAAACTGCGACAGCAGACTTGCAAAAAAATCTCGAACTCCTTGAAGAAAAAAATATTGAATTATCTTTGGATAAGAAAAAAGCTGAAGAAAAAAGCCGGCAAAAATCGGAATTTATTGCCAACATGAGCCATGAAATCCGTACGCCGATGAATGGCGTTATCGGCTTTACAAATGTACTTCTGGAAAGCGGTCTTGACCCCTTGCAACTGGATTATGTAAAAACGATCCGCTCTTCCGCGCAAGATTTATTATCCATCATCAATGACATATTGGATTATTCTAAAATGGATGCAGGAAAACTGCATCTGGATTGCATACCGCTTGATATTCGTACCTGTATTGATGATGTTCTGGCGCTAGCCGCCCCCAATGCCCATAAAAAAGGGATAGACCTGATACCTGCTACAGCCATCAATGTGCCCAAGCGGGTATTAGGAGACCCTTTGCGCTTAAAACAAATCATCAGTAATCTAATCAGCAACGCCATCAAATTTACCGATCATGGTTATATCTTAATTCGTACCGACATTGAGCAGGAAACCGATAAAGATTACACCATTAATTTATCTGTCAGCGATACCGGAATGGGCATTTCACCGGAAGATCAAACCACCTTATTTAATGCATTCAATCAAGCCGATACCACCATTACCCGCCGCTTTGGTGGTACCGGCCTGGGTTTGGTTATTTGCAAGAAGCTCGCCGAACACATGCAGGGACGCATCTCATTAACCAGCGAACTGCATAAAGGCTCTACTTTTTCTGTCCATCTTAAACTCGCTAAACTTGCCGGGTATGAAATTGAGAAACATCAAACCCATCGTTTCGGCCATTTAAAAGTGCTTTGTTTCGACGATAACCCCTTGCATTTGGAAGCCCTCTGCAATGGACTTGGCCATTGGGGGATCGAATGCATCCGCATCAATTCTTTCAATCTTTTGCAGGAAGCATTGAGCACCCATCAAGATTGTGATTTGGCGTTTATTAATGTAAACCAGGGTTGCGAGAACCAGGTAGGACAAATTCTTGCCCATACGAGCGTGCCATGCGCTCTTGTGTCTAAATGGCCTATACAAGATTTTGAATCCTTGGGTGCACAAGCTTTTTTATTTAAGCCCCCAAATATACAAAAACTTCACGATACCATAGAATCATTACTCAATGATGCGAAATTCAAGAAAACTGCCGGCAGTGAACTGAATGAATTGCGCACGCAATTGCGGGTGATTCAGCCTAGCCTGCTCATTGCCGAAGATAATCCAGTCAATCGCATGCTTCTAAATTCCCTGCTGGGGGAAAATGCACGTATCAATGCAGTAGAAGATGGCGAGCAAGCTGTAACGTTTTGCAACGAACAGCGTTTTGATGTCATCCTTTTGGATTTACAAATGCCAAAACTCAATGGGTTGCAAGCCGCACGTTTGATCCGCCAATCCATGTTAAACCGCTCGTCAGCCCTTATTCTCATAAGCGCCAACAGCCTGGACAGGGAGGATGATTTTCTCCAAAAAAACCTGGTGGATGTTTACTTGCAAAAGCCGATTGACGAAGAAAATTTATTGCGCCATTTATTGAGCCTTCTTAAAAAAACACAAGGCAATGCCATAAATTGGTCTTTATGCGTACAAAAAGTGTCGGGAAACCAGGTTTTGGCTGCTGAATTTCTAGCACAATTCATCGCAGAACTTAAAAAAAATCGCGAAGAATTTCTACAATTGTTTGCTAAAAAGAATCTCAAAGGAATTGAACGTGCAGCGCATAAATTGCATGGGGCTTGCTGTTTTTGTGGTGTGCCGCAACTGCAAAGCCAAGTTGCGCAGACAGAAACACTGGCCCGCCAGGTACGGCGTATTGATGAATTACAACCTGATTTTATCCGTCTTATCGAGTGCATCGATATGGTTTTATACGAATATCATCATGCCTATGCAATGCCTTGTGCGGAGGCGATTGAATAACCCTTGCTGTAGCCAAACTAATACAAAATATGGAGTAATAACATGCTAGTTAAAAATGCAATTTATGCCCAGTCCGGCGGGGTAACTGCCGTAATCAACGCTTCCGCCTGCGGCGTCATTCAAACGGCACGCCAATATCCGGAAAAAATAGGCCGGATGTATGCCGCTAAAGATGGCATTATAGGTGCCTTGTATGAAAACCTCATCGATACCTCCTTGGAAAGCGAAGAAAACATTGCCAAATTATTGCATACCCCGGCGGGTGCTTTCGGCTCTTGCCGCTTCAAGCTAAAAGATAATGGCGAGGAAGTAAAACGCTTGCTTGAAGTTTTTAAAGCACACAATATTGGCTATTTCTTTTATAATGGCGGCGGTGACTCCCAAGATACGGCTAATAAAGTCGCGCAAATGAGCATGGCGATGAATTATCCAGTAACTTGCATCGGCATCCCAAAGACCGTCGACAATGATCTGCCATTTACCGATTCTTGTCCAGGTTTTGGTTCGGTTGCCAAGTACACTGCCATTTCTACCCTGGAAGCAGGCTTGGATGTCGCATCCATGGCAGCTTCTTCAACGAAAGTCTTTATTCTGGAAGTCATGGGCCGACATGCAGGGTGGATAGCTGCGGCCAGCGGATTGGCCAGTGCAAATGAGCAAGAACCGCCGCATATTATTCTGTTTCCTGAAGTACCTTTCCAACAAACGCAATTTTTACAAAGGGTGGACTATTGCGTAAAACACTATGGCTATTGCGTGGTGGTGGTTTCTGAAGGCATTCGCAATACCAAAGGACAATTTTTGAATGAAGCAGGCTTGCATGACGCATTTGGCCATGCCCAACTGGGTGGCGTTGCACCGATCATTGCCCAATTAATCAAAAGTGAATTGAATTTGAAATATCATTGGGCTGTAGCCGATTATTTACAACGTTCAGCCCGCCACATTGCTTCGGCCATTGATGTGGAACAAGCTTATGCCCTGGGCAAAGAAGCCGTGCTGTTGGCATTAAACGGTCACAATGCGATTATGCCTATTATCGTGCGGGAACAAGACTCGCCCTATCGTTGGTCCATCGGCCATGTCCCCTTGTCGGACGTAGCTAATCAGGAAAGAAAAATGCCACCTGAATTTATCCGTGAAGACGGTTATGGCATTACTGAAGCATGCCGCCGTTATCTGTTACCGTTGATTCAGGGAGAAGCTTATCCGCCTTATGTAAATGGGTTACCGGATTACGTGCGTTTAACCAATCCGCGCGTTGTTAAAAAGCTATAAAAAAAGCCGCCCTGACGGGCGGCTAAATCCGCTTTGTTTCCTATCGGCAATTGGCCGGACGATAACGGTCAGCTAAGGTGCCGCCCGTGCAAGCCCAAGTCACTTCGCCATTTGCCTGCCTAGTAGGCTCCAGGATGATAGTACCGCCACCCGCAGCTGCTGTGTAGGTAATGGTAATATCACCGCTGCCATCGCCGGCAATGGCAACGGAAGAAACATTGGGTGTGGCAGCAGGAGAGACATAACCTGTGGCATTCTGATCGGCAGGCAGCGCATTATTAGCCATTGTTGTTTCAGAAACGGCCAGCTTGGCTGCAGAAGCCAGATTTAATCCCTCCGTCACCCGCGCGCGGATGGTGTAATCTTGATAAGCAGGAATCGCAACAGCCGCCAGTATGCCAATAATGGCCACTACGATCATCAACTCGATTAAAGTAAAGCCTGATTGTTTCATGTTCATCCCCTTACAGCAAAAAATAATTATTAAAATTCATTATCGTTAAGTCAGTAACCTTTATGCAAATTTAATGCCAACAATAAGATACGCATTTTTAAGAATTTTTTATATTAATTTTTTAATGCATATGTTCAAATTGGTCACTTTGTGACAATTTAAGGCGCGGTGATGATCTCAACGGCAATTGACTGGGCGGAATTTTGCTGCCAATGTACCCCCGGTGCACCTCCAGGTCACTACCCCACCAGCATCTTGATTTAACGTCGGGACTAAAAAAATGGTCCCGCCGCCAGCCCGGCTGGTAAAAGTAATGGTTATGGTGGCGGTACCATCATCGGCGATCGCAATGGAATCCACATTATCCGTGGCAGCCGGACTTAAGTACCCTGTTTCTTCCTGGGTAGCGGGTAAGGCATTGTTGGCAATGGCAGTTTCACTTACGGCAAGTTTGGCAACACTGGCAGCATTTAATCCTTCGAGCACTCGCGATCGCACCGTGTAATCTTGGTAAAAAGGCACAGCTATTGCCACCAAAATGCCGACAATAACAACCACTATCATCACCTCGATTAAGGTGAATCCCTGTTGCCTCATCCTTGCTCCCTGTTGCACCAGTCACATTCCATATGACAAATAAGCAATTGCTGCGTATACTTTCCAATCTAACCAATTTTTATGCTGTTGTCATTATGTCGCGCAAACAACGTATTCATGATGCATTAGTTGCAACCTTAAAGCCAGTTATTCTTAAGATTGACGATGAATCAAAACGCCACCACGTACCTTCAGGGGCGGAGACGCATTTTAAAGTGATCGCCGTTTCTCCTGCATTCAACAATCTTCCTCGGCTGGCCCGTCATCGCCTTGTTAACTCCCTACTGAGTGAAGAATTTGACGGGGGAATGCATGCGTTGAGCTTGTTTTTATATGCGCCGGATGAATGGGCGGAGCAAAGCAATGTCCCTGCATCCCCAGCCTGCCGCGATGGCATGCGGCATGGATAAACCTGAACTGCACATGGTTTATTGGCAGCAAGAATGCGTGTTGCCGCCCAAAACACGCGGCTTTCATTTAATTAACAAAGAAATTGAAACCATCCTTAAAGCCCAATCACCTATAGATATAGGCATGGCGCATTTATTCTTGCAGCATACATCCGCTTCCTTGACTATTAGCGAAAATGCCTGCCTGGACGTACGTCTCGATCTGGAAACCTACTTTAATACTGCAGTGCCTGAACATAGACACTATCGACACTCAGTTGAGGGAGATGATGATATGCCGGCCCACATAAAAAATGTTTTATTGGGCGTGAATTTGAGCATTCCAATACACAAGAATCGCCTGCAACTGGGACAATGGCAGGGAATTTATCTTTGCGAGCATCGCGATCATGCGCTGTCGCGCCGCATTCTTATCACCGCACACGGGCAAACTCATAATGCTCGCTAAAGCAAATAACCTTTGCATGATTTAATTTATCTCATTTTAATAGCTTTGTTATCAACGATTAGGATTAGCCCCCTAAAATTAATCGATGAAAGAAAGAAATTACTTTGTGCCGGACAATTTTTTACAAGGCAAGCTCTGATGATTCCACCAGGATCTGATTGGCTAATTTGTTAAACAGTTTTGTCTTAATACTGGAATTGGTAAGCAAGTCCCTAAGATGATCCAATCCAAATCGAAAAAAGCTGTGTTTAGGTCTTTTTTGATTTCGTAATTTTTTAAAAGGAATAGGCTTGATAGATGCCTTCCATTCAC
>NZ_RZGS01000043.1 GCF_003989745.1 Legionella septentrionalis
TTTACGAAGAACAATGGAATAACTGAAGGGTTTCATCGGAAGATGAAATTGATTCAGAGAAGAGCTTACGGATTTAGAAATTTTGAAAATTATAGGTTGAGAGTTAGAGTGCTGTGCGGATGAGTGAAGTGCCCCCGGATTTGGGGAAGACCCATTGAATTTTCATCGCGACGTGGATTACTATAACTGCTTGATTTAACTGGCGTCCCAGGCAGGATTCGAACCTGCGACCTGCCCCTTAGGAGGGGGCCGCGCTATCCAGCTGCGCCACTGGGACTAAGCTGGCCTAAGTCTAGCGTTTAAGCGCTTAAAAGACAATAAAGCATTCCTGCAAAGCGATAGAATCTGCAACTTATTTCCAGTAATTGAATAAGGGGCCGTCTTTCCCATACACTGGATCACATTTTGGCAAGCCGAGTTTTTGGATGTTTTCCTCTGCTTGTGAAAGCTCTTTTGCTTTACCATACAACACATCATATTCAACATCGATAGGATAAGCACCCACGCATTTAAAGTCAGCTGTGGAATCCATATTTTTATGTGAAATGCCAGCAGGGAAAATAATGACATCGCCAGCTGCAATATTGAAAATTTTCCCTTTATTCCCGCCAATTTGAACTGTGCATGCACCTGAGAAAATTACCAGAGCTTCATGAGTATTACTATGATAGTGATGGTAATCATAAATAGTATCCACCCATGAATTAATCCAATGGTTTTCTGTTAAAAGCGCTTGAATGGATTGTGGGGA
This sequence comes from Legionella septentrionalis, assembly GCF_003989745.1. Classification (GTDB taxonomy): domain Bacteria; phylum Pseudomonadota; class Gammaproteobacteria; order Legionellales; family Legionellaceae; genus Legionella_A; species Legionella_A septentrionalis. Next base: position 752 of record NZ_RZGS01000043.1, read on the forward strand.
AGAACTTTTAATAACTTCTTTATAAATGATTAGCGGCAAGCGTGAATTACCCGGAAAATAATGATTGGCAGGGATTAATTCGTGAATAACTTCCTTTGGCTGCACGGATTTTAAAGCATCCATGTTTACATTCCTCACATACCAACGTAGTTAGGGCCACCGCCACCTTCCGGTGCATACCATACGATGTTTTGCCGGGGATCTTTAATATCGCAAGTTTTACAATGAATGCAATTTTGCGCATTAATTTGCAATCTTGGCCCTTGCTCGCCTGCAATAACTTCATACACAGCGGCGGGGCAATAACGAATTTCCGGTGATGCATACACTTGATAATTAACTTTAATTGCCAGTGATGGATCGCGAAGTTTCAAATGAGGAGGCTGGTTTTCTTCATGAAATGTATTGGTTAAATACACAGAGGACAATCGATCGAACGTTAACACACCATCCGGTTTTGGATAATTTATCTTTGCACTTTGCGCAGCCGGTTTTAAGGCCGAATAGTCTGCATGATTTTTTAATGTCCACGGGGATTTTCCACAAGTAATGTATGTCTCAAAAGCCGCGTTAAGAAGGCCGCACAATAAACCATGGCGAAATCCTGGGCGCACGTTTCGCACCGCATATAATTCTTTTGCCAGCCACGATTGTTTAAATTTCTGCGGGTAAGCTGTCAATTCCACGGATTCTTTGGTTTCCATGGCAAAGGCTGCGAAGCATGCTTCAGCAGCGAGCATCCCGGATTGCATGGCTGTATGGATGCCTTTAATTTTTGGAACGTTTAGAAAACCGGCCGCATCGCCGATGAGCGCGCCACCTGGGAAAGTCAATTTGGGTAAAGATTGCCAGCCTCCTTCATTCAAAGCACGGGCTCCATAGGCAATACGTTCACCACCTTTGAATAATTCCCGGACGAAAGGATGGGTTTTAAACCGTTGCATTTCTTCGAATGGGTTTAACCAGGTATTCTGATAATCCAACCCAACTACAAAGCCGATTGCAACCCGATGATTAGACAGATGATAAATGAATGAGCCCCCATAAGTAGCTTGATCCAAAGGCCAACCTACGGTGTGAATAACTCGCCCTTGCTTATGTTGCTTAGGGGAAATTTGCCAAATCTCCTTTATTCCCAACCCATAAGTTTGAGGTGAAACTCCTTGGCGCAAATCAAACCGGTTCATTAAATTTTGGCTTAATTGGCCGCGACAACCCTCAGCGAATAAGGTTTGTTTGGCATGCAAATGCATTCCAGGCTGGAAGTTTGCAGTTTTTATGCCATTTTTATCTATGCCAACATCGCCGGTCGCCACGCCAATTACTTCGCCCTGCCCATTGTAAAGAATGTCCGTTGCGGCAAAACCCGGGTAGATTTCACAGCCAAATTGCTCGGCTTGTGTCGCTAAAAACCGACAAAGATCACCTAAACTTATAATAAAATTGCCTTTATTATGCATGGGCTTTGGAGTAGGGAGGCGAAAGGCACGTTTTGAGCTCAAATAGTAAAAAAAATCCTCATTTACTGGCGAATCCAGGGGGGCTTCTTGCCATGTATCCGGCAATAATTCTTGTAAACTTCTTGGCTCTAAAACAGCGCCGGACAAAATATGCGCACCAACTTGAGCTCCTTTTTCAAGAATACAAATACTTAAGGTTTTATTAGCTTGAGCAGCTAATTGTTTAAGTTTAATTGCGGCAGCCAAACCAGCCGGGCCTGCTCCTACAATAACCACATCGTATTCCATTATTTCGTATTCCATGCATCCACCTAATCCTATTAGCCATGAAGCACCGATTCTTAACTGTTTTATTTCAATGAGTCAAGCGCGGGCAGAAGAGAATTAATTCTAGATAAACTGAAATTATTTTTTGCTTAAACCTCAATTGCTAAACTAGCGAACCATGTCTGCCTTGCCTGGCTAGAAATTATCATAATCAGCAATAGTCTTTGTGATTTTTAGGCAGATCATTTGTATTGTGACATGATCACCCATTAGCACTAGGGAAATCATGTTTTTATGCACCGATACACGAGACAATGGCTAAAAAATAACAACGTAATCTCATACCCAGGACGGGATGGTCACTTAGTTTGAGCCTATAATTTAAACATACTATACGGCAAACTATGGAGGGTTTATGTATACGTTTAAAGATAATGATATTCATGCCTATAAGACCCAGGCACGTACAATTACAGTAATTAAAGGGAATTCATCTGTACTGTACCCTTTTTACACTTCTTCCGGATTTAATAGTAACAGCAAGGAAACCTGGTTCCCCTGGATGGGTTACTTGGACTATCCTGATAAAAACCCTGCTGAGGGTAAAATTTATATGGTGAAACCAGTCACTTGCAGCGTTTCCAAGGAATCAGCTGACATTTTAAAGAAATACCTGGTAGAAAAAGCTTCGAAACAATGCATTACGGAAGGTTCAGATGAAGCGATATCCAAACTTATTGAAGAAAAATTTGACCATAGGGCAGCTATGATGTTTGAAATTGGTACTGATGATGAGAAGATAATCAAATTTGTAAGGGAGCATTATCAAACAGTTGCTGATTCGTTTATTCGTCGCATGGGTAATGATGAAGCTTTAGCAATTTCTTGTTCTTTGGGTGGTGGGGAATGGGATAAATATCCTGAGATGCGAAAAGAAATAATGGGTGCAAATTCCACAGCGAAATTTATTAAACCCATTGAAAAGATAACCTACACGGAGAACCTTGTTAAAGATTTGTCTGAAACAGAAAAAGAGGAATTAACTGATTTTAAAGGCGTCGCTTGTGAAGGTAAAGTTAAAAGGAGTCATGCGGAAATGGCAACACATTTGGAAAGCATAATCCAGCAAGAATCTAAACGCTATGTCTCTAAATATTTTATTCAAGAAGAAAAAGATTTTCCTACGACTGAACAAGTGAATGAACTGGTTCAAGCAACCCACCACGCTCGAGAACTAAGAGATAAATATGTTGGCTGTATCTCTAAGCTTGTACAAAAGGAGCGACAAAAAGAAAAGGCGAATCAGCCACATAACGGTGGTATGAGCCCGCATTAATGAAATTTACAAATAATAAGTTACTCTAAGTTAAGCAATGGGAAGCTAAGACCTGCAGGTTGTGTTGTGTAAAATCTTTTGCTTCCTGGCTAATTTTCTTATCCTGTAAGGCACTGATTGTAATAGTAGATTTTTCTACCTACTCGGCCGCCACATATTTCATCCATTAATTGATCTCGTTTTGCACCAACTCAGGTGAGAAATTTTCCAATTTCATATATCCATATAAAATAGTCCAAATTAATACTGCGTTAATATTTCACTCATAAAATCACTGCTCTTGGCATACGCTTTAATAGCATAATACGAGTAAAATGATGAATAGTAAAAATTTACTGGAAAAAATTGCAGTTTTAGAAGAAAAAAAACCTCTGCTTAAAAGTGGAGTGATTAAACAACTTATAGCCAAGGAAAAATACAATGATGCTTTCCTAGTGGCTTGTAAACATTGCCAGTCAGGCGACATGCAGATGTTGAAACTGATTAGATTTTTACTGAATGATAAAAGCATCCCCCAAATTGCAGTAGATCATCAAGATGTTAATACCATGACTGCTATAGGGTATGCCGCCCAAAACTCAAATATCGATTTATTTCATTTACTTGTATACGCAGGCGCTGCCGCGCTGTCACCTCTTAACTCTGTGAACCTGGAGCCCCCAGCAGAAATTTTGGCCAGAAAGGTGCAGGTCTTGAAACAAGATCTTGCTGAAAAATATAAGCCGGAATATAAAAATGGTTTTAATATATTAAATAAAATTTTTGCGAATAAACAACTTTTGCCCGAGAAAATAAGCCTCAAGGACGAGCAAGAAAATGAAAAATTCGATAAGCACCGCCTTGATTTTATCATCCAATGTCTTCAATATCTGACTAAATTTCAAGGGAGCAATGCGTTTAATGAGTGGCCTGGTTATTTTACGGCGGCCCATGCCTCTTTATTTCAAGCCGATCATGTAAAAAAATGCCGAAAAATTTTGGAACTAGCTTGCCAAACCATAGAAAATCTCTCGCCCAATTTAAGAATTAAATATCACAAACATTTTACCCCTCAGCCATTTACCTGGGTTACCTTTAGTAAATTAGGTGGGCTGGCAAAAGAACCTCCGCTGATTAACCAACATGCCTTTCCTCTAGGCGGACTTAGCTTTAAAGAATTTAAGGAAAACTCCACTTTATGGGATGCAGCAGATCATTTTGTTAAAGAAAGAAACGATCGGCAACAAATGATCGAGGCAGCCATTCCTACGGTGATTGAAAAAGATATGCCCACTTTACTGCAATTTTTTAAAGAAATACGCGATTCAACGCAAAATTCAGCCTCCCCGCCAATTAGCCCAGTTTGTTTGCCTGTTATCAAATCTTTAATCACTTATGTTTCGGATCACAAAAGCTTTGAGAATATGGTGAAGTTAGTTAGTGATACAACTTATCACGCACCCCTAACCCTAAAATACAATAATAAAATGCTATCTATGAACTTAAGCTCACAAAACAAAATGGATTTCTCCAGCTTACGCGATAGGCATGCTGTTTTACGCATATTGCAAATGATAGGGGAATTACTAACCAGCAAAAATTTCTCGCGTTTTATCCCTAAACTGGATGAAACAGTAGCTTGGAACGATTTGATCGTGATCAGGGATTGTTTGGTTCATCAAGACGAGGGTGATAATAAACACAAAGTTAATGAATTTTTGCAACACACAGATAAATTCGAGCACATTGTTAGAGAAGAGTTTTCATATTTTTGGAAAAAGTTAATGTATATTTTAGTCTCACGGGAGGAAAAGCTCGGACGTTATGAATACAGTCCTGAAGAATTTTGGGAAAAAATCTTAAAATTCCATATGGAAAACACTGAGGATAAGGATAACACGGCAACAGCAGTAGCCCCTGCGTATAGCCGCCGTATTTCTATTCAGGACGAAGACATTTTTATAACCGCCCTGAAAGAAACTAAAACGGATGAAGCCACCATCCAATTCTGTAAAGATATCTTCGCGGGGAAAGAAGCTATTCCCAATAAAACCGAGCAGGGTAGAATTTTGAGTAATCTTCCCTCCCGTTCCGTTGATAAAATTCGCTATAAATCTTTGGCCAATATATTTTCCAATGCGTGCAATGCTAAAAGCCTTTCTGAAGCGGAAAGGATAAAAAAACGTTTGGATGCCCAGGCAGAAAAATTAAAACGGGAGGCCCTGGAAGCTGCCAAATTTAAAGGGTTGGATACCATTCGTTCATTGGCTCGAGTTTTCCTAAAAGCTCCGAATAGCAAACATGTTTTAAACCCTGTTAAACGCATTGATACAGCGATAGAAGCAATCGAAAATATAAAAAACTTCCTAAAGGACGCAGGCTATTTGCAAACAAATATTCCCTATGAAAGTTTGGAAGATTGGGATCAATACCACCGCTTAAATAAGCGTAATCCGCTTTCTAAAATTCTTGAAATGAACCCTATGCTAAATTACGCCATTGAATATAATGCCGGCCAAGCATTGCAGCATTTAGACAGCATTCGTTCATTTAAAGAAGCAGCTAAATGCCCTTATATACAGGAAGATTATAATAATTTAAGAGCGTTTAGAAATTATTTGGAGCATGGAGATCCTCTGGCAGAACAGGGTTTTTCTTTAGAGCAATTGTTTCCCATAACGGATTTAAGGCAGCAAATCACAGCTCCTATGATTCTTAACCTGATTTTTAAAGTGCTCCCGGAATTAAATCGCATAAAAGAATATATGTCATTTAAAGAGTTTTCCAATGAATCTCATCTTTTTCCATTAGTGGGTCCGGAAGAAGCGCAAGAATGGGAAAAAGCTTTCACTAAGGGATTAAAAAATAACGGTTTTTTTAACCATGGCTCTAACTCCACATTGCAAAGTTCTATTGAGCCTGAAGATGGCTTGAGTATGTACTTTTAATCAATTGACCTGTAGGCAAAGTTACTTTTTGCGGTTGCAAACAGTAACTTTTGCCAATCTTTAAGTTAAAGTTTTAAGAGTGCTGGCCGTCACCCTAATAGATTACGCGTCTGTTAGGAAAATGGCATGGATACCAAACAGTGGCTTAGCAAACTCATTAGCTTCGATACGACTTCCCGAAATTCGAATCTTTCCCTTATAGAAAGCATTGCAACCTGGTTTGATGAGAATGGCGTTCCTTCCCACATTATTCCGGGCAATGATAGTAGCAAAGCTAATCTTTTTGCCACACTTCCCAACCATGAAGGAAAAGAGCAGGGCGGCATCGTTTTGTCAGGCCACACCGATACGGTCCCTGTAGATGGGCAAATATGGCATACGGATCCATTTTCCGCTGTCGTTAAGGACAATAAAATTTATGGGCGTGGCGCCAGCGACATGAAAGGATTCATTGCAGTAATGCTGGCATTATTGCCTGAGTTGAAACCCATCAAACTGCACAAGCCGGTTCATTTCTCGTTTACTTGTGATGAAGAAATTGGCTGTCTTGGCGCTCCACATGTGCTTTCTTATCTCAAACAGGCAAATATTCAACCCGAAGCTTGCATCATAGGCGAGCCTTCCAGCATGCTGCCTATTGTAGGTTATAAAGGTCGACAAGTTTATCATATTCAAATTAAAGGGCTTTCCGCACATTCTTCTTTAACTAATCGCGGGTGTAATGCTATTGAGTATGGTAGCCGCTTGATTTGTTACATAAGAGATCTTGCTGATTTTTTAAGGAAAGAAGGGCCATTTGATGCAGATTTTGATGTGCCCTTTACGTCCATTACCACCAATATTGTTAGTGGCGGCCATGCTTCGAATGTCATACCGGCTAATTGCGAATTTATGGTCGAAATGCGTTATTTACCTCAATTTTCGGTAGAAACAGTACGCAGTCAAATGCAAAATTATATTAACGAAACTTTGTTGCCGGAAATGCGGCAAACTTATCCTGGTGCCGAAGTTTACTTAAATTTGATTTCCGATGCGCCTGGATTTACTGCGCATGAAAATGCCTTGATTACCACGCTGCTAAGACACGTCACCGGGATAAATAAACGCATGAAAGTATCCTACTCCACAGAAGCTGGCATATTTCAACGGGCAAACATCCCAACGATCATTTGCGGACCTGGGAGCATTGAGCAAGCTCATCAGGCCGATGAATTCATTACCTTAGAGCAACTTGCAATTTGTGAGAAAGTATTAAGAAATACGATCAAACTATATTCCGAAATTAAATCTTAAATTTTTAGTAACTCATTACTTTCATAGTGTTCTAAAATCTAAAGCAGAAATCGATTATGCATATAATGAAGGGTTGCTGACGAAGTTACAGGCGTAAAAACCATTACGGCCTGGCGAATTATTTATTTTTAATACGATAAAAAGAACTTTCCATATCTTTATAAAAACCATCTTTATAATATTCCATTCCACATTTTTCCATGACGCGGAAAGAAGCCGAATGATTTTTATCTGCATATGCCACAATGTACTCTGCATCAATATGTTTTTGCGCCCATTTCAGCAATGCTCCCAAAACTTCGGTTGCATAGCCTTTACCCCAGTAGGTTTTATGAAAAAGATAACCTACTTTGGTTTCCCCAGAGGGTAATTCACCAAAATAAGCTCGTCCTATGAAGTCATTAGATTGCAATTCAAAAATTGCAAAGCATGGTAAATTCTTATACTTACAGTCAGTGACGCAATCTTTTATGAGATCATATACCTCGTCTCCGTTTAATGGGCCAGAAGGAAAAAATGTTTTAACCTCAGGATCTTCTTCCAGCTCTTGCAAATGCGGAAGGTCTTCTTTGCTAACAAAACGCAGCCCTAAGTTTTCTGTTTTGATGATGAATTTTTGCATTGGTCTTCCGATTTCGTTAACTTATTAACAACTATACTGTACAAGAGAGGAGTTTTCCTCGATGTATATGACTATCAAGGAATGATATGAAAAAAGTTTTGCCTTTCTCTACCTCTTCCCTGGTTTCGGTGGGAGTCGAATTGGAGTTACAAATTATTGATAATCAATCTTATGGGTTGATTTCTCGTTCGAAAGAACTTATCCGTAATTTGAATGAGGGGATTTGCCAAAATCGAGTTAAACCTGAAATCACGCAAAGCATGATTGAATTGAATTCCTCGGTCCATGAAAATATCAATACAGTACTTACAGAATTATATGAGTTACAATCTTTTTTAGTTGAGCAGACTTCAAAATTTGATATCAGTTTTTGTGGCGGTGGCACCCATTTGTTTCAGAAATGGTCCAGCCAAAAAGTATTCCCGGCCAAAAGATATAAAAAACTGGCCCATCGGTTTGGCTATTTAACAAAAAGAGCAACTGTTTTTGGGCAACATGTGCATCTTGGTTGCCTAAATGGTGAAGATGCTGTCTATTTAACCCATGCTTTGGCACGCTACATACCGCAGTTGATTGCTATCAGCTCAGCTTCTCCTTTTTATCAGGGAAAAGACAGCGGCTTTTCTTCGGCCCGGGTTAATATTTTCAATTCTTTTCCAATGAGCGGCGTAATCCCCATGCTCAAGAATTGGCAGGAATTTTCAGATTATTATTACAAAATGAAGGAATGGGGCATCATTGAAAGCATGAAGGATATTTATTGGGATGTGCGGCCAAAACCTGAATTTGGCACCGTGGAAGTGCGTATTTTTGATACGCCTTTGACCATAAAAAAATCAGTCATGCTTGCTGCTTACTTGCAAGCCTTAGCTCTTTATCTAATCAAAGAAAAGCCATTTAAACTAACTGACGACTTGTACTATCTTTATCCGCATATCCGCTTTGAAGCCAGTCGTTATGGCTATGATGGGGAGTTTATCAATCCTGAAAACAGCAACAAAACAACGATATTTGATGATTTACTCACTACCATCGCCAACATCGAACCCTATTTTAAAGAGTTAGGCAGCATGGAATATTTTAATTTATTAAAAGAGGATGCTTTAAATAAAAGAAATGATTCGGTAATTATTCGTGAATATTACGCACAAACAGGCTCGCTGCAAGAAGTAGTGTCTGAGCTTTGCAAATTATGGTTAAGCCATTAAGGATAAGTGATGCGTGGCCGAGAGATGACAGCCCAAATTGATGATTTAAAAAAGACCATTCTAGGTCATTATTTGGATGTACATGAACTTGAAATGCTGCTTATGCACTGCCGAACCATCACTTTTTTACCGAATCAAGTCATTTATCAGCAAGGCAAACGAATAGACGGAGTGTATGTCATTCTTGCAGGCGAAGTGCAGTTAATCGCACGTACGATGGGAGAGGGTATAGTCAATATCGAGGACTTAAATAGTGGGGATTTTCTGGGGGAATTGGCGTTTATTGAAAAAGGCCCCTGTTCCACTTCAGCCCGGGCTATCGGGCGGGTAACTTGCCTGTTGATTACACATACTTATTTCGAATTGCTAACAGCCTACTTTCCTGAAACTAAATATAAAATTTTGCGCGCTATTGGCACTCAAGTTTGCGGCCGCCTAAAACAAATGCATGACAAAGTGACCACCTTAATTGCACATTCTGACATGGTGACCCTATCGTTTTTTGGCCGTGTTTTAAGCTCTTTGACTCAGCCTACCCATTTGCCTGCAGTAATAAATGGCGAGGATATTCAGGAATTAGGCAAAAGCCCGCTGTTTCAAGCCTTTACCAAAGAGGAGATGCAGGAGTTGCTGCTGGAATACACGCAGCCCCTGGAAGCGCCTAAAAACTGTATTTTAATACATGAAAATGAAAAAAATCCTTCGTGTTACATTATTATTCATGGTGCTGTGCAATCCAGCATCATGTATGCCAATAAAATAGCCAAATTATCAGTTATTGGGCCGGGCGCTTTATTCGCCAGTGTTGCTTGTTTGGATCATAAGTCCACATTTACCATTACCTTTATCACTTGCGAATCTGCGCTGTTGCTGAAAATATCTCAGGAAAATCTGGAGTTTTTGCGGAAAAATAAACCAGAGCTTTGGTACAAAATATTTAATTTGATTTGCGGCTCGTTAGTGGCATTGGGAAGATCCATCAATAAACTGGATGTAAGACTTCATATCGAAGCATACAATAGGTGAGCCTATGTGCAGAATATTATCGTATTTGGGAAAACCGACGCTGATTGAAGAGCTTCTCTACAAGCCCGACAATTCCTTCATAAAACAGAGTTATCATCCGAAGTACATGTCTTATTTGTTAAATTTGGCAGGTTTTGGCATGGCTGCTTGGGAAAAAAATTCACATCATCCTGCGCTGCCTTACCTTTATAAAACTCCGCAACTGCCTTTTTATGATGAGAATTTGCGCAATTTAGCATCAAAAATATCTCCGCATTGCTTTTTGGCTCATTTACGCGGCGTTTCTTATCACGAGAAACAAGTGGTCGCGAGTCAAAATGTTCATCCATTTATTTACCCCGAAACCAATATTGCTTTAGCTCATAATGGCGTGCTCTATAATTTTGAAAGCATGCGTTATGATTTATTGCGCTATATAAAGGAGGATTACAAAAAACATATCCGCGGAACCACAGACAGCGAATGGATTTATGCTGTTTTTTTATCGCAACTGGCTCATCCAAATGGCTCGTATCAACCAAGCGAAATCATTAATGCAATTATCAGTACACTAAAAATTTTAAAGCAAGTGCGCTATGAACAAAAGATTGCTATCAATTCGCCAGTAAATCTTTTCATTACAAATGGGGAGTTCATAGCAGCCACACGCTTTGTTTTAGATTATGGTTGGCACCCGCCCGGCGTAGGACCATCGTCCCATTTTACCTATCATTCATTGTGGTATACCTATGGCGAAAGCTATGGAGTATATGACGGTGAATATAGAATGAAGGGAGGAGCAGTAAATTCAAGTATGATTATAGCTTCCGAGCCATTAACAGAAGATACCACTACCTGGCTTGAAGTACCTGAATATACATTAATTTTCGCCCGGCAAGAGCATGGTGAAATCAAAATCATTTCGCAAGATATTAATATTTAGTTTTTATAGTAATTACTTGGAAAACAGCATGCCGAGTAAAGCTTCCTCAGTACATACAATAAATTTTCCTGAGCAGCCTGAAAAATGGGATTATTGCGCGAAATTTAAAAGGGTGGTTAATGGCTTATGAGCCATATGTTTTGCTTACATAAAGCAGTACGCCGGGCAAATGGCTGCATTCAGCTTAAAGATGGAATCTGCAATTTTCATGAATTTTGATGCTAAGTTACTGGCAAGGCGAAACTCACCTGCAGCAGTTTTCTACCTCAGCCGATCACCGCAAAATGATGCGCTATTTCTTTAGGCATCCCAGCGAGCTAACGGGACTTATCATCCATCTAAATCCGATAAATAGCAAGGATTGCGCGGATATACGAAATTAGCTAGTTGTGTGCCCATCATGCGTTAAGAATACGCCAGGAGTAATGCTCATTTATACTGTATGCCTAAGCGATTTACCCCGCGCATAAAATACAAAGTTATAGTTAGCAACTGTTACGAAAGCTTATCATGTGCTGCCTCATGGCTTATTTTATAATTCCAAAATTTTGGCATCAAAAGACAACAGGCAGCTACTCCTAATACGCAGAGGACGCCACCTGATATGATTGCGGACGTGATGCCAAACCCGGCGGCCATGAAACCTGCGCGGGTATCCCCCAATTTGGGGCCGCTTAAATAGCTAATCATCTCTATTCCCGCCAGGCGACCTCGGTAATGATAAGGAATTACATTGTTCCATAAATTGGATCTAAAAATTCCGCTAATGGTGTCAAAAGCACCAGCCAAGCTTAAAAATAATAAACATAACCAGAGTTGGCTTGCTACACCAAATCCAATAATTGCTATTCCCCAAAATATGGCTGCAATAGCAATTGCTTTGGTATCGGATGTAATCCGGCTTGTCCAGCCACTAAAAAAGGAAATAACCAATGCCCCTACTGCCGGAGCAGAATAGAGGAGCCCCAGCGTTTTCGCACCTCCCATGGATTGGGCAATTGCGGGGAAAAGCGCGTTCGGAATAGCGAATACCATGGCCAGGAAATCGACCATATAGCTACCCATTAATTCTTGCCGTTTCAGGGCAAACTTCACACCTTCCTGCAGAGATTTTAAAATGGACTCTTCTTGTACTGCCACAGGCTTTGGGATTGTGTGAATTAATAATAAGGTACCGATTGAAATAACAAATGTTATTAAATCAACTAAATACGTCAATAAAATCCCATGATGTGCAATGAGCAAACCTGCTATCGCAGGACCGACAATCATACCAAAACTGAATTTAAAACTGCCTAAAGCCCCAACCGTTTTATAATCTTTTGTTTCAACAATTTGTTGTGTGATACTGTCAAATGCAGGTCTATGCAGCCCGGTGATCGCAGACATTAAAGAAGCTACAGTAAAAATTAAAGCGATGCTGGGATTACTTTGGCTGGCACTAAATATTAATAAACCACAGCCAAATGCCAAGAAAATTTCACTTACAATGAGTAGCGCTTTACGATTGTAGCGATCAGCAAACACACCGCCCAGCAAGGCTGTGATTAATAGGGGCAGCAATTGCACAAGACTTAGCAAACCCACCATTACGGTAGACTGAGTGATGTCATAAATCTGGTAGGGAAGGGCGACCCCAGTAATCATGGTTCCCATAAAAGATAAAAATTGACCCGCATACAAAAGACCAAAATCACGATTTTTTTTAAAAATGGAAAGATCCAGAAACTGACTCATAAGCTGCCTTATGGAATTGGGGCATTTAATTTTAAACGTTCATTGTAAAAGATTTTAAGGTGCGAGGCGAATCATGAGTTAAACGACAAAGCAACTTACCTCTCAAAAAATTTAATAAAAAAATGCCACAAATGTTCCGCAATCGTAAATTAATGCTTACAATTACCGCCAATGATAGCACTGAATTCCTAACCCATATCAAAGCAAATGATTACTCAGTTACCAAATACAATCCTTCTAAATTATCTCCATTATGATTAATTACAAAATAAGAATGATAGTCTGGAAAATAACCCTATAACCAGACTCCCTATTATCGCTAGTGTTAATTAGATAAACATGCTAATTAGCTCTGAGTAAACCCAAATTACTGATAAAAAGAATGAGCATTTTGAGAACAAATGGCAAGAACTGTCAGAGCGCTTACCCTCAGACATTGAGGACTTAAGCATATGCAAGTCTTTTGGTTCTTTCTACTCTTAACATAGCCCCATATTTTTATAAAAAAATACGATAATCAATCTCAAATTTTTCCGAGATCCGTTTGGCAAGCTCTTTACCAATAGCACGTCTTCCATTTTCCATAGCTGATAAATTGGTTTGAGTAATATTCAAAATTTTTGCCAATTCAATTTGGCTTAACCCTTCTCTATGACGTAAGCCTTTTAATAAAAGACCCGGCTCGCCATATTCATTAATGAGATCGCCAAAAATATCTTCAATAGATGAGTGAGATTTATCTCCCTCTTTAACCTTATATTTTTCAATTATCTTTACTGGTAATGCATAATGCGCACCATGCCAAGTAACCATAGCAATCTCCTCAGTATGGGGCTTTTTCATGTGTTCCGACATAATACACCTCAATAAGCTTTATTTGTTTATCGACAACCTCCCAACAACAAACATAGGTTGGCTTTCCTTTCGTTAAATGACAATGGCGTTTATCCCCTATCATACCTTTAAACTTTCCATAATTTTTCCATCCACTACCTGTAGCTGGCCCATTTCGCTCAATATCACGGAGCAAAAGAAGTAAAGTAGCTTTCACTGATTTTGGAAGCTTATTAACTTGTTTTGCAGCTTTGCTTGTTATTTTTATTGTCCAGTTCATAATAGAATTATATATCATTTATGATATATATCAATAATCGATATTAGTGACTAAATCAAATAATGGTTTTGGCTTGGCACTGTTTGCACCTTTTCATTTTCATGCAAGATACTGATGTCTACTAATACAGTGCTTGATAATTAAAGGGGATTCATCAGCATGGGGAGGGCCTACTCATGGAGATGCGCTCATTAGAAAATGCGTCGTAAAAAAGATAAAGGATTTCAGCGAAAGAGAGATTATACGCGCTTTAGCTGATAAAAATTCGCTTCAATGAAGGTTGTCGGTTGAGGAACTCTTAAGCAAATTAGTGGCTATGCAAAGCGTTTGGAAGTTATTTTCAACAAGCCATAAACGAATTTACCAGTATGTATTAGAAGATAAGCGCAAAGGCGAGAAGCTATATCATCTGATGAAGTGCTAACGTTGACAAAGAGTTTAATGAAAAAGGAGCGTTGCATTACCAGTTGAATTCGCGTTTAAAATTGAATAGTTAAGTCTGATTATTGTTATAATCAGACTTAATGATATAAGTATAATAATTAGGCACTTCGACAATGTGATGCGCTGATTTACCCATTTGTTCCTTATCTCAGTTTCGTTAAAAAGCCCAACAGAAGCACCCAAATAAATGATTTGTATGCTCACTAAATGGATGCCGGTGTGCCAAACAGTGAATAGCATGTGCCTGATGCTGCACAATTGTTTTATTTTGCCCATAAGTACCGAAATGTTTGATTGGCGACCAATCGGGACTCACAGGCGGTAATGGCGGATTATAACTTGAAAATTCATCAGAGGCATGAACAATGTCTCCACCTAATATCGTCATCACCGAATAAATTGACTTGATTTCCTCATCGGGAATAGTGAAAAAATCGTTTGAAAGCACCGCCATATCCGCCAACTGACCCTCAATAAATGCCCCTTTTTTACCTTCCCATCCCAACAGGTATCTCGGCTTCCAACAGTGCTTGAATAGGTGGCGTTAGCAATGTTTTTTCTTTGCCGTAACGCGCCATAAAATACTCGCCCTGAAACGCCATGCGGTTTTGGATGGCAATTCCACCACCCAGGTGTTTCACGCGTTCGATTGAACGTTTTGAAATTGTTTCAGCATGATCAAAAAACCAGTGTAATTGATCAATTGGCGCCTCTTGATGAACTTTTTCATAAATTGTTAAAGCACGGGTAATCGATTCGTCGTAGGTAGCATGCAAACGAAACGGCCATTGGTTTTGTGCCAATAAGCGCACTACAGGCTCTAATTGACGCTCCACTTCGGTTGGCAAATCTGGACGAGGTTGTAAAAAATCTTCAAAATCTGCAGCAGAAAATACCAGCATTTCGCCCGCGCCATTATGTCGATAATAATCATTGCCTTGTTGATAATGTGATGTCTTTGTCCAGTGTGCAAAGTCTTGTAATTCTCCACCTGGTTTTTGATTAAATAAATTATAGGCGATTCTCACAGTCAATTTGTTTTCTTGGTTTAATTGATTAACGATTTCATAATCGTCTGGATAGTTTTGAAATCCGCCACCAGCGTCCACTATACTGGTTACACCCAAGCGGTTTAACTCGCACATAAAATGCAAAGTTGAATTCATTTGATCCTGTTTATTTAATTTAGGGCGTTGTGCTAATGCGGAATACAGTATAATTGCATTGGGTGTGGCGATTAACATGCCTGTCGGGTTACCTTCTTTATCTCGCTCAATGGCAGTACCTGGTAATGCTTTTGTATTTTTATCATAACCAATTGCGCGAAGTGCGGCCCGATTCAATAATGCCCTGTCATATAAATGCAGAATAAATACAGGGGTATCGGTTGCTACGGCATTAATCTCCTCTAAAGTCGGCATCCGCTTTTCTTTAAATTGAAATTCACTCCAGCCGCCTACCACGCGTACCCATTGCGGAGGCGGTGTTCTTGCTGCTTGCTCTTTTAACAGAAATAATGCATCACTCAAGCTGGGTATACCATCCCAACGTAATTCCATATTAAAATTTAATCCGCCACGAATGAGGTGAATATGAGAATCATTGAGGCCTGGGATAACAGTCTTTCCTTTTAAGTCCACCAAAGCCGTGGCTTCTGTTTTTAATGCAAGGATTGTTTTGTCAGTACCAAATTTAGCAAACTGTTTGTTTTTTACAGCAACTGCCGAGATTTCTTTATTAAATGTACCCACTCCTTTGAAGTTTCCATTAAAAAGTATCGTATCTATGCTCATCCGTGCCTTCCTGTTAATAACATTTTAAAGAACTATAAAGTAAAATCCTTGGCTTATTTTATTAGCCGCCATGGCTATCGGGCAGCATGGATTTTGCATAAAAAATGCCAATACCATAAGCTCCTGCGTGCTCCTTTGCTAAATGGATCACTGCTTCATAGGTTTCTACTCTTGCCCAATCACGTTGCAGTTCACACATAAATTGCAACCAAGTCATGGGTACAACACCGGCTTGTATCATGCGCTGCATAGCCATGTTATGCGCTTCAAGCGTAGTTGCACCCGAAGCATCAGACACGGCATATACTTCATAGCCAGCTTGTAATGCAGAAAGCGCCGGAAAAGCCAAGCATACTTCCGTCCAGAGCGCCGCAATCACCAATTTTTTTCGCTTGGTTTTTTCGACAGCAGCTATCAAATTTTTATCTTCCCATGAATTCATCGAGGTGCGATCAATGGGCTTTTGTTCAGGAAAAACGGCTTGCAATTGTGGGATTAAGGGCCCACTGAAAGTATTGGCAGCAACCGTCGTTAAAATAGTTGGCACGTTAAAAATTTTTGCCGCTTTAGCAAGCCCCACAACATTATTGCAAATGGTTTCGCGATTGGCTGACTCGACGCCAAAAAACATTTGTGGCTGGTGATCAATTAAAAGTAAAGTACAATTATCCGGTGTTAAAAGTTCAAGTGACGATTTATTCATCGTTTATATCCTTATAGTTAATATGAAGTAATCTAAAATCTAGCCACCAAATCAAAAAATAAAATTCTGCTTGCCCAAGACAACTAATCATGAGGATATCTTCGCGAATGGCTGCACCATCACCCGCTTCCATTTGCTCACCATTTACAGTAATGCTTCCTTTTATCAACTGAAGCCACCCCATACGCCCTTGTTGCAGGGTATGGTTAAGAGTGTGATTATCTTGCAAAAAGCATGCATACAAGCGAATATCTGGTGAATTGTCACTGCTGTGTCGCTCCCATCCCGTGAACCGATCAAGACCAGTTTGTTTTGTGATGGTCGAATGCTTATCTGCTGATAACGGGGCGCTAAACCCAGCTGCTCAGGGATAGTCCAAATTTGTAAAAAATGCAGCAAATCCGTATTGGAATGATTAAATTCACTATGTTCAACCCCAGCTCCAGCCGTCATAATTTGAATTTCACCAGCTTTAATGATTGAGCCATTCCCCATGCTGTCTTTATGTTCCAACTGCCCTTCTACCACATAGGAAACAATTTCCATATCACGATGAGGATGACGCCCAAAGCCCATGCCAGGTTGTACAATATCTTCATTAATCACACGTAAATCACCAAATCTCATAAATTTAGGGTCGCGGTATTGTGCAAATGAGAAGGTGTGCAAACTGTTAAGCCAATCCATTTGACTTATTCCACGGTCATCGCTTTTACGAATTTGAATCATCAGCAATATCTCGCATTTGATTTAAGTCTAACTATAGCAAAATCATGTAAATTCCGCGGAACCCTCACTAATACACTCAGGATAAGCAAGGAATAATCCTAGGCAACGTCCCTAAAGTTTTTTAGACAAGATTTCATCTTAAATTGAGCACAAATTTTCTATTTCACTTCGATCTACCCCCTCTCCCACGATAGGAGCTTTGATAGTATGATGATGCCCTTCGCGGGAGAGGGTTGGGGAGAGGGAATGTCACGGATGGTCATTGATGACGAGAT
>NZ_RZGS01000044.1 GCF_003989745.1 Legionella septentrionalis
TTTGGATTCTGATTTGTCAGTACAATTAGCAAGTCTTCACGAGAATTTTTGCTCCCTGCTAAATAAAGAGATTGACCAAAAACGTGAACTTTCATACCAAATACTTGTTGCTGATAGGGGGCCAGATGATTAAATAATTGGGCTGAGGTCTTAAATTTCTTTCTACCAATACAAATGTCTATGTTCCCTTTAATCCGTAAATAAAAGGGGATATTCTCTGCTACAAGCCAAGCGATAAGTGCTTTGTTAGGAAATTCTCGGTCACCGAGTACGCCTTGTATCGATTCTTTACCAAACGTATTAATAAATCGAGATAACAATTCCATTTGTTCTTTAGCTGTTGTACTTCCTGCTTTGTTAAGCAAGCGCCAAAATATAGGAATGGCAATCCCTTCATAACAAATCGACAACATAAATACGTTGATTTTTGCCTTCCCCCAATACCAATTTGTCCTGTCAATAGCTATATAAACTTTCTGGTGTGAAGTAAAAAATAACAAATAAATCCAACGAGCAATCCAGATAAAATCTAATTCAAACTTTGAAAAAAAACGGTAGATTCTTTTGTAGCGTGATTCAATGCTTGCTTTATTACCATCCATTGCAACAGCTATTTCGCTTAAATTGATACTTCTCACCATAAATAGCGCTAACAACATTTGTGCAAAACAGTCTATTCGAGACTTGTGCCAATTTAATTGCTGACTTAAAATGCCTCTCAACTCGCTGATATATTTCATATTTACATCCTTTTTTAAGACAAAATGATTATATGAAATACATTTAAAATCAGCGAGTTATTTCGACCCCCTACCATTTATAATCGGTTTTTGTCCGGCACAAAGAAGAAATTATAATAAAAATAGTTTCTTAATATCTTCTTAAGTAATTTTATTTATAATAAGCGGCTTACGCGGAAATTAGCAGTTTATAAAAAAGCATTTCCTGTCATGCAGGGTTCATTTATAATGGTTATCTTTTTGCCAAGGATTTTTTATTCATGAAAGCGTGGTCTTCAGAAAAAATTTCGGTGCTCGCATTGGTTCTGTTAATTACCGGGGCCATCGACAGTATCCGTAATTTACCTGCCACTGCTTTATTCGGCTCTTCTTTGATTTTTTTCTTTATTTTTTCAGCTATTGTATTCCTTATCCCTGTAGCTTTGGTTTCGGCAGAGCTTTCTTCTACCTGGTCTGAAGAAGAAGGGGGTGTCTACAGCTGGGTACGCCATGCTTTTGGCGATAATTGGGCCTTTTTTACGATTTGGCTGCAGTGGATTAATACCATGGTCTGGTACCCCACTATCCTGTCTTTTATTGCAGGAACCTTGGCTTATTTAATCAATCCTGAATTAGCCCAGAATAAATACTATTTGATTGCGGTTATCCTAATCACATTCTGGTCCCTTACCCTGCTGGGGTTGCTTGGTCTGCGCGCTTCCGCAACTTTTGCCAGTTTTTGTGCCATTATCGGCATGATTATTCCTATGGGTTTTATCATTTTTCTAGCGTTGATTTGGTTGCTAAAAGGCAATCCGATCGCCATTGATTTAAGCTTTTCCAATCTAATCCCACACTGGAAAGATACCCACTCCTGGATATCGCTTACTGCCATCATGACATCTTTTTTGGGAATGGAATTAGCTGCAGTGCACGTACGCAATGTCCACAATCCACAGCGTAATTTTCCACGTGCCATGTTTTTTTCAGTTGTTTTAATATTGACTACCATGATTTTTGGTTCGCTGGCGATTGCTTTTGTATTACCGCAGGAAAAAATTGGGTTGGTCAATGGCGTAATGCAAGCTTTCACCAATTTCTTTGACGCTTATCATTTGAGTTTTTTAATGCCTGTCATGGTGATTTTACTGTTGTTGGGTAGCTTGGGCAGTATGGTTAACTGGATCATTTCCCCTGCCAAAGGCTTGTTGCTGGCAGCTGATGATGGTTTTTTACCGCATTGGCTCTACCGCCTGAATAAACATGGCATTGCCTCCAGGATATTGATTTTGCAAGCCGTTTTAGTGACCTTGCTCTGTGGCGGATTTCTATTATTCCCCACGGTCAATGCCATTTACTGGCTATTCACAGCATTAAGCACTGAACTTTATATTTTAATGTATGTACTGATGTTCATCGCCGCCATTCGCCTAAAACGAAAATTTGCCGGTTTACCGCGCCCCTTTGCCATACCAGGCGGCCGTTTTGGGTATTATTTCACCTGTTTATTAGGAATAGCTGGGTGTGCCATTACGCTGTTCGTTGGGTTTTTCCCCCCAGAAAACAGCATGGATGTAGGCGGCGCAAATCATTTCCGTTTCGTATTTTCAAGCGGCATTTTACTGATGCTGTTTCCGGCATTGTTGTTATACTTGCGCAGACTTTCGCTAACAGCTAAAACAAAAAAAAAGGAATATGAAATGAGCTTGGCAAATTGACAGTTGCGCCTAAAGCGGATAATGTGTTCAAGATGAACTTTTTTTATCATTTTATTCATATATTGTTGTAATAATGACTTTGTTCTCTAAAAGCGCTAATTCAATACTAATCATAAATTTTGCGGGTGGATTATTTAATTCACTCGTTTTCTCTGTTTTGCGCCGAGTCAGCGTGGTTGTGGTGGCCCTTGCGGCCCATTAATCCTTCCCTTCATCTAGTTGTTACTTCCTTAAATACTCTAAACGAGAAATAAAATTATGTCTCAAACTAAATCAATTTTAATGTATGGTTTTGCCATTTTCGCCATGTTTTTCGGTTCAGGAAATTTGGTATTTCCATTGCAAATCGGCTATGCGGATGGTGCCCACTGGTTGTTAGGATTTGCGGGCTTACTAATTACAGGCATCTTGCTGCCTTTTTTAGGCTTGTTTGTTATTAAACTGTATCACGGTGATTATCAGCAATTTTTTGCCGGTGCCGGAAAAACTGCCAGTGTTTTTCTACCCTTTGCAATGCTGTCTCTTTTAGGGGCATTCGGCGTGGTGCCGCGCTGTATTACCGTAGCCTATGGAAGCATGCGCTGCATGATGCCGGAAATGTCCCTCACCTTGTTCAGTCTACTTTTTTGCCTGCTTACCTATGCCATTTGCTTAAACGACAAATTGATGATTAAAATTTTAGGTAAGTGGATAAGCCCGGTACTGTTAGCCGCCCTACTCATTCTCACCTTAGTCGCGGTATTTTGCTCACCGGCTGCGGTCACTCCACAGCCAGCGCAAACAGCTTTCCTCACCGGCTTTTATACGGGTTACCAAACCATGGATTTGTTCGCAGCGTTTTTCTTTTCCGCCTTAACATTCGCACAAATACAGAAACACATGCCTGATGCGACTAATCGTGAAGTTTTGCGTTTTGCTATCAAACCCAACATAGTGGCTGCCATATTACTCGCTTTAGTTTATCTGGGTTTTGTTTATATGGGAGCACATTATTCTTTCTTAATGCAGGATGTGGCTGCCGAGTCCATGCTGCCGACCATTGCGCAATACACCATGGGCAATCGTGCCACCCAACTCATAGGCATAACGGTATTGTTTTCCTGTCTGTCAACCGCAGTGGCTCTTAATAACTTGTATGCCAGGTACTTGTGCAACACTTTAAAATTTAAAGAAAACAAATTTCATTACGTCCTTGTAGGCACCACTCTTATTTCATTCGCAATTTCCCTACTGGATTTCCGTGGCATTGCCGCTTTTTTACAACCGGCTTTAGAAATTTTTTATCCTGGTGTGATTGCATTGACGATCATAAGCATTGCCTGCAAGCAACGGCAACGGCTTAAAAAATTTCTTTTCTACGGGATTACCCTGTTTACAATTGGGTACGGTTTTTTTTAACTGATAGCTGCCGCGTTTAAGCTGGATGTTGCGAGTAATGTCCAGCTTAGTTTGGCAATGGTGCAAGGTTCATGCGCGCACGCTGCAAATCTTCAGCCGTGTTGATATCCTGCAAAGGTAAAACACAAGCTTCTTCAACTTTAATTTGATGTCCCGCCCACAACACCCGCAATTGCTCCAGTGCTTCCATTGCTTCCAGGTCGCATACAGGCCATTTACTCATTTCAAGCAGAAAAGCAACGCGATAGGCGTATAACCCAATATGCCTGAACACGTGTTTACATGCCAAAGGTTCATCACGGTTCGCTGGAATCAAGCTGCGGGAGAAATAAAGCGCATGCTGGTTTTTGTCACGAACCACCTTGACTACATTGGGATCTGCCGCCAGGGTGTAATCATGCACGGGCCAACATAATGTCGCGACGGATGCTGCAGTGGTTTTTAAGCTTTGCGCTACCTGCCGGATTAATTCGGGGGCAATTAAAGGCTCATCCCCCTGCACGTTTACAACAATATCATCTGGACGGAAATTTTTTTTCACCACGGCTTCAGCAATGCGATCCGTACCGGACTGATGCGTTGACGCGGTCATGATGACATCTGCACCAAAATGCTGCGCTGCTGTGTAAATCATTTCATGATCGGTAGCAATGGTAATGCTTTTGGGTTGCGCTTTTAAAGCTTGCCGATACACCCGTTCAATGACACTCATGCCATGCAAATCCATCAACAACTTCCCTGGTAAACGGGTAGATTGATAACGGGCCGGGATGATTACATGAAAATCGGTGCTCATAATTGATCTTTTTCCTCCAGGGTCAACAAGCGCGCCTCCGTCTCGAGCATCACCGGTATACCATCGCGAATTGGATAAGCCAGCCTGTCAAAACGGCAGATCAATTCTTCATTTTTGAGTAGCAATTTTCCCTTACATAACGGACAAACCAGAATATCAAATAATTTTTTATCCACGCGGCTCCCCTTGCGTCACTTGATTACGTATATAAACCGGCAAAGCTTCCTCCGCTGTGACCGATTTTATGCTGCCGGATTGTACCAAATTAAGCATCGCTTGAGCACTTGGGAAAACAACGGCTTGCTTAACGATACGAGCTCGGATTAAAGACGGCAGCTGTGCAATATAATTGTCCCAACCCACGCCTGCCAGTAACAAAGGAACATCGGGAAATATTGGCAGCTGTGCAGCCGCTGCCACCCCTTCCTCTCCCTTTATTTCCTGGCTGAAATAACCATAATAAACTTGCTGCATGCGAGCATCCAGCAAAGCCAGAACCTGCGTATTTAAAGGCAGCTCCTTCTCTTGCTGGAAAGCTTTGTGTGCGATTGCCGCAAGACTACTGACTGGAAATACAGGAAGATCGTGCGCATAAGCCAATGCTTTTGCCACGCTACAGGCAATCCGCAAGCCCGTAAAGCTTCCTGGGCCACGGCCAAAAACAATGCCATCCAATTGCTTAAAACTTAAGTTGGCTTCCGCCAATAAAGTAGAAATCATAGGCAATAACAATTGTGCATGCTGGCTTAATGCCTTTTGTTCCTTGCCAAAAACCTGTTCGCCTAGGGCTACAGCAACTGTAGCGGTTTCTGTGGATGTATCTAATGCTAATAAATTCATAATAACTCAGTATCATTATCCAAAATTTTTAAACCTAACTGATTTATAAACGATAAAACCTTATGTTCTTCACGCGTTTTTCTCATGGGTGGCAAACTTGCAAAAATTTGCCTGCTATAATCTCTGGCAGTTAAACGTGGGTCGGCAATCATAAGAATACCTCGGTCTGCTGCGTCTCGAATCAAGCGCCCTACACCTTGTTTTAATGCTAAAATGGCATTAGGCAGGGAAAGCTCATCAAAACCAGACAAGCCACGCGCTTTCAAATAATCCATTTTACCACGCATTACCGGATCCGTAGGGCTGGCAAAAGGAATTTTATCGATAATAACGCAAGACAATGCCTCACCTTTCACATCCACACCCTCCCAGAAAGTTGCAGTGCCTAACAACACGGCATTGCCTAATTCGCGAAAGCGTGCCAAAAGAATGGGCTTTGCTTCCTCCCCTTGGATAAGTAGGGGAAAATTAAGATGCGTGGACAATAAATCTGCCATCCTTTGCAAAGCACGATGGCTGGTAAATAAAAAGAAACACCGCCCGCCGCAAGCATTAATAACGGGCAATGCTTTGGCAAGCAATGCTTCATGGTAATGATCATCTTTAGGATCAGGCAATGCGCGCGGTAAATAAAGCAAAGCCTGCGTCTTAAAATCAAAACTGCTGGGAAGCAGTTGCGTTTGCACATCGGTTAAGCCCAAGGGCTTAGTAAAACAGTCAAATGAAGAAGCCATCGTCAACGTGGCAGATGTAAATACATAGGTGCATGTTTGCTGGCGTAACAAGGTTTGGAAAGAATCAGCTACCATAAAAGGGGTGGTATGAAAGACCAAACTATGCTTAAAGCGCTCTACCCAACGAATTTGCTCCAATTTTTGCCCTTGGAATAATGTTAAGAGCCTGCAAAGTTCATCCAGGCGCTCCTTGCAACGCTGTAAGCCAGGATGTTCCTGAACCGCCATGCCGCTAATATAGTCTGACCATTCTTGCATGAATAAAAGCAACGCTTCCCAGGATTTTAGGAATGACGGATATCGTTTAAGATCCGTCCAACTGCTGCGCTCTCTAAATGATGGGTAAGCTTCAAGCAAGTCATGAATGATTGTGCCCAGAGTTTGGCTTGATTGTTGCAAGAATTGGTAAGGCTCTTCCAGCACAGACCATACCCGCAGCATATCATCCAGTAAATCGTGCAACTGGCGGGTGCTGATGCGCTCGCCATAAAAATTGGACGCAATTTCAGCCAACTGGTGGGCTTCATCAAAGACCACCACATCAACTCCCGGCAATAATTCGCCAAACCCTTCGGTTTTCAAGCGCGAATCAGCAAAGTACAAATGATGGTTTAGGATAACCACATCCGCATCAAGCGCACGTTTCCGGGCTTTTACTAAAAAACACTCGGCATGATACGAACATTCGACACCGAGGCAATTTTCGCTGGTCGAAGTCACAAAAGGCCAAACTGCCGACTCTTCCTGAATTTCAGGTAATTCATTGCGTTCACCGGCAATTAACCGAGGAAGTTTTTCATGAATATAAAGTACTTCATGGGCGATTTGTTGCGCGCTAAATTGCCCTTCGTTGACATGAAGGTCAAGACGATAACGACAAATATAATTAGCACGTCCCTTAAGATTTTGTACGCGCACTGATAATCCTAATGCACGGACAAGCACAGGCAAATCTTTTTGGAAAAGCTGATCTTGCAGGGTTTTGGTAGCTGTGGAAATGAGTGCTTTTTTACCGCTTAACAAACAGGGAACTAAATAGGCAAAGGTTTTGCCTATTCCTGTTCCTGCCTCAGCAACCAGGGTAGCACGTGCTTCGATGGCTTTGGCGATGGCGATCGCCAAATCAATTTGCTGCGTGCGTGCAACAAACCCTGGAATTGCTGTAAACAACCGACCTTGCTCGCTGAGTACGCGCCGGCAATTTGTTACAAAATCCTCCAGGATGGGAGTTATTCCCACTCTTTTTGCAGATATTGCAGTTTATTTTCCACGCCTTCCCATTCCTTCGCATCTTCAGGCGGCTCTTTTTTTGCGGTAATGTTTGGCCAGGTTTGCGCCAATTCAGCATTAATGGCAAGAAATTGCCGTTGGTCTTCAGTCAAGTCATCTTCTGAAACAATGGCTTGCACAGGACACTCCGGCTCGCATAATGCACAATCGATGCATTCTTCCGGATGAATCACTAAAAAATTTGGCCCTTCATAAAAGCAATCCACGGGACAAACTTCGACGCAATCCATATATTTACATCTGATGCAGTTTTCAGTCACAACAAATGTCATATTAAACCCTTAAACAGCGAAAATTGTCATATTAAAGCATATATTCTTGCCTTTCCGCTAGGCGTTCTTCATGCTTCCTGCCGCGCCAGGCGTGATTATCTTTTATTTTGTGCAATTTTTAAAATGAGCTTGAGTAAGAAACGCATTATTTTAAACCGGGTGAAAATGCATTGCTCTTAAATTGGCATTGTTGTAAAAAATATTCCGCAGGAAGATCGCGGGAATTTTTAGAAATGACTTGCCGGAATAAACTTGAAGCTTCGAGATAGCGTTTTTGCTGGTAATAAATAAGCGCTTCAGCAAAAATGGCTTGGTATGCGAGTTTTGCTTGCACTTCAAGTTCAGGATTATGATTAAAAACTTCATATATATTAATCGGCTCTACTTTTCCTTTTACTTGCACACTGCCTAACGACCGCAAATGGAAACGCTCGGGATGGTGCAATTGCTTAAACGTTTCTTCCGTAATTAAAACATCCACGCCTAAAACTTTAGTTTGTGATTCTATCCTGGAAGCCACGTTCACCGTATCGCTGATGACCGTACAATCCATCCTGTCTTCATATCCTACCGTTCCCAATACCAGCATACCTGTGTTGATACCAATACCAATTCGCACCGGCTGCAAACCTTTATGAGTCCGCGTTTCATTGTATTTTTTTAAAAAGCCGTGCATATCCACAGATGCTTGTAAGGCATCATCCGGCCTTCTATTGAATAACGCCATAATCGCATCACCAATATACTTATCTATAAATCCATTATTTTTAACGATAGCTGGCTCTAAATAACTCATTAATTCATTTAGAAAGGAAAATATCTCAACGGGACTTGCATGATCAGCTAACTCCGTAAACGAGCGGATATCAAGAAACAGCACCGACATGTTTTTTTCAACATTGTCACCCAAATTAACATGAACGATGCTTTCTTTATTTAATAATCTTAAAAAATCCTGGGGGACAAAACGGGCTTGAGCTTCTGCAATTTGTTGAATTTCTAAAATTTTCTTCTCCAGTTCTGTATTGAGCTCACGTACTTTTAATTCCACTGCTTGTAAATCACGAAAATAAGCACTGGTGCGCACCATATAGCGGACACGATGCCCCAGCAGGGCGGCATTAATCGGCTTAGTGGTAAAATCCGTGGCACCTGCTAGAAATGCCTTATTAATCGATTCATAATCCTCAAGGCCGGTTACCATCATGATGGGCGTGTAACGGAAATGGACCATCTTACGGATTTCGGCACATACTGCAAACCCGTTCAATCCAGGCATTTCTACATCTAATAAAATGGCATCAGGCTGAGTAGTTTTTAATACCTCTAAAGCTTCTTCACCGTTCTCGACGACTAAAGATTCAAACCCGGCATCAGACATGGCTTCTGCAAGCAATAATCGCATCGTGGCACTGTCATCCACAATAAGAACCAATGTTTTCTGTTGGGCTTGCAATAATTCGCTTGCTTCATGAACCATTATGTATTCCCACAATCTTGGTGGCTAAATAAAGAGTTAATTCATTCAATTCTAATACGATATCCACTGCATCTAAGGATTGCGCCACACTGCCCATGCCAAATACGATCGAACTTTCCGGCCCTTGAATCATGGTAAGGCAATTTGTTTTCTTCATTTCGAGCATACCTTCAGCGCCGTCGTAACTCATGCCGGTTAATAAAACTCCAACTGCATGAGGCCCACACACTTTGGCAACCGATTTAAATAAAATGCTAATTGATGGAATAAAACCATAAGCTGGCCGTCCTGCATATAAATCAGCAACCAGCCCCCGATTTGTACGCTTCACTTCCAAATGGTGCCCCTCGGGGGCAATGTATACTGTACCTTTGCTGAATACTTCGTCTTGCTCTGGGCTTTTCACTTGCAGTTGTACATGGTTTTTTAGCCAGTTGACAAAGCCTTCGGTAAAACCATAACTCATGTGTTGTACAAGAATAATTGGCAAAGGATAATTAGCCGGTAAGGCTGATAAAATAGTTTTTACAGCCATAGGACCACCGACTGAAGCACCAATTGCGATTACTTCATAACCTTTACCCGATGCATTGGTTATTGATGAGACAGGCTCCTTTGCCGGAACTCCCTTACACATTTTTTTCATAACCTTAATCTCAGCCATCGCGCGTAAGGTAGCGGCGATGCGTTTTCGCGTGTCTTCAAAATTGGGCGCTAAAACATTCGTAGGTTTAGCGAGTGCGGTGAGCGCACCTGCTTCAAGGATGTGGAAAACGGATTTGACTGACTCATCATCCACCGTCGAACTAATCACCACGATGGGAGTGGGCTGTTGCATCATAATAAGGCGGGTAGCATCCAATCCATCCATAATGGGCATTTGAATGTCCATGGTGATTAAATCCGGCTTAAGATAAAGTGCAGCTTCGACAGCTTCTTTGCCATTCCTGGCAATCCCTACGATAACCATATCCGATTCAGGCTCTAATATCTTTTTGATGAGTGCGACTTCCGTTTCTGAGTCATCCACAATGAGTACCCGAATCATGAATTCATCTCCGTGAAGTCTTTTATGGAGGGAATGGTTGGTGCCTGCAGTGATTTTTCTATCAGCTCGATAGAATTTAATACAAAAATAATTTGCCCATTCCCCGACAAGGTAGCACCGGCAATACAAGGGGTATTGGTTAGAGGCGCCTGCAGAGGCTTTATAACAATTTCACTTTCGCCCAGGACTTCATCCATTACCAAAGCCACTGTATGCAGGTTTTTCTTTACCAAAACAATTTGCAGCAAGTCACTCTGAGGAACCCAGGTTTTTTCCGGGTTTAAAATGGCGGTTAAGGCATATAAATTAATAGGAAATTTGTCATCAAGTAAAATGGCACGGCTATTTTCTATCTCATGGATGTCGCCTTGTCGAATCAATAACACTCTTAAAACGCAATCAACCGTTATCGCAAAAAATTGATTATCGCTACGCACAATAAGCCCTCGTTCCGTAGCAAGTGTCAAGGGCACATGTAAATAAAAAGTCGTACCCTGCCCTTGTTTGGAGGTAACGGTTACGTTTCCTTTTAGCGCGGCCAAATTCGTTCTAACCACATCTAAGCCCACGCCGCGGCCTGAAATGTCTGTAATAGTCTCGGCGGTAGAAAATCCGGGATGAAAAATCAGTTCAAGTATAGTTTGCTCCGTCATATTTTCTAATTCTGCCTGAGTGATTAGATTTTCCTGCAGAGCAATTCTCGCTATTTTATCCAGATCGATTCCTGCGCCATCATCTTTTATTACAAAAACGATTTGGCTGCCTTCCTGGTGAACGTCAATAGCAATAGAAGCAATTTCAGGCTTGCCTTTTTGTACCCGTTTTTCTACGGGCTCAATTCCATGATCAATTGCGTTTCTTAAAATATGATGCAATGGATCTTTTAAACCTTCTAAAACAAGTTTATCAATTTTAACTTCATTATCGGCTATCGTCAGGTTGACTTCTTTATTTAAAGAAAGCGCTAAATCACGCACTACCCGCGGCAGCGTTCTAAGTAAAATAGACACAGGAACAAGGCGGAGCATGCCCACTTCATCCTGTAAATTATTAAACGTTACTGCAAGTTCATTCATACGAGCGCGCATATCCTTCTGCAATTCCTGCAGAGAATGAGTAAACTCCATTAGTTCATCAGACATTTCCAGCAGCGATACGGCTTGCGAAGAAGCAGGATTAATAAGGCTTGTGGAAACTAGATTCGTTAACTCTTTTTTCCAGGATTTCATGAATTGTCGCATGCGGACATTGATACGACTCAACTGTGCATAATGATCATCAAACGCAATTTTATTAACAAGCATGTCTTCCATATAGGCTGAGACATGCTCAAGATTTTTCAGTGAAACCCGTATCGATTCTTCTACTTCTTCATGTTTAGCAGAACTCACCTTGGCAGGGCTTATTGCAGGTTTACGAATAACGGGCGCTTCTTGCGGCAATTTACTATCCCCGGAAGCATATTGCTCAAGACTCGCCAAAAGTTCTGGTAACTCAAAAGAAAGTGGTTGGGATTTCAAAAAACACCCCATGGCTACCTGCATTGCATCTACGGCAGCAAGACAAAGCGTGATGATGGGTTTGGAAACTCGCACCACGTGTTTTTGCAGAGAAGAAAATAAAGTCTCCAGGCGGTGTGCAATGTCTCCTACAGGTAAAATACCAACTCCCCTTGCAGAGCCTTTAATATTATGTGCAGCCCTGAACATGTCATGAATGGTTGCTTCATATTCACTGCTATCCTGCTCTATTCTTTCAAGTTTAAGTAAGCCATCCGTGATGACCTGGCATTTTTCATCGAGTTCTATTTTAAATGTATTAACAATTTGTTTGGCAAAATCCTGACCGACTTTGGTTGTCGTATGAACAGGTGTCTTTGCTTGACCCATGCCAGCAACCGGTTCTTTAAGAGAAGATTCTTTCTTGTTATCAAGCCATTGTTTTAATTTCAGCATGAATGTTTGGTAACCGTCAGGAAGCGATTCACCTTGACTACAAGCTTCCATAGCTTCCTTGAGATAAGCAATAATTTCCTGGCTTCCAACAATAATTTCAGCACTTAAAAGCGATAGATCCTGCTGAATACCGCTAAATAATTGCTCAAGCCGGTGCGCCATTTCAACAATATAATCAAATTCCACAGCTTGAGCAGAAACTTTGATATTACGAGACTCACTGGCAATGCTTTGTACCAGCTGTTCCGTGTTAGCAGTGGGGTTTTGGGTTTTAAGATTATCCAGATTTTCTTGGATAAGGGTAATCCGTTGCTTAAACTCGCCTTTGAAGATTTCAATCAGTTTATTATAGCGTTCGTCTGCAGATGCCATATTCACCCTTATATTCGATAAATATCCACATCTTTTTTAAGCCCCTCTGCCATCTCAGCCAATCTATTGATTACTTCCGTAGTTTGTTTAATACCCACTACAAAAGAAGAAGTGGCTTGGTTGATTTCATTCATACTCGCTGTGATTTGCTCAATTCCAATCCCTTCTTGTCTTATGGCAGCTTCCATCTGCTGGCTTAAAATGGAAGCCGTATTAATCAACTCGCTGAGACTGTTAATTACTTCTGCGGTGTTAGCAATCAATACGCTACCCGCATCCACTGTTTTAGTACCTTCTCCGGTGACAATCACTGCCTTATCAGCCGAATTTCTTATTTCTTCGAGAATTTTTTGTACTTGCGTGGTGGCTTGTTCCGATTGCTCAGCCAAATTTTTAACTTCATTGGCTACTACAGCAAAACCCTTTCCAGCTTCGCCAGCCTTAGCGGCTTCAATGGAGGCATTTAGTGCCAACATTTTTGATTGTTGTGCCAAAGTAGTAACAGCCGAGGTAATCTCGCTAATTTGTTGGGTATGATTATTTAAATCCACGATGGTTTTTTCAATGATTTTTACTTTTTCACGTAATGTATTCATACCTTCGATGACTTGTTGGACTGATTCTTTCCCCTTTTTACCTTGTTCATACGTACTTTTTGCGGCATCGCGTAAACTTTGTGCTTTTTCAATTGTTTTCTTTGAGCTTTTATCAATTTCTTCTAAAGAAGCACTGATTTCACTGATCGCCGAAGCTTGCTCGGTTATGCTGGTTGATTGTTCATTTGCCGAGGATTTAATGGTATCCACCATGCCAATCACACGTTGACTTGTATCCATGATTTTTTTTGCCATCCCAGCCAGGTTATCGGTCATGGTATTCAAGTCTTTCCCTAATTTTTCCATCAAATCACCCTGCCGTACTTCAATTCGCTCGCGCAAATCACCTGCAGAAACTTTACTCGTGTGTTCACTAAATTGTTGGGCAGTTTGCACGGTCGTTTCAAATAACTGCCGTGTTTTTTCTTCATTCGCAATCAGCGCCTTTTCTTTCTCTACGATGGCATCGTGCATGCTTTTTAACGCCTGCAGAAGTTTCCCCACCTCATCGCTACCCCCAGGAGGGATTTCAATATGGCGCTTTCCAGAAGCAATGGCTTGAGCAACATCGATGGCTTGATTAAGTGGGCGCACGATAGAGCGGGCAGTAAGAAAAGGAACAACAGCCGTTAAAACAATGGCTAACATCAGCAGCCCATAAGATAACCATTTCAAGGTGACTAAATTGTTAGTAAGCCTTATCGAATCTTTGATGAATATCTCAGAGACAGCATTGAATATGCCACCACGAAAATGGGCAGGATCATTCACATCACGAACACCTTGAATAATAAGCAGCATCTTATCAAGTATTTTCACGGCAGCACTTAAATGTACCAGCGCTTGCTCTGATAACAAATCTTCTCGATTTATAGAAAATGAGAACAGTGCATTTTGCTCATTAAACAAAGGGGAATAGTGAGTTTTTAATTCATTCCAAAGTTTTTCAAAATCATTTGGATAATCATAAGCGTCTGTTAACTCATCGATTTCTTCAATGCGCGCGAGCATCTCCTGACGATTTGTCTCAAAATTCGTTTTGGCCCGTTCATTCCCTGTGATTAACCATTGGTACACATACCGTTGTGAAGTTAGTATTTTGCCATCCAAATCAATGACAGCATTTAACGTAGGCGTGTCAACTTCCTGAATAATGCTATTGATTTGGTTACTGGACTCTACCTTAACGAGCGTAATCAACATCACAATAAACAAAGGCATGCTGAGTAATAAAAAACCAGCTATTAAACGGCCACGAATGGATAAACCACGGTGTGATTTCCTTGCGTGTGCATCCATCACCTTTCTCCTTCCCGTTTAAGTTGTATGGCAACCGCTGCAATAATTGCTTCTACATTAATAATAGCGCTTAAACCTTGATACAAACCAATTACATAGTCCGGTTGGATGGCCTCGAACGAGGCCAAGGGTGCTTCCAGTGCGGATTGTTCGTAAAAATTACTGCCATAAACCGTATCGGCGAGAAATCCTAAGGTTATTCCTGCGGCTGAAACAATAATAATGTAACGAGTTTCAGGATAAGTCACAGAAGTAAGCTTAAAGAATTGCTTCAAATCCAAAATAGTGAGCAGCGAACCACGCCGATTGATAATTCCGGCAACAAAATCAGGGGTGAAAGGAGGTTTTGCTAAAGGCATATTGCCCATGATTTCCTGGACATAGCTCATCGGCACCCCATAAGTCTCATGGCCTAAAGCAAAGGGTACGTAAGTGAGTGCCACCTCACCTTCATCGTCTTTAAGAGTTTCTCGCGCCAGCAGAGCAGCGCGTTTTTCCAATAATTGCAATGTCTGTACGTCTTTGGGCAAGCATTGCAGGGCATGCTGTATCTTAGATTGAATCATGCCCATACTCCTCACCCAGGCAAGCCTTTCTGGTAAAATAGGCACTTTTGTCAAAATGGCTAATGAGGCAGGTAGACGCATAATTAATTGGATCGGACGCTCCGAACATTAAAATTCCATCGTCATCCAGACACCCGGCTAGCCTTTTCACCACAAAATCAATGTGTTTTGTGTCAAAATAAATCAACACATTTCTACACAAAATTAAATCCAAAGACGAAGTGCCATTTAACAGTTCAGGATAATGGGGCTCAACCAAATTTAAATAGCGTAATGTTACCAAACGCAAGATTTCACTGCATAACTGGTATCCATCTTTTTCTTTTATAAAATATTTTTCTAAAAAATACTTAGGAATAGTACGCATCGACCAGGGCCGGTAAAAGCCAACACTGGCCTTTTTTAGAGCTTGTGTATCAATATCCGTGCCTAACAAATGAAGTTTCCAGTCAGCAAGGGATGGTAACATCTCGTAAATTATTAACGCTAAGGTATAAATTTCCTCCCCCCCTGCTGTACCGGCACTCCAAATCCGTAAATTTAAATTGTCTTGCTGTTGTTTACGCTTGATAATTTGCGGTAATAATGTCTCCTGCAGCAATTTCATTTGTTGCTGATCGCGAAAAAAATAACTTTCTCCGATTACGATTTGACTAATAATCCTTTCAAATAAAGAAGAATTTACAGGCGTATTGGCCAGCCGGGCCAAATAAGCGTCGAGCTCTAAGCTTAAGCGCTGACAGTCTTGTTGAATGAAAGCATATAGGGTTTTTAACAGCGTAAAAGGCACTACGATTCCCGTGCGCTGTAAAATAATTTGCAGTAATTTTGACTCCAATCCTTTAAGAGTATTAGAAAAACCCTCCGACAAACCCATGGTATCTATGTGATGCATCATGCTCACCTATTGTTAAGCGCTGGGATTTTGCTTTCAGTTAACTGTATTTTTAAAAGTTGGTGGATATCGATTAGCAGCGATATATTTGCATCAATGGTAACCGCTGCAGCAAACGGCGCTTTCTCTTCCCTAAACGCATCATTTAATTGTAGTTGAGTTTTTTCTACTTCAATCAACCCCAGAATTTTATCGACTATCACCCCAGCGAATTGCTTACCATCCGTACAAAGCAATACTGGCGTATCGGGAGAATAAGGCTCCTCTCGCGTAGAACCCATGCAAAAAGCCCAATCCACTAACGGAATGCTATGCCCTCCCCAATTAATAAGCCCCGCTAAATAGGGTGGAGAATTTGGAATTATCTTAAACAAAGGAATTAAAAAAGCCTTTATCACATATTGCAGTTCAATGCATACATCAACATGCGATAGTCGGCACAGTAAAATTTTAAGTTTGGATGGCTCAGTCATAGGACTGCCTGATTTAAAATTTCATAGGGATTTTACAAAGCATTAGCATAAAATGGCTTTATTGTAAAGAATTTATCCATATTATGCACTTTTCTGCGCATAGGGTATTCAAGGACTTATTTACAATAAATTTAGGAAATACTAGGCAACGTCCCTAAAGTTTTTTAGCCAAGATTTCATCTTAAATTGAGCACAAATTTTTCTATTTCACTTCGATCTACCCCCTCTCCCACGATAGGAGCTTTGATAGTATGATGATGCCC